>NZVB01000049.1 GCA_002701375.1 Cyanobium sp. NAT70 | reverse complement strand
ATCCGTCCATGACGCATCACAGCGATTCGATCCGCTAATGCCATTGCTTCTTGTTGATCATGAGTGACATAGATCACCGGTTGTGTTCCATCTAAAATGAGTCGCTTTAACTCTGGTCTAAGTTCTTCACGCAATTGAGCATCCAGGTTACTCATTGGTTCGTCTAATAAAAAGATCAATGGATCCCTCAGTAGGGCCCGAGCAAGGGCTACGCGTTGGCGTTGCCCGCCAGATAGTTGGGACGGCCGTTGTTCCGCTTGGTCTGACAATTGAACGACTTCCAAGATCGTGTTGACGCGTGTCCGTCGTTGTTCAGCGGAGATACCCCGCAATCGCAAACCAAGCTCAAGATTGTTGTAGATGGTGAGATGGGGGAACAATGCATAGCTCTGAAAGACCATTCCGATTCGGCGCTCACGTGCCGGTATCGCTTGCATCGACTCACCATTGATCAGAATCTGGCCTTGATCCGGTTGATCTAGGCCAGCGATCAAGCGCAAAGCAGTGCTTTTCCCACATCCACTCGCACCAAGTAGAGCGACGCATTCGCCAGAATTCACTGTCAGATCCAAATCTCTTAAAATCCAACGTTCTCCAAGACGCCGTCCAATCGATTGCAATTCCAATGTCATGGCTTGATCACTTCGATAAATGTGAGGTCACTCCTTTTCCGACTCTTAGAACAACCCTGAGGTTCGCTTGAGTTGGGCATCAGTGGGTGTGTGAATGGTGAACGTGAAAGATGGTCAATTGACACAGTAACGAATGCAGCAAGCAGGTTCTAACAGGTGTAATGAGACTAGAAGAAAAATTGATGATTACAGGAAAATTCCTAGATGCGCACGTCACGTCAGATCATCAGGTTAGCTGATAATTGATGAACAAAATGCTTTTCAAATCATCATCCAACTAGAGCGACATTTTGTTTGATCCACACAAAAACAAAACAATGATAGCATCATAGTTGCAATACTATCACGATCAAAGAGCAAACTCGAAGATGCAGTAGCTCGAATGACTAATGCTCTCTTGGCAAAATCAAGCTGGTTCGAAAATTGTTTTAACCGCTTTTGATGAGCCATTGGCATCTGCAACGGTGAAGCAATCAATTATTAAAATAGATAAAGTTTAGAATTCAAGGAAGAAAAGTATTAAATTTTACAAACAATGCTTGAACGCAATGGGTGCTTAAGGCGCTATAATCGAATGAAATTGAGCATTTTTGCAATTAAAAGCTTATCGTCGCCTGATGCAATCTTAACGATTATCTTTTAATGAATCGGGCAATTTCATCTTATTTTTAGCAATTATTAGCAGATGAATTAATTTTGATTTCAACTCAAATATTGGTTATCTTTGCCAAATTAGATTCATCTCAAATCTTCACCCTTTGACAGCTCCATTGGTCAGTCCAGAAACAATTTGTCGTTGGAAGATCAAGACCAACATCAATAAGGGAATCGCTCCAAGCACTGTGGCTGCAGCATACGCTCCATATGGAACGGCATAAATGGATGAACCAGCAATTCTGGCCATGGCAACCGGGAGNGTTAATAAGTGACTGTCGCTTAACCAAGTCAGGGCAATTGGATACTCATTCCAGGCAAACAAAAACACAAGGATGCCAGTACTCGCAGTCGCTGGAGCGATGAGAGGAATCAACACCCAACGCAGCCGTTGCATCAGGGTCATCCCTTCTAAGCGGGCAGCATCTTCTAAATCACGTGGTAATCCTTCAAACGCTGCGGTGAGGAGTAAAAGGGCCAAAGGCATCGATAGTGCTGAATAAGGAAGAGCTATCGCAAGTAAATTGTTGCCAAGATGAAAAGTACGAGCTAGCTCTAAAAGAGCTAGAAACAAAAGAACGTAGGGAAATAGTGCTGCCGCCGTAATGACTACACGAGATGTATTACGCCAAATTGCTGGTAACCTTGCCAANCCATAAGAGGCAGGAAGCGCGAGCAACAGAGTCAAGAGGGTCGATTCCGCCGCAACAATCGTGCTATTGAGTAAATAACGCCAAAATGGTGGCGTTCCCTGTAGGAGCTCGCGATAGTTTTGTAATGTCCAACGATGCTGGAACGAAACATCTACTGTCACAAGTGCATCGTTTGTGCTGAAGGATGTCAAGACTTGCCAAGCCATGGGTGCTAATGACCAGATCAGCAACAACACAATCCAGATTTGACGTTGTTTCATGATTGATCTTGGAGAGTACCGCTCGCTTTTAACAACAATGCTGCGATCATCATTAAAGCAGTTAACATTAAAAATCCCCCAAGCATTACTGTAGCGCTATAACCAAAATCTAAAAAGCGCATGGCATTTAAGTAGGCATAGAGAGCAATGCTTTCTGTGCTGCTTGCAGGTCCACCACCTGTCAAAATTTGAATTAAGTCAAACACACCAAATGCTTGTGCCATTCTAAACAGAAGGCTTAGAAGAATATATGGAACGAGAAGCGGCAATGTAATGCTTTTCAAAGCTTGCAATGGCCGTCCTCCTTCAAGGCGAAATGCCTCATAAAGATCAACTGGAATCGTCTGCAGACCTGCTAACAAGATCAGCATGATGAAAGGAGTTGTTTTCCAAACATCTGCTGCAACTGTTGCAAGCCAAGCCGAGTGCGGATCGGCAAGGAGATTAAGAGCTGGAAGATGTAATCTACTCGCTAATTGTTCCAATGGTCCGTAAGGTGTATTGAAAATCCATCGCCATCCCAGAGCCATCATTGTGGTCGGTAAGGCCCATGGAAGCAGACTTAGGGCTCGCACAACNCCACGTCCTCTCCATCGTTGATCAAGTAGCAGGGCAAAAAGTAGGGCAAAAATTAGTTCAAGAGCTACAGACGTCAATGCAAATCTTCCGGTTTGCATGGCATCTTGCCAAAAGCGATTATCTGCAATCAGGCGTACCCAATTGGCAATGCCATTGGGCACGGGAACGAGTCCAGTAAGAACAGAATCGGCATGAAAACTAAGCCAACCATAACGCAACATCGGCCAGCCAAAAATCAAACCAATCAGCAGTAATGCCGGAGCGGTTAGAAGAATGATCATGACCGATGACCTCCAGCAGATTGCAGGATGACATCACTATTACTCTGGGCTTGTTCCATTGCTCGATCCACAGATTGTTCATTTGTTAACACGGCACTTAGTCGACGCTGCAGCACATCACTGAGTTGGGCATAAAGAGGAGTTGGTGGTCGTTCAATCGCCAAGGAAAGAGCTTTACGGATTTGCGGAAGCACCGCAGAGACAGCGATCAGCTCAGGATCATGAAATAGGTTTGAACTCGTCGGGGTATATCCATCTTTTAAAAATCTCTCTTTTTGGGCTGCTTCCGATGTGAGATATCGAATCGCTTGTACAGCAGCCTCTTTATGTTTGGAATGATGCAGCAANGACAGTCCCCAGCTTCCGAGCGTTGCTCGACCTTGCTCACCGGGTAGAGCGACCATGGTTGTCACGCCAACGTTGCCCCGTACAGCACTGTCCTGTTTCTGCAGTTCAGCCCAGGCATAAGGCCAGTTGCGCATAAAAGCACTGTCGCCAGCTTTAAAGGACTGCAGACTTTCTGGTTCCGAGAAATTAGTGACGGCTTTGGGGCTGATTCCATCTCTGATCAAAGAATGCATCCAGTGGGCTGCTGCGATGGCTTCGGGCGTATCGAGTGCTGGTTGTCCTGTCTGGGGATCAAGCCAGTCTCCACCAAATCCTTTGAGCACCTCCAGGTAGTCACAACTGAGTCCTTCGTATTGACGCCCTTGCCAGACGAAGCCATAAGCAACCTTGCCTGATTGTTGAAGTTGTCGGCTGATCTGAACAAGTTGTTCTGGTGTGCTCGGAGCCTCAGGCATGAGGTCAGTTCGCCAATACAGCATTCCGACATCGGCGACGAGCGGCCAGCGATACAACTGGTTGGCGTAGCTGTTGCCCAAACCAGCACCTTGGACGAGTGACTTGCGATCGGTTGGATTAAACCAGGCATCCAATGGTTCTAACCATCCGGCTTCGGCGTATTTGGGAAGCCAGGTCACGTCAATGAGCAGTGCATCGAAGGGCGGTGCCCCAAGCAACAAACTGCTAATCGCTAAATCGGAGAGCGATTCTGTTTCTCGGGGGCCCCGAGTGACGGTGAGCCGGATTTTGCCACGGTGGTCGCGATTGAATTGTTTGACCAATGTGGCTGTCGCATCAGCAAAAGGAGCCGGCATCAAGATGTTGATCTTTTCGGCAGCTTTGCCAGCCGACCAGGCCAAACCAGCACTGATCACAAGAGCAACAGCTAAGAATCCTCCAAAAAATCGTCCAACCCGTCTCATCAAGCGATTGGCTGAGTACAACCCATCATCTGTTCTTCAGCCCANTCTTTGACGGTGTAACGCTCGACAGCAGTGGTCATGCGACCCATCCGATCGCGTTGTTCTTCTTCTGACATCTCGAGTGCTGTTTCGATCGCGTCATCCATTCTTCGGTTGGAATATGGATTGGTCAGCACGGCTCCATCTAGAACAACAGAGGCGCCGGTAAATTCAGATAAAACCAAAACACCGCCTCTATTGCGTCTGGCAGCAGCATATTCTTTTGCGACCAAATTGAGGCCATCTCGTAGTGGTGTGATCCAACAAACATCGGCATGGCAGAACCAGGCAATCATTTCTTCATAAGGAATGCGTCGAGTTGAGAAACGAACTGGCACCCAGTCAATCAGGCTGAAACGACCATTGATGCGTCCTGCCATTTCTTCAATCGAGCGTTGGGTGTCCTCATAGATCTTCATTCCACTTGCAGCAGCAACGCAGGCCAGCATCAACACCACTTCTCCATGCAGGTCATGGCGACGCTCCAAAAGTCGCTCAAATGCCAATAACAGTTCTTCATTGCCTTTGGTGTAATCGACTCGACTAGCAGAAAGAATCAACTTTCTTCCTTTTTTTGTATCCTGAACGATTAGCTCTCCATGACTCTCAACAGATGAACTCCAAGACAATTCCTGAATGACATCGGGTGAGGTTCCAACAGGGGAACTTAAAAGCTGGACATGACGTCCATTGTGTTGAAGCCAATTGGTCACTGTTGACTCTGATAGAGCCGTACCAACAGTGATGAACTTTTTATCAACGGGATGCTTTGGTCCTCGTTCAGCACCAACTAATGTGCTCGCTGCTCGTGCAAAATTTTCGGTATACCTGGGAATATGAAAGCCGACCACATCACAGCAAAGTAAGCTTTCCAGAATTTGTTCACGCCATGGAAGAATGGCAAAAACGTCGTTACTAGGAAATGGAGTGTGATGAAAGAATGCGATTTTTAGATCAGGGCGACGTTCACGCAGATAGCCCGGTGCGAGCCATAGGTTGTANTCATGCACCCAGACAGTTGCTCCTTCGGCAGCTTCCCGACAAGCAGCTTCCGCAAAACGCCTATTCACATCTTCAAAAATGCGCCAATCAGCGTTGTTGAGATTGAAATGCGTTGGAAATGTGTGGAGAATTGGCCAAAAACATTCTTTGGATGTGACGTGGTAAAAGCTAGAGATTTGTGAGTCTTTCAGCGGAATTCGCCTCAAGATAAAATTGGCTGGATTATCCATTTCAATTCTTTCATCGTCACCCTCTTCAGTTTCATCAACGCGCCTCCAAGCAATCCAGGTCCCATCAGAGGTGGTNCGAAAAAGATTTCTTAATGNCGGTATGATGCCGTTGGGACTTTTCTGATCAATCCAGATTCTATTGCCGGCTGCATCTCTGCCCTCGTCGAAGGGGGTGCGATGATAAAGAATGATGAATGAGCTTTGTCCTTCGCCTACCGTCATCTCGCTCAAAGTTTCAAACCCAACCACCCTTCTCGACTGGGCTGAATTTGTCAAATAGACGTGTTGTTCTGCAGATTGATTAAGCGATCAAGTACCTCTTGGGCGTGCCCCTGCGGGCGAACAGCCGTCCATCGTTGACGTAGAACCCCTTCTGGGTCGATCAGATAGGTGTGGCGCAGGGAGTAGGGAGCCATCCAGGAGCCATAGGCCTTACTGATGGTTCCATCTGGGTCGGAAAGCAGAGGAAAATCAAGCCCCTCGCTTGTACAAAATGATTCATGATCATTAACACTATCTGCACTAATTCCAACGACCTCAGAATTGTTTTTTAGAAATTCATTGTGAAGCGATTGAAAGCCCCGTGCTTCAAGGGTACAACCACCAGTAAAATCTCTAGGATAAAAGTAAAGTATAAGCCAACGTTTCGCAAAGCTATCTAAAGACCACTGGTCACGATTTGGTTCTGATGTGCTTGTACCAGGGAGATCAAAGTTGGGAACCGCTTCTCCATCTTTCAAAACTAAGCCCCCCAGAGACTGAGCTTGCTGAGGTAACAGACCCAATGAAGCAACCAAAAGTCCTGCTCGGATCAGAAGCTCACGCCTCTCCATCGGTCAAAATTTCAAAGTTTGGCGAGATTGATCCCTAGAGATTTCGCATAAACACCCAGTCCCTTTTTCTGAATCGTCTTGAGAGCCCTGGTGGTGACGCGAAGATTCACCCAACGCTTGCCCTCAGCCCACCAAAGTCGTCTCTGTTGCAAATTGGCCTGCTGGAGCTTTTTAGTCCGAATGTGGGAATGGCTCACGGCCATGCCGTTGTTGGCGCGAGTACCCGTGAGCTGACACACCCGAGACATGACAAAGACCCTTCAACGTTGATGTTTGGCCTGAACAACAGGACCAAACATCAACTTTAACAAACCGGCAGCGCTGATCAGAGAGAGCGTTGCATCAATGCACCCATCAATTCGGCACTGCGCGTTTGAAAACCTGCCANCTCATTGGGTTCTAGACCNCCGACGCCCAGCCTTGCCATGTCATACAAATGGCGAGAGAGGTCTCGAGCCAACTGCTCTGTTGGCGACGACTCAGCTGTTCCCACCAGTACGGAGCCGGATTTCAATTTCAGCAAACCCTCGACAAGGGGATGGCGCCGATTCACGAGTAAAACGTGATGATCCGGCAATCCAGGCAGGCGCTGTTCCATCAGCGCACCCATGTCGTTGAGTCGACGCATTTGTTCCGGTAGAAGAATCATGGCCGGAGGAGCGTTATCTGCTTTTAACGCCTGGACTTGAATCGTGATTTTGTCATTTGCCAATGAATCTTTCAACAAACTACGCAAGGTCTCTGATTGGGTGGCACCATCCTGATCAGCCAGTTCTGTTTGCTCGTCTTTGAAACTGTCATCCAGCTCAGCATCAACCCGCTGAAACTTCAAGTCGTCATGACGATGTTCAAGCCATGGAATAAATTGAGTATCAATCACAGTTTCTAGCTTGAGCACTTCAGCGCCTTGAGATGTCCAAAGGTTCAAAGCACCCGCCTGCGCGACGTCATCCGTGCTGTATAAAATTCGATTGCTCTGATCAGCTGGTAAACGTGATCGGTAACCCTCAAGTGTGGTGAAGGATCTTTCGCCAACATTGATGGGATCGTTTGAGTCTGAATCTGATGCTGTTGTTGTTCCAAACAAAATCAGTTCAGTGATCTGGTCTGCAAACTTCTCGTCCTCCATCGCACCGATCTTCACAAATGGAGCGAGCGCATCCCATGCTTCTGCATAAGCAGTGGAGTCATCTTCCTTGAGGCGACGGAGACGATCCGCCACTTTCTTGGCAACAAAATTGCCTATGGAACGAACACGTCGATCAGTTTGAAGTGCGCTACGACTAACGTTTAGGGGAATGTCAGGAGAATCGATGACGCCTCGAAGCGGGAGAAGATATCGAGGAACCACTTCTTTAATTGAATCACTAACAAAAACTTGATTGCAATATAATTTGATCTCACCTTTTTCCCAATCAGCACGACCACTCTGTTTTGGGAAGAACANGATGCCTTGTAAATTATAGGGATAATCAGTATTGAGATGAACCCAAAGCAGAGGATCACCTTGGAAGGGATAGAGGTAATGGTATAAATCGATATAATCTTGATCGCTGAGATCCCTAGCACTTTTACGCCAAGGAGCCTCTCGTTTGTTAACAGTCTCCCCCTCAAGTTGAACTGGAACTGCCATAAAATCGCAGTAGGTATTAATTAGTGTGCGGATTCTTGCTGGCTCGAGATACTCGAGTTCATCTTCCATAAGATGAAGGATAATATCTGTGCCTGGATCTTCCCGCTCTGCCGCGCTAAGAATAAAATTTGGTGAACCATCACAACGCCAGCGCACTGCTTCGCTNTCTGGACGTGCAGAACGCGTTACCAATTCAACTTCGCTGGCAACCATAAAACTGGAATAAAAACCAAGTCCAAAATGTCCAATAATTGCATCTGTTTCTTGCTTNTATTTTTCTAAAAAATCTTCGGCACTAGAAAAAGCTACTTGATTGATATATCGCTTTACTTCATCGCTATTCATTCCGATACCATTATCGGAAATAGTCAACGTCTTTGCTTCGCGATCCACGCGGATACGAATCACTCCTTCATCACCTTCGCTGCAATCTCCTGCCATAGCAGCCATTCGGCGTTTGTTGATGGCATCAACGCCGTTACTGACCAATTCGCGCAGAAAAACCTCATGGCCGGAGTAAACGGCCTTTTTAATAATGGGAAAGATGTTTTCGGTGTGGATCTGAATCTGACCCTGTTCCTCCATCACCGACATAATTTCGTCTGAAAATCTGACGATAGAGAGAGACACGGCACTCTCTCAAGCGCTTCAGCGGGGNAGGTCTCCGTACCTCTAGACCAATCAGCGTGACTTCTGCAGCTCAGGTCGCTCCTCGGCCAGGATGGCACCCTCGACTGGACAGACCTGCAGGCAGATGCCGCAGTCAATGCAGGTATCGAAATTGATCATGTAGAAATCAGTCCCTTTGCTGTTCTTGCCACCGCCTTGATCAATACAGGCCACAGGGCAGGCATCAACGCAATCGGCGATTCCCTCGCACACATCACTAACAATGGTGTGGGGCATGTCCCTGAACAGCACATCAACGCTGATTTTAAGGATCGATCCAATCGAGCTGAATCGAGGTTCCCCGCTTCTGTGCCGCTCGTTCAGCGGCGGCTCGATCAGCACAGGGGACAAGTTCAATCGAGGCACGGATCCCCTTTTGATGCCAACTGCGTTGTCGTTGAAGGGCTGATTCCAGGCTTGCAGTCTCAGAAAAGGCGACAAGCACCGCCGCATCTGGGGGAGCCTCCCCTGATGCTTCGCCAAGCAATTCGCGAATTGGATCAATGGCCAAGCTGAACCCCACTCCTGCAGCCAATGAGCCTCTGGCACCGCATCGGTGGACCAGGTCGTCATATCTTCCACCGCGAGCAATGACCACCGGTGCTGCTTTGCCTTGACACACCAATTGAAAAACAAGTCCCGTATACAACTCAAAGACTGGCTGAAACGTGGTGTCGAGCTGAATCGTCACGCCCTGATCACGTGCTAGTGGGGTCAGCAATTCGCTAAGACGTTTTAAATCAGCAAACACGGCCTGTTGACCAAATCGTTCTTGCAGTTGTTGCAGCTGACTCTCAGGGGTGCCACGGCTGTCCAGAAGTTGGAGTAACGCATCTTTGTCCGCCTGCGGCAGGTCCATCGCCTCGATCTCAAGACGATCAAAGCGAATCAGGGCTGAACGGATGGCTTCTTTGCTTTCGCCCTCAAATTGCGCCAGCACGAGATCCATCAGTGCTGTGTGGCCAATCAACAAATGAGGGCGCTGCTCCTCCTCAAGATCGAGTGTTTCCACTGAGGCGAGCAGAAGTGACAACAATTCCATTTCTGCTTCGATCCCTGGCTCACCGAACAACTCCACACCGCTGTGAAGGTTCTCTTCAATGTTGAGACCTCCCTCGTCAGCTGATCGACTTTGGAACACGGTGCCTGAAGCCCAGAGCCTGAGTGGGCGCGGACGCGATGCCAAACGAGTGCAGGCGGCGCGGGCGATGGAGGCGGTCATTTCTGGCCTCAATCCCAGTGGTTCATCAGCCACGAGACGAACGATCGCACCGCTGCCAATGGCACCACCAGCCATCAGGGTGTCCAACCGTTCCACCCGAGGGGGCGACACTTCGTCGTAACCCCAAAGGCGGTAAACGGCAGCAAGCCTTTCACTTAATTTGCGATTGCTCTCGACCTGGCCTGGATTCAGATCCCTTGCGCCAGCTGCAGGTTGCAGCGCCATATGCGGAAGTGTCGTCTCGGCGTCGACTCAGGATCCCATGGCCGTGATTTCTGGGGCCCCAAAACAGGAGCCAACGAGGGGCGAGACCTTGGCGAGTTCATCCACCATGACCTGATGAAGGGCGGGTGCACAGGCCAAGACACGCCCGGAAGAAAGCTCGAATGGATCGCCTCGATAGCCACTGACCTCTCCTCCCGCTAACTCCACCAAGGCCACTCCCGCAGCAAGATCCCAGGGAGCCAAACCNCGTTCCCAATATCCATCCAGCCGACCAGCAGCGACAAAAGCCAAATCCACGGCTGCCGCACCTCCGCGACGGACACCACGGGTGCGATGTGTGAACCAACAAAATTCGGCGTAGTTGTTGTCCAATCTGGTGTGACGGTCATAAGCAAAGCCCGTCACGAGCAGTGCATCGCTCAGTCGCTCACAGGAACTGATCTGGATCGGATTGTCGTTACAGAAAGCACCAACACCCGGAGCTGCCCAATAGNTCTCATTCAAAAACGGCACACAAATGGCGCCAAGGACGGGTTGCTGTTTCCAGGTCAGACCAATGGAGGTGGCGAAAAATGGATAGCTATGGGCAAAATTTGTTGTGCCGTCTAGGGGATCGACACACCAACGCAAGCCATTTTGTTCGCCCTGTGCGCCACTTTCCTCCGCGAGCACAGCGATCTCGGGGGTGCTGTCCTTCAAGCAGTTCAGCACCAGTGCCTCTGCTGCTAAGTCGGCATTCGTGACGAGATCGCCGATTCGCCCTTTGCTTTGAATGCTCGAAAGCTGACCGTAATGACGCATCAGCTCCTGACCCCCCAGGTCTGCTGCTGTGCGCGCAATTGTGATCAATCTGTCGACGTCTTGATCTGTGAGACCGGCTGCTGCGGCTGAGGCCTGGCAACGACTGGATGGCATAGCTACTCCTCGTCGAGTGGAAGGCCAGTGCGAACGGCTCCACGTCCAAAATGTCGACCAAATTGCAAGTCGTAAACCTCATCTTCGTCTTGGGTCTCCGCTTCTAACGGACCGACTGCTCTGGCGACACAGAGGAGCCCATATCCGCGATCGCGCAACTCTCGTGACAAACCCATCGCTTCGCGTTGATCCAACGACCCAGAGAGGACACGGACCGCACAACTGGTGCAACAGCCATTCCGACAGGAAAAGGGCAAGGCATCTCCCTGCAGTTCGAAGCTCCTGAGGATGTACTCCCCTTCTTCAACGTCATGCGAAATGATGCGGTTCTCCTGGCGCCAGTGAATCGTGATCCTGTGCCTAGGACGCATGGAAAGGTCTTTGGTTTTGCCCTGCTACATTGGCATTTGCCCCACATCCGCCGCTGGAGAGCTGGCCGAGTGGTCGAAGGCGCAGCACTGGAAATGCTGTATAGGGGCAACTCTATCGAGGGTTCGAATCCCTCGCTCTCCGCTCAACACCACAAGACCTCTTGCATCGCAAGGGGTCTTTTTTTGTAATTACCATTAAAGAGGGTGTGCGTTGCGCTCCACTTGGAATAACAATGGCGATTCGGAATGAAACAAATAAATCCAATTAAATTATGAAAGCAACGGCATGATGACCAATGAATAGTGATGGAACAAGCGAAGAGCCCGCTTCATGTTGATTTGTTTTCTATTACAGTCTTACTCAATAGATTTCACCCTATCAATGCATGTTGGCAAAGGGCAAGCCTTAAAAGCACTTTAAAGGATTACGAGGACTAGACGTTAGAACAACGATCCAAACGATCGTCCATGATCCCTTTGCATGACAGAGAAGTAATGATCAGTTAAAAATATATAATCATTGCCTATAATTAGCATGGNGACAAATNTNCTAAGACAATTAAAGCGATCTAAAANTCAGCAANCCCCTTTGCAAATACAAAACATGATAGAAGGCTTTGAAANAAATTCAAAAACTATCGATAATGATTATACAGAATTGAATGGATGCGAAACGNACANATATATTGCAAATTAGAGAGTTANACAGTTTGCCAATAAGCACACAANNCGCTTGNCTAAATNCTNATAAACTCAGCAAATCAAATAAAATGGNNGATGCNCCGAATTTGATTCTCGGAAAAATTTTCTTNGAGAGCTCTGTTTNAACTTATTCGTTCAAATTTTAGACGCAAAAAATATTCTGGATATGATTGTACTTGCAAAAGATTAATGTCAAGATTATATTTCAACAAAGAGTGAATAAAATAGCAGTCTATCCTTCTTTTTTGGTCAGTGATCGATTTTCCGCCCATACTCAGTGGGGACTTGGGCAAGGCAATTATCTTCTCAATTATTATATTCACTTTGATCGAGTATTTCTGAAAGATGATGATGGTTTTAAATTTCCTTTCTGCAGGTAGCTCGATAGAAGACAAGCAATTTATTAGAAGTGTGTTCCAAAGGTTAGACCCACTCACAGCTCTCGATTTTGTAGAAAAAAATTTTTAATGGTACAATGATGGATCTTTATTCAGTTTTCTGGCATCAAAGATGAGGTGATAGTGTCGTTGGGCAAGTTGCAGATCATGGTAGTGGTTCAAACTCTTATTGGAATGTTTACTGGAAAGATACAGATGGAGCGGATAGCTTGAACGACTTTGATCGGAATTCAATCGTTCATGAAATAGGTCATGCTCTTGGCTTATCTCACCCACTTAAAGATCCATATAATCGAGCTTAGGAAACCTCAGATACCATCATGTCATATAACAAATCACCATTAGGCTGGACTACATGGCTCACTGACGCAGACATCAAGGCATTACACATGATTTGGGGAGAAGAAAGTAATGATGGTAGTTTTAATGATATCAATCAATTTCTTGGAACTAAACGGAGGGATAAGCTGACTGGATCAACTGGAACGACGATCTCTATGGCTATGCAGGTGATGATTGCATTGATCCAGGGCAATTTAACAACAGAAGAGATGTAATTAAGACTGGCCCTGGTAACGACAGAATCATCATGAGCCATAAAGGCTATTCAATCATTAAAGATTTTAAAAGTGGTCAGGATGAGATTGATTTCACTAACTTTCCAAATCATGAACAGCGTTATTATGAATGGGATCGAGATCGCACTTACATCGGCGACGATCATTACTGGTATGTTGAGATTAAAAGTAAGATTGATTTTTATGGAGACGACAATTATGGACATGGTAACATTTGATATTAGGTTGAATCGGAGCTACGTATTGATTACTCCTCTATCTAAACTTTCATTCCATTAGGTGATTGATGAGAGTCTCTCTTATCCATAGATTTTCAAATATTGTTGGGGTTGATATTTCATACTAGTTGTTGCCTCAGTACAAATATTAATGGTCAGGTCCATTGTCGTTGCACAACGGGGTATTTGAGATCCTTGAACCGTGTTCAACCCAAGCAATATCACAGGCAATGCTGAGGATGAAACAACGGTGAGGAAGACGGCACGCTTAACAGACATAGAATTTTATCGTAAAAGAAATCGATGCGTCGGCTGAAACCCTTCATACAAACAGAATCACTTGTCATGAAGTGAATCAAGCTATTGATTTCGAGTGTTTTTCAACGGTAGTTCTGGTGAACATCTGGTGTACTTGGTCTGTCGTCAGGACCATTGACACTGATTAAAATAGAATAATAGTCAGTTGAATCGAGCCAGGAATTGATTGACAATAGTAAGGCGTATAATTAGGTTGAGGCCTATATTTACGGCTGTGCACGGTAACATGTCCAAAAGTATGATCTCTAAGCGAAGATATAGTAAGACAATCCACGTCAATAGATCAGCGCAGCAATTCAATTTTACAGATCAGAATCCGCCACTTATAGAAGTTCGATTTGATAAAATGAAATGATTTCAGGGCTCTTTTAAAGGCAATTTCTATGAACTGACGACATGCTTCGGCTTGATTAAATAATTAATCAACCAAAACGACCGGAGATATAATCCTGCGTAGATTGTTGTTCCGGATTATTGAAAATCTTTTCAGTCTCATTAAATTCAACAAGATAACCGACTTTTCCCGATCCACCATCAGTGGATTCAGCATTAAAGAATGCCGTCTCATCGCTTACTCGAACTGCTTGTTGCATATTGTGAGTTACGATGACAATCGTAAAGCTTTTTTTGAGTTCATGCATCGTCTCTTCTATTTTTAATGTTGAGATTGGATCAAGAGCTGAACAAGGTTCATCCATTAGGATCACCTCAGGCTGAATAGCAATTGTACGTGCAATACAGAGTCTCTGTTGTTGACCCCCTGAAAGAGAATAGCCACTTTCATTCAGTTTATCCTTGCATTCATCCCATACAGCAGCTTGACGAAGTGATCGTTCTACCAGTTCATCCATGTCCCCGACAAAACCATTAATTCGTGCTCCAAAGGCAATATTCTCATAAATGCTTTTCGGGAATGGATTGGGTTGTTGAAAAACCATACCGATGTGACGACGAACCTCAACTGGGTCAACATTTGAACCATATAAATCAATACCATCAAAAAGAACACGTCCTTTTAGGGAGCATCCTTCGATCAAATCATTCATACGATTCAAGGCACGCAGAACGGTTGATTTACCACATCCAGACGGTCCGATGAAAGCAGTTACTTTCCCTCGAGGGATGTCACAAAAAACATTCCTGACTGCTTGGTAGTTGCCATAACTTATGGTTACATTTTGAATGGAAATAGCAGTGTCTTCTGACATTGCGTTTACTTGAGTCTTAACAGGTGCGTTGGTCATGACTCTGTTGGAAAACTTGGACAGCAAAGGCAGGCCATTAGAGCTTTAATTTACTTGGATGCCAGCCCGGCGATCCAGCGAGACAGGAGATTAAGACCGAGGATCATCACGACCAGAACGAAGGATGATGCCCAGGCCAATTGAGTCTGGATCTCATATGGCATTTTTGCAAAGTTATAGATCAGAACAGAAAGGGTCGCAATTGGTGCAAAAATACCCTCTGGCCAATAGGCAGAGAATAAGGCTGTGAAAATAAGCGGCGCAGTTTCACCTGCAGCACGTGCCACCGAAAGAACAATTCCTGTGGCGATCGGGGTGAATGCTGATGGAAGCGTAATTCTGACAATCGTGACGAAGTTGGATGCTCCAACTCCGAGTGCACCTCGCCTTAGATCGTCTGAAACGAGCTTCAATCCTTCATCGGTGGTTTTGATCACCGTTGGCAGCATCAGGATCGACAATGCGATGCCACCAGCTAAAGCACTGTAGGCATTTCCAAACACGATGCGACTGGTGACAATCGTGCCATAGATAAAAACGCCAGCAATGATTGAGGGGACTCCAGAAAGAACGTTGGTTCCAAATCGAATGAAGTGTGCAAAGGTGCCACCCCTTGAATACTCCGCAAGAAAAATTCCTCCACCAACTCCGACTGGTATGGCAATCAATGCTGCAATGCTAGTCACAATTAAAGAACCAATCAGTGCGTTTCCAATCCCACCTCCTTCCAGACCAGGTGGCGGAGGTAATTCAGTGAATAAGGATAAATTAATCTGGGAAGCACCTTTGATCAAAACATAGGCTAAAACAAGAATCAAAGGCAGGACAGCGATGATAGAAAAAATTGAAGCAATGATTGTTAAGACACGACTTGAAATGTTGCGAGCTAATCCTGGTTTGTATTCCAGATTAATTTGCCTTGATGACTTTCGATAGGATGATGAATAGGCCATAAATTAATATTTTAAGCTCAGGCGCTTTACAAGCCATTGAGCCAAGATGTTGACTGCCAATGTCATGATCATCAAAACAAAAGCTGCGTACATCAGGGATGACACCTGAGAACCGTCTGCTTCACCGAACTGATTGGCAAGCATGGATGCAATCGTATTTCCAGGCGCAAGCAGTGAGAAGCTGAAATTATTTGAGTTTCCAATAATCATCGTGACCGCCATTGTTTCACCCATCGCTCGGCCAAGCGCCAACATCACTCCACCCACGATCCCTGATATCGCAGCTGGAAGCATGACGTGGATGATCGTACCCCATCGCGTCGTTCCAATTCCATATGCAGCTTGACGCAACTGGGGAGGAACTTGATTAAGCGAATCTCTAGAAATCGCGGTGATGATTGGCAGGATCATCACAACAAGAATCATAATCGCTGGCAGAGTACCAGGGCCCAATGGTGGAGTACTAAACAATGGAATCCATCCCAGTTTTTCATGCAAAAGTTCTAGGAATGGCCGTATAAAAGGTTCCATCACAAAGATGGCCCATAAACCAAGAACGACTGATGGTATTGCCGCAAGAAGCTCCACCATTAATCCAACCAAATTCCTAATTATTCTAGGGATAATATTTTCTGTAATAAAGATGGCTGTCCCTACACCCAGTGGAACCGCGATCAATAATGCGAACAATGATGTGATTAATGTTCCGTAGATGGCAGCCCCAGCTCCGTATTCGTCGTCGACCGGATTCCAATCTGATGTCAACAAAAAACTCCATCCATAGCGTCCCATCGATTCGATGCTTTCCCGAAAAACAACGATTAGGACAGCAATAAGAACAAAAGCTACGATTGAGGCAAGAAATATAGCTCCAATTTGAAAGGTTATATCCAACAGTTTTTCCGAGGCTGGACGTCTACGCAATCGATAGAGCTTATCCCTTTCGCTGGACATTCTCCAAAAACAAGAGCAAATTCAAAATAGAGGATTAGCGGCATGTAGTCACTAAGAACGCTTTAAGAGGGGGTTTTTTCGCACTGACGGGCTGGATCAGGTCGGTAGCGTGGGGTTTCAGAACATGCGGTTATGGGCCGGATCGTCGGGATTGACCTGGGGACGACAAATTCAGTTGTCGCTGTGCTGGAAGCAGGTCGTCCCCTCGTGATTGCTAATGCTGAAGGTGGCAGAACGACGCCCTCGGTCGTTGGCTACAGCAAGGATCAGGAACTTCTGGTCGGTCAGCTGGCGCGTCGTCAGCTTGTCCTCAGTCCCCGAAACACGTTCTCCAATCTCAAGCGATTCGTTGGCCGCGATTGGGACGAGTTGGATGACAGCAGCCTTGCGGTTCCGTACACCGTCCGAGCCAATGAACGGGGACAGGTTCGCGTGCCCTGCCCTGTTACAGAGAGGGAATACGCCCCTGAGGAACTGGTTGCCAGCATCATTCGCAAATTGGTGGATGATGCCTCCACTTATTTGGGAGAGGCCGTTGAAGCTGCGGTCATCACCGTGCCGGCCTACTTCAACGATGCTCAACGCCAAGCCACCCGAGATGCGGGTCGACTTGCCGGCATCTCCGTGGAACGCATCCTCAATGAACCCACTGCAGCCGCCCTCGCTTATGGCTTTGATCGCAGCGCGGTGCGTCGTGTGTTGGTTTTTGATCTGGGTGGTGGCACATTCGATGTGTCGTTATTGCGCATCGCCAATGGCGTCTTTGATGTCAAAGCCACCAATGGAGATACTCAACTTGGAGGCAATGATTTTGATCAGCGCATCGTCGACTGGATCGCCGATGCCTTCCAAAAGGACAACGGAGTGGATCTTCGCCGAGATCGTCAAGCCTTACAGAGATTGACCGAAGCGTCTGAAAAGGCAAAGCAAGAACTCTCGGGTGTGGTCAGTACTCCGATTTCTTTGCCGTTTATCGCAACCGGTGATGAAGGGCCTCTTCACATCGAAACGACGTTGGAACGTTCGACATTTGAATCGCTGTGTCCCGATTTGCTGGATCGGCTCCTCACGCCTGTTCAATCCGCACTGCGTGACAGTGGTTGGGCCGTCGAGGAAATCGACGACGTGGTGCTAGTGGGAGGAGCAACAAGGATGCCAATGGTGCAGCAACTTGTGCGCACGTTGGTGCCTCTTGATCCTTGTCAATCCGTCAATCCCGATGAAGTGGTTGCAATTGGAGCTGCTGTGCAAGCCGGAATTTTGACTGGAGAATTGCGTGATTTGCTTCTAAACGACGTCACACCACTGTCTTTAGGCCTCGAAACGGTTGGTGGACTGATGAAAGTGCTGATTCCCAGAAACACACCAATTCCGGTCCGTCAATCCGATGTGTTCAGTACATCTGAGGCCAACCAAGCCTCGGTCGAGATTCATGTTTGGCAAGGCGAACGTCAAATGGCGTCTGACAACAAATCACTGGGACGCTTTCGGTTATCAGGCATTCCTCCAGCGCCCCGTGGTGTTCCACAAGTGCAGGTGGCATTCGATATCGATGCCAATGGTTTACTTCAGGTGAGTGCCACCGATCGCACAACGGGTCGCAAGCAATCGGTCTCGATCCAGGGCGGCTCGAACCTCAATGAAGATGAAGTGCAAACCCTCCTAGCGGAGGCTGAGGCTCGTGCTGATGAAGATCGGCGCCGACGCAATCAAATCGAACGGAAAAATCGTGCCCAAACGCTCGTGGCGCAGGCCGAACGCCGCCTGCGTGATGCCGCTTTGGAGCTCGGGCCATATGGCGCTGAGCGCCAACAACGAGCGGTTGAGATGGCGATGCGCGATGTCCAAGACTGTTTGGCTCAGGATGATCTTCAAGAGTTGGATCTGGTCACCAGTGGCTTAGAGGAGGCCTTGTTCGGTCTGAATCGGCGTCTATCAGCTGAACGCCAAGGCGATGGCAACCCTTTGCAAGGAATCCGCAACACCCTTGGTTCGCTCAAGGATGAGTTGTTCGCAGATGATGACTGGGATGACGATCCATGGGGATCACCAGGCCGACCGTCGGCTTCTGGCCGAGGAATGAGCCGTCGAGATCTCGACCCCTGGGACGATGACTTCCGTCGCTGAACCCGATTACTGGTCGCTGCTCGGGTTATCGCCGGAGAGTGATGCCGCTCAACTGAAACGTGCGTTTCGTCGTGAGGCGCGGCGCTGGCATCCCGATCTCAATGGCAATGATCCGATTGCTGAAGAACGGTTCAAGTTGGTCAATGAGGCCTATGCAGTCCTCAGCGACCCACGCCGTCGTATGGCCTGGGAGCACGGTGAGGTCACTCTCCGTCAAAACAATGATCCCTTTGCCGAGGGGTTTCCGGATTTTGAGGACTATCTCGATGTTGTCCTGGGTGGACGAGACCGATCCTCTGTCGATCCCGTCGAGCCACCCTCATCACGTGAGGTGTACGACGACGCTCAAGAGAGACCGGTAGCAGCTGAGCCATCACCTCCGCCAGTCCGTGCCCGAGAGGATTTGGAATCCCAGGTGGAACTCACTCCGGAACAAGCTCTGATGGGAACACGTGTGGAGCTGGTTCTTGGCGATGGCACCCAAATCGAGCTCGAGACGCCGCCATTCGCAGGCGATGGTTGGCGATTACGTCTTGAAGGGGTGGCACCCGGAGGACGCGATCATTTTTTGCAATTGCGGGTGGTGACCTCCGAAGGGCTTCGCATCGATGGACTGCGAGTTCTTTACAGATTGGAGCTATTTCCCCCTGATGCAGCGCTGGGTTGCGCTGTGGATGTTCCAACGTTGGATGGTCCTGTGACGCTTCAAGTGCCTCCAGGATCGTCTAGCGGTCGACTTCTGCGACTCAGAGGCCGAGGTCTCGCTTGTGAAGATGAACGGGGAGACCAACTGGTCGAGATTGTGATTGTGATCCCTGCTGATCTCGGCGATGCAGAACGTGCTCTCTATCGACGTCTGCAAGAACTGGCTTTGGAGGAGGACGTCACTTGAAATGCAATCGATGACAGACTTTGCGTCTTGTCATGACTGGGATGCAGCAGGTTCACGTTCTCCTGTTCGATGCGGGCACCGATAGCGAGGGGATTCACTCGCTTGAAGTGGCTGGAAACACCTTGGTGTTGCTCTTTGAGAACCCAGATGATGCCGAGCGTTACGCCGGATTGTTAGAAGCGCAGGACTTTCCAGTTCCGAGCATTGAAAGGATGGACCGTGACGAGATTGAACAGTTCTGCCGAGATGCTGGTTATGAGGCTCGGTTTATCGAGCAGGGTTTTATGCCAAGCAATGATGAAGAACACTTATTTATGGCGCCTCCTGAGTTGAATCGTGATGTCAGCAACTGGAAAGAGGATGCGTCGATTCAAGATCAAGCACTTGAAGACTCTGATCAATCCTCTAACCCCAATCTTGATGAACTACGCCAACGTCTTGAGGGTCTTCTTTAAACATGGCTGAGTTCAAGCGTGAACTAGAACCTTCGATTGATCGGGGCCATCTTTTAACCGAACAAGCCAATCCTCGTAGTGTTGATTTAGATCTGCTTGAGACCTCAGCACTGGTCGATCTTTTCATTGAAGAAGATCTCCGTCCTCAACAAGCGGTTGCCGGTGCATCCGAATCACTCACTGCAGCCATCGAAGCCATCGCGGAGCGATTACGCCATGGAGGTCGGCTTTATTACTTAGGCGCGGGCACATCCGGTCGTTTAGGCGTGTTAGATGCAGCAGAATGCCCACCAACCTTCTGTAGTGCTCCAGAGCAAGTGCAAGGTCTTTTGGCGGGTGGTGCTGCAGCACTTTTGAAAAGCTCTGAAGGATTAGAAGACCAAGAAATTGCAGGGCGAGCAGATCTCGATGAGCATGGTTTTTGCGGGCAAGACTGTTTGGTGGGGATCGCCGCTGGTGGCACAACGCCTTACGTTCGCGGCGGCTTGGCTTATGCCAAAGCGATTGGAGCTTTAGCGATCGCGATGGCCTGTGTGCCGACAGAGCAAGCACCACTACCTTGTGATATTGATATTCGCTTGTTGACCGGCCCGGAAGTCCTGACCGGCTCGACACGTCTTAAGGCTGGTACAGCCACAAAGATGGCACTGAATATTCTTTCTACAGCCGTGATGGTTCGTCTCGGCAAGGTGTACGGCAACCGAATGGTTGATGTTTCGGCAAGCAATAGTAAATTAATTGATCGATCAATCAGGATTCTTCGTGATCTGGCTGGAGTTAATCGTGAAGCGGGCCTTGAACTTCTTGAACAAGCAAATGGTTCCGTTAAACTTGCATTACTGATGGCGGCGACCAAGCTTAGTGTTCATAATGCTCAGGATTTGTTAGATCATCATCAGCAGCAACTCCGTCTCGCGTTAGAGGCTTGTGGTTGCTCTCTTCTTGTTTAAATCTCATTAAAACGACCCCAGTAAGGTGTTGTTAATAAATCAAGTCGCTTTCTTGTCTCGACTGGCACAGCATTTTTCGGGGTAATAAGTGCATCAGCCAATGCTGTGTGAGCTGGTGAAATCGGTCGTTCGAGATGCAAGTGCTCCATCAGCCGACTCAAGATCGGCTCTGTGGCCTGGGCATTTGCCTTCAGGTTTCCAATCACCAAATCAACGCTGACATTGTCGTGATCTGGATGCCAACAGTCAAAGTCGGTGACCATGCTTAATGAGGAGTAGGCGATTTCAGCCTCCCGTGCCAATCGCGCTTCGGTGTGATTGGTCATGCCAATCACAGAACATCCCCAACTTCGATACAACTCACTTTCTGCACGCGTGGAAAAAGCCGGACCTTCCATGCAGAGATAGGTGCCATCACGATGAACATGATGTCCCGTTGGTATTGCGGCCTCAGCCGCGTCAGCCAATCGCTTATTCAAGATCGAGCAAGTGGGATCCGCAAGGCTGACGTGGGCAACACAGCCTTGACCGAAAAACGTCTGTGGCCGTTGGTTGGTGCGATCAATGAATTGATTCGGCACCACCATGTCCCTCGGACGCAAGTGATCCCGCAGAGAGCCCACGGCGGAGACAGAGATCAACCAACGCACGCCGAGTTGGCGCATCGCCCAAAGGTTGGCCGCATAGGGCACCTCCCGTGGCAAAAGCGTGTGATGGCGCCCATGACGAGCCAAAAACACGATCTCCATTCCACGGAGACGACCAATCCGGACAACATCAGATGGGTCACCGAAGGGGGTTTCTACCGCGATCTCTTTGACGTTTTCAAGGCCAGGCATCGCATAAAGCCCACTACCGCCGATTACACCGACACGGGCTTGACTGAGATCGAGCATCAAGGTCATTCGATCCTGGCTCCCTAAACTTCGATTTTGCTCGCGCCACCATGACCAAGGCTCTGATGGACACAGATGCAGGCCTGATCGAGCTCGAGCTGTTCGAGAACGACGCTCCGAATACGGTTGCCAACTTTGTCAAGCTGGTGAATGAGGGGTTTTATGACGGACTCGCTTTTCATCGTGTGATTCCAGGTTTTATGGCTCAGGGTGGCTGCCCCAACACCCGTGAAGGAGCCAAGGGAATGCCAGGAACCGGCGGACCTGGATATCAGATCAATTGCGAAATCAACCCCCAAAAGCACCAGAAAGGAACCCTGGCGATGGCTCACGCTGGCAAGAACACCGGAGGTTCTCAGTTCTACATCTGTTTTGATGCGCAGCCCCATCTCGATGGAGTTCACACCGTCTTCGGGCTTACGGGATCGATGGATGTGGTGAACCAGTTGAAAAACGGTTCTCGGATTAAGAAGGTAACCATTCAGAACAACTGAGATCATTCAGTCTGAATGACATGTCTTATTTCGCTTGCCAATGAATCAGGCATGGAACGTCAAAAGTCGCTCCGTGATCCTTTGCATTGATGAGTTCTTTGAGGTGTCGTTCACTTCTCTCTAATGTTTGCGGTGGGTGCTGGGCCATTCGTTCAGTGGCCACTCGCAACAAACCAAGTCGTTTTGTTTGCGGCCAACGAGCGATTTCCTTGAGCAACAATGTGGGATCTTTTGTTGCTGGTAACAGTTTCCAAACGAATTGTGGTCGTTCCCAAAGGGCTAGCAAGCGCGGATTTTGTAGAGCCTCAAGTTCAAAATCTCTTTGTTGGGCTAGTTCTTCCGCTTTTTGGCGCAAATTCGGCCACTGTTCAAAGTCAACATCAACTGACAGGGCAATCACCGTACAGGGTGCAGTTTCAACAATGAGGTGACCAAGTTTGTCCCGTTTTGTTGCTAAATAATCAGAGTTATGACGCCCTGCCTCGATCACAAGTGGTACACGCTCTTCAACTTGCAATCCATAGCCACCCAAGCCAGCAATTTTTCTAGGATTATTCGTGAGCAGGCGCAATCGGTGAATGCCAAGATCTGAGAGGATCTGAGCCCCTACACCGTAATTGCGCAAATCTGCGGGAAAACCAAGCCTTTCATTGGCCTCTACCGTATCCAAACCTCCATCTTGAAGGCTATATGCTTTGAGTTTGTTAATTAATCCAATGCCACGCCCTTCTTGTCTGAGGTAAACAACCACACCTTCACCTTCCTGTTCAATACGACTTAATGCGGCTTCAAGTTGGGGGCGACAATCGCATCTCAGTGACCCGAAAGCATCACCTGTTAAGCACTCGGAATGCATGCGAACCAGCACAGGCTCCTTCAGGGATGCAGGGTTGCCTTTGACCAAGGCAATATGTTCTGAACCATCCAATTGATTGCGATACCCGATAGCCTGAAATGAACCAAACTGACTCGGAAGAACCGCATGGGCTTGGCGTTGAACAAATCGTTCATTGTCAAGCCTGTAACGGATAAGATCCGCAATACTAATTAATTTCAAACCCCATTGATTGGCATAATCTCGAAGTTGCGGCAAGCGCGACATCGAGCCATCGCTGTTCTGAATCTCACAAATCACACCTGCTGCATTCAGACCAGCCAGTTGAGCAAGATCAACAGCTGCTTCTGTGTGACCAGCTCGTTTCAGCACACCGCCTTGGCGGGCTCGTAAAGGAAAAATATGGCCTGGTCGACGCAGATCAGCAGGCCTGGTGGATGGATTCAAAGCCACCTGAATCGTGCGGGCTCGATCTTCCGCAGAAATTCCTGTGCTGACCCCATGTTCTCGACCAGCATCGATACTGACGGTGAACGCGGTCTCATTGGCATCGGTGTTGCGATCCACCATCAGGGGCAGATCCAGCTCGTCCAGTCGTTGCCCCTCCATGGCCAGACAGATCAAACCGCGAGCCTCTGTGGCCATGAAGTTGATCGCTTCGGGAGTAGCGAACTGAGCCGCACAGATCAAATCTCCCTCGTTCTCGCGTTGTTCGTCGTCCACCACAACCACACAGGCACCATTGCGGATCGCGGCGAGAGCATTCGGAATTGAGTCGAAGACGATTGTGTCCTCTCCGTTCATTGATGTTGAACGTTCCAGGGGAATGCAGCGGTGGGGTCAATGGTCATTATCGATACCTGTACGATCAGCCGCGGTTTGACACCGCCCATGGACAGCCGTATGTCATCGACACTGACGGGTATGGCAATCCCTGGGAAGAGCCGTGTTGCAGTGATCGGTGCAACCGGTTATGGGGGTTTGCAGACCCTGCGTCTGCTTCAAAACCATCCCGGACTCAGCGTGAGTTTTCTGGGCGGCGACCGTAGTGCCGGTCAAGAATGGAATTCCATTTGTCCCTTCCTGCCTTTGGCTGACAACCCTGTTGTCGAAGCCGTCGAGGTGGATCGAATCGGTGAAGCCGCAGATTTTGCGGTGCTCAGCTTGCCCAATGGCCTCGCCTGTCAATTGACTCCAAAATTGTTGGAGCGCGGCGTACGAGTGGTTGATCTCTCTGCTGATTTCCGATACCGATCCCTCGAGCAGTGGAGTCAGGTTTACGTCCAAGAGGCACAATCACTGAATAGAAATGATGCCGCTCTTTGCTCGAGTGCTGTTTATGGACTACCCGAATGGCGTGGGCCGGATATCGCTGAGGCAACAATTGTGGCTGCGCCTGGCTGCTTTCCAACAGCCAGTTTGTTGCCCTTGCTTCCCTTCCTAAAGCAGGGTCTCATCGAGACCGATGGGATCATTATCGACGCGAAAACCGGAACGTCCGGTGGTGGTCGTGTCCCTAAGCAGGGAATGTTGCTGGCTGAAGCTTCGGAATCAATCGCCCCCTATGGCGTTGTCGGTCATCGCCACACCTCTGAAATCGAGCAAATGGCTCAAGAGGTGGCAGGCCAAAGTGTGCAGCTCCAGTTCACCCCTCATCTGGTTCCGATGGTGCGGGGACTGCTTTCAACGGTGTATGCCCGTCTGCGTGATCCTGGACTAACAGCAGAGGATTGCACCACTGTTCTTCAAGCGATCTATCGCCATCACCCCTGTGTAGAAGTGCTGCCCGTCGGAAGTTACCCCGCAACCAAATGGGTTCGTCATACCAATAAGGCGATGCTTTCCGTTCAAGTGGACACACGCACGGGCCAACTGGTGTTGATGAGTGCCATCGACAATTTGATCAAAGGGCAGGCCGGCCAAGGTGTGCAGTGCCTCAATTTGATGGCCGGTTTTGCACCAGAGACAGGGTTGCCTTTGCAGGCGTTCTATCCCTGACGCCAGTGTGGTCCCATTAACGTCAAAGCAAACGGCAACAGACGGTGCTCCTGTCGTCGAATCCTTTGAGCTAAGGCCTCATGGTTATCGTTTGCCAAAACTGGAACAGCAGCCTGGGTCACGATTGGTCCGGCATCCATGTCCTCAGTGACGAGGTGAACTGTGCATCCACTGATCTTGACGCCAGCCTGAAGGGCCTGACCAACCGCGTCGAGTCCTCGGAAGCTGGGTAAAAGCGATGGATGGATATTCAGCAAACGCTCTGGGAATGCTTGGATCAATTCAGATGTCACGATCCTCATCCAGCCCGCCATCACCACTGCTTCGACCTCGGCCGCTTGGAAACAATGCACGAGTTCTCGATCCAGAGCGCGTCGATCTCGATGGATGCGATGGTCGATGACCTTGCAGGGGATTCCGAGTCGTTCCGCCCGTTGCTGAGCCCCACAACCTGGGTTGTTGACCACTAAGAGCCGAATTGAGGCGGAGAGATTACCCCGCGCAATCGCCTGGGCTATGGCTTCGAAGTTGCTGCCACGCCCTGATGCCATCACACCCAGTTGCAGCGGGGGATCGAATTGTGCTGATTCGATGTGACTGGGATGAAGCAGCACCTGTTGAGACTGCTCATGCTGGCTAGGGTTTGAAAAAGCGGGCATTCGGATCATGTCCCATCTCTCCATCCTGCCGACCATCTACACCAGCATGGATCTTTTGGCGGAATCACTTCGCCAAGAGGGATTTATGGTGCAGTTTGAGGCACAACTCGAGACATTTGCAGGGCAATTTCAAGATGTTGATCTGTTGGCAGTCCAGCCGGCAGGCCGACCGCTTGGGTGGATTCTCAACAGTGATGGCAGCATTGTTTTGCACGCAGATTTACAGCGGATCAGTCTTCAACCTGGCTTGATCGAACGTTTACAACGTGTCGCACGGCGTTATTCACTACTCCTCGCTTTTGATCAGGTTGAACAACTTGGGAGTTCGGTGGCTGAGTTCTCAGTGAACCCGTTGTAAACGTGGACAACACTGTCCAAATTCATCTTGATTTGCGTGAGCCGGCATCCCAGACGTTTTGGGTCAAACAAAGCTGGAAGCCTTGCTCACATCGGTTATCGATTCAGTTACCTGTTTGGACTCCGGGGTCATACACCGTTCGTGACCACGTCCAGCATCTGCACAGCCTTGAGCTGCATAGCGGTGAGTCGCAAGTTCCATTACGGCGTAGTGGTCCGTCCAGCTGGCGAGCAGATCTTTCTGAGTTGACAACAGTCGAGGTGAGGTATGCGGTTGAGGCGCGAGATCTCACTGTTCGAACCTGTTTCCTGGATCCGACATTTGCATCGCTCTGTTTAGCGGGTGCCGTGATGGAGGTGGAGGGTTGTCGATGGCAAACCCACCAACTTGAGATCTCCGTGCCGGATACATGGGAGGCGTTTGTCCCACTCCAGCGCAACAATCATTTCTGGATTGCCGACGATTTTGATGCCCTTGTTGATAGTCCCGTCCATGCAGGCCCTTTCAAGATCGAACAATTTTTAGTCAAGGGCTACACACATGAATTGCTTCTAATCGGATCCCCTCCATCTGGCTGGCCTAAGAACTTACTAAGTGATATCAGCGCTGTCTGTGAAGCCACATGTCGTTTGATGGATTCACCTCCGGCGGCCGGAGATCGTTATCAATTGGTTCTGCAAATGAGAGCGGAGGGGTATGGCGGATTAGAGCATGACCATGGCGCTGTGCTGCAGTTCAACTGGCATACCCTTGCTCAACCAGATGGATATAGAAAATTACTGCAACTCGTCGGCCATGAATATCTCCATCAGTGGAATGTCCGCCGTCTACGTCCTCAGGAATATCGCCCATATGACTATAGCCAAGCAATTGTGAGTGAAAGTTTGTGGTTCGCTGAAGGAATCACCAGTTACTTTGATCTCGTTACCACAATGATTGCTGGTTGCAGTGATCGTAAATCATTTCTTGTGGATCTTAGCGAAGAGTTATCGCGCGTTTTGATGACACCAGGACGGGAAGTTCAGAGTCTCGCGTGTAGTTCTGAAGAGGCTTGGGTGAAGTTATACAAAGCATCTCCTCCATCTCGGGATTCACAAGTGAGTTATTACGGACTCGGCGCTGCTACAGCATTTTGCTTGGATGTTCGTTTACGTCAAAAGCAAACGTCTCTTGCAAGACTTGTTCGCAAACTTTGGCAAACACACGGGGTTTGCCGTCGTGGTTACAACCGTGAAGATGTTTTGGCTTTGGTGCGCGAGCACGATCAATCTCTTGCTGAGGATCTCATCTCATGGCTGGATCAACCCGCATCCCTACCATTGCAAAGCATCGTCAGCAGTCTTGGCTTACGTCTTGAAGCGGTTGCATCCAAAGATCCTTATCACGGTTTAACGCTGAAAGAAGACAGCGGCCAGCTGTTGGTGCGACGAGTGGCGGCAAAGAGTCCGGCCTTAAAGGCAAATCTTGTTGTCGGCGATGAACTGATCGCAATTTCTGGTCGCCGCTTGCGACGTTTGAATGATCTCCCCCTGCTTCTGCGAGGCCAGTCCTCAGTGGCTATCACCTATTCGCGTCACGGACATCTCGCTGAGACGCTTTTGAATCCTGACGAAGGTGTAGACCGTTGGCAGTTGGATTGGGACCCTAGAGCTACAACTAAGCAGATGGCACTTCGAGATCGATGGTTCCAGATTCTGTGAAACATCGTCTTAAGCCCTTACATGGGTTTGTTGGTCGTCATCCACTGGCGATCATCTCCGCCATGTCCCTCGGATCCTTGACGTTGCTGTTTCTGGGCTGGTTTGCAGCTGATCATCTGGATTACTCTCACGCTGGCTCACGTCCTTCGCTTTTAGAGCTACTTGATCAAGTCAGCCAAGAGCAAGGCAGACAACTGGAAAGCCAACCGTCCAATTCAGCTCCCAAACCACCTTATTCGCGATCATGGACGTCTCCACTTGCGAGGCAGTGTTCGGGAATCAATCCAAAGATTCGCCAACGGTTAACTTCGCTTCAAGATCGCCAGCACAGCTGGCGAAGTGGACTAACAATTGATCCAACTAATTTTGGGGAACGACATAAACACGATGCATTTGGTCACGAACTTGATGTGAATCCTCGTGTTGTTGTCATGCATGAGACTGTGTATTCGTTGAGCTCAGCTGTCAATACATTTATGACGCCCCACCCAAGGGATGAAGATCAAGTGAGCTACCACACATTGATTGGACTCGATGGTCGGGTTCTTGATCTTGTCCCTCCAACGAACCGTGCCTATGGAGCTGGCTATTCAGCATTCCTGGGCGAATGGGCCATCACAAACAAACGATTCAAAGGCTCTGTTAACAACTTCGCCTTGCATGTCAGCCTTGAAACTCCTAAGAATGGAGCAAATAACAATTCTCGACACAGTGGTTACACCGAAGCGCAATATGATTCTCTGGCTCTTGTTTTATCTGGCTGGATGAATCGTTTCAATGTTGCACCGGCTGCTATTACAACGCACCGCCACGTGGATCAAGGTGGAGAGCGTAGTGATCCTCGTAGCTTTGATTGGTCTGCATTGCAAGCACGACTGGCCTCCCTGGGAGAGCTCTGTGTCTCTTAAACAGTCATTACAGCCTCAGAAATATCAATATACCCTTTCCCTTGCAATGACTTGAAAAATCTATTTTTAAGTTGAATAAATTGTGCTTTCATCAATATATTGGTTTTACGCCAAAAAGTCATTCTTTTAAATTCTATGACCAGCTGACAGTAAGGCATCACGGCAGAAGATCAAACGCGCTCCCCCGAGGACAAACGTGATCTGAATTAGATGAAAACTGTTGCCATGACTGCAGCAGCAGCAAGAAATCAATGCTTAGGCTGCCAAGTCGATATATAACTTTTTGTAAGAATAAGGACCTGTCATTGTATCTGCTAAAATAAATAATTAATCTAAAATCATTAAGATCGCAATGTCGTCGCCTGTGTCAGAACCATCAAACGATCTTGACGATCTCGCAGGCTTCGTCCGTTACATGGATGGGCCTGGCAATGCTGGGGACAACGCCTCGATCAGTCGCTTTTTCCAAAAGCGTGGTATTCAACAGCAGATGATTCAATGTGTTCTCGACAAAGATGAAAATCGTGATTTAATCGATTCTCGTTATAAACCCAGTGAAGAATGGTCCGTGCAACAATTACTTGATTTACCAAGTGGCAGTCTTGGGCGAAGCTATGCTGAATTCTTAGAGGAACATCATTTTAACCCACACTTTTTTCATGGCGTCGAGGGAGATGGTGATTTGCCTTATGTTTTGAATAGGCTTCGCTCAACGCATGATATCTGGCATGTGATTTTGGGTTTTGACGCCACAGAGGCAGGCGAGTGTGGAATGAATGCTTTTACATTTACACAGTGCTCGACACCAACAACATGCATGCTGATGGCTGCCAAAATGATTCGTTCACTGACGGATTCACACACTGATCGCAATCATCTCTTAAAGGCGATCAGTGATGGTATCCATCTTGGCTTAGTGGCTGATAGCTTTCTTGCGATTCAATGGGAAGAAAATTGGAAGGAACCTCTGCATTCCCTCAGAAAACAATTAAAGATTGATCAACTAACTCCTGCGATGCCATCTCCAACGCATGATTAATATCAATGTTTTAATTTTCGACAGACAAGAGCCTCTATTCATCTAGGTTATACCAACCAATTCGGCTTAGAAATTATCGTTCCATAGATTAATTGGTGAAGCTCAGCATCTTGCATGTAACGCTGAATTCTAGCTGGATAATCAAGTTTGCCATTATGCAAATAGGCGAGAGTAGCGATGGCCTTTGCATCAACATAAGAATGACTCGCCTGAAGCATATTTTTCTCGGGGATACCTAGAGATGCTTTTAATCGTTTGATTTTTCCAGCTAAAAGTTTCACATTGGCAGAAGGTTCCATCAACAATTTCCGTGCCCAGGCAATGTCTTGATCGCTAGGCCGTTCGGGCAGCCATCCTTGATGAATTAATTCAGAAATACCGAGTTGTGCAGGCCCGTGAGTCTTAACAAGACCAGAATGAACAATGAAGGGTAAATCTTCGCCAGGCTTCGAGTGTTGTATTTCATCAAAAAGAATCGCTGTAATTAACATCGGATTAACGTTATGTAATTCCGATTCGCGCAAGATCACAGGTTTAAGAATGCTGAGTCGCTCTAGCGTCTGCGCCCGCAGCGGCTGTAACTGGTCAACCCCCTCAGTAAACAGCTGTGCCAGTTTAGTTTGTGGACCATGTACGCCAAAGCGTTGCTGGAGATAGCGCAACTCCTCTGGAGAGAAATCGGTAGGATCCGCCTGACGCGCTAGCTGCTCGGATTGCTCTGGAGCGGCAGCTGTCATTCGCTTGCCGTGGCCTGTGGTTAGCCCTAACAGCACAGCTAGACCTAACGCAGCGCCCATGCCGATGACAACGGATTCGCGCCGGCTTTCCAGCATTGATAAAGGGAGAGTGTCGATAAGCGGACTGAACTTAGCCCTGGTGTCGCAAAGAATGGGCAAGCATCATGAACCTGGATAGTTTCAGCTTGAGTGCCTCTTCCATCATCGATGAGCTTCCCGGATTTCAGTGGCAGTGATACTCAGGTGCAGTGGCAGCGCTTCTGCGACCTCATCTGGTACCACGATGATCTGGGGATTTGGCTCGACGTCAGTCGCATGCATCTGAACGCTTCTCATTTAGAGACGCTTCAGACCAAATTTGAATCAGTATTTTCTGCCATGCAGGAGCTTGAGAACGGCTCCATCGCCAATGCTGATGAACAGCGCCAAGTCGGTCATTACTGGCTGAGAAATCCTCAGCTGGCCCCTAAGGAAGAGGTGCGCGAGCACATCGCCCATGAAGTTGACCTGATTGAGCAGTTTGGTCGAGACGTGATCGGTGGATCGATCAAGGCACCGAATGGAGAAGCCTTCACGGATGTTTTATGGATTGGGATTGGTGGCAGTGGCCTTGGTCCGCTGCTGATGATCCGAGCACTTCAGAACAGCGGAGAGGGTCTTCCCTTTCATTTCTTCGACAACGTCGACCCCAATGGCATGAGCAGTGTGCTGGGTGCCTTAGGCGATCGCCTCAACACCACTTTGGTTGTCACCGTAAGCAAGTCCGGTGGAACCCCTGAACCACACCTTGGCTTGGAGCAAGCGCGCCATCGATTGGAGCAACATGGCGGGCAATGGGCAGGCCAGGCCGTCGCGATCACCATGCTGGACAGCAAGTTGGACCAGCAAGCCCAGCAGGAGGGATGGCTCAAGCGATTCGACATGTTTGATTGGGTTGGAGGACGCACCAGCATCACGAGTGCCGTTGGTCTCCTCCCAGGAGCGCTGATTGGTTCTGACATCCGCGCTTTTCTGGCCGGAGCCGCCCAGATGGATGAGGCCACCCGTGTGGCGGATCTGCGCCGCAACCCAGCCGCTCTGATGGCGGCCTCGTGGTATGTCGCCGGCGACGGCAAAGGCAAACGCGACATGGTGGTGCTGCCCTATCGAGACCGTCTGGAAGTCTTCAGTCGCTATCTGCAGCAACTCGTGATGGAGTCCCTGGGCAAACGCCTCGACCGAGACGGCAATACCGTTCATCAGGGCATTGCCGTCTACGGAAACAAAGGCTCAACAGATCAACACGCCTACGTGCAGCAATTGCGTGATGGCGTGGACAACTTCTTCGCCACGTTTATTGAGGTTCTGGAAGATGTTCAAGACATTCCTCCGATCAAAGATGAACGTCCTGGAGATTTTCTCGATGGCTTCCTACAGGGCACTCGTGCGGCTCTCAGCGAAGGAGGACGACAAAGCTTGAGCATTACGTTGCGACGCTTTGATGCCCGTCGACTGGGATCCTTGATCGCTTTATTCGAACGAGCAGTTGGTTTTTACGGTGAACTGGTCAACATCAACGCTTACCACCAACCTGGAGTTGAAGCCGGCAAGAAAGCTGCAGCAGCGATTCTTGATCTGCAGAAACGGGTTGAGGAGTTGCTGAAGGACGGTGTTTCTCGCTCCGTTGCCGAGATCCGTCAAGCTCTCGGGGAAGGGAGCAATGAGTCGATCTTCTGGATCATGCGTCACCTCACCGGCAACAAAAGGGGGTACACCGCTCAGGGCGATTGGTCTTGTCCTGCAGCAATGCGGTTCAGCAAAGGATGAAACATTTAAGAGAGGCTGGATGGGATAAAGAATCCATGAATCAATCGTCAGGATGGCAAAGGGAACAGTGAGAAATAGATAAAATAGCGAGAGTTAATTGGATAATTGCAAAGGAGATTTAGGTTGAATAAAATAACGAATTAGCATGCTCTAAACGTGACACTTCATGTATCAATAGTGACACGATTCGCATAATCAATAATCCAATCAAAGACTTTGTACTGATACTGCTACATTAAACACAACTGTTTATCAAGAGGAAGGGTTGTGAATGCACACGAAACATGGACATAGCTACAAATCTAAAGAATGGTAGAATAAGAGTTGATATTAACCAGCAACTTCAAACCTGGCAAAAAGGCAAGCATCCAAAAATAGATAAACACTAAACAGTTACAGGAATGAAATTTGTTTGTCCGTAATATCAGAATCGAAGGAAAGAGAAGAGACTACAGAATTATCACCTTTATTCAAGCCTTGATTCGCAACCTTAATTTGAAGACTCGATGGTGCTTGTATCAAAACCTATTAGGATATTACTAGCATCATAGTGATCATTCTCAAGGTCTTCCTCATTCAACTCATTACCCTGTTCATCAAACAGTTTTATTTTGAATTCAAAAATATCGTTAATTGTCTTGGGCAAAATATTTATTTCAGCTCTACGTCTCCTTCGATATAGATCTTTATTTGCTTCTTTGGTATTCCCTTGTTCCTTATTTATAGCCTCTAGATTTAAGGGCCATTGATTTTTTTCTGACCTTGCCTTTTTCTCCCAATCTGCCTTTAAACTAGTTTTTATTCCCGCTACAAAATAAATCGGAAAGGAGCCAATTGGAAACTTTCTTTTATATTCCATACCACCTCCAACAGAACCCTTGTCATTAAAAATCTCCAATTCGACAAACCATGCTGTCTCACTCTTATCAGTAAGATACGTACTAAATAATGGCATTGCCTTTGAATTATCATAATCATAATCATAATTAGATTCTTTGATCTTACCCATATACTTGATACTGAAGGGGAATTCAAAATCCAACTTTTCGAAGTGCTTGTTCGAATCCTTTTTGATTTTAAATTTCGGAATAGTCACACTGATCAAATGTTCAGTTTCTGTTGAGTAGAAATCTGTCTTATTCTTTGTGTTCTTCCCAAAGATCTCACCGATGTGAAATGTCATCGAGGTATTGCCTTTCCCTTTAAAATATTTTTCAATGTCCTTCGCCCTGTTTAAATCTTTTGCGATTGCTCCATCAGTTGCTAATGATATTGATGATTTTCTAATATTTGCCAAATCATTAAGCATGTGCATATCCTCGTTCACACCTGAATTACTAATGCCTGGAATTTTCTGTTGTTGTCGTATTATTTGTTCTGAAGCTTCGCTATTATACATTTCAAATGATGTTGGCTCGCTAAACAAGCTTCCTCCAACCGGATTAGTATATCCATAGCTCTCATGCATTAATCTTTGTTCTTGATTGGAAGGCTCACTCCATAGAACATGGATGTATGGTTTTCTCCCAGATTCACTCTGATTAGTTGAATCATTGCGATCGAAGAGTTCTTCAATTTTAATTTCTTCTGTGGGCGAGCTATTTGGTATGACTGCCGCTTCTTTCCACTCGATTGGCTTGTTTGAAGATGTACTCGCAATATAGAGGTTATCATTATGATTAAATGTTATATATATATCACTATATTTTCCTGGATGTAATTGTAATGTGTTTATCTTATTTGAATCATTGTCCTGCATTTGTAACTGTGCACCCTTAAATGCTGTTAATTTTTCTGCACCATGGTTATCCTTTCTAATCCCGATGACATTGCCACTCCTAGTCAATGTAAAATCTATCCAAGAGATATTTTTAGTTATTGCCCTATTTTTATTCGTCCAGTACCTAGAATTTAGTGGGACCTCTACAAACGATTGCTCTTTATCCCACATGAACAATTTTCCATTTTCACTTAATCCCCAAGCTTGTCCATCTATTGTTGTTTCAATTTTCTTTATGCCGATATCATTTCTTACACTATTAATTATTTGGAAGCCGGCATTGCCTTCATACTTGATAGAAAATATTTTCCCAGTGTCATCAATGATCCATTGTATATCGCTTTCGCCGGTTGAAATTGCAATCGGTTGACTCAATTCGTTAGCGTGACTGCCATTTGATCGCGAATATTTCCTGTCATTTTGATCATTTTGTATTCCATCAACGATAACTTGGCTTAATTCTTCGTTGTTGTTGACAACCCATATTTTCTTTTTATCGTTTTTTCTGTTGTAATAAGCCATAGACCTGTATGCTCTTTTGTTGGATTATTAACAGCAATATAGTCAACTGTTCCATCGTTCCATTCACTCTCTATTCTTTTAAACTGATCTTTAGTTACATCGTATTTATGAACAAATCCTTGTCCGTCAAGTGCATAGGCAATTGTTTTGTTCGCTGCACTAATCGATTGAAATTTGTTTTCCGTTCCTTGCACTAAAGGCATCGGTTTTTGGCTGATTGGATCTTTGCGAATTATTTTTCCTTCATCTATCCTCCAGTAGCCATCTTCCGAGGCACTGCTAATCATGCTTTTTACGGATGTCATTGCATTCATGCTTTAATCTCTTTAGTCTATTTTGCTGTTCTCTATCTAATCAAGTCCTAAAGATTCTTATTGGTTTTGTGCAATATTGTTTGATCGATAATTTTCCAGCTGGATTTTGGCTTCGGTCGTACGTTAATTTTACGTTTCACATGAAAAACTATGGACTCATAGTAGCCGGTTAGCAGTAACTTGCTAAGGTCAATCTTGCGAATATTGTAAATTCTCAAGGAACGAGATTAACTAGTTTTCCCGGTACAACAATGACGCGACGGGGCTCTGCTCCATCCAACCATTTTTGTGCCACATCACTTGCCAATGCAAGTTTTTTCAGTTCATTGTTATCCGCTTTGGCTGGCACTTGCAATTTTCCACGCACCTTGCCCTTCACCTGGATCACCAGCTCCACGCTGTCCTGCACCAAGGCGGACTGATCCACGATCGGCCAGTTTTGATGATGCACGCTCCCACAGCCCCCAAGGCGCTTCCAAAACTCTTCGGCCAAGTGAGGCGCAAAGGGAGCTAGAAGTCGGATCAACCCAGATAGGGCCTCCTGCAGGACTGGAGTGCTGAGCTCAACACCAGCGGCGGTGATCGCGTTGGAGAGTTTCATCAGTTCGGAGATCGCCGTGTTCAGCTGAATCTCATCGCTGAAGTCCTCGCTAATGGCCTCGATCGCTAAGTGGAGAGCGCGACGCACGCTGCTGTCCGCTTCGCAGAGGTGGTCAGGCCGTTCGAGCGGTTCCATCGTGTCGACTGTTTTGGCCGCTGACTCCACCAGCCGCCACAGCCGTTGCAGGAAGCGGAACTGTCCTTCCACATCAGCGTCATCCCATTCCAGATCCTTCTCTGGCGGAGCCTTAAACAGGATGAACATTCGGGCCGTATCGGCTCCATACCGATCGATCACCGCTGCCGGATCAACTCCGTTGTACTTCGACTTCGACATTTTCTCGAAGAGCACCTCGAGCTGATCGCCCGTATGTGGATCTCGCGGATCCTCAGAATCACTCACATCCGCCGGTGCGATGTACTTGCCAGTACTGGGATTGCGATAGGTCACACCTTGCACCATCCCTTGGGTGAGCAGACGCTCGAACGGTTCATCTACATCGATCAGGCCCCGGTCCTTGAGGGCTTTGGTGAAGAAACGGGAATACAGCAAATGAAGGATGGCGTGCTCAATTCCGCCCACGTACTGCTTCACCGGTAACCAACGATTCACAGCCTCCTTGCTGAAAGGCTTCTCTGCATTGGTCGGATCAGCGAAACGGAGGAAATACCACGATGAGCACATGAAGGTGTCCATCGTGTCCGTTTCACGCTTGGCGGGTTTGCCGCAATTTGGGCAGGGCACGTTGACCCAGTCGTCCTGTTGACTCAGCGGTGATCCGCCTTTGCCTAATAAATCGATGCCTCGCGGCAACTCGACGGGCAGCTGATCACGCGGCACCGACACGGCACCGCAGTCGGGACAATGCACAATTGGGATCGGGCAACCCCAATAACGCTGCCTGGAGATCAACCAGTCGCGCAGTCGATAGGTGATTTTGCTTGTAGCCCAGCCCTCCGCCTCGCCATGACGCGTGATTGCCACCTTTGCATCGTTGGAGTTCTTGCCATCGAAATCGCCAGAGTTGATCAGCCTGCCGGTTTCAGTCCAAGCCTTACCTGCCGCAATAGCTTCAGTGGCTTCCTCTGCATCGATCACCTGGCGAATCGGTAGATCGTTCGCCGTTGCGAATTGAATATCGCGTTGGTCATGGGCTGGAACACCCATCACGGCTCCTGTTCCGTATTCCGCGAGCACATAATCAGCAATCCAAACCGGTAGCGACTCGCCGTTGAGGGGGTTGGTGACGCTGGCGCCGATGGGAACACCGCGCTTGGGTCGATCGTCGCTAGTGCGTTCGATCGTGCTCAGTCGCCCCACCTCCTTGCGGAAGCTCTCCACTGCATCAACTTGATCAGCGGTCGTGAGTGCATCGACCAGCTCATGCTCCGGTGCAAGCACCACATAACTGGCTCCCGCAAGCGTGTCGGGACGTGTGGTGAACACCGTGATGGCTTGATCCGTCGATCCATTGACCGCAAAAGTGATTTCTGCTCCTTCCGAGCGACCGATCCAATTGGCTTGCATCGTGCGCACCCGTTCCGGCCAACCATTGAGCTTGTCCAGATCGTTCAACAGTGGCTCGGCATAGTCCGTAATCCGCAAGAACCATTGATTGAGCTGACGCTGCTCAACAAGGGCCCCCGAGCGCCAAGAACGGCCATCGGCATCCACCTGTTCATTGGCAAGCACCGTTTGATCAACGGGATCCCAATTCACTGTGGCGTTCTTGCGATAAGCCAATCCCCCTTCAAAAAGCTCAAGAAACAACCATTGCGTCCAGCGGTAGTAATCGCTGTGGCAGGTGGCCTGTTCGCGCTGCCAATCAATCGATAAGCCGAGTCGATTCAATTGATCACGCATCTGATCGATGTTGTGGTCTGTCCATTCGCCAGGATCAACATTCCGTTCAATCGCCGCGTTTTCAGCGGGCAAACCAAAAGCATCCCAACCCATCGGATGGAGGACGGCACATCCACGCATGCGTTGGACGCGTGCGATCACATCCGTAATCACGTAGTTGCGCACATGGCCCATGTGCAAGCTTCCCGAGGGATAGGGGAACATCGAGAGGGCATAAAACGGTGTTTGCCCTGAGTTTTCAGGCGGCGTTCGATCCAAGCCTTGATCTCGCCAACTGGCCTGCCAATGCTTCTCGACAGAAGCTGGGTCATATCGGTCATTCTGAGGGCCCGTGGCAGCAGATGGCTTAGCGGCGTTCACGTGCGACCAATGCTTCGTTGTGGCTGCGATCGTGCCACAGCCGCTTCAGCTACCCGAGAGTTCTGATCACGACGACCTGGTGACGGTTGACCAACAACAGTCGCCCACTTGCTGGAGGCTCGATCGCGAGGAATTCAGGGTCTTGCCAGACCAACCGACCCTCAATCCGTTCCTGACCAATCGCATCGATGCTTAAAGGCATCTGCTCACGAATCCAACTCTGAAGCAACCGCACGCCAGGAAGACTTGGGTCAAGAGGAGATGTTTCCATTGATTTTAGATCGAATCGATGACATCAATGCTTAAGCTAAGCCCAAAAAGCAAACCTAAATCAGCATAATCAAGCATGGTTTTTCCATCCTTATCAAGACAGTCAAATCCTGAAAGGCTTGCATCTCCATCAAGACAATGGCTGCTCATAGAAAGATTCTTCCCATCAATTACAATCCTATTAATCAATTGATTTTGAAGCCATTTTTACGAACAGATGGAATAGAATCAAAATTCTGGTCAAGGACAGCTCGAGCCCCTGCCAAGCATGAACTCCCGTGCATAATGCCGTGAAGAGAACTGTTCCAATCATCCTCAATGATGATATTGTCTGGAAGACAAGTGTGGTTCAGCACCCAATACTGAGACGCCAAACAGGGCAAAATAGACGCAAAATCATGACTAGATCCTGCAATCTGAATGCAGATCAAAATATCACGGAATGCTTATGACATTACTGACAATTTCATGAAAAGACAAACAAGAAATTGGCCTCTTAAAACAGAACGACGACAATTAGGCAAGACCAAAGCGACAACGGGAAAGAAGTCTTTATAACGGGTTAATTGCTATTCGAAGGACTTAACTCCTCATCGCCATTACTTGATTGAAGATCTTGACGTGCACAAATAATCAAAGCAGCTGCCATGGCAACAAACTGGGCTAAAATTAATTTTGGAACACCACTTGCACCCTCACTGATCAAAGCCAAGGAAACAGCTGGGTTATAAAGACCACAATTTGAGAGTCCGCCCATCATCACCATTCCGGCGATCGCCATGCCCATCACCACCCCAGACAGTGGGCGAGAAAAAGGACATAAACGACCCTCCCGGCTCCACATCAAGACAAGGGAAAACAAAGCAAAGCTAAAAATCAATTCAGGAATAAAAGCCTCAGGTACAAATGCAGTCTCACTATTCACCACCGGGTCGAGACGGAACCCAATCACAGCACCAATGCATTGAGCGGAGCTATACAGCAAGGTCTCACGCCAAAAGACTCGTGATCTCCAACTAAATCGCTGCCGATTCAACATGAATGACACCAATGGATTTAGATGGGCACCGCTGACGCGACCGCATAAGTGAACAAGGGATGCCAAGACAAGGCCAATCAGCAAACACTGATCAAATTGAGATAAATCAACATTTCCGGCTTTTGAGGCGGAAAAAGCGAGGAAGCCAGTAGCTAGAGCCTCCACAAGAGAGCGTTCGGCAAGAGAGCGCTGCATGAGAGCAAAAGTAAATTGACGGTGCAACCAACACCTCATTCAATTCTGGTCCTGAGGTGACCGCAAGCGCAAGTACAAGACAACGCTTCCCGTAAAAAAGATTAGGCGCCCAAATCCCTTCACACGACGCATCAAGTCTGACAGCAATCTACTTTTCAAACAAGACAACTCTGTTCGATCGATTAAGAAAGCAAAGTTTTTCACTGGCACTCAACTAACTCGACAATATCGTGGTCTATTCGACGTCCCAAGCCAGCTTCAGAATTTACATGGATAACACATGCAAAAACCTCATCACCTTGAGAGAATCCTTATTGAGCCATACAGGAACCTCTCGCCACTTCTTCTGATCCAAATAACATCCAAAACCTGATGCGCGGGACGGCATGAATTCTCTTCTGCAAAATGCATATAGACCCCTGAATATCTAACATTCTAGTAACACTTTTGAACGAACAAATCAATAAAAAATCATCAGTGGAGGCTTTNGCCAAAGATTCGTTTCTGATTAACACCTATATGCATTCATGCAATCAAAGTTGAACCAGGCGCTGATTGACGTCAAAGCGACTGAGGAGATTGACGATNAACTGCCTTGTCAACTGGCTTTACACAANTAAGGACAACACACAATCAACAATTAAGTTTGCTTGATGTGGTTGCGATCAATCCTCGATATGGTTGGAATGCACAAGCGGCTTAAACCCTGACCTGGGTTGCTCTTATGCCTTGAGATTCGGTGAGTCTGATTCAACAGGCCAGTTGCAGCCAGTCACCCAGATTCCAACGCCATACAGCCCGTCAATCAAACCCAAANCCCTGCCAGGACAAGCCATGTTTCAGTTCAGCAAATACCAGGGCCTTGGCAATGATTTTCTCATCATGGATGGACGGCTGGGTCAGTTGCCTGACTCGGTCACCCATCCAGATGCCGCTTGGGTTCAGCTTCTTTGCAATCGGCATTTCGGGGTTGGGGCCGATGGACTGATCCTGGCCCTTCCGCCAGAGGCCAATGCAGATCTGCGCATGCGCATCTTCAATGCAGATGGTTCTGAAGCGGAAATGTGTGGGAACGGCATTCGCTGCCTGGCCCGTTTCCTGGCAGACAGTGATGGCAATCCCCCTGGCACGCGCTGGGCGATCGAAACACCGGCCGGTTTGATCCGTCCGGAANTACAGCCCGATGGTCAACTTCGCGTCGATATGGGATCTCCCTTTCTGATTCCAGATCAGATCCCCACAACTCTCTCGATCGGCCCTTGCGGACTCCCAGAAGGAGAGGTCGATCTCAATGGCCACCAACTTGAGGTTGCCGCTGTTGGCATGGGCAATCCCCACGTGATCGTTCCCGTTGACGATCTTCAAACAATTCCGTTTGTGCATTGGGGGGAATCCTTGGAAGTCCATCCATTTTTCCCAGCCAAAACCAACGTTCATTTCCTCAAAGTTCACGACCGCAACCATTTAGAAATCAGAGTTTGGGAGCGCGGAGCCGGGCCAACTCTTGCCTGTGGGACTGGTGCTTGCGCAACCCTGGTCGCTGCTGTGTTGTTGGGGCTTGCTGATGAGCTGGCCGAGGTGAAGCTCCCTGGAGGGTCACTTCTCGTCAGCTGGACTGGTCGAACTGGGCCCGTACTGATGACTGGGCCTGCCATGGCGGTGTTTGACGGGGTCATCACACCAGAACTCGCCCCCGTGCTCTCGACAGCAAAGGATTCAGGGCCAACGCAACCTTCTGAGGAACTCACTCCCGATTCAGATCAGCGTCAACCCGGTGTTGACTCCGACGTTTCTGCTGAAGATGAGGCGGCTGCCTTGGCCAAGGTTGCCAGTTTTCTCGAGAACACCTCGCTTGATTCGATGTTGAACCTGGCGAGTGAATCGCTCGAGGAGCGAACGCGAGCCCGATATGAGCGCGACAGAACCTGAGATCTATCTCGACGCTGCGGCGACCACGCCACCATTGCCAGCGGTGATCGAGGCAATCCAGAACGTTCAGGCCCACGCCTGGGCCAATCCCAGCAGTTTGCATGGTTCTGGTCTTCAGGCCGCAGAGGCATTGGAACGAGCACGCGCTTCAATCGCGCTGGCATTGGGTGCGCAGTGCTCGGAACTCATCGTCACCTCCGGGGCAACGGAGTCGGTGCATCTCGCCTTACTGGGAAGTGCAGCAATGCAGTCACCAGGACGCTTAGTGATTTCAGCTGTTGAACATCCTTGTGTTCCAGCAGCAGCCGAACGGCTCCGACAATTGGGCTGGGAGATTGCNATCTGGCCGGTCAATCATCAAGGCTTGATCCAGTTGGATCAACTGGATCGCCTGCTTGCGCCTCCCACACGCCTGGTCTCCTTGATCTGGGGACAAAGCGAGGTTGGAGCCCTGCAACCGGTCATCTCTGTGGCTCGCGCTTGTCGATCCTTAGGCATTCGCTTTCACACCGATGCAACGCAATTGATTCCCCAAGGGCGGATTTGTTGGCGCGATCTTCCGATCGACTTGCTCACGTTGTCTGCTCACAAGTTGCAGGGTCCCAAAGGAGTTGGCCTGCTGTTGAGACGTGTCGAGCATTCCTTGGTCCCTTTACAGGGAGGGGGAGGTCAACAGCAGGACTTGCGCAGCGGCACGGAACCTGTCGATCTNATCGCAGGTCTGGCCGTAGCCCTCAATGTTCTGCCCAAGTTTGATGCTTTAGCCGATGAGGTTCCTCCAGGCGCCAGCGCAACCATTCAAGATCGGCGCAATCTCCTCTTGGATCAATTGCTCCATCTCCCGGGTATCTCCTCCCTCGGTCCCTCAGTCAATCAGCGTCTACCACATCACATCAGCCTGGCGCTCAGCAGCAAGGAGGGGCAACCGATGTCAGGCCGTGCTGTGGTTCGTCAATTGGCGCGAGTGGGGATAGCAGCTAGCAGCGGTAGTGCTTGTAGTTCAGGCCGCAGCACAGACAGTCCCATCTTGACGGCGATGGGACTGGAATCCAGCAGGCGTCAATCCGGCTTGCGATTCACACTTGGGCCATGGCTGTCCAACGACCAACTCCAGGTGGTGCCTGAAAGGCTCTCGAGAGCAATGCGCGCCGTTGACTGCAAAGCCTGAGATATTAATGAAATGACGTCTTCCAAACCAACCTTCTCATCCTTGCCAGGAGATCTTTCCGCTGCTGAGCAAGACATGCAAGCCTCTCTACTCGCTGCTCTGAGCACAGGTGATGGGCAGCGTTGGGGTGCCACGCTGAAATTTGAAAACCTTCGAATCATGCCGGTGGCCTTGCGCTTGGCCAAGGCTCTAGTGGAGGCAGGACATGACGCAATAGCCCTGTGGCCCGATGCTGGCGCTGCCGCCTTAGCGCGGCGGGATGCTCCTGATCTCGTTGATCGGATTCACGATTTCCGTCAATGGATGAAATCGCAAACTGATGAGCCGTCTGAGCAGGTTTTGCTCACCGTGATGCCTCAACCAGCTGACTATGACGATGTCCTAGCAGTTTGTGAGGGTCATGCTGGACCCGTTTTGATGCTCAACGGGCGCCTTGAGGATGCTGCCGTCGGCATCGGAAGTGTCGCGCGCGAACGGCGACGTGGTTTTGTGGCTTCATGGCAACAGGCCTATTGGCTCGAACCGATGGAAGCCGGTGCCTTGCAGCGATGTTTCCCAGATGATTGGCGCATTTTTCGAGCCGATCCAGACGGCTATCGACAGATCGCCATGCTCACGAACAGACCTGATCCCGAGACGCTATCGGCTGTCTTGGCTGGAGAGGATCCCGATGGACTGAAGCAACAGCTCGGCAATGTCGATCGTTTTCTGGATGGTCTTCGCAACTGATTTGATTGGTTCTTGATCCGAGATCAAACTCTCCGTATGGTTCGTGTCCCAGATTGCGACCCATGCAACGTCCTCCATGGTTGCGGCGACTGTCACCGGTGGACGGTGTTGCAGCCCTGATTGCTCTCACCGCGCTGGCGGGGGTGGTCTGGTCCCCCAAATTGACCAATGCAGTGGCACGGGCGACAGGATCGGTCCAACCAGTGATCATCAATGTGGATGTTCGCCAACTTGTTGCAGCAGATCCAGACGCCTTAATGACTGCGATGCGTNAGGAAGGGAGACTGAGTTTTGTCATTCGCAATCAGCCGGCGGGCACGGTTCAACTGATCGATGTCAAAACGATCACTCAACAACTCGTCGCAGTACAGCCAGACGGGCGTGTCGTCAAAGCGGACAATCCGAATCCAACCCCTTACGTCTACACACGATTTGCATTGAAAGCCGAAGCGGAGACCGGACCATCAGGCATCGTCGTTGGCGGCACCAAGCTCAAGATTGGAGTGCCGGTGGAGCTAGAGGGGAACCTCTATCGCATCAATGGTGTTGTCAGCGGAGTGAGTCAACCATGATTCGAGCCACAATCCTGCTCAACCTTGGACTGGCCCTGACCCTGCCAACTGTCGCTTCAGCTAAGCCGCTGACGACACCATCTCTGTTGGTGCCATCGCTGGCGACACCCCCTTTAATCTCGCCGCCTCCACCGCTAGAGCCCCAAGGTTTNCCGACGCTTCAAACACAGGGCCATCGCTGTCCAGCGTTGCAAAAGGCCATTGATTCAGCCGTTGCTGGACAGGCGAGTGCTTGGAGCATCAGCGTGCTCAATGATCACGGTCAATTGCTGGCGGATGTCAATGGCAGGCGTCCGCGNGTTCCAGCGTCCAATCAGAAACTGATCAGTTCAGCATTTGCCCTNGATCGACTCGGACCAGATTTCCGACTGCGAACGCAATTGCTTCGGCATGCTGATGGATCACTCGAAATCGTCGGAGAGGGAGATCCAGACCTCAGCATTGCTGAGATGCAGAAATTCGCCATGGTTGCTCTTGGCCATGGCGGATCACGTGGAGAACAAGCGACTCCAGCTCCAATCCAATTGATGGTTCGAGAAGAGCCCAAACAACGTTGGTGGCCCAGTGATTGGCATCCTGCAGATCGCAGTTACGCCTATGGGGCCCCGATCACCCGTTTAGCTCTCACAAGCAATGCCCTCCACATGGCTGTAATGAACCCAGCTGCGCGATTGCAGCGGGTGCTGCATAGCAGTGTGAATAAACAGGGCGGCCAAATTCAAATGGTGATGGTCGATAACGACAGGCGTGAAGCTGCTACCGCACGCAATGAGACGGAGCCTGTGGTGTTGCATCGCGAGGATTCGGCACCGATGCATGCTCTTCTAAGTCTTGCCAATACCGAAAGTCATAACTTCACAGCTGAAGTGTTGATGCGAGAAGCAGCAGACGATTGGGATGTCATGCGTGCGTCTTTAGCCACTCTCCGTTGGATGCAAGAGCAAGGAATTCCTACCCATGGCCTGCAGATTCGCGATGGAAGCGGCCTATCGAGGGGCAATCGAGTCAGCAGTCAAACGCTAGCTTCGCTCTTGCTTCGGATGAGTCAACATCCACTTGGCTCGTATTACCAAGCATCGATGGCGATCGCCGGTCAGCGCGGCACGCTTCGATGGTTGTATCGAGGAACTCCTTTAGAGGGACGTTTTTGGGGCAAGACAGGCACTCTCTCAGGAGTGAGATCAATCTCAGGACTGCTGCAAACCCAAGATGGATTGCGTTTTGTCAGCATGATCTCCAACGGAGGGTCAGCACCCAACTCAGTCATGGGTCGAGTGCTGCGTGCCAGTCAACGGTTCAGCCAGTGCCCTTCATCGAACGCAGGCGTGAAGCTGCCCGGCGAGCCCGGCTAATCGGAACAGTTTTGTTGTCCGGTTCCGGCTGACGTTCCACGTCGGGGCGAATCGTTTGGATTTTGACGAGTTCCTGGCGACCAGCCATCACCACCTGAGCCATCTCTTTCAGCCTCACTTCCAGTTCACCAAGAGTTTGTTCGGCATAACGATTGGCTCCATCTTGGACACCGGCAGCTTCTTGACGGCTGCGCTGGATGAGGCTTTCACACTGCTGTTGAGTTTGCTGGCGGAATTGCAATGCATCGTTGTGCAATCGCTCCGCTTCATCACGCGCTTCTTTTTGTAAACGAAGGCCTTCCCGTCGAATGGCCTCTAACTCCTGCAAGCCCTGCTGACGGTTCGCTTCGTGTTGATCCATGTGCTGACGCTTCAACTCCACAGACTCCTGTTCGAGCTGTTGGCGTCGCTGCAGCGCCTCTTGTTCCAGTTGTTGACGTCGAGCCGCAAACTGCTGCTCCTGCTGAACCAATTTGNCTTGCATCTCCTGTTCTAGGGATGCATTTTGTTGGCGAGTTGTTTGCAGNAGCTGTTCACATTGTTGACGAGTCTGTTCCCGTAATTCATTCACCTGACGCTCAGCCTCCTGGCGAATGGCAGCATTGTTGACAAGCTGTTCGCGTTGCCGTTGCGCCTGCTGAACAATCTCTTCTGCTTGCTGTCGTGATGTATTGATGAACTCATCACGGCGCTGAAGCAATTGTCCCGCTCGTTCAACCTCGCTTGGCATCGCTTCACGCACGGCATCGAGCACTTCAACCGCGTCTCCCTCATTAACAAGCCGACCTCCAGTAAATGGAACTCGACTCCCCTCCAGGACGATCTCTTCAAGCTGGTCCAGTTGATCGAGCACGCTGAACCGGGCTTCGCTCATGGCTACGTCCGTGTTAAAGCCGAATTGAAAAGCCTGATCAGGTCTTTTGCAACCTCGGAGGGGACCATGTGATCGACTGGCCCACCGAAACGTGCCACTTCCTTGACGACAGAGCTGCTNAGAAAACTGTGACGGGCTGATGTCGCCAGAAAAACCGTCTCTAAATCCGCTGCAAGGGATCGGTTGGTATGTGCAATTTGCAACTCATATTCAAAATCACTCATCGCCCGCAATCCCCTAAGGATCAGATCTGCCTGATGGGTATCAGCGCAATTCACCGTCAGGCCGTCAAAACTAATCACTTCAATCCCGGTGAGGTGGGCTGTAGCCGTTTGGATCTGACCAATCCGTTCCTCAACGCTGAAGGCGGGTTGCTTGCTGGGATTGCTTAAAACCGCAACGACCACCTCTCCGAACAGAGCCGAAGCCCGTTCAATCAGATCCATGTGGCCATTGGTGAGGGGATCAAAACTTCCGGGATACAGCGCCCGCATAACCATTCAGGCAATCATCGGATCCTATTCATCTGACGAGAAGAGCAAGGGGTCCGACCTGCAGATCAAGCCAATGTTGGGCTTGATCGAGTGCGATCCAAGAATCGATGCAGGCAAAAACCATCAACGTCTTGACAAATCAAAAATCACAGCAAAACGACTGATCTCAACACAGTGAAATTGCTAAGAATAAACAAACAAGTTTTAGCCAACCAGGCGACATAATAATGACATTATGATTCATTTATTCCGAACGGATCAAGCCTCGATCATCACATCAAAACGATGGTCAGCAAAACGTTCCAACAATCCTATCAAGATTGAGCATCATTCCTATCTTGAATCAATCAAGCCGAGATATGCTCGAGCCAAGCAGTGGATAGCCCGCCTTACAAGGCAATAGAGCTTTTAAGCGGTTAACACAGATTAAAAACACTCTCAAAAAAGCTGNCAAAGTGATATAAATACCGCTAAATTCAAGCCAATTCAAATGAGCAGGCCTGAGCATCGATGTCAGCTTTAATCAAGTTTGAACGATCGGAACGAAGGCATCCTGCTTCGATGACAACCTTCCCCACGGCTCCCACACTCTTTGCCACTAGATTCTTGTCAGTGGCATGTGCTCAACAATGAGTCTGGATCTCGACGCCAAGAAAACCCTGCTGCGCAAGATCCCACACGGTCTGTTTGTTTGCGGTGTGCGTGAAGGAGACGACGTGAATGGCTTTACCGCCAGCTGGGTCACCCAAGGCTCGTTTGAACCCCCTTTGGTCGTGATGGGAGTGAGAGCAGACAGCACCAGTCACGGCATCATCGAGCGCAGTGGTCGCTTTTCACTCAACGTGTTGCGGGCTGATCAGAAAGATTTGGCGGCGGTGTTCTTCAAGCCACAGAAGGGAATGGGAGGACGTTTCGAAGCAGCCCCATTTCAGGAAGGCCCACTGGGTTTACCGTTGTTAGATGATGCGATCGGAGGGGTTGAGTGCGAACTTGTCGGACAGATCAAGCATGGAGATCACACAGTTTTCGTCGGTGAAGTCAAATCGGCTCGACTGATTGCTGACGGTGAGGCTTTAAGTATGGCCAGCACCGGTTGGAATTACGGCGGCTGAGCGGGCCTTGCTGAACAAGGGGTCAACGGCACCATTACTCACGCAACCGGAACGCCTGGAACAGCGACTCAAGGAGATCCCAGCTGAGCCAGGTTGTTATTTGATGCGCGATAACGAGGATCGGCTTCTCTATGTCGGTAAATCGAAAAGTTTGCGCAATCGAGTGCGTAGTTATTTTCGTGGCCGCCATGATCTTTCGCCACGTATTCGATTGATGACGCGGCAGGTTGCTGAAATCGAATTCATCGTCACCGATAGCGAAGCCGAGGCTTTAGTTCTCGAATCAAATCTGATCAAAAATCATCAGCCACACTTCAACGTTCTCCTTAAAGACGACAAGAAGTATCCTTATNTGTGCATTACATGGAGCGAGTCTTATCCACGTATCTTCATCACTCGCCGTCGNCGCTTTCGCAGTCCACTCGACCGTTTTTATGGTCCTTATGTCGACGTTGGTTTATTACGACGAACCTTGTTTCTTGTTAAGCGCGTATTTCCGCTACGCCAACGACCTCGGCCTCTTTATGTTGATCGAACCTGCTTGAATTACAGCATCGGTCGTTGTCCTGGGGTTTGTCAGAAAAAGATCAGCTCTGAGGATTACCATCGCACCCTTCGTAAAGTGGCCATGGTATTTCAAGGTCGCAGTGATGAATTACAGACGTTACTTCACGAGCAGATGTCTCGCTATGCAGAAAGACTAGATTTCGAATCTGCAGCGAAGATACGTGATCANTTGCAAGGGCTTGATCAGCTGACTGAAGATCAAAAAATGAGTTTNCCAGATTCATCAGTAAGCCGCGATGTCATTGCTTTGGCCTGTGATGAACGAGTTGCAGCAGTGCAATTGTTTCAAATGAGAGCAGGAAAACTTGTTGGTCGACTCGGTTACACAGCCGATGCCGAAGGAATCGACATAGGATTAATTTTGCAGCGTGTGATTGAAGAGCATTACAGTCAAGTTGATTCTGTTGAGATTCCTCCAGAGCTTCTTGTCCAACAAGAACTCCCGCAACAAGTCTTGCTTGAGGAATGGTTAAGTGAGCAGCGCGAACGAAAAGTGCAGATTCACTGTCCCCAGAGGCGCCAAAAAGCAGACCTGATTGAATTGGTACAACGTAATGCTGAATTNGAACTAACACGTGCCAAACAAGGACAAGAACAGCAGGCCTTAGCCACCGAAGATCTAGCTCAACTTTTAGAATTACCTTCACTGCCAAGACGAATTGAAGGATATGACATTAGTCATATCCAGGGAAGTGACGCTGTTGCATCTCAAGTTGTCTTTATCGATGGCTTACCTGCAAAACAGCATTATCGCAAATACAAAATCCAAAGCAGCAGCATTCGTGCTGGTCACAGCGATGATTTCATGGCTATGGCTGAAATCATGCGGCGCCGTTTTCGCCGTTGGGCACGGGTGAAATCGGAGGGAGCAGATCTAACTACGTTACGAAAGCGGAGTGGAAGTGCACTGCAAACTGATGGCCTGAACGATTGGCCTGATGTTGTCATGATCGATGGCGGGAAGGGGCAATTGTCTGCCGTCATGGAAGCCCTCAGGGAACTTGATCTCCATGAGGAACTGAATATATGCTCGTTAGCAAAACAAAGAGAAGAAATTTTCTTACCTGGTGAAAGTAAACCCTTAGACAGTGAGCCAGATCAACTTGGTGTCACGCTCTTACGACGTTTACGTGACGAAGCTCATCGCTTTGCTGTGAGTTTCCACCGCCAGCAGCGTGGAGAACGCATGAAACGTTCACGTCTGTCTGATATCCCTGGTGTTGGACCAAAACGGGTGCGTGATTTACTAGCTCATTTTAATTCTATCGATGCCATTCAGTTAGCCACACTTGATCAATTGGCTCAGGCTCCAGGAGTCGGCCCACAAATGGCAAACCAGATTCACGAATTCTTTCATCCCCAAGGAGATGATTTCACTGCTTAGCATAAGCCAATAAATTGTAGAGATTAACTGGCCGAGATGTAGTTGCATGAGAAGGATTATTATTTAACCTAATATCGCTATAGACATAAGCAATAGACGAATGNACATGCTAATATAGAATTTTAANACAAGCTTNATTTGGTCATAAAAACTTTNCTTCCAGTCAATGANGTCACATNAATACCATGGAGCGAGCCTAACAATTTTGAATACAAAGATCTTCACGTAGGTGATCGAGGCTCAAGATTGGCTACNNTAACAGGTGTGACATGGCTTACACGATCAATACTTGTAGCCGCACATCATTGCTCAGGAAAAATTGGAATATTTAATCTGAATAATGACAAAGTGCCGATAAAGACAATTAANATCAACACAAGAACCGATGATGTGACTTGTCGATGGGTTGATTCACAAAATTTTCTAATATCATGCTCTGCAACATGGAGCGGCGAACAAGTGCTTATCAAAGGAAGTTTAATCGATAATTCATTAAATTTAGGAAATCCACAATTGATTAAAAATCTAGACAATTCTTTTTCACATGGTACATTTTTCATAGGGACTGAACCAGGCATTTGCTTTAGTACTGGTGAATTCCCAAGAATTCAGATAGGCGATAAGATCATTACATTACCACTCGGTAATTTGCCAACAACAGCTTTTTACGAGGACAAATCAAGCCTTTTATACATATGTGCAAACAAATACCCTGCATCACAAGAAAACATACAGGTCCCCAGCGAGGCAACTATTTGGAGATTTAACATGAGCAATAATATCTTAGNCTATATATGTTCTATTGATCAATGTCATGTAGATAAATGCCAAATATTTTACGGTTACTTATGGATCAACAATCAATATCNTGACAATGTGACAGCTGTTAATCTCGCCAACCCAGAAAATCAATTGGTCATCAAGCATGACTCAATTGATTTTCCGCATGGATTGGAGATCAACAATAATGGCATTTTAGCGGTTTCAAACTATAAGTCAGAATGCATATCAATTTTTGACTTGAAGTCAATGATCAAGCAATACAAAAACAACATACTTTATACCAAGGCAAATGATTACAACGAGTAGATATTATTAAGACCATCAATGACAACTCTTTTACCATTTAAATAACCTTCAAATGTCGAAAATGAATCTTTGATTTTTATTCCCATTAGCTTATTCCTCCAATGCGCGTGAAGCATATTTACAAAATTAATGTTTTCCCAATTATTTTCTTCCGGCATGCTAAATGCCTGTAACTTTGAGATATTTCTATCAATGGGCCGAGGCGCATCATTCCATGAAAGTTTTGCAAAACCACCATTATGAAATTGAATCGCTCGCTGTAGTAAATCTCCATCTTGATGTCCCATCGGCAACATTGATTCGTCGTAACCACCTATGTCAAAAAATGTTTTTGACGGCAAACCAATACGACCAAAAGTTCCGTCCCTATTCTTAAGAAATTGTTGGCAGGGAATATTTCTCTTGGAAACATGTCTAATGATGCTCACATCTAAATGAGAGATGAAATTATCAGCATCAATATTGAAATAATAATCAGCTTTAGCAATTCGATGTGCAAGATTTTTAGCTCGAGGAGCTGACCAGTCAACATCTGATATCACCTTAAAAAATATAATTTTTTCGCTTTCAATAGATTTTTTAAAATTAGCAAGTAACCATTTCTCAAAGCAGTCTGTACTTGAACCATAATCAACAATACTAATGAATGAGTTTTCCGATAAACTCAATAAATTGTAAGGCAGAGTTTGAGAAATGGATGTAAATCTATCTCTAATTGCCGTACAAAAAGCTATTTTCTTTTGCTGTTCATTCACTACGGCACAACTTATTTTATTTATAATAATGGTATTGAGGGCTAATGCCAGGTATTTTAACTTTTGATCAATATAAACGTTATTTTGCATATAAATTAAATCAGCAACGCGCTCATCCATTCCATTTATTCTGCCAAGCCATATGAAGGGCTCTAATAACTAAAAGTTGGCGCCTGACCCAGATCTTGAGACGAAAACTACGACTCATCAAAAGTGGCTTAAGCTTGGAATGCATGAGATCAATTGTAATAAGAATTTGAAGACGACTACCCCAAAAACAAATCAATGCTAAAGTATAAATACAAACCAGCTTCGTATGTGTTTCTGGGAAAAAGCCAGTTCTTCAAACAGAATAAAAACTATTAGTAAAAATTCTAAGCAGGGATCTTCTCATCTTTCCGATTCAGTTCATCAATCAATTAAATATCATTATATTTGGGACCTTGATGATGGGAATCCGGGTTTCATTAAGCAGACAAAACGAGATTATTTGAAACTCTACCTAGATTCAAACCAGGATGGATATTTGACTCGTTCTGACGATTTAATTGGCAAAACAAAAATCAAGAAGTCTCATCGAAGTAAGCGTCTTGGCCGTTTGATCAGGCGCGATCAACATGGGGCAATCTCAGCTTTTAATTCACCAATCCAAAATACAACAATTCAAGTTGTAGACAGCTTAGAGCAAGATCAAGAGACATTGCCTGGTCATATTGGCTTGGATCAAGCTGTTGGATTAAAACTGATCCATCCTCATGGAACAGTTGTAGCTGTTTTTGATCACCTGATTCTTTAAGCAAAACAGCAACAGCTTCGGATTGAATTGCTCAAAACATCCACGCATGGCTTGCAATACGAGCAGAGTGGGGCAACAGGTTAATGCTCGGCATGCTCCGGTTCGTCTTGACGTTTGTTGGCATCAGCTTAGTCGTATTGACCATCCTTGTATGTCCTGCGTCAAGCCCACAGTGGTCTAACTCAGTCGCGCAGGCGTCCCCAGGACTTTGCACGGGGCCAGTGTGTGCCGATCAGATGACACGCAGCGCCAAGAACCACTGGCAGTTGATCATGCGACTGACTGATCAGCAGGGCCATCACGAAAAAGTGGTCATGGATTGTCGGGCTCTCATGCTGAGCCCCAGAGCGGGGCTGGTAGATCGTGGCCACGCCATCGCGCTTGGCAAACGAGCTTGTCGACTTGCTAAGGAAAACATCTAAAGCAGATGAACATCACGATTATTTTTCCTCATCAGCTTTTTGCTGAGCATCCTGCGATCCAATCCAGTCGATCCATCGCTCTGATCGAAGATCCTTTGTACTTCGGAACGGATCCGAAATGGCCACAACAGGTCCATCGTCAAAAACTCTTATTGCATCGAGCCTCAATGCAGGTTTATGCCGAGCGACTGCGCAGCAAGGGGTTTAAAGTCATCCTCCAACGACATCACCAAGCTACAGATACAGCAGAACATCTCGAACTTTTGTGGGAGATTGGCTATCGATCCTTCCACTTGGCTGATCCAGTGGATGACCTTATAGAAAAAAGAGTTCGTCGCACAATAGAACGCATAGGTGGGAAAATTACATTTCATCCTACACCGATGTTCATAACACCAAAGTCAGTGATTGACGACCATTTTGATAACAAGAAAAAGCCAAATATGGCTTCTTTTTACACCATGCAACGCCGTCGCCTTAACTTGCTGCTGGACTGTCATGGTGCGCCACTCGGAGGACGTTGGAGCCTCGATGCTGATAATCGCAAGAAACTGCCGAAAGGGATTGTTGTTCCTGTAGAGCCAGGTCAAAACATCACATCTTTGTTGCTTCAACTTAGTCAACAACTTGAATCTGAGGATTTGCCAGGAATTGGTCGTGCCGATCACTTCAATTACCCGATTACGCACGAAGACGCAGAACGCTGGCTCGATGATTTTTTGGTCCACCGGCTCAAGCAATTTGGAACGTATGAAGATGCCATCAGCTGTCAACATCGTGTGATGTGGCATGGCGTACTCACGCCCATGCTGAATTGTGGCCTCTTAACGCCTCAGCAAGTACTCAATCGTACGCTTGACCGAGCCCAAGAAGGAGACGTTCCGTTGAACTCTCTCGAAGGATTCATTCGTCAAATTGTGGGCTGGCGTGAATTTATGGCAGTGATGTATGAGCGACACGGCATCGTGATGCGAAATAGTAATTACTGGAAATTTGCCAGTCAACCCATACCAAACGCCTTTTACTCAGCCTCCACCGGAATACCTCCAATTGATGATGCGATCCGACATGCTCTTGATCATGGCTGGTGCCATCATATTGAACGATTGATGTTGATTGGTAACATCATGCTTTTATGTGAATATCATCCTGACCAGGTTTATCGTTGGTTTATGGAATTATTTGTTGATGCCTATGATTGGGTGATGGTCCCTAACGTCTACGGGATGAGTCAGTTTGCCGATGGTGGCATCTTCACCACTAAACCATATCTATCTGGTTCAAATTACGTCCGAAAAATGTCCGATTACCGAAAAGGAGATTGGTGTGATATCTGGGACGGACTTTTTTGGAGTTTCATCAAACGTCATGAAAAAGTTTTCCGCAGTCAAGCTCGATTAGCGATGATGTCGCGCCATCTCGACCGCATGTCCGAAACGACCCTGTGCGGGCATCAGAGGCGAGCCGAGACATTTCTTGATGGGTTGGCTTGAGCGCTTCCTAGGGTCAAGCAATCGCTGTCCATCGCCATGGCGTTGCCCCCCGAAGCTTATCTGTGGTTCAAGACCCTTCACATCGTTGGAGTCGTTGTCTGGTTTGCAGGTTTGTTCTATCTGGTGCGTCTGTTCATCTATCACGTGGAAACGGAAGAGTTGGAGCCCACCTTGCAGGGACCGTTTCGTGATCAGTACGCCTTAATGGAACGGCGCCTGGCCAACATCATCACCACCCCCGGGATGGTGGTTGCCGTCAGCATGGCGATTGGTCTGTTGATTTGTCAGCCCAGCTGGCTCAAGCAGGGATGGATGCACGCCAAACTCGCCTTTGTGGCGGGCCTTCTTGCCTATCACTGGCTTTGCTATCGCTTAATGGGCCAGTTGCAGCGAGCTGAATGCCAGTGGAGTGGACGTCAACTCCGAGCCTTAAATGAGCTGCCAACGCTTCTGCTTGTCCTTGTGGTGATGTTGGTTGTGTTCAAAAATCAATTCCCAACAGGTGCAGCGACCTGGTTCATGGTGGCTTTGGTGGTGTTTATGGCCGCGTCGATCCAGTTTTATGCCCGTTGGCGACGGCTCAGAAAAGAAGCCGCTGCGGGAGCTTGAGATGGTCTCAAGCCAACATCCCCTCACGGCTGTTCTTCAAGAGGTTGGTCCAGATAGCTGTCCAGGAGATCTCAACTTTCACTGCCACACCATTTGCAGTGACGGCAGTCTTGAACCACTCAGGTTGATCGAACAAGCCACAACCCGAGGGCTACGCCATCTGGCTGTGACCGATCACCACAGCTACCGCGCCTATCAACCCATGCGCGATTGGCTTGAGCAACGCCAGAAGGCTGGAGAGGAGGTACCAATGCTTTGGAGTGGCATGGAAATCAGTTGCTTGCTCCGCGGTTGTTTGGTCCACGTGCTCGCGCTTGGGTTCGAGCTGAATCATCCAGCCCTTAAGCCTTATAACTTTGGTGATGCCGCCACTGGGGAGGCCCTCCGCGCAGAGGCCGTGATTCAAGCGATCCACGAAGCGGGAGGTCTGGCGGTGTTGGCCCATCCCGGTCGCTACCGCTTAGGACACAAGGAACTGATTGCCGCCGCCGCCGACCTGGGCATTGATGGAGGCGAAGCGTGGTACGACTACGACATGCAGACCAGCTGGCGTCCAAGCCCGTTGATCTGTCAAGCGATCGATCTGCAACTGTTGAATCTTGGCCTTTTGCGTACGTGTGGCACCGATAGCCATGGAATTGACCTTGGTGGCCGCTAAGTTCATCACAATTCAGATCCGATCGGCATGGGCATTTTTGATCGACTGGCGAGCAAGGTAAAAGGGGGCTCAGGTCAAGCAGCCCAACCTCGGGTCAAAGGCCCGAAGAAGGACAAACCTGAGGCGTTTTTTCTGGACGCCGATTCCTCTTCCACCCTTGGCGATGTGGATTACATGAGGGAATCCAAGACCATCCGGCATACGTTCCCTGGCACCGCTGATTCCCCAGGCAATAAAGAACGGGTCACCGAAGTGGATGCCAAATCGGAACAGCTCACCAAACGAACTCAAGGTCTCGGTGGTGCTGTTCAAATCGAGGACACACCCAATGTCACGGCAGGGGTACCAAAACCTGTCAAAAAAACATTTGCCTCACAGGTCAGCCAAGCAGAGATGAAGCAGAGGCTGAAGGGCGCTGCCGTCACGGGGGTGAACAAGCCAGCCCCTGCTGGTGCAGCTCCAGTAGCTCGAAAAGAGACTCTCAAGCCCACGAAGCAAGAAGCTCCGATCAATAGTTATGGCGGCAGGCCCCCCGCAGGGTCTATTGATCCTTTTCGTCAAATGGTGCGAGATCTCAACAAGTGAGATCGCCTCGCTCAATTCTTGCCTCGCTCTTGCTAATAAGATCTTGCAACAATATCAATTGTTGAGATCTTGCATTTTGCCATAAACCACGATTAGAAGCTTCTAATAAACGTTCGGCAATATCACGAAGCACCCAAGGATTTTTGTTGTATAGAAATTCAACTATCGAAGAATTGGACAGCCACTCTTCACATAGAGAGTTGTAGCACCAGTCTGGGACAAGGTCTGTCGCAGCGTCATAGGCAAACAAATAATCCACACTCGCTCCCATTTCAAAGGCACCTTTATAACCATGTTGTTTCATGCCATCAATCCAGCGAGGATTGAGCAAACGGCTCCGAACTACTTTGTCAAGTTCCCGTTCTAATCGGTGAATGCGAGGTCGTTCTCTGCGGGAGTGATCACCAAACCAAAGTTGTGGGCGTTTGCCTGAACTAAGTTCGACAGCTGCGGATAATCCGCCATGAAACTGGTAATAATCATCAGAATCAAGCAAGTCATGTTCACGATTATCTTGATTGTGAAGCACCACCTGAACATGTTTTAACGCCTCTTCCAGCCCCTTTCGATCAGCTTTAATGCCCTGATGTGCGTCGTAAGACCAACCGCTCCAGCAAAGATAGGCCTCACCGAGATCATCTCGACTCTCCCAACTACCGGAATCAATTAACGCCTGCAATCCAGCGCCGTAGGCCCCTGGTGCAGATCCAAAAATTCGTCCTTGCGGCCCCTTTTCTCTCCACAAACCAGCCAAAGGATTGATCTCGGCAGACTCATCCAATGTCGCCACAAGCTGCTGTGCTCGATCCACCCAGCTGACCAGCTGAGGAAAGGCATCACGAAACAAACCGGAGATACGGAGAACAACATCCACGCGCGGCCGGCCCAGCAATGAGATTGGTATGACCTCGAGATTCACCATCCGGCGCGTCGGACCATCCCAAACGGGTCGCACACCCAACAACGCCAGAAGCTGAGCGATGTCCTCACCGCCATTGCGCATCGTTGCCGTTCCCCAAACAGACAGTGCCAAATGCCGTAAGCATTCACCCTCCTCCAAAAGATGCAAATCCAGGAGTTGCTCGGCGGAACGTCGGCCCAAATCCCAGGCAGCCTCCGTTGGTAGGCCTCGAAGATCGACAGAGTAGAAATTGCGACCCGTCGGCAACACATCCGGTCGGCCACGACTTGGCGCTCCAGATGGTCCTGCCGCCAGCCTGCAACCGTTGACAACCCGATGAAACCCCTGTTGTTCAGCCTTGGCACAATCCTTTAATCGGGGCCACAACACCTTCTGAATCCTGATCAATGTGTTGTTGAGCGGCGGCTCATGGATCAGGCGTTCGAGTTCAGGATGAACGGCAGCCTTGCTGTGATCGAGTGGTTCCACTTGATCTTGCAAGAGCAAAAGGGCTTGATCTTCTAGCCAGGCGGTTCCGTCGCCAACTCGACGAACGCGATCCTGACCAAGCGCGGCAAATCGCTCGATGTCATGGCTCGAGAGATGTTCACCGTCTTCCTGCTGCCAAGGGTCGAGCTCGAGCTTGAGCGCGAGGGCCATCGCCTGGGTCAAACCCGGCTCGTCCGCCAATGGCGGG
>NZVB01000048.1 GCA_002701375.1 Cyanobium sp. NAT70 | reverse complement strand
TTCCTTGCATGCCCTAGGCATACCCACGGTGTTTTTCCTGGGTGCCCTGGCTGCTATGCAGTTTGTCCGCCGCTGATTCTCCACACCCATGCAGCGCAATCAAAACCCCAACAACCTGCCTGTTGAACTGAATCGCACCAGCCTTTATTTAGGCCTGCTGTTCATTTTCACAACAGGTGTGCTCTTCTCCAGCTACTTCTTTAACTGAGGCCAACCATGAGCGGTAAGAAGTCCAATCTCCCCGATGGTCGTATACCCGATCGTCTGCCTGATGGTCGTCCTGCTGTGCCTTGGCGCAGCCGCTGGACCGAAGGCCCTCTGCCCCTTTGGCTTGTCGCAACAGCCGGAGGTATGGCTGTTCTATTCGTAGTAGGCCTCTTCTTCTATGGGTCCTATGTCGGAGTAGGCTCAGCCTGATTTGACTTCTACTGTTTCATCAACATGTCCCTGAGCAACTCCGCCCTACAAGGCGGAGTTTTTTTATGAAGATGCATTGAACTGGTGCTCACGCTGCAGAAGGGTCAAGCTCATCTCCATTCATGGGATAATTCAGGGAAACCGGACGAACATTTGCCTTGTATTCAGGAACAATCCTGACCAAAATATCAAGAACCTTATCAACATCTCTGTCATCAATAGCCATCTTAAGTGAAGACATCAGGACATCCAGCTGATCCGCAGTAATGGAACCTTCACGAGCCTGACTGATTAATGGATGATCAGTTGGGCTGTCATCTGCGCTAATCAGAAGCTCCTCGAACAACTTCTCTCCCGGCCTGAGACCACTGAATTCAATAGCAATATCTCCGCGAGGATTACTTTTATCACGCACACTGAAGCCCGAAAGCTGAATCATCTGGCGAGCTAAATCAGCGATCCTCACCGGTTCCCCCATATCAAGCACGAAAACCTCACCGCCCCTAGCCAACGCACTGGCCTGAAGCACCAGCTGCACCGCTTCCGGAATCGTCATAAAAAAGCGCGTAATCTGCGGATGGGTCACTGTGACTGGTCCACCTAAAGCAATCTGCTTCCGGAAAAGGGGCACCACCGAACCGCTAGAGCCAAGAACGTTGCCAAAACGAACCATGGAGCAAATTGGTCCCTGTCCAGATGCTGCGATATCTGCTGCTGCGTTCTGAACCAGTAGTTCACAAGCCCTCTTACTGGCCCCCATGACATTCGTAGGGCGCACCGCTTTGTCGGTGGAAATCAACGTGAAGTGCTCCACCCCACTAGCGCGAGCTGCAGCCAAAGCTGAAGCAGTACTTTGGAGATTATTGGCCACAGCACTGCAAACATTGGCCTCTACCAATGGCACATGCTTATAGGCCGCGGCATGCAGCAGTAGATGAACGCCATGGCTGCAGCAAAGATCCTCGAGATAAGCCTGATCTGAAACATCAGACAGCACTGGCACCAGCAATGCCTTCGAGCCAAGGAGCACGAGTTCCTGATGAATTGAGTAGAGCGCAAATTCACTGCGTTCCACGAGAACGAGTGTGCGTGCGCCAAGAGATACCACCTGGCGACAGAGCTCTGATCCGATGCTCCCACCGGCACCGGTAACCAGCACAACCCGACCAGACGCCGCTGCATCCAGCAGCCCAGGCAAGGGAGTCGAGGTCTCCCGTCCAAGAAGATCCTCAATGGAGACTGAACGCAACTCACTCACGCGCTGACGTCCGCTGGCCACATCCGCCAGTGATGGAATAGACAGCACTTTTAACCCGAGGCAGCCCAGTTCACTGGCCAGTTGGCGACGCCGACTCAATGGTGCCGAAGGCAATGCAAGTAGGACCTGAGCTAACCCCTCACGCTGCTGAAGCACCGGAATTGCACTGGGAGGCACAACAGGTAACCGTTGCAATCGCCTGTTCCAAAATCGCGGAGCATCATCAACAACAGCTACTAGGCGGAATTCCGGAACATCCCGCAGTTCCTGCAGCAAACGATGACCCGCCTCACCAGCGCCATAAATGACGGTAGGGATACCGTCTTGAGCATCGGCCGACCAGCGAAGCTGCAGCCGCAGCAGATCACGCGCCAGCACCCTGATAAATACCAGACCTGCCGTCATAAGGCCCCACAACAGGAACCAGAAGGAACGCGGCGGATCAACTGCTCGGGAGAGCGTGCTCACCAGGAGCAGGATCAACACTATTAACCCCGTTCGGGGCATCAAGCCGTAAAGGGAATGGCTGCCGGTGGTACGGGTGAGGCTGCGATACCAGCCGCTAAAAATCAAAGTGCCAACGCCGATTAGCAACAAGACGGGTAGCAATGCCAGGCTCTGCTGCAGCGCCGGGGGCCAGACCTGGCTAAAGCGCAATGCAAAAGCGGCCCAGAAGCTCAGTGCCAGTACAGCCGCATCGTTCAGCAGGAGAAGCAAACGCCGGAGCAACAGCAGGCGGTCGGCACCAGCGACACCACGGAGATAGATCAACCAGTTAGCTACGGAGCGACGCAGTCGATCAAGGCCCATGAGCAACAGACGCCTTGAGGCAGCCGGTAATCGATCCACTGAATTGACCTTAAACCTGACCAGCAGCCGCAAAGCGCACGGCCACATGTTGATCCAGCCAGATCCCAATCAGTAACAGAAGAAGGGTACTAATTGTGATGATCGGGAAGCCCAACACCAATAAAGCCACAGCCTGCANCGCCGTGGCTGAGATGTAGAGCGCTGCCACCCGGGCATGGGGCCAACCACTTTGATGCAGCCGCTGAAACAAGTGAAGGCGGTGGGCCTGAAAGACAGGTTGATGAGCCATTAGGCGGCGGATCACGCAGATGCAGGCATCCAACAAAAGAGGGGCAGCAAGAAGCAGAGAGGCAAAGGCATCAGCCCAGCTGCTGCTCTGAAGCACCGCACCTGCAAAAACAGCACCAAGAAATGTGCTGCCCACATCCCCCATGAACACCTTGGCCGGGGACCAGTTCCAACTTAGAAAACCGATCAATGCTCCAACAAGAGGCCATAACCAAGCCTGCTGGCTCTGAACGGCTAGAGCAGCAAGTGCGACCACACTGCAACCAGCCACCAAACCATCCATACCATCCATGAAATTGGTGAAATTAATGACTGCCGTGATGGCCACCAATAGAAACATCAGCGCAAAGCACCACTGCAAATTCGAATCAGGCAAGGGCAAGGGTGACCAGGCAACCAGAACCAGGGCCGTCAGCAACTGCACTCCGTAGCGGAGACCGGCTGGCAGGTTGAAACGATCATCCAAAAGCCCCACCAGGGCTAGAGGAAAACAAAATATTGGCAGCCATTGAGCCGATCCAAAGGCTCTGAAAGATCCCGCAAGGATAGCTACCAGAACACTGACCAACACAAAGGACAGACCCCCTCCACGTGGTGTGGGTTGGCTGTGGGCACTACGGGCATTGGGCTGATCCAACAGTTGGCGACGCAGCCGCGGAATCAAAACGTTTAGGAGCACCCAGCTAGCCCCTGCAGCGCAGAAAAACAACAGGAGNGACAGCAGCAAAGATGGAAGCATCACGGTGTAGCCAATGGCAACACAGGGAAAGTCTGCTCGGGCTGCTGAAGCAGCTCATGGGTTGGGGTAAATCCGGCTAGGTCAGCACCCATGCGCAGCACTGCTTCAAAAGTTTTGGGCGAGATCAGCTGCAGCGGGGATGCCGCAGCAAAGAACAAGCGCTGGGGCAAAGCCCAAATCCGGCAGTGTCGAGCAGGGTCATCAGGAGGCAAAGCCTGCTGCAACCTCAAGAGCATGTCGTGATAACTAAGCGTTTCATCACCCCCCAACACAATCGGTCCATCCAGCGAGCAGAGGATTCGAGAACAGGCCATATCGTTGGCCTGCTGCCATGCGACTGACGCGAGCTGAGAGATGTGAATCGGCTGGCGCAAACCACTGGGCGCCGGCAGCGGCAAGAACGGCAATAAACGCATCAGGCCTATTAAGCGAGATAAGTTGCGATCTCCNCAACTGCCACAAGCGCCATAAATGAGGGTGGGACTGAGAATCCGCAANGGCACTCCGAGCGCNTGACTCTCCATCGAGAGGGAGCTTTCAGCCTCCCGAAGCCGCTTCACCAGATCACGATCAAAGCGATTGCAAGCAAAACGCTTCGTAAGCGCTGAGGAGGAAGAGCAGGCAACGATGCCGGCCAAACCATCGAGTAAGCCAGGCCTTAGTCGCCGCGCGTGTTGAACAAACGCAGCCAATAACCAGATCGGGGCGAAGCTGATCAACACATCCCCTGTACGGCAGACCATGGAAGTGAGGCTGGATGGATCGCACAGATTCAGCCGCTCCATTGCCGGATCTGAACGGGAATAGGCCACCAACTCCACACCAGAAGCTTGCTTAGAAGACAGCTTTCGGAAGGCAGCACCCGTCGGTGTGGATGCACCCAGCAAATGAATCCTCATGAATGAACAAACCGGNTCATCAACCGGCGGNCATAACGAGTCAAGAAAGGAACCCACCAGCTCCAGCCAAAAGCAGAGCGATAACAGAAATGCACCTCCTGTAATCGCCGGCGCGTCTGCTGACCGCTGACTCCAGCATCGGCCATATGGACAAGCTCAAGATCAAAGAGGCGAATCCGTAAGGACTCCATACGGCTTAGACGGAGGAAATAATCCAGATCTGCAGTAAGACGCAGACCCTCGTGATAGGACTGAAGTCGCCTGATTGCCCCGGGGCCAAACAGGGTCGCCTGATGGGGAGGCGTTGCGCCCAGAAAAAGACGACGCCGATACCCACCAGCATTGAGATCGTGCGAGGGAGCACGGTCAGCACGGCTCGAATCCGGAAGCATTCCGAAAGCAGTACGCCTGCCAAGCCGTCCTTGCGAATTTACATATCGACCTCTACACACCACCAGATCTGGGCTGGATTGCAGGGGATCCTGGGCGGTAACAGAAGTGATTAATTGACTTAACACATCCGGTGCTGCTGCCCAGTCATCCGAACCCCAGAAGAGCACCCAATCATCAGGCTGGGCCATTGTGAAGCCCTGGCTCATTGCGCCAAAGATCCCAGGATGGTTTGAAACCTGCTGCACCCAATGACAACGAGGCTCTACCAGGCAGCAACGCTCCAACCACTGCCGATGCTCGAACCCCGAAGGTCCGTCGATAAATTGCACCCGCCACGAGGTCCAAGATTGTTGTTGTAGCGACTCCAGGAGTTGGGGGAGCAGCAAGTGGGAATCGAGCGTGGGCACCACGATCAACAAAGAAGGCATCGTCAGCGCTGGCCCACCACAACTGCAGGATTGCCACGCACAATCGCACCAGCTGGTACCACTCCGCTTACAACTGCTCCAAGCACGACAACAGCACCTACCTCCACCTGGGTCCCCGGTGCCAGAACAGCTTTCGAGGCAATCCACACCTGATCGTTAATCGTGATCGAACCAAGACGCAGATCAAACGTTGAAGATCGATAGTCGTGATTGCCAGTGCATAGATAAACCCCCTGGGACAAACAGACCTGGTCGCCAATCACCACTGGGGCCAGGTTATCGATCCAAAGGTCCTCACCCAGCCAACAATGATCACCAACCCTCAACATCCAGGGGCTGGTGATATGCACACGTGGTTTCACACGTCCCCCACGACCAAGACGGGCCCCGAACAACCTCAGAAGCTGCTTACGCCAGGCCGTGCCAGGCAACCAGGAAGCCAACAACGGCTTACCGAGCAGGAACCAGCCAAAGCGAAGAAGCATGCTGCCCCGATTCCAATCTGCGGGAGGGACATATTGCTGCAAGAGCTGCTTCTCCATCAAAACAATCCCAGACGTTGGTTCAAACGGAGCCGGTGACTGCAACATCGGCTGTGCAGTATTCGAATGAAGCGGCGAACGTGCCACTTCAACCAGGCCTCAAAGAAATCAAGCCAGGCCTGGATGACACCAACAGAAGCCAAGCAAAGCTTGATCCGTAGAGTTTCACTGATGCCTCGAGTGGAAGAAGCACTAATGCCTCCTGCCGCCATCTCCACAAGAACTTCATCAATAAAGCCCGCTCGCAGCTGCGCACCAGAGCGTAGAAGAAACTCATAATCGCCACAAATTTTCCATGTACTATCAAAGCCACCGTGACGCTCAAACAGGCGTCGATGATGTAGAGATCCTACATGTGCAACATTCATATAATGGCGGAAAATTGGCCATGACCAGGCTTGTCCAATAATTTGCGAACGACCATTCTGATGAATTAAGCGCAAGCGCGATGACACATAGTCCAAATCAGGATGATTGCCAACAAAATACTGATAATAAGCCAGAGAACCTGGAATGAAAACATCATCAGCCCCGAGAAATGCAATCCATTGCCCTTGAGCCAACACGAGACCCTTATTCCAAGCATCATAAATCCCTTGATCGGGCTCACTAAGCCACGCTGTAATCCGTTCGCCATATGACTCCAATAACTCCACGGTTCCATCCTCACTAGCGCCATCAATTACAATCAACTCACTACTCACATCTGGCTGATCCAGCACGCTAGCGATCGCGTTAGGCAGATTCTCCACAGCCCTAAAGGCCGCAATGACAACACTGATCTGAGGCGATCCACTCATCAAGCACACGACAGAAGAGATTTATAGATTGTCGACATCCTCTGACTGATCACCATCCAGTCATAATGCTGAGCAATGTACTGGCGTGAACGCGAACCCATCAAGGTCAATCTGGAATCAGAACTTTGGAAAAGATCAAACAAAGCTTCACTTAGATCATTAAGGGAAGGCGGAACCCACCAGCCCAATGCCTGATCAGCCAGAACCNGCCAAGGCGTTGACGTCGTNGTAATAACAGGTAGGCCCCAAGACATGGCTTCGGCAATAGCAATGCCAAAACTCTCACTAAAGGAGGGCAGCACAAACGCATCNGCCTCTGCCAAGGCACGCTGCTTGGCTTCGCCTGANAGNGGCCCAGAAAAGTGGACAAGGTCACCCAGATTCAAATGGGAGACCTGCTGCTTGAGGTGCAATTCATAGTCGGGTTGCCCCATACCCACAATCTGACAAATCCAACCTCGAGGTCGCAGCATCGACAAGGCCTCGAGCAGGAGCTCAAGGCCTTTCACTGGATGAAGACGAGAAAGGAAAAGCAGCTTACGGGGCGATCCAGAAGGACGAAAATCCATGGATTGACGTGGCGGAAGAAACACTCCTTCCTCCACAAGAGCAATACGTGACTTATCAATGCCTAAGCGCTGCAAAGTGTGAACTTCCTGCTCAGACGTAGCATGAATTAGATCGCAGTTATCGATAAGCTGTTGTTCAATAATCCGATAATAAACAGATTTCAACCAGCGTTTTCTTGAGCGTGCCCAAGGCTCAAGCATCCCTGCTGTTTGAACAATAAGAGGCTTCTCAGGATGACTCTTTTTCCAATGAAGACTAACCAAGCTGGGCTGCCGCCAAAGACCTCGCAGATGAATGAGATCAGGACACAAAGCTTCTACAGTTTGAGCCAAACCTCGAGACCATGGGAAAAGCTTATTTCGCAAGCACGGAACAGCTTGTACCGTCAGATTGGGAAGGTACTGATCAATGCACTGAATCTCTGAGCCATCTTGTTGAGACACAATCAAAAACTCTGCACTCGGCCATTGCCTTGCAGCACTTTGAGCAAGATTGATTGTGGCGTGAGACAACCCTCCAGCTCGCTCACTCAGAGAGTCAGTCAATGTAAGAATTCTCACCATTAGCAATTAACCCCTGAGAGTTGAACACAAGCAGGGGCTGGCCCTCCATTCAAAATCCAGCCATAGACCTCATGTGTCATGTGGGCAATCTGATTCCAATGAAAACGAGTCTCTGTCAAACAACGTCCATTTCTTCCCATCAGCTGACGGGCTTGATCTGCCATAGAAAAGAAAAGCCTTAGTGAGTCGATCAGGCTGGAGCTCTCCGGCTCCGCAGGTACCGCAGCACCAGCAGCAAATGCTTCAGGCAAATTGCAGGCTGAGCTGAGCAGACACGGAAGCCCTTGAGACATTGCCTCAAGGGCAGCCATCGGCAAGCCCTCAGAATAGGAAGGCAAGATGAACCCAGATGCATGCTGATAAGTTGCCGCTTTTTGCTCAGCAAATACCGCCCCATAGGCACGACAGCGCTCGACAGGGAAGGCTCGCAACTGACTCTCGAATTTTCCTTCATCACCAAAACCAATGCAGACGAGCCACCAACCCATGCGGCGTGCATCCTCAATTACTGATTGCCAAGCCGTCATCAAGGGCTCAAGACCTTTTTTTTGATGAAAACGACCTAAAAACAACAGCACCTTCTCACTTTCAGGAATATCACGACTCCAAGGCAATAATTTCCGCGAGTAGGTCATGCTATCGGGAGTATTAACTCCATTGGGAATCACAGCAATAGGCTGATCAGGCAATCGACGCCGAATGGAGCGTGCTTCTGAATCACANAATGCATGCAAACAAGCTGCTGACTTGAGAGCACTTCCCTCCCACAAACGCCAGACAATCTCTTTCTTCCAAGAAGAATGAGCCATCGCCCAATCATCCATCATCCCATGAGGTGCAACTAGACAGGGAAATCCCTCAGCCATAAGACGACGAGCAACGCGCGTTTGAGTTCTCCAAAGACCGTGGCAATGGAGCACTGATGCGCCAGATTGCATCACAGCTCTAGCAAAATAATGATCTCGCCCCCAAGGTGGATAACGATCAGCCGAGAGCCAACGTGAATACAAGCCCATAGACTGTTGCGACGCGATGAGATCGCCTACAGCAAATGCAATGCCGCCATCACCATGACGTACTGAATGTGACAAATGAAGCGGCTTGATTAACATCAGCGGCTACCAGATAAACGCCAGTAGACACAGAACAGAGGCAGAACACTAAAGACATACAGCATCACAACCTGGGGCAAATAGCCACGACTGATAACAACATACAAATACGACGCACTTAGCAGATAAATTGACTGCGCAAGCGGCTCATATTGACGCCAGAGGAACCATGTCCAGAGCTGACGCAACAAAGCACCAATCAAAAACCCAGCAGCGACAACAGAAAACCATCCAAACATTAAATAGTATTCGCCATATCCCAGAATCGTCACACCAGAAAAGTACCCAAGATTATAGATTGGGTCGGTGTATCTCTTTCCATAATTACCAACCGGCTTACTCGGAAGCAGCTGACGTGGAATTGGGTGAAGCAGAGTTGTACTCACCGGCTCAAAGCCAATAAATGGATACCGGTCAGGAACTGAACTTATCACCACTGATGTAGTGAAGAAAACTCCTGATTCTTCAAAACTTGCCTGAATAAGCTGCTGCGGTGTATAGCCAGAAACCTGATCTAGATCCAGTCCGCGTAATCGCGTTCGCGCAGCACCCACAACACCATTTAAAGCAATAAAAGCAACCATAAATAGGAGCATTGCTACCAGCATTGGCCGCCTCTTATTGTAGAAAAACCACAGCAAAAGCATTGGGATCAACAACAAGAGAATGCGATACCGAAACGCCTCTGAGAGATAAATCAGAGAAGCAACACCGAACCAGGACAAAACCACCCAAAGGCTCTTTCGCTGTCTCAACCACACAGCAAACTGAAGCACAATTCCAGGTATCAGAAGATTTATAGCTAGAAGAAAATAGTTCCGAAAAGGGCCCATTTCAAATCCACTAAATCCAAACCAACTTATATCTACTGATTGAGATGCCAGCGGGTTTAGCAACACCAAAAGGCCTGGGCCTTGTACAAGGGCATACATCGATATTCCGATCCAACAGAGAGCTCTTCCCCAGCGACGAATCTTGCGCAAATTCGAACTCCGCATGAGTCTCTTTGGTTCAAGCCTTAAGCGGACAATGTAGAAACCAGCGAGCAGTGATCCATAAAATACCAATGCTCCAACCCAACCCCAGAGCAAATAAGATCGATGATCAAGTCCCCGATAAAGCGTTCCAGATGTTCCGATAAAGTTTGCCGATTCACCCGAGGAAAGAACCGCCCTAATTGGGCCGACGAGGGCGTAAAAAGCCAAGACGACAGCCACAAAGAGAGTGGGTCGGTANATCTGGACCCAAGACCTTGATCGGATTGCTATGAAGCACTCCAATCCCATCAGAGCGATCAAGCCCATGACCACCAGGGATTCAGTAAGAGAAAACGGCATTGAAATCAACGACCTTGCTGAAGCAGACGAGCCAATAGCCGACTGCGAAGCGAAGGGGCATGGCAGGCAAGAGCATGCTCGCAGGCCTGGCGAAGTCCATTGGCAAAGGCATCCAGACTGAAATCCGCCAGTCGCAACCTCGCCGCTTTGATCATCAGTTCTCGGGCCTCTGGGCTTTGCTGATCAGTCCGCCTAAGACAATCGACTAACTGCTGTGGGGCATTTGCTTCAAATCGCCAACCAGTGACACCCTCCTCCACCAGATCCACCTCACAACCGCAGGCACTACTGACGATCACCGGCAGGCCCGCCGCCATCGCCTCGTTAACTACCAGCCCCCACGTGTCCTTTTGGCTAGGAAGAATCAGCGCATGGGCCTGTGCATAACGCAAGCCAAGTTGTTCAAGTTGTTCGAATGGAACGACAGAAACGGCGCCAGGGTCTGGAAGATCAGCGCAGCCACCAAGGATCTCGCTCTCCAGCAGGCCACAGCCCACAATCAAAAGGGGGCGAGAGCCACCCTGCAGCTGATACATGCGAAAAGCCCTCAGCAATAGTGCATGATTCTTCTCAGAAATAAAACGGCCCACACAGAGGAAGGGTCTTTCCTGAGGAGGAGGAGGAGGCATTTGAGCCGCCATCTGGGCAAATAGAAGGTTGTCGACCACATCCCATGGCTGGAAGATGGCCTCAGCATTGAAACCAAGCTTCAACAANTACTGNCGGCTCTGGGAACCAGCCACCAGTGCAGCGCTATATCCATGCAACAGCTGACTCTTAAGCCATTCCTTGAAGGGATGACGTGGCATATCGATGATGCGGCTATCACTCACCACCACCAGTGGGATACCACATCCCTGAGCGAGCCAAAGCAGCTCTAGGTAAGCAGCGTCGGCCCAACCGACAGTGACAATCACCTCAGGCACATTCGCAGTGATCAAACTCTGCAACTGTTGTCGCAGAATTCTCCGAGGCGGATCCTGCTCCGGATTCAGAGCACCCTTCAATCGCAGAATCGTGTACGAGCCCTTAGCCGATTCAGAGTTCCANGGATATTCCTGCGAATCGGGGCGGGTCTCTAGGACCCTTAGGGGTTGATCCAGGACAGCAGAGGCTGCCTTGAAACGGGCATGGTGATATGGCCCCACGCGGTGCAAAGCAAGCAGCACAGGTTTAATCGGGAGGACCGACATCAACCAGCCCTCTCAGGAACAAGCTCCTGAGCTGATGAGACGAGCTGCTGACGAAAACGTTTCCAGGACCATGGGTTGACAGCAGCAGCAATGGACTTTCGATCAAAACCCTCTGTAAAAGCCCTGGTCTCCAAATCTTGAAGAGCTTGCGCCAGGGCATGCGGATCAGCTGGTGGGACCAACTTGGCTGATCTCGCGTCAGATACATCGGGCAAGCCAGTGTTTCTTGTACCGAGGCAAAAACAGCCCCGCGCTAAAGCCTCGAGGTATACATATCCAAAGCCCTCGACCAATGAGGGCATCACGAACACATCGGCCCTCCGATAGAGCTTTTCGAGCTCCAGCTCGCCAACGACTGGAAGTAGTTCGACCCCCTCGCTGAGGCTGAAGTTGGTGCGGATCTGCGGGTCAATTTGGCGGCAAACCAAGGTAAGAGTGGAGTGTCGCAGTCTTGCCTGCTGCCAAGCCTCGAGCAGGTGATGAAGGCCCTTGCGATGCAGCCCGCTACCCACAAAGAGAAAACGACATGAACCCTTCAAGTGACCTGGCGGATGTGAGGAGGGGGAAGATGGCTGTGGATTGATGCCAAATGGAATCACCCTTAACCGCTTCGCTTCCACCCCAAGAAGCTGACAGGTACTGGCTGTGAAACTGCTGTTACAGATCACCAGATCAGCCCGCTCCAGCTCGTCTTGGTTGGAATGATCCCTGGCATCAATCCGCAGTTCTTCTCTCGCATCACTAAGGGCCGGATAGCGCTTCAAGTCGTTTTGAAGAATGCGAGCACTCTCCTTGATATGGGGGTGGTATTGCACCAGTCCGCGCCGCCGCCGCTGCCGAGGTTCAGCCATAAACGCGTAATGGGCATACCCCATATGCAGCAGCAAAGCGGCGTCATATTGCTTGGCCACCCTGAGGGTGCTCCAACTGATTGGATCCTGATCATCACTCCATCGCGTCTGGAGAGCAGGACGAAAACGTTGGGCCACCTTTGTCAATAGAAGTCGACGGCTGCAATGAACCCGACGAGAAGGAAGTTGCGGATGATGCCTACGGGAGAGAGCCGACAGAGAGCTAGCACCGCTGAGCTTTGCGCTTTCGGCTACTAACGGCTGCAGCCAGTCAGGAAGGTACTGGTCGGTGACATGACACTCGAGCAGACCTGCTTCTGCCAAGGCAACAGGAATCTGGTAGCCGTCACGTCGACCTGCTGCAGCTGTGACTATTCCCATTAGCCCAGAATCTCCTGAAGCCGCTCCACAGCTGCGATCCAAGAAAACTCTGCGCTGCGATCCACCAGACCAGCACGCAATCCCAAGTAGCCGCTGTAGGGAGTGAGTTGCTCCTGAATCCAATGAGCGACATGTTCGGCTGAGGGATGAGCGGGGAACAGATGTCCGCAGCCAAGACCTGTGAAGGTGGATGGGATTCCTCCAGTGGCATGGGCCAGCACAGGAATGCCGAGGCGCAGACACTCACGATTGGAAATGCCGAAAGCTTCGCAGCTGGAAAAAAGAGTGCCGAAATGCCAGCTGCGCAACTCTCTGACGAACTCAGCCATGGCTGTTCGCTTACTGATAAACCCCAACGGCTGCAACAAGGGACTGTCAGGCAAAGCTTGGACGGAAGGGCCAATGGCACGCACCACAGCTGGAATCCCAATCAGCCGTAACGCCTCTGCCACCGACAGCACAAATGGACCGCCCTTCCGCTCCCAGTCCTTACCGAGAAAGCCCAGTCTCAGGGGCTGCTGCAGGCTTGGTTCAGGCGGTAGATCCATGCAAGGCAGCGAGGCCAGCGCCTGCTCATCCAGGTTGGCTCCCCCAGGGACCACATGCACTCGTTCAGCAGCAATGCCGTAGTCACGACGGACCGAGTCCGCGGCCCATTCGGACATGGTGATCACGGCCTTGGCGGCTGCATAGGCCGCTTGCTCCCGCCGCAGCACCGCCCGTTGCAACTCCGGAGCAATGCGTGATCCAGCGCCGTAATCATCAAACACCTGCCTGGTNGTGGCATCGATGTAAAAGCTGACCTCCCAATCATTCGGCCATGGGAAAGGAGGCAGCAAAGGAAAGTGGCTGAGCAACCGTCGCGGCCCCTCAGCCACCACAGGATCTAGTTCAACCTGATGCCACAGGCTGCGTAGAAACCACTCGCAGTACTGGAAACCGCCAGGACGTCCGGTGCGCAGCCACTGCTGGAAATTCCAAAACCGGCCCTGCCACTGCAAGCGCTGGGGCCTCAACACAAGCCCTGAGCTGAGCAGCCCCTGTTGTCGCCCAGCCTGCAAAACGAAGAAGGGGATATTGCTCCAAGTAGCCAGAGCAGTGGCATCGCCGCAGCAGAGCAGCTGATGGGTCATCGGATCAGCTCCGCGTACCAACTGCCAGCACAGGCCTCAATCCCATAGCGATTGGCATGCTCTCTTGCCGCCAACGAAAGCCGCTGCCTGGCCCCCTCATCACCCATCAAGGTCTCAAGTGTCTGAGTCCATGCGCTCACATCAGCCGCCGGTACCAACACTCCGGCAGTGCCATCAGCCAGAAGCTCTCGGCACGCCGGCACATCGGATGCCATCACCGGCAAGCCAGCGGCCATCGCCTCCACAAGAGCGATGCCGAAGCCCTCGGCAGCCGTGGTGGAGAAAGCAAACAGGTCAGCTTGTCCCAAAAGCTCCGGCACATCAGTGCGACGGCCAAGACAGCGAACCTCAGCATCAAGGCCAAGATCAGCGATAAGCGCTTCGAGCTCAGAGCGGCGAGGTCCATCTCCCACCAGCTGCAGCTGCCAACCGGGCAGCTTTGCCATAGCAAATGCACGCAGGAGCGTTGGCTGATCCTTGATGGCATCCAGCCGGGCCACCATCAGCAGCACTCGAAAAGTGGCAAGGCTCTCTCGCCTAGCTGCAGCCGCCCTCTTGCGTATAGCGCGGCAATCACAACCGTTGGGCACAATCGGGCCGAGCCTGAGGCCCGAGGGAAGAGGGTCAAAACTACGGGCAACGGCCTCACTGCAAGGCAGGGCCACTACATCGAACCGATGGAACCACCGCAATANTTTCAGCCAGCGGGCCCGTTGAGATGGTGCTATTGGCACCGCGTTACCGACATGCACCCGCAGCTGTCGAACACCAGCTATCCGGGCCGCCAGAGCCACCCAAAGCATCGGCCGACTGAAGGGGTAAAGCACCACGGCCTGAGCACGCTCCCTCCGAAAGATTTGCCAGCAGCTAAAAAGAAGACGAAATCCATCTGCTTTGGAGCAATCGAGAATTGCCCTCAGGTGTCCAATCTCCACTTCACGTTCAAAAGCCGGACGCAGGTCCTGAGCTGAGCTGTCCAGATTCAGCAAGACTCCCTGCACATCAAATGGCGGATGGGCAATCAGCTGCAAAGCCAGATGCTCGATGCCTGCTNCATGCAGGCCCTGAAGCACATGGANAACGCGCATGGCTNAGTGCACCACGCCNAGTTCACGNCCATAGGCCACTGCACTCTCCGGTACCGANAACTCAGCCATAGCCCGTTGATAAGCAGCCTGAGTCCNTGTAGCTGTCAGCTGAGGCTGATCAAGAGCNTGNAGAATTCCNGCAGCCATCGCTGCAGGATCCTGCTCAGCNACGAGCAGACCNCATCNNCCCTGCTCAAGCACCTCCTGACAGGCACCCACATCGGTGGCAACGATNGGAAGGCGAGCCGCCATCGCCTCAGCCAAGGCAATTCCAAANCCTTCATCNCGNAAGGCNTGAAACACAAACAAGTCGCACTTGCTCAGCAAGGCCGGCACATCCCGGCGAGATCCCAGCAGATGCACATAATCCTCTACCTCATGCTGCTTGATTAAGTCCTCAAGTTCCCGCCGACGGCTGCCCTCACCAATTAGCCAGACCTCGACCGGCCGACCCTGGTTCTTTAACAGCTCAGCTGCACGGATTAGCGTGGGCTGATCTTTGTGCACCTCCAACCGTGCGGTCATTGCCAGGCGTGGCGGCTGGTGAGACCGCTTTTGCGGAGGTGGTGTGCTGCTAAAAGCATCCAGATCACAGGAGTTGTATATCACCGTCGCTTCCCGCAGACCCACTTGAAAGTCCCGCAGGGTGAGTTCCAGCAGATACCTAGAGCAGCAGATCAGCCGGTGAGTAAAAGGCCTACCCAACTGCACCATCAGCCTGAACTTCTGAAAAGCAGCACCAGTCCAAATCGGCGGAGGATTGCCCACATAGGCACAAATACGGGGAACACCAGCGAGGCGGGCACCCATCGCCGCAAAGGCATGCCAACCGAGCGGGAAACTCATCACACTGCGTACTCTGCGTCTCCGACAAAGGCGAAAGCTTTGCCATAGCAATGCCCAATAGCGTCGTAGGCCTCCGCCCAGCTCGACCCAATGCAACGACAACCCCAGCGCCTGAAATTCGGCCTGCATGTCTTGCGGCTCAGGCTGCATCACCATCACCTCCACCCGCAAACCGTCCTGCTGCCACTGTCGAGCTAATTGCAATGCCAGTTGCGGGGTTCCCTCCGCCACAAGAGACATCAGCACAATCAGCACATCCACCGGCTCGTTTCGGGATCGCCGCATCGGCTTCATCAAGACTCCGTGATCCTATGCAGAGTTTTCAACCTGCATCTCTCCGGCAGCCAGAGCTTCCAAAGCCATCAGTAGCCTGCCGCCAATGGCCTTGACACTGAAACGACGCATCACATCAAGGCGGCACTGACGGCGATCCAGTTGGGGCAGCCGCCGAATCGCTTCAACAAAAGATGCCGGATCTGGCTCTGCTGGATCACAGAGAAAGCCTGTTATTCCATGGCGAATCACTTCAGGAGTGGAAGCCCTTCGCGTCGCGATCACAGGAGCACCGCAGGCAAGCGCCTCGATCATCACCAAGCCGAAGGGCTCATCCCAACGGATCGGAAAGAGCAAGGCTTCTGCTCCGCCAAGCAGCTCCTGCTTGCCTGCATCATCTACTGGTCCCAACCAGCGGGCTTCGCCCCGATCAAGCGCCGGTTGCACCACAGCATTAAAAAACTTTTGGGCTCCAGGCTCGGCTGGCACAGGACCGGCAAGCAACAGCAGACGGCCGGCCTGGCGAGCTGCACGGATCGCCACATCAACGCCTTTATTCCGAGTTAGCCGACCTAAAAAAGCCAGATACCTGCGGTCTTCTAAACCTTCTCGATAGAGATGGGCATCTATTGGATTTGGGATCACCCTTGTAGGGCGGCGGAAGATGGCCTGATTGTGTTGATGCGCGCTGATGCAGTGAAAGAGCACAGCAGACGATCGTGCTAGCTGTTCAGCGGCATCGACTTGAGCTTGATCAATAGGGTTGTGGAACGTATGCATCACAGGCTTACCCATCCGCAGAAGAGCCTCGAGATAATCAAAGCGGCCAAAATTGCAAACCACATCACAATCACGGGCTGCCCAAAGGCTCTGGAGCTGAAATTGCACCTTGCGACGCACACGGCTGGGATAGCCAGCTCCAGGTGCTCGATGCAGATGCAACCGGCCGCTGTAATGCCTAGATCCAGGGCCAGCCATTACATCCACGATGCAGCCACGTCGACTCCATTCATGAGCCAACAGATCTGCTACGCGTTCAGTGCCGCCGTAATGGCATGGAGGGACCGGATTCTCCGGATCAACAATCAGCAAAATCCGCATCAATCAGGCTCTCTAGGACTTGGTCGAAGGCATGCAGGAATGGGCTCAGGCCGAACTGTTCTTCGTAATAGCGATCCATGAACACCAGGCAACGCTGCTGACGATCCTGGAGTTCATGCTCCGGAATACAGGCCACCTCGCGAAGAAGCCTCGCCAAGCGATGACTGGAATGCAACACATGACGAGGCAGATCGCTGAGATCAATCACAAGATCTCGCAACTGAACCGAAAGAGCACGCTTGGCCCCGATGTATATCGGAATGCTGCCAGCCACCATGGCGTCAAATACCTTCTCGGAGATGTAGCCAGGCTCCCCCAGATAGTTCTCGCAAACCAATGTGAAGGTGGAATCGCAAAGCAGATCAATCTTGCTGCCTGGGTGAAGCCCCAAGCCTTGACTTGACAAGCACAGACGCCGATCTGGAAACCAACGACTAAGCCATCCACTACCACCAGAAGCCCAACCACGACCACTAAGCCACAAGCCATCACCAAACACTCTTTGGGCCGCTACAACTGCTGAAGCACGAGCTCTATACCCCCCATACCATTCATCACACCAAGCCGCAGACATGGGCAATCGCCACCCCTGGAGGTATTGCCATAACAAGGGCCAACCACGCCAACCAAGCTCATACTGATAATTACGCCGCCAACCACTACTGTGAGCATTGCCCACATACGTGCAGCGATGACGTCGGCTTAGTGGAGACTGTCGCCGCAGACGTTCCACCTCAGCCGAACGATGAAAGCGAAAAGGGAGATTGCCAAAAAAGCCATTAGAACATTGGCTCATGAGCTGGTGGTTATAGCTCACTACAGCCGCGAATCCTTCAAGATTAATGCGATGGTGTTGAGCCTGACGCTCCAAGGGAGTCTCAGCCACCATCAAGACCACTGGAACGCCAGGATGGCAATTTAAAATCTTCTCTAATTCAGCCCGTTTTTGCGGAAGGTCGACCAAGATAATTAGATTTGGCCTTCGACCAAGTCTCTCAAAATCAAATAACCCAGATATAAGTATTTCCCGCGACAAGAGATGAGTCGCTAAAACCCAAAAAGGGAAGCACCAGTAAAAACTTATTTCACTACCGTGTAGTGAGTGAACATGAGCAACAGCTTGCCGCAACTCGCTCAATTGACTTGGGAAAGTCTCTTCCAATGAAGGCATTAATGGGCTGCCGGAATAAGCAGCCTCTTTTAATCCCCAAGTCACCGCAATTTCAAACCGCCTCATCAGCCAAGAGGAGCCAGAGACTGCTGCAACCAAAGCCGATGATATAGGCCTTCTTCAGCAATTAGCTTCTGGTGAGACCCATGCTCAATTATAGAGCCCTGATCCATCACCAGGATCTTATCAGCGTTCACAATTGTACTAAGTCGGTGAGCGATGACCAAAACAATACAGTCACTTTGAATCTGCTGAATTGCTTCCTGGACCAACCGTTCACTCTCAGTATCCAAAGCACTAGTTGCCTCATCAAGAATCAACAATTCAGGCTGACGCAATAAAGCTCTTGCCAAAGACAGTCGCTGACGTTGACCACCAGAAAGGCGGTAACCACGCTCTCCAACTTGTGTATCATAACCTTTAGGCAGTGCATCAATAAATCCAGCCGCTTGGGCTCTATGGGCCGCACAATAAATCTCTTCTAAAGAGACATCCTGAAGCCCAAAAGTAAGGTTTTCGGCGATAGAAGCGTTAAACAAAAAGGTGTCCTGGCTGACAATCCCCAAACCCTGCCTCCAACTCTCCATTTCCAGGTTGAGAATCGATGAGCCATTAATCAAAATGGCTCCAGATGTTGGCTCATAGAGTCCAACCAACAAATCAGCTATTGAGCTTTTCCCAGCACCGCTTGGCCCGACCAAGGCAATAACCTGTCCTGCCGATGCAGTAAATGAAATATGCTGTAAGGCAGCAGCAGGACTATCGCGATACACAAGTTCAACCTTACGGAATTCAATGAACTTGAGAGGCCCATCAAGCGGTCGACCTGATGTCCGCAGAAATTGCTTATCTGACGAATCAAGGATACGATTGACAAGATTTAAGCGCCCAGAATTATCTGCAAGAGAGTTCAGCCCATTTGATACTCCAGTCAATCTGACATTCAACCTTTGGAGAGCCAAAACGAAGGTGACCAACCCAGGTAATACGCGAGAGGCTTCAGCCCCAACAAGTACGAGACTAAGACTGACAATTAGAGCAATGGCAACTGTCGGCAATAATGAAGAAATTGGCTCAAGGACGGCAAGCCTGCGAGATTGTGCACGAAATGCGGACTCCATCTCTGTCATAAGAGCCCGGTAGCGTTCCTGAGCCATGGTGAGCTGACCGGAACTATGAAGAAGTCGAAGCGCTTGATAATCCTCAACAGCACGAGCACTTACAACTTGAGCAATACCTATCTGGCGTTGTGCACCACCTCGTATACGTGGTTCAAGAAACTTTTGAAATGATGTTATTACTAATGCGAGCAACGCGGCGGCAAGGAGCAACCAAGGGGAAATTTTAATCAAGACCGATAAATACACCAACAACATCAAAAAGCCGACAACAAGATCACTTATCGTCTCAATCTGTACCTGAACTGCAGACGGTGCAGCAGAAGCAAAACTAGTCAATTCACCAATTTTGTACTGACTTGCACAACTGAAACTGAAGCTCAAGATATGGTCATGTATCAGAGAAGAAATACGGGCGCGGCAACGGGCAGCAAGATATCCAACAGAAACCTTGTTCCCATAACGCATAAACGACTGAAGTGATTGAGCTAGAACAGCAAAAACCATCAGCCATACGACTAAGGCAGAACCCGAAGCTGGGAAAATCCATGGTGTTGAACCCAGGCTAGGAATAGCCAGTGAAGTCCTGGCACCAGTCAAGACATCAACTGCCAAAAAGATAATCGCTAAGGTAACTCCTTCACTCAAGGCACCAACGAAAGCCGTAAGAAGACCTGCACAAACAAACCGCCATTGCTCACGAGCTGTCTGAACAATTAGCCTGTTAGCAGGAGAGGCTAATATTCGACGGTTAACTCTCGTCAACAGGGCATCAATAACCATAAAACTCGCGATACCACTCCGCAAAACGACTGACACCCTGAACAATAGATGTTGAAGGCCTGAATCCAATCCATTCTTCTAAGAGGTGCGTATCAGCAGCTGTTGCCTGAACATCACCCGGTTGCATGGGTTCAAACTGCTTGATTGCCTCATAACCAAAAGACTGCTCTAGAGCCGCGATGAAATCCAAAAGTCTTGTTGGGTTACTATTGCCAATATTAAAGATGCGATGAGGAGCCCAACTACGAGCAGCATCTGGTGAGGCGGGATTGAAAGATGCACAAGCAGTTGCTGGCTTGTTGAGCACACGTATAACCCCCTCAACAATATCATCAATGTAAGTAAAGTCACGAGACATATCCCCATTATTGAAGACCCGAATAGGCTCTCCAGCCAGAATCGCCTTGGCAAATAACATGGGTGCCATATCAGGTCGTCCCCATGGGCCATAGACGGTAAAAAAGCGCAAGCCCGTCGCGGGCAATTCATAAAGATGACTATAGCTGTGCGCCATCAACTCATTTGCTTTCTTAGTCGCAGCATAAAGACTCACGGGATGATTCACGGGCTGCGATTCAGTAAATGGCAAATTACGGTTTCCGCCGTACACCGAACTACTGGAGGCATACACCAAATGCTCCACCTTCTGATGGCGGCAACCCTCAAGAATATGACCAAAACCAATCAGATTGCTGTGAACGTAGGCACCAGGATTTGCAAGTGAATAGCGCACTCCAGCCTGGGCAGCAAGATGAATTACAGCCTTAGGCGCCACAGTTTCAAAGAGCTGTGCCATCGCCTCACGATCGGCCACATCCTGTTCAATAAAATCCCATTCAGCAGTAGGGCAATGACGTTGAATTCGGTGCAGCCTGGCTCGTTTTAAAGCTGGGTCATAATATGTATTGAGATTATCAATTCCAACAACATAGGCGCCCCCAAGAAGCAGCCTTTCAGATACTGCTGAACCGATGAAACCAGCAGCACCGGTGACAAGAATAGAACCACTCAAGGGTTAACACCTTGAGGAGTTTCATGACGCTGGCGGAAGTCAGCAATCGTACGGTCCAGGCCATCAGCAAGCTGGACAGAAGGTGTCCAACCTAATTCGCTACAAGCCAGCTCAATGACAGGCTGACGCTGAAGTGGATCATCCTGTGGCAGCGGCTTGAATACAAAGTCGAGAGCAGGATTGATTCGCTCCCGTACCAACTCAGCAAGCTGCTTGATTGTGAACTCACCTGGGTTGCCAAGATTCATCGGGCCGGTGTGGCCACCTTCCATCAATCTCAAAAAACCCTCCACCAGGTCATCGACGTAGCAAAACGAGCGGGTCTGAGTTCCTTCTCCATACAAAGTGAGTGGTTGGCCACTCAGAGCCTGAACAATAAAATTACTCACAACCCGTCCATCATTGGCCAACATACGAGGTCCGTAGGTATTGAAGATACGTGCCACACGCACCTCAACTCCATGCATACGCCGGTAATCAAAGCAGAGGGTTTCTGCAATTCGCTTACCTTCGTCATAACAGCTGCGAATCCCAATGGTGCTCACAGAGCCGCGATAACTCTCCGGCTGAGGATGAATTTCAGGATCGCCATAGACCTCACTTGTACTGGCCATTAATAAACGAGCCCCCACACGTCGAGCTAAGCCCAACATGTTGTAAGTCCCAAGAAAACTGGTCTTAGCTGTCTTGATGGGATTGAACTGGTAATGCACTGGAGAAGCAGGGCAGGCCAAGTGCCAAATCCGGTCCACTTCGAGCTTGATCGGCTCTGTCACGTCATGACGAATTAACTCAAAATTTGGATGGCCGATCCAATGACGAATGTTGTCCTTGCGCCCTGTGAAGTAGTTATCCAGGCACAAGACTTCATCGCCCTTATGCATCAATCGATCGACAAGGTGTGAACCGACAAAACCAGCCCCACCAGTCACAAGGTGACGCAATGTCATCAGCCCTCTCCCACAGTCCAAATCTGCAACCCTGCCGCTCGAGCAGCCTCAGCATCTGCGATGGCACGACAATCAAACAGCCAAGCGGGACGGCGCATAACAGTGGCAATCGCAGACCAGTCCAGTGTTCGAAACTGCTGCCACTCCGTGAGAATCAAAACGGCATCGGCTCCTTGACAGGCCTCCACAGGGTCAATACAGGAATGCCAAGTGGATTCACCCATACCTGCTGGCTGAGCCAGATCACGAACAATTTGCTCATCAGCCACCTTGGGGTCATGAATGCTCAACTGAGCACCTTCTTCCAGCAGATCCTTGGCAATGCGAATCGCCGGAGATTCCCGCGTGTCATTCGTATCAGCCTTGAATGCGAATCCCAGCAGGGCCACCCTCTTCCCAGCCACGGTGTTAAACAGTCGCTGAACCACCAGCCGGGCGATACGGCGTTGCTGCCAACTGTTGAGCGCCACCACTTGCTCCCAGTACTCAGCCACCTCAGTAAGGCCGTAATGGCGACAGAGATACACAAGATTGAGGATGTCCTTCTGAAAGCAACTGCCTCCAAAGCCTGGACCGCTCTGTAAGAAGCGAGAGCCAATCCGCGTATCGGTCCCAATGGCACGGGCCACTTCCTTCACATCAGCACCTGTGGTTTCACAGAGCGCAGCGATTGAATTGATCGATGACACTCGCTGGGCCAGGAAGGCGTTAGCAGTGAGCTTGCTGAGCTCACTACTCCACAGATTCGTGCGCAGGATGCGTTCAGCTGGAACCCAATGGCCATACACCTGTGCCAAGGCCTCAAGGGCATCGGCATCTTGGCCACCAATCAACACCCGATCCGGTGCTTCAAGATCGGCAATCGCCGTGCCCTCGGCCAGGAATTCTGGATTAGAGAGCACCGCAAAGGATTTGATGGCGCCATCACCACCCTGCTCGGCCGCTGCAAGGATCGTTTGAACGGTTTCAGCAGTGCGAACCGGCAGGGTGCTCTTCTCCACCACGATGGTGTGTCCCTGAGCAGCAGCTGCCACCTGGCGAGTACAGGCCTCAATCCAGCGCAGATCAGATGCCTGTCCAGCTCCAACCCCGCGCGTCTTTGTAGGCGTGTTCACCGACAAAAACACCATGTCAGCTGCAGCAATCGCCGCATCCACCTCAGTGGTGAAGTGAAGGTTCCGACCTCGGGCCCTGGCAACTACTCCATCAAGTCCGGGTTCATAGACCGGGAGGCGCGAGAGTTCCGGATTATTCCAGGAGGCAATCCGCTCAGCATTGAGATCAACCACCGTGACCTGAATCTCCGGGCAACGATCAGCAATCACCGCCATGGTGGGGCCTCCCACGTAACCCGCCCCCATGCAGCAGATGGATTTAATGGGGGCGAGTGCCATCCAAAACGATCAACTGAACGGCATTTTGACCCATAAACTGCGTTGCTGAACGCTTACCACCCATGGCCAAGATCGCCCTGATCACAGGCATCACAGGCCAGGACGGCAGTTATCTGGCTGAATTGCTGCTTGAGAAGGGATATCAGGTC
>NZVB01000047.1 GCA_002701375.1 Cyanobium sp. NAT70 | reverse complement strand
TCATGCATGTCATGAGGGAAAACTGAGCATTGCCGCGACTCAACAATGGATCAGTCTGCCCTCGTCAGTCGTCAAAAAATCTGCTCAAGCATGACCATGCCGAGCTGTCGCCAACAGAAGCAACGCCGTCATAGCGAACAAGCCAAGGCTGAACCAACTCAAGCGCGAGCGTTTGACATCGGGAATTTCCTCGCGGAACACACTGATCAGTAGCCCACCTCCGACAAAAGCGGTGGCGACTGCCAACGTGAGATCGGAGACCGGATGCAGTGCAGCCGCATGGATGCTGCCCAAAATCAAAGCGCTGCTGCCGGTCCAGCGGAAGCGTCGTCGGAAAGCCAACGGATGATCCTGGGCCAAAGTGCGATCGGCCAACAACACATGGGCACTGATGGCCACGGTGAACAGCAGCCCATAACTGAGACCAGTGGTGAGCAGTGAGGGAAGGGAATAGGCGTAGAGGTAATTGATCAAAGCAAAGGTGACCAACCGGGCTGGACCCGTCCATCTGGTTTGGTCAGGATGCTGCTGACTAATCACAGCCAGCGTGTAGGGGATCACCACTCCCAACAGGGAGACGAGAAACAGCAGGCTTTCGGTCATCGCACTAGGCAGATAGCGATGCATTCCCATGGCGTCACTGATCATGTGCCCACCACTGGCTAATTCAGGCAAGAGGTGAATAAACACGTAGGCCAAACCTGCACCGCCACCAACCGAAGCCCAGCGGGCCTGCTCAGCATCGGGTCGATTCGAAATCAAGCCCGCCAGCCAATGGCAACTGCCAATGGTGAAGACGCAAAGAACGACCAAGATCCAGAACATGACAGCTACCTCGTGCTCACCAGTCGAAGTCTGGCCTCATCATTTCAGGCAAGGCAACGTCTGGGCTCCAGCCAGACCGATGCCCAAATCCTCTGAATGAGCTACTTCCAAGTCAAAAATCAAAGCAAAATCGAATTGAAACGACAGTGCTGTCCACCCTTTGATCACAATCGCACTGCTGCTTGACCACTGGATACAACTCGACGATGATACAGAAGTGATAAGAGATGTCCCACAACGTTTGGCTCCCAATTAAAAAGACCCCATCAATGAAGTGAATTCAATGACTTTCATTCTTAAAAAAGGCAAAGCATTTCAAGGCTATCTCAGCCCAGGAGATCCTGGCCAATTGTTTGATATCGACTTAGAAGCGGGACACTTTTTCACACTGAAGTTGAAATCAAAGACCATCTCTCCACGTATTACTGTTGAATTGGGTTCTGAGGTAATAGAACAATCGACTTGCTACAGCGATCAATGCAAAACAGGAACGATTGATGGCGAACGTTTTAAAGGCGATGCTTTAGTCGCAAGAGTGTTGCCAATGAACGGCTCCGGTGAGTTCAAACTCAAACTGATTGATCATGGAGATCTTGATGTCATCGCGAAACAAGTCATCCGCTTCACCAATCGCATGAGACGGCGAAATGGCTTGGATCCACTCAAAAAGAATCCACGATTAACCAAGGCAGCTCAGGGACATGTGAATGACATGGATACTGTTGGACGATATCTCGGACATGACAGCAGTGATGGTCGAAGTTTAACTGACCGGATTAACGAAGTTGGTTATAAATGGCGCTACATTGCCGAGAATGCTGCCTCTGGACAGGGCTCAGCAAAACAGGTCGTCAAAACTTGGATGAACAGCCCAGGTCATCGTGCCAATCTTCTCAATGATGAAATTGGTGAAATCGGAATTGGTTTCGCGATCGACGATGAAAGCGGCGTTCCCTATTGGATCCAAAAATTTGCTGCTCCAGCTTAAAATAATGCAATACAAATCTCACCAATCGTTAGAGCTTGGATCAAGGCAAAGCCTTTAGGTTAATTCGCTTCGGCTGAAACAGATGTTGCCAGAAAATGCACTTCAAACGGCACATCATGCTGTGCGAACCAGCCGCAAAACCACTGCAAGTCAACCACGCTACAAACATTCGAGAATAAGCTTGACGACTCATCTAACAAAATCTTTGTAGTCACCCGCAGCCTTCTTCTTTGACTCCTCTCTTGAAAGAAGCAAATCCAAGTGATTGCACGGAACTCCACACGTCTAGAAGAACGAGCAGATGCTGAACCAGCCGTTCCAATCAACCAGTTAACCCATCGACGGACGGGACCAAGAGACCTAGTAGAAACCAGCTAAGTATAGAAAAAGACCAAAAAAATTGCTTCGCTTCAGCCTTGCAAATAATTGGGTTGATCAAACTAATCATAAAGCAGAAGGTGCATCATACTAGCCAGTCAATTGCTCTTCTTGTCTTTCATGAGCAGGCTCAAGGGGATCATCCCCATACTCAAATAAGGCAAGAAATCTGGGAGAAACTCCGAAACGAGTCCAAGAATTAAAAGATAAAAGAAAAAACTAGCGCCCCGATTCGTGGCTCGCCGTCGATGATGAAGATCATGTAATGCAGATGGTTCAAGCAATTCAGGCTTAGACCACGCATAGCGAGCAATCAACCAGCCGATCCCACTAATGGCGGCAAGCGTCCACCAATAGAGCAAACCAAAACCAAGATGGCTGACATATTGATCATCACTTAAAGAACCATACATGGCTGACGGCCATGGCAAAAAAACGATGCCTATCATCCAAGCAATATTGAGCCAAAAGATCACAGCATCTGATTTCTTTAAAATATTGAAAACCTGATTATGCTTGACCCAGAGAATCGCCACAACAACAAAACTAAGGATAAATGCAATAATTTGCGATGAATTATCGGCCAGCAGGTTCAGCATGGAAACATCACCCTTTGGAAGTTTAATATCAACTAAGGGAAGCAATTGTAAAGTAATTGCAATCGCAACAACGGCATCTGTAAAGTTCACCAGGCGGTCAAAAGACCGCCTTTCGATAGGGGTCATCTCATCAAGGGATTCACTCATCTCCTGGATACACAGGCCAAAACATTTCTAATTGCCTAGAGAGCTGTTCAGCTATGTATGTAAAGACATGTTCATGTTAAAAGTTGATGTGATACCAACAACTTGCCACGCGATTACCATCGCCAGCAACGAAGAAATTCAAGCTCGATGACCACTGGCCCATGAAAAACACGAAAGCGATTAAGCAAGACACAAATCTCAAATCAAATGCATAGAATTTTGCTTAAGCTGATCCCTTCCCCTCTGAGAGGGCTATTCATAGGTAATCATTGCAACCATTCTAGATGTCAGTGAACCAGTCTGCCCTAGAACAGCTTGCCGAGGACATCGATCGTATCAGCTGCGATCCTGAATCCAAAAAATGCTTTGAAGCGAAACAATCTGAAGCCAGAAAAATAATCAGGGTCACCAACAATGGTGACTTCAGTGAAAATGAAGCTGCTGAACCACTAGTGGGTACACTTCGCTGGGCTCTGCAACAGACGCAGAAAAAACAGGGGAAATACGAGATTCGATTCAGTCAATCTCCCAAGATCGCCAACAACTCAACTAAAAAAGGGATGAATAAATGGACAATTGAACTCTACAGCCCTCTACCGAATATCTATAGAAGCGATATAATCGTCAATTATTCGACGCCTCAGGACATTATTCTTGTCCCCTATGATTATGCCGACCAAGGCAAAGGCGACGACCATCACTCAGGCGTCAGAATAAGCCAGACCAATCAAAATACAAGCCCTGACGACGAGAAGTACATCACCGCCCCCAAAACTGCTCCAATCCTGACAGTGGGCGATATTAATTATTTTTACCACGATTCACAAACAGCCACTCGTTCGACATCACCAAAAGATGTNNATTTGTCGACACCATCACTCAAGCTCAATCAAGTTAATTTTTCATCAAATACTGCGGCCGGAGGAGATGCAATTAATGGCGGAGGCGGAGGACTTGGCGCTGGTGGTGGCATCGTTCACCTGCATGGCGATTTATTAATCGAAAATGCGATCTTTCAAAGGCTTCAAGCCATAGGTGGCAGAGGCAAACACAGGAGTGATCAAGGAGTGCCTGACAAATTTAATAACGGCGGAGATTCATCCAGATATGACTCGATGGAGGAGGACAATATTGAGGCAACAATCATGGGTGGAAAAGGTGGAATGGGTGGATACTATTCAGGCGGAGGAAAAAGAAAAAACAATGGTGAGATCATGCATCCTAGTATCGAAAAAAAAGTAGCCAATAATGGAAGGATCCTCAAGGGAGAGAAAACGCTTAATTGTTCTCGCAGTATATTTACCGGTATCCACTATTGCACGAAGTGGGAATTAGAAACTAATTTAAACTACTCGTATGGAGAGGATGGAAGCGACGGAAAATTTGGATTTGGAGGTGGCGGTGGTGCAGGAGGAAGGGGAGCATTTTGGAAGTGGGTTGGTTTTCAAGAGACAAAAGACGGAGGAAATGGATACGCTCTGATCAATAATCAAACATCGCTCGATCCGAACGATTGGGGGCGAGGTGGTGATGGTGGGCGAGGAGGTTTTGGTGGTGGTGGCGGTGGGGGCGGCGGCGGCGGTGCTGCAATTCTAAAAAAGAACTATCACAAAACATTAGGAATAACTAATTACAATATTAATCGATGGCAAAAATTTGGTGGATTCGCCGGAGATGGAGCAGCAGGAGGTCCATTGGCTCAAAAGGGAAAAAATGGTCAAGACTCCGACTATCCTGAAAGGAAACCTAATTGGAATCAATGGGAATGGAATGGTGGAGAGCCAGGGAACGATGGTGATGACAATGGAGGCCTAGGAGGCCATGGAGGCAATGGCGCCGCCTTAGGTGGTTCGATTGCTTTGTTAGGCAGAAACAAACAGAACTTAGTGCTCAAAAATGTAAAATTTATTGGATCAGAAGTTGATGCAGAGACAGATGATCTCGAAAAAGGAAGAACCATCTTTCAAGATTATGACTTTGAACAAGCAAACAATAATTCAACAATCCGGGCCGACCATGATGTTGAAATCATTGACAAGGAGATCGGCACAAGGAGGTTAAATGATGTCGACAACAATCATTTTGAAGGTTTAACCATCGAAGCACAGAGGGAGGCAGTGACAAATTCCATGCATCAAGTCGTGCAACAACGTAATTCCATACCTATGAATACAAAATACGTTGACTTTAGTAAGCTCAATAGGAGTATTGATAACAAGAGTGGCATTAACGACACAACAATTATTAACGTTGAATATTCTACTTCGCATCGTTCCATTGATCTGTTTACAGACTTGTCTAGTGACGACAATCCACTGAATGAATTGTTTAGATTAGCCACACCAGATCGCACAGACTCAATCAATGAAGCGCATCAATCAGCTCTTGCCCAAGCAGGTGCAACGGCTCAAAATACAAACATGATTAAGGGAGGATCAGCAGCAATCAAGACAGTCAAAGCGGGTTATGATATTTATAAAACAGCGAAAAATGCTGGTGCAACAGTTGAAAGTCTACTGAAGTCTGCAGGAAAGCTTGCAGGACCTATCACAAGTGGATTATTAAGTATTGCTGATCCAATATTAGGCCTCATCTTTGGAGAAATGGAACGTCAAAGAAAGATTGCCGAAGCTCACAATACACACGTCCGAGATCTGAGAGAAAATCGAGAAGTACAGCGCAAACTTGAAGAACGACTAAACTCCAAGCATCAGAGTCGCCTGGCAACGCTTGACTTACAAATTGACAAAGAGCGAACTGAAGTAAAGATCAATAATTTCACCTTAGGAGAGGATGTGATTGTTTTTGAGGGGATTCCGAATGATTTCAGTTTTGAAGTTGAAAGAGCGAGTGGCAAAATACATCTCTATGTCAAAGGTTCAAGTGGTGCTTCGCGACAACCTGTGGCTCAAGTTGCACTATCAACACAAAGTATTAGCGATTCTTCCTATGATAAATTTCTACCGGATGATGTTTTATGGAAAAAGCAAGATCAGAATGGTTCTTCAACTTGGGTTTGGGGAGTAAGTAATCCCAATGGCCCCATCACGATTCAGCGAAAAACACCACAATCATTCTATGCACCGAGGGCACGTAATATTTTAATCCAACCCTACGCTGAAGAAACTGATCACANATACNTCAACNTATACAGGCAATGAAGATGACACCATTAGAGCACAACAATCTATCGTTAANAACAATAAAATCAAAACCAATAATGGAGAAGACGATATTTATCCCGGAGAAGGGGAAGACACCATTGATGGAGGCGCAGGACTAGATCTTGTTTCTTATGTAGGATTAGGTGTTCCTATTGAGATCACAGCTACTCAAGAAAAACTACAAAAGCAGACGAGGGTAATGGTTGACGAGAGTGAGACATTAACAGATCAATCAAATCTTGAAAATATTGAGTTTTTCGAGGCCTTTGGTCCCAGTAAAATCAATCTTCAGGATTTAAACCCCAGAACCAGATCCGATGTCTACAAAATGACATCAGGCGCAGGCAGTCATCTGCAAGGAAGCAAGTATCACGATGTTTTTGAACTGATTCTTCAAAACATCGATCAAGATAAACTTAATTATTCGATCAAAAGTGAAGATTTTTGGCATGCTTTGCCAAAAGGAGGAGAAACAGACCTGCCAAGGGGATGGCGAGAAAAGATGATTCATCATTACAAGACGTTATTGGAACAATTTATCGAACAAAACAATCCCGAAGATCCTAACGAGATCTACACAACAGATGAATTTCAACAGTTTCTTACCACACAACCGATTATGGTGGTTGGGCTTGATCGCCNAGAAAGTCAATCGACTTTCCGCGAAGCTTATGGTTTCCATGATTTTTATGCCATACCATCAACGCATCATCAACCAAACAGCCTCAAAGATGAGTTTAAAGAATTCCAATTCAGTCTGGATCCAGAAATAATCGAAGTGGTGCAATTTAACAAAGATAGTGAGATTTACACAAAGGAGATTGATGGTTCTCTTGAAACCATCGTATCAACAGTCTCTGGCAATCAAGGCTTGGATCGATTAATGACATCATTCATCGATTCACCGATGCCAATTACCGCACAACATGCTGAGAATTCTGCGGAAGATTTAGTGGGCTGGTGGAATGCAAATGATGATTCAGTCGAGCCATTAATTAGATTGCATGATATTGAAGTCATTGATGTTGCACTTTCTGAACACGATGATAAAATTGATACTAACCATTGGAGACATGACGAAAAAAAGACTTTTGAGGAATTATTAATTGATGGTCGCGCTGGGAATGACACCATTCAAGGTGGAAATGGTGATGATGGGTTATACGGTGGAGATGGAGATGATCAACTAGATGGATTTTCAGGCAATGATTGGATTGAAGGCAATCAAGGAGTCGATTTAATCGATGGAGGAAGTGGAATTGACCATTTGTTTGGCGGCGCCGACAATGACACCATCTATGGATCGGAGCATTCTGATCTGCTAGAGGGTAATCAGGGCGATGACTGGTTGAACGGCGGATCAGGCTTTGATCTGCTTGTTGGAGGTGGTGGTAGCGATACNTTAAATGGAGGGAAAACGGATCAGGTTGATCGAGATGAATTTGGTACTGACGATTATTTGCTCGGAAAAAGTGGCAACGATATTCTCATTGCATTGGATGGTTCTGACACGCTGAAGGGAGGTCGTGGCATTGATCACTATATCGTTGATCATCAGACATCGATCACAACCATCAAGCAGTTTGATTACGAATCAGGAGAGAAGCTCATCATTTCAGGCTGTGATCTAAAACGAGTTAATGAGATTCAAGAAGGTTTAAATTTAACGATTAAATCCAATAACAACGATCAATTTGATGTGATCATCAAAGGGGGCTTCGAGCCAATAGCAATTGATCCAACGCAACCGCAAAGTGAAGAAGACATCAAAAGAGAAGTCATCCAAGAGCTAGAAGATCGTAATATATTCATTCACCCCTTCAACTCATCTGATCTTGACACGAGCAAATCTCTATCTACGATCATAGCAATATCCAATTCTAATGTGATTCATTGCTGAATCAAACTAAATAGAAGAGGCGATGATAAATGCGCCAGAACCAAATTATCATTCTGGAGTATTTTATCTGCCAATGCCAGGCAGATAAAGATCAAACAAATTCAAACAAGAAAAACCATAGTGATGGGATTTCCGCTTCAATTCCATTCAAAAGAATGTCGATATGCTTCAAGGCATTGGTGCAAGCTTCAAATCACTCATGTAGGCTCAACATTGAGAAGGCAACCACCTTAAAACAGGCATCCTAAGAACAAATAAGTTCAACCAGTAATCGTAGAGTTGATTACGAGTTACCTTGACACGCATAAATAATTAACGATGCATTTAGGCCATCACTGAATTGCAAGCAAGTTCTAATGACTCGTTTCGGGCAATATAACCTAAAAAATTATCATTATAGAACTGATTGGCAGCTATGACTCCACATCCACTACATTGCCCGCATCTTGATTCATTCATCATCGATCAGGCGATGCAGTCCTAGCCATGCTGTTTTGATCTGTCTTTCACTCAGCCTCTCAATGCCTGCCAGCAGCTTTCAGAACAGGGTTTGGGCTCAATTTGAACAAATGATCGTAGCCGAGAGAAAACTCACGGCTACCCAGAACCTAAACCTAACTTTAGGCGAATTTGCGGGGATAAGGTGTATTCCCGGCCAATTCGATATTAATTTCACGACAAATATTCATCATCGCGTTAATGCCAAAATCAGGACCATTGGGGCCATCGATAAAGGCCTGAAACTCCTCGTCGGAGATTCCATCACGCACTTCCCAAATGCAAAACGCGGGACCTTCAGGTGCAATTGGATTGAAGGAATGGTTGTAAAAACCTGCCTCAAGGTTCTTTTTCACAGCTTCATCCCAACCACCACCTGGAGCTAAAGCTTTCTGAGCAATCTCCCACCATTGGCCAGACTTGCCAGCTCGAAACTCATGGTGAACGTGGAAAAAACGTGAACTCATAATGCGAATGAAAAGGTGGAATTAATTTTTAGACAATAAATATTAGCCGTTGTCGATCGATCAAGCCGCAATCGTGACACCTTCCTTCGTGACAATTTCTACGACCTTATTCATGTCACCAAGATCTTTTTCGTTCGCCTTTAACGCCTTGAACACAGACTCAACACCGCCGGGCCGGCCCACCATCACGTAACGACAAAACTCACCATTCGGCGTCGGGGCATGCACCGTACCGGCCTTGACCTGATAGCAGTCACCAGGTCCAACAAGCGTCGCCTCACCATCGATATTCAAATTGAGCTCACCCTCAATCACCAGATACGTTTCATCCCAGGCATGGGTGTGCGGCGGTTGGCCCACACCACCAGGGGTAGCGAACTCAGCAACGCTGTACTTTCCGTCTGTCTGCTCGGTGGTGAGCCGCAATGTGATGGAGTCGCCAAGGACGTTGCAGATCTCAGGCTGGTTGTCGATCTGGCCGAGCATGAGTGAAAACTGTTACGGACGCACCGACATTCTTGTACAAATCCATGTAGCCACAGTATTAGGGGCCACTTATCACCAGTGGAAGCGTCTCGTCGATTCATCAACAAATTCCATCTATGGTGCGCTGCTGAACAAACAAGGCTGGCGAGGTACAGACTCCAGATCCAGCTGAATGGCTCATAACGCCAAACGGATTGATCGTCAGTGCCGCTGGGCCCACTGCCCTTTCAGTTGAATCCTGTTTGTGCTTAACCCCACATGAAAGAATCACAGCGTCGAACCTCCAACGACGCTTGTCCGCAGGCTGGAGGAAAGTCGACAACAGCTCAGGACTGAACAAGCCCAAGCTTCCTCAAAACCGATAACGCTCTCCCTTTGCCGGGTCTGTCCAATCACACGCATATCCCTTCGAAAAGGGCACAAACTGATTCCAAGCTTGGGGAGCAATAGGGTTATCAGTTGTTGCAACGATGTTGTAGCGGCCATCGGTCCTGATCTGACCAATGCGTACGGTCTGAGACAAATGATGATTCGGCATCACCTTCACCTGACCCTGAGGCGCTGAAAAACGGATGCCAACAAGAGCTTGGCGAACANCAACGGGATCAAAACTATTGGCCTTCTCAACGCCTGCTTTCCACAAATAGATCATGTTGTAAGCGGATTCATGGGGATCCGACACCATGCGATCCGCTCCATAGCGTGCTTGAAAAGCAGCTACAAATCGTCGAGAAGCAGCTGAGGGATCTGACATCAGATAATTCCAAGCTCCATAATGACCGACCAAGAATTCTCGGCCGATCAAATCAATCTCCTCCTCCAAAATCGTGTAACTCATCACGTAATAACCGTGACGCGGTGTGAGGCCCGCCGCGGAAAGCTGACGGAAGAAGGCAATATTTTGATCGCCATTAAAATGATTAATAATTACTCCTCCATTCGGCATCTCTGATTGAATCGAGGCAACGATTGGTGCNNCGTCTAGATTGCCAAGCGGCAGATAGCGTTCGCCAACCAAAACGCCACCCAACGCCTTCAATTGCCCCTTTGTAATCGCATGCGATGTACGTGGGAACACATAATCAGAGCCCACAAGATAAAAAGGTTTTCCAGCAGCCGGTGAGCGCTCAAGCATGAAACGCGTTGCAGGCTCCGATTGCTGGTTTGGCGTAGCACCGGTATAGAAAATATTTTTTGAACATTCCTGTCCTTCATACGTGATCGGATAAAAAAGAATCGCGTCCCGACTCTCAACCACTGGCAACATGAACTTGCGACTAGCCGATGTCCAACCACCAAACAACACAGCAACCTGCTCACGATCAAGCAAGTGCATCGCGTGCTGGGCAAATGTCGACCAATCAGAAGCCCCATCTTTCACCACAGGTTGAATGCGGTAGCGACGCCCCCGAACCAAGACCCCACCGGCAGCATTAATTTCATCAATGGCCATCCACTCCGCTTCCAACAAACCTGTCTCAACAATCGCCATTGTTCCTGTCAGCGAATGCACGAGACCCACACGTATAGCTGGTTTCTCGGCGGCAAGCACTGCTGCTTGAAGCGCCAATGCAGANAAGAGAAAACCAGCGACTGAACCAACAGCAGATCTGCCAAACCCAACACACCGCAGCAATGACAACAAAGTCAAACGCATCAAATTAAAAGGCATCGCTACATCGTTCATACCAGCATTGAATGCCTACAGCTGTAAAAAGATCGTGAGGTCAGGATCACTGATCGATGCAACTGTTCAGTCACAAGACGGAGCAGACAAGCCCCTGTGAGCAAAATCACACTCTTTGTTGATCCAGATCAAGGAGGGTTGTGGGCAAAACCACGATATTAGAAGCAACGAAGAGAGATCTTCGCCGATCCACACAGCTTCAGCTTTTGCCATGATTCAAATCAGACCAACAGATTTGATGGAATGAACTCAGATCAGTTTGAGTCAAAGGTTGTCCAAAGCAATTTGCAATCGCTTACAAATCTCTTTGGTCAGGAGAACTCACCTGGGAAAGCAGATGACATGTTTGATTGCATCATCAGACAAACCATCAGGCCGAATAGCTCTCCCTCAAAAAAGACCAAGAAAAATTAAATTAAATTTGAAACGATTCCTTTCGTTTCATCAAGGGATCCTACATCACAAACCTAGACATTAAAACGCCAAAAAAGACAGCACATTGCAGACTATTGCAAGCGAATGATGTTGATAAACCGAAGTATGGACTGCCTTTTGACGCGTTCAACACCAAACAATTTTCTACGCACAACATCAGATCATGACCATCCCATCACTCTCCGGCAAGACAACACCAAACAGAATCGCGACCACCACCAAGGATGGCAAAAAAATGAACGCCACAGACCAGCAAGTTAACTTCAACAGCGCACCGACTCAGCTTCGAGAAGGTGAAACACTGACGTTCACCGCAACCACCACAAACATCCAACCTGGCAGCAGCGTGTTTTGGACGGTGACCGGCAAGGGAACGAAGCCACACGATTTTGGCCTCAGCCAGCCACTCCAACAAGCAACCGTGAACAGCGATGGCTCGCTTCAGATCAAACTGATGCGCACAGCGGATCTCGGCAACAAGGGATCTAAACGGTTCAGCATCGCAGTCTTTGCAGACAAACAAGCTCAGGATCTGATTGGACGATCCCCAGCCATTCAACTCGTGGATCGCACACAAGCAGCAGATCCAATCAGTAAGCCATCAGAGCTCTTGACGCTCTCAGATCAGGTTATTCCAGCACGCTTTTCTAAGCAGAAGATCCCTATTCAAGACTTGATTCAAGTCAAACAAACAGAAAAGATCAAATCCTTTGATTTCAGGAACTCCAATTCAGGCGGTTATTTTATCTATGAAGGCAAACAGTATCAAGGCACTGATCTACTCAACGTACCAACAGAAAAGGTCAACGCCGTCTTTTATATCCCCACCGCTCCAAAGGGTAATTATGACCCTGCAATCCTAAAAAGCAACACAATCAAAGCCCTTGTCGANAACGTCCGGCCAGGCAACAACAAAGGNGCGTCGAATTCCGAGCTGAGCAACCTGATCNTCAGCGAGACACAAGAACAACGAACGATCAGACAAGATCCCTTTAATCCAGCCACAACCCTTCCAAAAGCTGGGAATCCCAGCATTCGTGACAGGATCAGCATCAGGATCAACACCGACGCAGGCACCAGTGACTGGTTGCAAGCCGACTGGATCACAAGAGGAAATTGGAAACCAGAAATCAGTACTCGAATCGATCGTTTCCAAGCTCAGAGTGAACCCACACAGATCCCAATCACAGATATTCTNGAACTTCATGATTTCGATGGAGATTCAATCAAAACGGTCTCCATTCGTGACCTGTCACCAGGGGAACAAACTGGCTTTTTTACATACAAAGGGCAATCCTTTCAAGGCAAAACGCTACCAAGCCTGAGCGAGAGCGACTTCAACAATGTCTTCTATCAGCCTGGTCAATCTGGGAGCCACGATGCCATTGAAGTCACTGCTATTGATTCACAAAATGCGAGTAGCCAACCCTTTCAAACCAGACTAACCACTGAACAACCAGAACAAACATTCATCCATCTCCCCAAAAAACACAGCTTCAAGACTTCAGATCTAGGCAATCCAGTCCCAGCATCGCACCTGATTACAATCAATCCAGGCACGGCTCTGGCAGATACTGAATTCGCATTAAACATCAAAAATAAAAAACGAACTATTGGCCACTTCGAACAAGATGGCAAGCAACTCAACGACCATCAACTCTCAGGCTTGAACTTGCAAGAGCTTGACACTCTCATGTTTATTCCAGGCGAAAGCAACGCCAAATCAACCATCACCGTTCAATCCACCAATGCAGCTGGACATGTCACAAGCCGCTCAACACAATGGCAAACTCCAAAGAACAAAAAACCAAAACTCGCTGTTGATAACATCAGATTAGCTGCGACCGATGCCGGCGAAGCGATCAATGTCAGTTCCCTGATCAAGGCCAGTGACGACAGCGAGAGGATCAAGAGCTATACATTGAAGAACAAAGATGGGCATGGATCGTTCAACTACAAAGGTAAAATATACACAGACAAGCCATTAAATATTACCGCAAGCGAGCTCGAACAAGTCCAGTATATCGCCCCAGAATCTGGCCACAAAGACAATATTGTCGTGAGTGTCTTTGATGGCGAGAAGACCAAGACAAGCACTGCAAAGTGGCAGACATCTGGCAAAAAAGTAGCACAATCACTCGGCAGAAGATTCAATCTAGACCTCAACCGCACTTGGAGTATTGGATCCTTTCTAGGCATTGCCAACGAAAAAACGTACAGCAAGTTTCTAGGCCTCGACAAAGACATCTCCAGTACCTCTTACAACCCAAGCATTGGCGTGGCCGGCCTTAAATTTAAAACTGGTGATAACAAATTAAAAGCCGGATTGGATCTCAATGCCGGTTATGGACTGGGTTCGTTCTCGATCAGTGGTGGCCTGAATGCCGAAGCAAGCCTCGATGATGACGGCCTCTCCTTCAGTGCAACCACATTTGCACCGACCATCGACCTTGAACTCCCTTATGCCTATCTCAACCTGGATGCAGTCGGCGAAGTGAAACTATCGCCAAGCCTAAAATTCTGGTATGACGTCTTTCTGGCATCTGGAGAAACATCCAACCTTTTAAGCTTCCTTAACACCAATATCAATGAGAGCAAATCTCTCATTGATCTCGATACGCGTACTGTTTCTGGTAGCAATTACTCCAAAACTTTCAACATCGGCGCCTTTTCCGCAACAGCTGAGATTCCTCAATTTAACAACGCTAGCCAACTCAGTTCCATCCCCTTAGCGATCAGAAATGACAGCGATTGGAGTCAAGGCTATGGCGATGGTGTCGCATACGGCATCAGTGGATCCTCAACCTTGCTAAATCTCGAGATGTCCCTGGGCAAAATCGCCAGCTATTTCGGTATCCCCGTAACGTTCAATACATCTATTTGGAATGGTGCGCTTAGCGCATCCGGCACATTGGTGGATGCCAGTATTGGCATCGAAGCCGGAATTGATTACAACGCCAGCGTTGCACTGAAACCAAATCTGTACGCGATTGTGGAAGGAAGCTCCGCAAAACATGACATTCTAAATAATACGAACCTATCCACCAATCAATTTAATGATGCAAACAACGATGGACAGATTTCTGTCACCATCCAAGCGGATCCGATCATTGCCGCGAGCGCATCAGCATCGATCACGGCCGATGTGAATGCAGAGGCTGAGCTGCTCTCCGCCGACGTCGGCGTGAACAAATGGGGGATTAGCAAAAACTGGTCTGTTGGCCCCCTCTGGGAAAGCGGGCCCTTGCCGCTCTACTCAGATGAAATCCCACTGGTCGACATGTCCAAAACGATTGCTTTATCAGACATCGCACCAACGCTGCAAAATCAATTGTCTTACAGCTTTGATCTACCGGTGGCCTAAACATCCCAGGCCGCAGGGACAAGCTTGTCGTTCAAGGTCAACAATCAAAGGCTGCGTGCAAGCAACTGCCTCAGCCGTCGCCATTCGCGACGAACGCGGCGGTGCTCCCCAGCCGTGAGGGACGCATAGGTCAATCGCTGCTGCTGGTCTGCGATCGACTGCAGCAGCACCGCCTGTTCTGGATGCTGCACCGCAGCTCGATGACAGAGGTGCGCAAATGATTCCCCAGGCAATGGCTCCAAGCCAAGCTGCTGCAACAGTTTCAGGCTGCGCTGCAGCGAAGTGCAAGACACTCCAATGCCAAACCAGCGCAACAACCACACGCCGAGCGCCACCGCCAAGATGGCAATCAAAAGCACAAATGAACCAAGCCAGGCTTGCTGCTCACCGAATAACTGCTGCAGCAAAGCCGTCTGGCTGGCCCGATCAAAGCCAAGCCACCACTGAGTCCAGGCGAGATCCAGGCCCCACCACTGCCAGCGCAACCAAGCCAGCACTCCCCCAGCAGGCATGACACCCGTAGAAGCCAGCTGACTGGTGCGGTCAATANTGGTAATCCATCGAGTGGGATCCACCCGATGCCAACCTTGACCCTTCAACCAAATTTCGCTCCAAGCGTGCGCATCGCTCTGGCGGAGATCGAGATACCCAGGTCCGCTCAAGGGCTGCACCAGGCGACCACCGTGGTAGCCACTCACCACCCGCGCCGGCACACCGGACGCTCGCATGAGCGCAGAAAAAGCGCTGGCGTAATGGCCGCAGAAGCCAACCTGCTGGTCGAATAAAAAACCATCGAGTCCAGCGGTGACCTGTTGCCCTGGCTGCAAGCTGTATCGAAATGGCTGTTGACGGAACCAGGCTTCCGCAGCAGCAACCCGGGCGATATCGGTTGGCAGCTGACGCCATTCATCGGCCATAGCCTCAAGACGCGGCTGCTGCCCACGCGGCAAGGACAAGTCTTGAGGCGTCGGCGGCCGCCACTGCCAAGCCTGGCGACCATCGTCCTGCTGCAACCGATAGGACCGTTGCTGCAGCTGAGGTTTCAGCAAGAGCAATTCCCCCGTCGGGGACTGCTGAAGATCTTCAGAGGCAGGGCGCGATCGCCCATCCCAGGGCACCGCCTGACTGCGGGACCGCTCCACCGTCCACCACTGAAACAGACGATCGGGCGTCCCATCTGATCCGAAGCGAGCCGAAACGTTGTGCTCTAACGAAGATGACCGCCGCCAACGACGACCATCGAACTGCTGATGGACCAAAACACGCCAATAGCTGTGTTCAGGAGGCATGCCTTCCGCCCCATAAGACAGTCGAGCGGCCGGAGCCGAGCCGCGCACCAATTGGGCAATCGCCTGCGGATCGAGATCTGGCGCCAGGCCAGTGGTCGCCAATCCAGCCTGACCGCCATCAAGCGCCCCCAACGGGCCCATGCGAGGCAGCAGCACAAACAACGCCAGAGCCAGCGGCAAAGCCGCCGCCACCAACTGCAAGCTGCGCAACAACAAGGCCCGCATGGGCCGATGGCGATCAAACTCTTGGNCGAGCAAGCCAGCCAGCGCCATCAACGCCGTGAGCAANTGCAAGGCACTGGGAAGCAGACCGGGCATCTGAGCCGCCAGCAAACCAACTGCCAGCAACTGCAACAGAGCCACAAGGCGGTGGTCCGCCGCACGACGTGACTCGAGCAGCTTGACGGCGGAGATCAGCACCAAGGCCACGGTGGGCCAACTCAAGGCCATGGACCAGTCGAGGCCGAGGCACTGNACGGCCAGCANCGGCATCGTCCCCCAAGCCAAACGACGGAAGCGACGCGAACGAGTCATGCCTGCGCCAGTGCCGCCAAACAGAGATCGCGATGCAACAGCCCCCGTTGCGGCGGAATGCTCAGTCCCGGCAGAGTTAATCCATAGGACTCGCCCCGCTGGTGCAGCTGCCAGATGCGATGAGACAAATGCTCCAACGCCGGTTCCAAAGCCACCCCAATGGCTGGTTGCAACAGCAGAGGTTGCTGCTCCGGGTCGCCGAACAACCTGGTCTGGAGCTGCCGTCCCCTGGCGAAACTGGGCCAATCCACCAANGCCAGACGCTCACCGNCACGGTGTGGTCTCAGCCCTTGCCATTCCTCCTGTCCCTGGCGCNGCAGCGANGGCGACTGCATCCCAACAGGCCCCACTGTCCGGGCTGGTGCAATCAACTGACATCGCTCCGGCTCCCAACGGCTCCAACACACGAACAAACCGAGTGGAGCGATCGTCTCGATCTGGATCACTCCTGGGGTCTGCCATCCGCGTCGCTGGGGCCGCCAGCTCAACGCCAAAGACCGATCACCACTGGCAAGCAAGGCCAGCTCGAACGAGTCTTCACCCAGAAAGCCAACCCGCATGCGCAGCCGCTCGCTCGGGCTCCGAATCAGCAGTGGGTAGATCGCTAGTTCGCCAGCAAAAGCCAACGGCGGCGTCTCGCAATGCAACTCCAAACCCTTGAGGTTGTCGTGCGTCAGATGCATCGCCAACAGCATCAAACCCAGCAGCAGAAAGCTGAGCAGCCGTGTTCCGTTACTGGCCAACTGAATCGCGACCAACTGCAACAACGCCACGCCAGCAAGCCAAAGCAAACCGAAGCGGGTGGGCACGATGTAGAGATTGCGCAAACCGAGGCGCAGCACGACTCCCCGTTGCCGCCGACTCCAAGCNGGCCTAACGAAGGGCATTCACCTGCTTCAGCAAGGCATGGCTGAGCGGATTGCGGCCCTGGCCATCGGAAAAACAGCCGCCATCGGAAGGACAGCCGCCATCGAGGCGATGTTCAGCCACAGCCGCAAACACGTTCTGCACATCGTCCANAGTGACGTAATCGCGCTGCTCCACACGCGACATGGCACGAGCCGCTGCCAGGACAGCTTGGCTGGCCCGCGGTGAAAGTCCAACACCCTTCTGGCGGCTGCTCTCGATCAGATCCAACACATAATCAATCAAGACATCGGAGCAGTACTGATCGCGGCAATCCTGCTGCCACGCCAGAAGTTGCTGTGCATCAAGGCCGGTTTCAAGCCCTTCCAGATCACACGCCTCTCCGAGCAANAGACGACGTTCCGCTTCACGGGCTGGAGATCCCAACTGCAGACGCATCAGGAAACGATCCAACTGCGCTTCCGGCAAAGGACTGGTTCCCACCTGATCCAGGCTGTTCTGGGTTGCAATGACCAGGAACGGTTTCGGCAAGAGATNAGTGGTGCCGTCCACACTGACGCGACCCACCGCCATCGCCTCGAGCAAAGCACTCTGAGTGCGGGGGCTGGCCCGATTGATCTCATCCGCCAGCAGCACTTGCGTGAAAATCGGTCCCGGCTGAAAGCGAAAGCGAGCCGTGGTGGGATCAAACACATTGATTCCAATCAAATCTGCTGGCAGCAGGTCACTGGTGAAACTGACGCGTTTGAAGGACAGGGAACAACCGCGGGCCAAGGCTTCTGCCAAGGTTGATTTTCCCGTTCCAGGCCGATCCTCGATCAGCAGATGGCCTCCGGCAAGCAAACAGCACACGGCCAATCGCACCTGGTGCTCCTTGCCAAGCAGAACTGAGCTGATGGCTTGGCTCAGCCGCAGCAGAGCAGCATCGGCCAACGACATGGTTCGAACATCAATTTCAGTTTGGCAAGACCTCAGCATCGATTGAGCCTGCCNGACAAAACCAGGTTTTCTCCCTAGGGTTGCCGAAAAATCCGAGCCCTTGGCCAGGTTCTCCGTCTGCGGTTTCATCGCCTTATCAACAGCTGCAGCTGTCAGCCTGTCGGCATGTAGTGGCCAGAAAGCTCAACAAAAAACACCTCTCTCCATACAAACCACCAAGATCTCAACATCGAACTTCGCGCCGGTGGTCGAGGCCGTCAGCATGCTCGAATCGGTCGCGAACGTTGAGCTCAAACCACAAATTGAGGGGAGAGTGGTGAAGATCCTTGCGAAGGAAGGCCAAGCTGTGAAAGCTGGCCAAATCATTCTGGTGCTGGACAACATTCAGCAAAGTGCTGCCTTAGATGCAGCTCGATCGGAGGCGATTAAAGACAAACTCAACGCTGAGCGATACGATTATCTATTTGAAGAAGGTGCTGTTTCCGCAAAAGATCGCGACAAATATTTCACCGAAGCGATCCAATCCCGCGACGCAGCGCGTACGGATGCTGCCAACCTCAGCTACAAATTTGTCAAAGCACCAATCAATGGAGTAATCGGCAATCTCGATGACGTGAAAATTGGTGATTACGTTGAAACAGGAGAAACGATTACAGGCATTGTGGACAATTCCACCCTTTGGACCTTGATGGAGATACCTGCGTCGCAGGCCTCACAAGTGCAAATGGGGCAGAAGGTCACCCTGGCATCTCAAGGCGATCCGCCGGTTCAAGCGAACGGCTCCGTGGTGTTCATCTCGCCTTACTACGGCANCAGCGAGCAGAGCACGCCCAACACCGTGATGGTCAAAGCAGCGTTTCCTAATCCAAAAGGTCAGCTCAAGACCGGTCAGTTCGTTCAGACCGAGATCATCACCGGCCAAAAGCAGAGCCTGGCGGTGCCTGTTCAGGCCGTAATGATGCAGGCAGAGCAACCGTTCGTCTATCGCGTCATTCCCCTCAGCCAGGCGCTACCCAAAATCAAGGCCTCAACAAACATCCCAGAACAATCCAAAAAGCAGCTGGAAAAATTACCTAGCAGCACTCCGATCGTGGTGCAAACCAAAGTTGAATTGGGCGATCTACAAAACAACCTCTACCCGGTGACATCGGGCCTAAAGCAGGGTGATCAGGTGGCCGTTAGCAACACCAGCCAATTAAAAAGTGGCATGCCNGTGAAGGTGGTGACAAGTCAAGCCAAGAACTAAAAGCAGATGTCTTTCTCCGACAACTTTATTAAGCGACCGGTTCTGACGACCGTCTGCAGCATCTTAATCGTGCTGATGGGTGTGATTGCAATTCCCACATTGCCGATCGCCAATCTTCCCAACATCGCCGATCCATTGATCCAGGTTACGGCAACCCTTGGGGGCGCGAATGCTGAAGTAACCGAGCAAGCAGTCACCAATCCACTCGAGCAGCANATTAACGGCGTTCCAGGCGTCAGCTACATCTCATCCAATAGCGATATGGAGGGAAATAGCACGATCAGCGTGTACTTCGATCAAACAACTGATATCAACATCGACCAAGTGAACGTGCAGAACCGCGTTTCGCTTGCGATGCCACAATTGCCGGAACAAGTTTCGGCAACGGGTGTCTCAGTTGAGCAGAGCACACCATCTATCTTGCTTTTGTATCAGGTGGGTTCCACCGACGGTCAATTTGATGCCAACTATCTCAATGGCCTGATTTACGAGCAACTGTATTACCCGCTCTCACGTGTTAACGGAGTGGCCAATGTCACGGTCTACGGTGGCGCCAACCCTGCCTTTTGGCTGTTTGTCGATCCCGACAAACTCGCGGCCAACAAACTGACAGCCGAAGATGTGTTGGGTGCGGTGCAAGCTCAAAACAGCGTCGCCGTTGGTGGCCTTGTTGGTGGTCCACCAGCATCAGGAGATCAAGCCTATACCTATCCAATTCTGGTTGAAAACAATGGCAATCTCACTTCCATTGAAGATTTCAATAATCTCATTCTGAGTCGATCACCAACAGGCAATTTACTGAAACTTAAAGATGTTGGCGAGGTGCGATATGGAACAGATACGTATTCCGTTAACGCAATTGACAAAAACAACCATCCATCTCTAACCGTGGGCGTCTTTCAGACGCCCACAAGTAATGCTTTAGATGTATCCAACGCGGTGGTCCAACAACTGGATCAATTCGCCGCCAATGTTCCTCCCGGTGTCACCGTTAAACAGATTTATAACATTGGCCAATTTATTGAGGCATCTGTTGACGGCGTGATCGATGCCCTTGGATTGGCAATTGTGCTGGTGTTGCTCATCCTCTTTTTGTTTTTACAAAACTGGCGCGCCACCGTGGTCCCCAGTCTCGCCATCCCGATCTCTCTTGTTGGTGCATTTGCCTTTCTCAAGGTGTTTGGCTTCTCGATCAATCAGCTCACCTTATTGGGGCTTGTCCTCGCGACTGGCCTGGTGGTGGACGACGCCATCGTGGTGATCGAAGCAGTATCAAGCAACATCGATCAGGGCATGAAACCGCGAGAAGCGGCCCTGGCCTGCATGGGGGAGCTGTTTGGGGCCTTGCTGGCCACCGCTTTGGTACTGATGGCTGTGTTTGTGCCGGTGGCCTTTTATCCCGGCGGAATCGGCATCATCTATCAGCAATTTGCTCTCACGATTGCCTTCTCCATTGCCATCTCGGCATTCAATGCTCTCACCTTCTCACCAATGCTTTCAGGCCTGATCCTGCCCAAGGACAAGCCGAAACCTCCGCGCGGCATGAGCTGGATCGTGATTGGTGTGATTGTTGGACTCGCTTTTGGCCGCTTTAGCTCCGCCTCATTTGGGGACTGGACTTACATCGTTGGCGTGATTCTCGGTGCTTTGGCAGGTGCCAACCTGCCGGCGATCTTCCGGGTGTTCAACTCAACCTTTGCACGCTTAGAACACACCTATGCCAAATGTTTGAAGGCCTTAATCAAGTTGCGTCGCCTCGTTCTTGCTGCTCTAGCAGGAGGGATGGTGCTGACGATCCTGGTGTTCAGCACGATGCCGACAGCCTTCATTCCTGAGGAGGATCAGGGCTATGGCATGGGAATTTTTCAACTGCAGAATGGCGCCTCATTGGTCGAGACCGGCCAACTCGGTAGCCAGATCGCCAAGGTTCTCAGCGAAGAATCCGACGTCGAGAACGTCACTGTGGTCAACGGAGCTGGATTTAACGGATCCAGCCCAGATCAGGGCTTGTTCTTCTTCGGGTTGAAGCCACTATCTGAACGCAAAGGCGCTAGCCAAAGCGCTGATGCAGTGATCAAGCGTCTCAACGAAAAATTAATTGCTTTAAGTGAGGGTCTTGCTGTGGCGATTGGGCCACCAGCCGTTCCAGGATTCTCAGCTCAGGGAGGGTTCTACTTCCAATTCAACGACTTGAGCAACGGGGGTTATAGCTTCAATCAACTGTCTGACATGGCGGGTGAATTGATCAAAACCGCCAATGCAAGCGGTGATTTTTCAAGCGTCTACACCCAGTTCAATCCCAGTTCTCCTGCGGTGGGATTGTCGATCAACCGCGATGTGATGGGTGCACTCAATGTCGATTATCAAGACGCGATGAACACCATCGGAGCCTTGGCCGGCGGCAATTACACAGGGCTNACCTATGAAAGCGGTCAGGTTCGATTCATCTATATGCAAGGCAGCCCCGAGCAACGGGAAACAATCGACGACATCTTGGCTTACTACGTTCGTTCCAATGACGGAAAGATGGTGCAGGTGTCTCAATTTGCCTCTGCAGATCTCAGCAGTGCACCACCTGTGATCAACCACTACAACCTCTCGAGAACGGTGTTGATCCAGGGGGCTGAAGCGGTCGGCAAGAGCAGTGGACAAGCGCTCGCCAAAATTCAGCAACTGTTTAACGCACAGAATTTCAGCAATATCAGTGATGCCTTCACGGGTCTGGCCGCACTTCAACTTTCTGCGGGAAGCGCCAGTGTGCTGGTGTTTGGCCTGGGTGTTTTGATCGTTTATTTGGTTCTCTCAGCCCAATACGAGAGTTATGTCACCCCAGTGATCATTCTGGCGACGGTTCCTCTGGCGATGTTGGGTGCATTGCTATTCCTCTCGATGCGATCGATCGATCTGAACATCTATGCCCAAGTCGGACTGGTGACCTTGATTGGCCTCGCCGCCAAAAACGGCATTCTGATTGTGGAAGTGGCCGAACAGAAGTTGTCTCAAGGCAAAACGTTCACCGATGCCGTGGTCGAATCGGCCGAATCCCGCCTGCGCCCGATTCTGATGACAGCCATCGCAGCTCTAGCTGGTTTTCTCCCCTTGGTGGTGGCAAACGGTGCCGGCGCTCACAGTCAGCAATCGCTCGGGACCGTGATCTTTGGAGGATTAATCGTCGCAACAGTGCTCTCGCTAGGAGTGGTGCCGCCGTTCTACGTGGTGGTCAAAAACTTAGAAGAACGCTTGTTTGGCGGCACTGAGAAACAGGATTCTGGCCAACAAGCATCGGAAGCATGAGTCCAGACGAACGCAGTTGGTCTTGGCAGGGTTGGCGTGTGGGTTGGTCGGTTTCGGGCGAGCAGCACACCAATGAATCGGAGGAGACTCTTGCCGTCCTCTTNATTCATGGCTTCGGAGCCAACACGCGGCATTGGCGGTTCAATCAACCGGTGCTCGCAGAACACGTTCCTTGTTATGCCATCGACTTACTCGGCTTTGGTCGCAGTGACCAACCCGTGGCTCGACTCAAACATGAAGACACAGTCATGGGCGCGGTTCATTACGGATTCGAACTGTGGGGGCAGCAGGTCGCCGACTTTTGCCGTGATGTGATCAAGTGTCCGGTTGTGCTGGTGGGCAATTCGATCGGTGGTGTGGTGGCCTTGCAGGCCGCCAAGCTGTTGCANAGAGATGACGACAACAACATTCACCTTTGCCGNGGGGTGGTGTTGATTGACTGCGCACAACGGTTGATGGATGACAAACAACTCAGCACTCAACCAGCCTGGAAGACCTGGAGTCGTCCTCTTTTAAAAGCCTTGGTGCGGCAACGCTGGTTGAGTTCAGCCCTGTTTCGCAATGCCGCCAGGCCAAGTGTGATCCGACGCGTGCTGATGCAGGCCTATCCCAGCGGAAGCAATGTCGACGACGACTTGGTGCATGTGCTTTATNAGCCCACCCAACGCAACGGGGCCACGGAAGCCTTCCGGGGATTCATCAATCTGTTTGACGACGTCTTAGCACCACAATTGATGGCTCATCTAGACATCCCCGTGGACTTGATCTGGGGGGAACGAGATCCCTGGGAGCCCTTAGCNGAAGCCAAGCGCTGGGAGACAGCATTCAGCTGCGTCCGCTCACTCACGGTGATCAAGGAAGCAGGCCATTGCCCCCATGACGAAAAACCACTACAGGTCAACACTTGCTTATTGAATCACCTGCGAACACGCAGTTCTTCAGAAGAGCACAAAAGTTGACATCAACCCGCACAAATAGACGTCAAAGGCCAACTACAAAGTCAACAAAAAAATCCATTAAAATGAGAACCAAGCGAAGTAATCATTCCATCACAGACAAGCAAGCAAGCATGAGAGACGATCTCCAAAAACATAATCGATAGAGATCCTTAGAACAAATCAAGACGGACATTCCTGTAGAATCTAGAGAGATCAAACNAATGGTCCCGCAAAATGGATACCCCAGGNAAAGATCCCTTCATATTCATTTTTTCGCAAAATAATTCAGGNACNACTGTATTAAGCCAATTCCTGTCTAGCAATATTAAATCTTCCTATTTACCACCTTTTGGCAATTACGAGGGGCAATGGATACCTCAAGTTCGCCCAATCATGAGAAACGAACCATGGAAAACAAAATCCCAATTCAACTGGAAATTGATCAAACAAACATGGATCAATAATCTTCAACAAGCACATNGTGACTTTTTCATTGAAGCAAGTCCACCCAACATGATCAGAGTCAATCAGATCTTAAAACACTTTTCTCCANTCCAATGCATTTTTTTTGTTAGCAATCCCTACCTGCAAATTGCCTCAAGCATCCATCGATACGCAGAGNAAGAAGACTTTGACCAGGCCATACGAAGATTTTCTGAGCAATGGATTCAGCGAGCCAAAATTCAAATCAACAATTGCAAGAAATACTACGACATTCCCCTCGTCACATACGAAGAGTTCTGCAAAAACCCTTCTAAAATACTTAATAAGTTAGACAATCTCTTGAAAATCGATGCTATTCATCAGCAAACAAGCACACGCATTGAGGGCAAGAAGAACTCACAAATTAACACAATTCACAACATGACNCCAAAACACATCTCCTTTTTAGGNGCCAAAGGCTTGCAAGACGTCAACAAAATTCTAGAAGAGAACAGGGATATCCCCGAATACTTTGGATATAAACCTGTCAATCTTAAGCAAGCAAATCAAATTTTACGGCGGAATCCCATGCTCGCCAACGAAGGATTACTCAATAGAATTGAATGGAACAGAAAAAATTTGNAATCATCTCAATAAAAAAAGATCTTCCCATTTTTGGCGGTAGAAATCCGAGAAAAAACTCAACCAAGACTGTGAACTAGACCAAACAGATCATCCGAAGTTCCCGGCAAACCATGTCAGCGTCGTCTTCGATCAAATCACCAAAATGCATGTCTCAAACTGCTGAAGAAGCATTCGATGGATTTTTGCAAGAAGTGCCTTGCTCAATCGATTCCTGCTGTCACTTCAACTCCCATCTCTAACCGATCCCAAACACTACGAGCAAGAATAGGTGGATTGCATGGATCTCATCAACATCAAAAAACCAGAGTCGATCAGCAAAGGAGAAAAGCATGCTGCCGCGGCCATGCGATGCACCACACTTGGTGCGGACATCAAAGACAATGAGCCATACAGACAACGCCTTGCTGACCCAAGACCCAAGCTTGGCAGTCATTGCTTAACACTATTTAGAATATCAACACTTGTTTGGGACCTGAATTCAAACATTTGGCATCCCTACAAACCCTAAAGACATGTCAATTTGAAGAAAGCAAAAGACTTTGCTTGCTGATCCAATTCCAAAACATCTTTATAAAGATATCACCCTGAATAATCATGATAAAATCTCAAGCAATCAAATAATTCACCCACCACAAGTCCACAACAAAGGGGATGCACAGGGATGCACACACCAATCAATCATCTCAAACAAAGCCCAAGAGGCTTACCACAACCAGATCATGCAGCATCTCATCAACACAGGCCATGGTGCGACAGCGAACTTAAAAATATTCTACACCGCAAAGATATCCCGATCACTTTTATTTCGAATCCAAAAGTCGCTTGTTCAACCATCAAAAACTCTCTTTTAGATGGTTTTGATGGAAATGTCCATCAAGAAGCTGAACGACGATTTGACTTACCGATCGACGCAAACCATACTTATTTTTGCATCACTCGAAATCCTTACAGCAGAGCGCTGTCATGCTTTAAGAACAAAATTGGCAAAGGGAAAGAGCTCTTCCCTACGGTATGGCCCCCTTTCTGCAAACGATTTGGGTTCGATCCAAACTCGAACCCGAGCTTTCTTGATTACCTAACCGCATTATGCAATGATCCTCATCCTGAAACATTTGACCTACATTATCGGGCTCAAGTATTCAACTTGCACCATAGCGATATCACGCCTTCATACATAGGACGCATAGAAGACTTTAAACATCTAACTGACTATCTCAATCAATTCAAGATTATTCTTCTCTCTCGAAATAGTCACAAAACCAATGCTTTACAGACCTACAGAGAGGAAGTTTCATCGGAAGAAGCTGCATTGATTGAACAAATATATGCACTTGACTTTGATACATACAAGTATCCAAAGGATTTAAAATCAACAACAATACCGAACCCCATTCAACAAAAACAAAAAGTTAGCAGCAAATATCTAACTTTGTTTCAGATGAATGCCCTTAACATTGACGTAGAAGATATGATCAAAATCGGCAAAAAAGCTCTTAAAAAAGGAAATATCGAAAAAGCAAAATCAACTTATAATCGCCTAAACAGCATTGGCATCAATTCAAAAAGCCTAAAAAGAGCTCTGGCAAAAATTGAGATAGGCTTATAATTATGCAGCAATATATTCCTCAACCTGATCACTAACACGACGCAATCCTGCCAAACCATCACGCTCTAGATTACGAACACGATCACGACTCATTCCTAAGATTCGGCCAATACCTGTCAAGCTCATTGGATCTTCACCATCCATGCCATAACGCATGCGCAAAACCCGTTCTTGCAATTGTGGCAACTGACCCAACAAGCTACGCAAATCACCTTTAAGGCAATCTTCTTCAACTTGATCGCTTGGAAGCTCATCATCTCCAGCTAATAACTCGAGTAATTCGGTATCATCGCCATCACCAACTTTCATTTCTAAGCTTACGGGCTGTCGGGCTCTACACATCAGATCTTTGACATCCACCTCTGGCAATTCTACAAATTCAGCTAATTCAGTCACAGTAGGAGTCCGACCTAACTCCTGACTCAATTCACGCTGACCTTTTTTCAACTTATTCAACATCTCTGTGATGTGAATCGGCAAACGAATCGTTCGGCTTTTCTCGGCAATAGCACGTGTAATGCCCTGACGAATCCACCAATAGGCATAGGTTGAGAACTTATATCCACGAGTTGGGTCGAACTTTTCTACACCTCTAACCAAACCAATCGTTCCTTCCTGAATTAAATCCAATAGTTCCATATTGCGTTTGGTGTATTTCTTCGCAACACTCACAACCAAACGCAAGTTGGCAGCCACCATCCGCTCTTTGGCACGACGACCGTGTTGAAACTTGCGTTTGAGCTGAAGAGAAGAGAGACCTGCCGCCTTAGCGAGGTTGTCTCGACTTGGCTTCGATCCCTCACGGCTTTCCAACTCTCCTTCCAAGGCTTCTAACTCCATCAGATCCTGCACCTGACGACCCAAGGTGATCTCCTGCTCATGAGTCAGCAACGGAACGCGCCCGATGTCACGGAGGTAAGAGCGAACCAGATCAACGTCGATGCTGACTGCGCGTGTTGGAGCCGATGAAGGCTTGGAAGCAACGGCGACGGTAGGGGCCATGGCGCTTCATTGAGTTTTGTAAATAGTACTCCTAAGAAACGTAAACACTCTCTCAGAAAAC
>NZVB01000046.1:31928-120308 GCA_002701375.1 Cyanobium sp. NAT70 | reverse complement strand
GGAGGCAACACCACCGACACCTCACACACTCACCCACTTAATCCAATGACCACTCTTACTCAAGTTCAAGATGACCAAGCATTTGAAGCATTGACTGATGAGGAATTCGAATCCGTCGATGCTGGTTTTTTGTTGCCTCCAGGTACCGTTTTCCCAACGAGTGATCCTGATTCGCCTCTCCTTCCCTGGTGGATGTTTTTGCTTTGACTCTTCTGAAACGACACGAAAAACGAAACCCGCTAGTAAGCGGGTAGTTGCTTAGATCTTTTTGGGCTTGATTAATCCTTTGGGTATATCAAACTTATCGTCGCAAATTTATCTGCCGTAAGCTGGGCCGAACCGAGATTCGCCGTCAGCACATTTAGGATGATAGAAGGCTGTATCATCATTGATGGGCGAATGGAGTTTGACAACACCAGGGAGATTGGTATAAGTCCATTCTCCCTTATGTGTTTCATATCCATCTGTGACGATCAAGTCGTGTGACTTGCCAATAGAGACGGAATGTGTTCCATCTTGCAAGATCCACCCATGCTTATTACACGTGCCAACTAAAGTTTCAACTTCTGCTTTTGCTATCAAAGGGATGATAAGTGAAAAACCGAGAATACCTGCAGCAAAAGGTAAGACGGGTTTCAATTTGCTTAATCCCTGTAAATCCAATAGAAGGGTAGAAAGTGTAGTCAACGTAGTCACTCTGCTAGTTAACTGGTATGACTGCTTTTTAGACAAGGGTTGAATAGCAATCGAATGCGTTCTTGTCTCTCAGCTAATGCTTCGATATCGATCTCGTTTCTGTATTCGGTGTCTGAATAGTATCTAGGTCTGTCGACGACCAAGTCAGGGTGGATTCTCTGCATTATCTGTCCCAAGGAAAAATAATTGAAGTCACCATGACTTCTTCCACTGATGGCTCGCCTGTTTCCAGGTCCTTTGCAATCCATTCAATTTTCCCGTCCACATAGCCGACGTTATCGAAGTCGCGGAACTGCGTCGGCTTGCAGGATAAACCAGTGATTTCTATCTCTGTATACTCATCTGTATAGAGGTACGGGTATCTAATAGTGTTATAGCCTTTATGGTCAATGTCCAGTATTGATGGGTCTTTCTTGACTATTTCTGCCTGAGCATTAACTATGTCAATCGCTTCCTGTACCTCAGTCAAGCATTGGTCTTCGGCTGCTTGTCTTGAATCGACGTCAAGTTTAAGCGAATTAAGTTTAGACGTGGCACACCCAATAAGTAGTGGTGAGGCACTAGCAAGAGCAGCAAGTGTCTGTATTACTTGGCTCATGCTTTCAGCTCCTGCACATGCGTGAGGGTTTGAGCACTTGGCTTGCGCCGTCGCCCTTCGTTATGAGCTTTGTGATGGTATCGGTCGTTACATGTTTGGCCTGGATTTTGGGACTCGTTTTGAAGATTTGAACCAAGAGTGACGACCACGAAGAGACTCAAAACCGATCGGCATGTGGCTTTCTCGCAGCGACAGCAGCCCAGTAGTAATCTTTTAAGTATAATTGCCTAATCTTAAGAAATGTCAGTTATATTCTGTTACACATGAAAATTAATGTTCTGGTCATGCTTTTATTTCTTTGAAGTTTTATTTCCTGTGAACGATGGATTCTTTGCTGTTCCCCCTATCCCTGCTCGTTGCGTCTTCCGTTGTACTTTTTTTCACTGTTAGAGCCCTATGCACAGAATTTGGAGTTCAACTAACACTCCCCGCTCCCAAATTTCTGCTCAATATCCTTCCATTCGGCAATTCTTTAGCTCGTCAGTCCCAGAACAGTAAGGCTGCGGCCCAAGTCGTCTGAGGCATGCTCCAACTGATCTGACATCATTTCAGCCTCTCCATCATTGTCTTGAAACAAATGCATTTGTGGAGTGGTTAAACTGAAATAACGCGCAGTCAAAAATTATTAATATCTTGTAGTTTTTGATTTGGAAACATCTAAAGAATTGATTTTATAAATATTTAACTGGTTTTATTCATTTTCCATTTTCCATCTTCCATCTACACCAACGCTAACCATGACCCTAAGGCCATGGTTAGCACAGTTAGAGGGTGAAAACCGTTCTCGTCAAAAACGGCTTTGAATGAATAGTCTGAAGTTAATTTCCCAAACCGACCGATGAGTACCGAAACCATGGCCCTCACCTCGGAAAACGTCGAAAAAGTGCTCGATGAGCTCAGGCCTTTCCTTATGGCCGATGGTGGCAACGTTGAAGTGGTCGAGATTGATGGGCCGATCGTTAAGGTGCGGCTGCAAGGGGCTTGCGGGAGCTGCCCCAGTAGCACGATGACTTTGAAAATGGGCATCGAGCGAAAGATGCGCGAAGCGATTCCTGAGGTCAGCGAAGTGGTTCAGGTTCTTTGACCAGGCTTGGACCGCCTATTCGTCTACGGCTCGTTGAAGTGTGGTGAACAAGCTCATCATTTGCTTGCTGGTGCTTGGCGCGAGGCAGATGGTGTTCTACCTGGATTTAAGCTGATTGAACATAAGGGCTTCCCATCCCTCCAGCGTGGCCAACATTTGATCAACGGTGAGGTCTATCTAATCAGAACTGAACAATGGAGTGTGCTTGACGCTTGGGAAGAGGTGCCTACTGTTTATCGCCGCAGTCAAGTTCCCCTCCAAGATGGCCGCATCGTTTGGGTGTATGAGGCGGCAAGAACTATATACCGCTCAATCTAAAGAAATGAATTGTTAACACAATGCTAATCCGTGGATGATGCTCCGAATCCCATGGGTCAATTGACTCTTAGCACTGATCGATAGGTCGTTGGAGCAATGGCTCCATCCTTGTTAAAATATCAGCTGCGTTTAGGTGTGTTGGCGGGGCAAGTTTGGGTTTGAAAATTGCAGGATTGGATCACTGGTTTTTGCCAGCTGAGCGGAATCTCAAGCAGATCGCGCGTCCCAGTGATTGCCTGCATCACAAACAACACAGCTGCCAATAACGAAGCTGTGATGTGAAGTCGACGCAGACGTAGATCCTTCAAGATCTCCGCACGAGCCCCGAGTGAAAACAACATCAAGCCAGTGACAGCCACACCCCCCCAGTAATGCGATTGCCAGAACGCAGCACTGAACGGTTGATCCGACAAACGCCAGACCTCAGGCTGTGCGCCAAGACTGAGCACTCCTACCCAGGTGATCAAGCTGAAGCCAAGTCTCAATAGAGCTGCCTTACTGAACAAAAGAGCGATCAAGCTGGCCAGTGAACCGAGCCAAGCCAAGATCAACAGCAACGCACGCGGTGGTCCTCCCGCAAACATGGCAAGAGGCACCTTCGTGGCAATGGCCACCGCTAGGGCGATCAAGACAAGGAGCACCACAGCAGCTGTTAACCAACGGCCTAAATCGCTGTGATCCCTTCCCACCACGGGAGGATGTTTCACCTTCGAGACACGTCGTTGGCGCGTCTGCCAGCCCAACCTCACCACCATCCCGATCAAGGGATAAATCAGGACAACGGCAAAAGCCGGATGAAGTAGCCAGAGCCAATCAACACCTTTCAAAATGAAGCAATCAATGGGTTGGTGTGCTTTCACATCTTGGCTATCACCAAGGTTTGTCACTAGGGATTCCTCTTGTTCTTGACGTTCAGATGCATTTTTGGGCTTGGCTTCTCTTGAGGGTTCGTCCTGCGATGATCAGCGGTCATTGGGATCGAGATTAAAAGCGCAGTCGTCAATATGGTGATGTCCCTGAGGCTGTACCTTTGAAAAAAATAAAAGTAAATTGTTCATGGTTGATTGGTGCTCCGAGTCTTGGATGAAGCAAACATTCAAAATACAAAGGATCAAGACTGTTCTGACACGTTATATATTTGATTAAGATGATCGATTTGTGCAAGGATTGATCGGATCAAGCGAGGGGTTCTGTCCAAAAGAAGGTTTAGCTTGTTGGGCTTGATGTGTCGCCAAAAAACCATACGCTTTTTCTGAGGAGCGCATGTATAGATGTTGGCACTATTTCAAGCATGGGTGTTTCAAGCTGAGCCGCATCTCGCTCCATCGTTAGGCCAAATCCTGTGAAATCTAAATTAATCGCTAATCTGCCTCGGTAGGTTGCAAGTAGACAATCATCATCAACATGGATCGCTTTTACTGTCTGTGACGAAGATCACAGCCTCTGTTGATTTGGCTCAATGAAAGCTTGGTGAAACCATGTGATCGTAATCACATCGGAAGCAACAACGCATCCGATTGTTAACATCATCCATCATTTCTAAACCAATGAATAACAAGGAACTCTCTCTTGAAGAACTGCAGCAATGCAGCGGTGCTGGTGCCGTCGAATGGGTCTTTAAAAAAGCTGAGCAAACAGTCGCTTTTTACGCCGGTTGGGCAGGTGCCGTAGCAGGAGGATCTGGTATCGCTAAAGGTGCTTATGATGCTGGCAAGAATGCAGGCATTATTGAATAGTTGGTCGCACTCTAACGTCCCTAATCACACTCAAAAAATGGATTCCGATTCTCTCCTTTCTCTGGAACAATTGAAAACCCTGTCAGGCGGTGCAGCTGAAAAGTCTGATTTTTGCATTGATCCTTGGGTCTTGAAGTGGAAGCTTTCCAATCCCGGTAAAGAACTTCCGCCATTCCTGGGTGGTCCGCGCAATAGAAGGTAAAAAGTGTAAAACCTTGGAGTTGTCACGATCTCTTTCGCCCCGTCAATCATGGCGGGGTTTTTGATTGCTTGCACTTCGTGAGAACCTCATCAGTCTCGTGTCCGAATCTCGCCAGAGATGATGGGGTGACTCGATGACGGAAGCGGCTGATGAAGCTCGTTCATTCTTAGTAGGATCTGTGCTGATCTGTGCAAAAGGTCATAGCTGTAGTTGAGATGTTTCATGGTGATGAGATCTAAGTCTGGCGATGGTTGGGACATACATGGATTAAAAGCCTTGATTAACACCATGAAACTTTCTTTTTCCAAAGCTGAACCCATAGGAACCTTGATCTATGACGGTGAGCATCTACCGTTTCGTGCTTTGGCATGTTTATTGGATCAGAAACAGAATTGCTTGACGTCTCAAGCTCTGCTCTTTCCAAAAAGCGAGCCGCCTCTCTAGTAGAGAAGATGATTTGCATGACTGTTTGTTTTATGGGTGCGTTAATATCAGAAAAATCTTCGTCATTTTGTGGTGAATTGGTACTGGTGTCTCTTGCATGGTGGCTGCAATTATTGTCTTCATTTGAGTTTGTTATGGTCAACATTTGGGTCATTGCTATGGCCGATGGTGTTTTACTCCAATGAGTGCAGAGTTCAATTTTTGTGATTCATACCGCCTATAGCGCTGATGCCAGGGCTTCTGTATTCGTGATCAAAGTGAATCAATTATTAAGTCAAGGCTTGTTAATATGGCATCTTGTTTCTTGATCTATTTTTGACCGTTCCTTTCACCAGTTTTTCACCATCGCTACGCAGAAGTCGCACCAGAGGGGGTCAGGCTTTTCTTAGAAACGGATGCAATTGTATCAATGTCGAGAGCAATACAGCTCACGCCATTACACACACAAACCACGTTTTCATCATGACCATGATCAACAATCAAACCCAAGCCATCGAACTCAGCGATGAGCATCTTGAAGATATTGCCGGTGGACGGAATGAAACCGTCAACCAAGTGGCGAACTTTGTTCCCTACGTGGGACCGATCAACAGCATCTCAGGTCTGCTTGGTGGCCCTACGATTGGTGATCTTTTCTGAAGGACAGCTTCACTTTGTGCGAAGCCCCCCACAGCAGTGGGGGGCTTGAAGGTTTTTGCATTGGATTAGGACAGTTGTGATTAACTTGAGGCGCTGGCCTGGCCGCTAGGGATCGTTCAGACCCTTTGAACAAATTCACAAGCAGGCTTGATTCATGACATCGAGTGAGCCGGTGTTTTTGGCCATGGTGTTTGCACTGTGAGGAGACATTTACCTCTGACTTAATTCATGACCAATACCGAACTCACTGGCGATTAAGAGCAGACCATCGCGGCTGAGCTGATTGATTGTGGTAGCTCACAATTTCATGAACACATGCCCAGGACGTCAACGTGGCGAGCTATGAACCCGTTTGAGCAACGGAGTGGGAGGTGTCAGCTTTCATTGCGATGACATTTTGATGGGAGATCCTGCGGGGTTCGAGCAGCAAGGCAACGATCGTGTTTTCTTTTGAGTCAAAATCTGGGCTGCTCTGCCATGCTCGCTTCAAACATCGCAACTTGGCGGGTTTTGACGAGTCCGTTCTTGCTACCACAAGAGTGATGATGAATGTTCAACGATTTGCGGTGAAATGATGATCCGAATTTGCTTTGCTTTGACAGCGACCCTCCTGACTAGCACGTTGGCCATGGCTCAGGGGAATTGCACTTTTACGGAGACCTCAGGGAAGGTCGTGGTTCAGTCCGCTCAGGTTCATGGAGCGATGGGCAACATCTGGATCGAATGGGGAGATGGCGGTACGACCAACTTTGTACGGATGCCAAATGGATCTTTTCGAGATGAAGGGAACAATCTCTGGGATCTGAACGAACATCGAGGTGCACGACTTCAGATGCGTCGAGCTGACGGTGCATCGATGAGTTGCTTTACACCTTGGTAGAAGGACCACGGTTGAGCCTTCTGGAGTACGGTCAATCTTGTTTTGAGAATTAGGATTCTCTTCAATGCTATGGCGACAGTCGAAGATATGGAACCCAATCGATCGTTCAGTTGGTTTTGTTTTGAATCCGAACTGGAGTTACTATCACAAAATTAAACCCAGCTTTCTCTGTGCTGATATGGGTGGTGAGAGATTTTATGTAATGCCTACAAATTACAGCTTTTTCTGAAAGAATAAGATGATTAAATGCAGCTTCATGGGATGTGTCTTATGGAAAATATTGAATTATCCACCGTCGTGTCTTGATCGAGTGAATGCAAGAAGGAACCATTGATGACCTAGATGAAATCAACGAGTGAGGCGTCGAGTGCAGGGGTGTTTTCAAGGATTGCGAGAACACCTCCACCTTTACCCAAGCCACGTCCTGGTCCATTTTGATTGAAGTAAAGCATTCCAGGCTTGGAGGAACGATTGCTTAAACGGTAGATAAAATCAACATCACTACGTCGAAGTTGATTGAAATGTTTTTTGTTGGAGGCAATATCAAAGGTCGCTGATGAACTGATTCCAAAACCACTGACCTTGATTTCTAGGCTGTCGGTGAGGACGTCAAAATTGGTAATGAGATCAGCATTATTGGTCTTGTAATTTTTTCGTGCCTCTAAAAGGTAGATATTGCCCGTAATTTGATCCTCCTGTTCTTGACTGCTATCGTCTAAAGTTGGTTCTATTATGACTTGAGATTCATCAATATCTTTGATGCCAAGCTGAACCTTGCGGGTCGCCACATTATTGTTTTTGTCGACTGCAGAGACTGCAAAACGGTAGCTGGAAATCTTCTCGTAATCCGGATCCTCTAGCAGTGTCACCTCGCCACTGCTTGGATCAATTGAGAACTTGTCGGAATCATTCTCCGTTGCATTCTCGAGCCGATAGACCAGATCCGATTCATCTGTAGCCCTGGCCGTGTAGACAATCTGCCCCGAACCTGAGTGTTCATTTAAGCGACTTGCTTTCCCCCCAGAGATAAAATTAGGGGCCTGGTCGTCAATATCACTGATGCTAAGCTCAACGCGTTGTTCGGCTATGTTTCCGGCTTCATCAATCGCTAAAATTGTAAAACTATATGATTTACTTTCTTCGAAATCAGGATTCGGAATAAAATGAACAACACCCGTTTCGGGCTCGATTGTAAAATTTGATAAGTCATCAATGTCATAAGTGACTGAGCTTGAGTCCTGAGTGTCTGCGGTATAAACGACTTGATTTTCACCACTGTTCTCAACTAGGTTGTCAGCCTGATTGGTTGATCTGAAAATTGGTTTCGTCGTATCTAAAATGAACTTAAGCGATTCCGATAAGCTTGACGTGTTGTCAGCACGATCAACGGTACGAACCGTTAACTGATGACTGCCTTCCGGCAAGGAATCTTTTGGTTGCAACCTCCATTCACCTGCTTCATTTACTTTTTCTCGAGCCAATAAATCATCATCAAGAAAAACTTCCACGGTGGAGCCCATTTCAGCCATTCCATAAAATTCTGGTTGTGCAATATTTGTTAATTGGTCAGCATTATTCAATCCGGAATCAGATTCTGTGACGAGCTGTGGAGCATCGGGGACTGATGGGGGATTGGTATCGGGAATGACCTTGATCGTGTAGGGCGTTTGAATGGTTTCAAATGCCCCTTTTGAATCTTCTACACGGAACACAATCGAATGCAGACCAAGATCGGCTTCGCTAGGTACACCCTCTAAGGAACCATCAGCATTTATACTTAACCAAACTGGACCATCTTCAATCGAAAAAGAGAGGGGATCCCCATCGGAATCAAATGCCAGGTTGGCGATCGATGCAGAATAAGGCTCGAGAACATAAGCAGGTTCCAACTCCCAGCTTGTTGACTTCCAGGCAGGCTGCTGATTTGCGGTTCGCTTTCGAACAACACGGAAGCCCCAGTCGTGGGCTTGCTCCGTCGGAACCTTGGCAGTACCGGGAATAGACACTCCCATGGCACGCTTGTTAACAATGTGTTCGAAACTGCCCCCCTTTCTGTATCGTCCAGGCAATCCATTGGGTAATCGAACAGCATCATCGAGCCATTCCCAGGCATTTCCTGCCTGGTCATAGGTTCCATGAGGGCTGGGCTGATTGTAGATTCCAACTGGTGCCAAGCCATTAAAGGTGGATCCAAGGATATTGGCTTGGTCGGGGAGAAGCAGATCGCTTTGTGTTGGAAAAGTGAATAGACCTGGATCAGGATTATCTCGATAAAGTGCTGCTTTGACCCACTCAGCATGAGTTGGAATCGCATAACCACCCTCTTCAAAAACATCCTGGTTCCGTTCAATCGTTAAGTTCTTATTATCTTTTTGATTTGGTTTCATCGTATAGACCCCTTGCTCAGTGCTGCCGGTTGAAAGCCAGTTCACATAGCGCGCAGCATCCCAGAAGCTCACATAGGTGACCGGATAATCTGCTAACTCGGGAACAACTGAATAGGTATAATCTCCAGATGTACCATTTCTAACAATGCCACCAAGACCTTTGTCTATATTGGTGTCAGCCATGTGTGTGTTATAGAGATCATAGTCATCAACCGATGCAACGGAGTTTAAGAATTGAGCATATTGTGCATTGGTGACTTCGTATTTGCCAATGAAAAAATCATAATCAGGTAGGGATGACTCGGGCAGTGTCTCAGTTGCAGGATTAGTCTCCGTTTTCGACCGAACAAGAACGGTTGGCATCACTGCCGGAGCTTTTGCAACCTGAAAAGTCCAGAGATCACCTTCATGTAAAGGGCCTTCCGCTGTTTCTGTATCCACTCGCCAGTAGTAATTTGTGCCTGGCTGCAGCGGATCTTCAGGTGTGTAGATGTTAGTGGTCTGCGTACTGACTAAGGAAAGCTGCTCTGGATCGGTTCCAAAATAAATATGATTTGCTTTGACATCCAGACCTTCAAGCCACATTAAATCAGCGTCTGGCCGAACACTGTTCGAACCATCTGGTGCAATCGGAATTCTTGCTTTCTTTGTTTGGTGGCCTGGAATCCAATAGTGATCAGAACCATATTCATAGGCACCACTATCTGGTGCAATTCCTTCAAATCCATCCGTAATACCAGGAACATGTTTGCCAAAATCAATCAAGGATGAGTTCTGGTTTGGCCGAAAATCAAAATTCTCAGGATCTCGTAATTCTTCTTTCATCAGGGTTGAACGAAGATCTTGATATTTGCCGCTAATGCTGACATAGGAATTGCCCACCTTTTGCTCTGGCGATCGCACGCCAAATCCTTCTGGCATGCGATCAAAAGCATTGTTTAAAATTAATGAATTCACATGTCCTAAACGGCGATCCTTATCCTTGCCATGAATTTGTGGCCGATAACGGCATTGCCAATCGAGGCAACCCTCCTCTGTGTATCCATAGAATTTACCTTGGTCGGCACTTAAGTCGTAAGCAAAGTTAGAAATTAACGAGTTATTCATAATGCGATGTTGATCGCCTTTGATTCTCATTCCGCGGCGAGTACGCGTTGAAACATTATGATGGGCTAGCCCACGTATTCCCGCTGGGCTTCCATCAAATCGGATTCCATTGCGTCCTGGTGCATCATGAATCCAATTGTGGCTAATGATGGAACCTTCTTGTGCAGAAGCTGGGACTTGAATGCCAGATATATCACCATCACCGTGGAAAGCATGAATATGGTTGTAACTCCAATGGGACGAATCACCTATTTTACCAGCACCACCAAATCCGAATGTATGAAAGCTATTCCGTTCGACCAACATACCGCGCGCTGACGAAACTCTCAGTGCTCCGCGATCACGAACATTATGAATATGGTTGTTGATCAACTGCAGGCCAGGTGCAGCTGCCCTGAGCAAGCTACTTATATCGTTTGCAAATTCAGAGTTCGTAAAAATAATATTTGAATCAGGAACTTCTTTCAGTTCTGGTCGTCCTTTTAGGCTGACCGGTTTGATCAGATTGCTGTAGGTCGGTCGACGACCATCTTTGAGCATGCGTCCATCATAGGTTGGATACAGAAAACGCATGTTATCAAAATTGATATTTGTGCTCTCATTGAGATTGAATATACCGGTATGAAGAGTGATTCCTTTAAAGTCAATGAATGAGGATTCATCCATTTCCAGCAATGAGTGGTAATCGGCATTTGGCTGCTCGTTAGGATCGGAAATATACGAAGTTTTAGGGTCCCAACTACGTGCTTGTAGAATGCTGATATTCGGATCTCGTTGCTCTGGAAGCCAAACATAGAGCTCATTTGTTTCTTTATCGTAATGCCATTCATTAGGGCTATCCAGCAGTCCTAGGTGACCCTCCAAGTGATAATGGAATTGTTTTGTTCCTGGAGTGGGGCCATTCTTGGTGGGCCAAATATCAACAAACTCGATATTGCCATCATTGGCACTCGTCCAATTAAAGTTTCTGAGAGGGTTCTGAGAGTCGCTTCGCAGTGAAAGTTCAAAATTTTGATCAATATCGAAGCTCTCTTCTCCTGCAATGTGTTTAGTTATTTCGCCAGAATGTGTTGGGCCAAAGCTTTTGTGTGGCACAACCATAGCTCCCACAAGGCTAAGTCCAAGGTTGGATAAACTTTGATGTTCTTCCTGGTTTGTGTAGAGATCAGGTTGATCAGGGTCGACCACTGCCAAGGCACGCGTCTTCATGTCCCAGTAACTATTTGGTGTCGCGTCACGGCGGTCAGAGGTATCAATTCGATCCCATTCTTTGATGATATTGGGCCAACGTGCAGCCGTTAACATTGAACCATCGAGAAACAACTGACTCACATCAAAGTCCACCTTTGTTTTCCATATATTCCCCTCATGCACAACCCAGGACGACGAAATTGGCTCAGCACCCGTTAAGATGACATCCTCATCTTGGTAGTTTGTAATGGTGATGGGAGCATCTAGTGCTCCATGTACGTCATTGAAGCGAAGTCGCTCACGATAAGTACCACCTCGGATGGTAATGATGTTGCCTGGTCGGGCAAGATTGATGGCATGTTGAATTGTTCTGAAGGGTCTGGCTTTTGTTCCGGAAGCCTTATCATCGCCATCGTTGGACACATAATAAACTCCAGCAGATTGCAAGACCTCATTTGATGTGAGAGTGACTGTGGCAGAGACCTCTGATTCTGAGGTGAACTGTGGTTCAGTTCCATCAACCACAACATCGAGTTGATCCGATGTTGCTAAAACTGTGCCTGTCGCATCCAAGACTTGGGCAGTGATCGCATGCTGACCATCCCCTAAGGCCAGTTGTTCTGGAACAGTGAATCGCCAAGTCCCTTGTTGATCAGCAGTGGTCTCTCCAAGCAGAACACCATTCGCGGAGAGCTGGATCCGAGACTCGCTAGGGGCATTGCCTGTGAACTCGGGCGTTACGACGTTGGTAACACGGTCTTGATCGGCATGACCAGAATCCGACTCCTGACTGAGCGATGGGGCAGGCGAGACTTGTTTGGGTTCAGCATTCTCATCGGGTTCAACATTCTCATCGGGTTCCGCAATGTCGTCCGGTTGAGCAAGGTCCTCGGGTAAGGCATTCTCTTCAGTTGCTTGAGGCTCTGCTTCAGCTTCTTCCTCTTCGATCTCTGTGCTTTCTTCCTGCTCATCTAACTCTTGTGTGATCAACTCGTCGCCAATCTCTGTGGTCGGTGTTGATTCTCCTAGACCCTCTTTTGTGTCCCCATCCTCTTCGGCTAAACTACTTATTTCAGGCCCATCTGTTGGAGACTGATCCAAACTTAATGCGCTAATTGCAGTCTCTCCAACCGCCGGGGCCTCTTTTTCCGCCTCGTCAATCACCGTCAAGCTTAATGTCACATCAACAGCGAGTTCGCTGCTATTGCCAGCGGCATCTGTCGCCTTCACGATGAAAGCCACACCCTCTGGAAGTGTGGTCATGGCGTCGGTGTTGAGGTGTACCTCACCGGTGCTCGCATTGATTGATAAACCGTTTAGCGACCCATCATCAGGAGCCTCAAGTCCATACGTCACCGCAGATTCATCTGTCGCTATTGCGGTGTAAATCAATTGCCCTGCAGTATCCTCATCCACTGATGCCGCCTGAATTCCTCCACCGCTGCTGTTCTGCTGTAGCAACACTTCGCGAAAACGAGGATCCCAACCGGCAAACAAAGCCTTCGCTCCTTTCAACCATTTTGTTTTGTCGTTGATAACTCCATCGAGATTCACATCGAATACACGGAATCGCTTTTTTTTCTTTCCTTCCGTTTGCACAAGCACCTGGAAGCCATCGTCGACAGCGATTGCTTTAATTGCATCCCAGCGTTTCGAGCTTTTGCTTGAGAGCAGCCCCCCTGAGGTTGATTGCAATCCAACAACGTCTGTATCTGTCACGATCCGATAGCCCTTGCCACCATCAAGAAAGCCGTCCCCATTTGCATCCGTGACAGGACCTTTGACTCCGTCAACACGGATCACGTCACCAAATAGTTTTTCCCAGCCTTTCTCCAACGCTTTGGCTGTAGAGGTCCATCGGGTTTTCGAATTGATTCGCCCAGCCGCATTCACGGCGAGCAAGCGGTACTTTCCTGTTTTTCTTCCCTCCCCTTCCAACAAAATCTGATAGTTTTTACCACTCTCTACAGCCTTGACTGGATTCCAACGAGGTGTGGAGCGATCAGAATATCGTCGCCCCTTCCAATCCTGGAGCAGAACTCCGCCGCCTGGGCCCGCCAGCTTGTAATCGCTCGAATCGTCGACGAACCCATTGCCATCCTTGTCGATTGCTGAACTGGTCGACAGGGATTCGTTTGACATTTTTGGCTAGGATCAAGCTCTTATTCTGAAAAGAATACAAGCAAAGTGAAACGCAGGCATGAGCCCGTTCGTACGCGTTTACGGCGAATGACTCGAGCCTTCTCGATTGTTCTTTGTTTCAGTGATATCTGGCTTAATTGTGATGGAAGCACGGCGAGGCGGGTCGATTCGAAAAATGCTCCCCACCTTGCCAGTCAAAGCTGATGCTCCTGTTGTAGCAGCATTCATCCTGCGGGTTAATTGTGCGTTGCTCACGTATTGATCGGTCTACTCATGATTTGCTTTGTCGAATTGTTTGCGGAGGAATTTCAATAGTTCAAGGATCAATCTGGTGGCCACTATCCATGCGCCTCAGTTTTTTTCATTTTCATGTGCACTATGGTATTTGATTGGAAAGTGTTTTGCTGGCGCAGTGCGTTTGCTCTTGTTACAAAGAGTGTTAGCTGCATGGTTTAATTGATGATTGCATTGTTTTATGTCGGTCACTACTTCTTTGCTTGGCGTACTTAGTGATTGCATGATTTGCAATAGCGCAATAAGATTTGCTCGTATCGTTCGATCAGGTAATTGAGTTTTGTTGGTAGCGATATTGAAATTCCAGTCGCTGCATCATTGCCTGTATTTTTAAACGTGTTGTGGTTTATGCGTCGATTAAGTGGTGATCGTCTTCTTGGTTTTGATTGAAAAATGATCTCTAAACATCAGTCAAAATTCCAGTATTTACTCCGGCGGACAAATAAGGAACAACGTTATTGTGGTCTTAAGCTGCGTTCCAGCTGATTGAGAGTTAACTATGGCTTCTCAAAGCGAGCCATAGCATCAAACTTACGCAGCTGAGATGCTGAATGGAGCTGCTGGAGCACTGGTTGGCATTGGATCTGCTAAGCCTTCTGCCAGTGCTTTCGCACGGCGATACATTTGACTTTTTGATGCACCCTTGGATTCCATTGCTGCGGCAATAACTGCCCAATTACGTATTTCGGTGGTCATGGGGGAATTGAAATGACAAGCGATATGATTGTTAAATGATGAATGCGACTGTGTAGCGGGAAGCCGATCTGGAGGCCGAACCACATTGCGGAGGCTTTTTTGATAACCAGCGTTCGCTTGCTGCGGAGCTGTATGGTTGTGATCAAGATCACAGATCGAGGTGATGTGGTCTATCGAACGATCGGGATTGGACAGCGATGGTGGTTGTACTCACAAATAAGACTATGAATCGTCAAACAAATTGCCAAGCTCTAAGGGCCTTGCTGGATGAGATGAAGAAGGCTCCCAATGCCGAGGCTTTAATCGCCATTCGTCGTGCAGCTTATCTGCATGCCATTGTTGAACTCGTTTTGAGCGAACGTGTGGCCGCGTTGCCCGAGGCACCTGAACGGATGCGGGTCGATTAAGTGATTCAGTGGCAATGATTAAGGGCAAGGGGGAAATTCAGCCGGAAGAAGGCTGTATTTCTCTCTTGTTTTAATATTGTTTCTGCGTAAAACTGATTTTCGACACAGGCTTCCCTTGATATGTTTAGGTCATAAATTGGAATTTAGCTTCCATTTCATCAATCTGCTCACTCAATTGCGATTGAGTTGAACAATGTGACGGTGTTTGTTGCTACTGTAATTCTGGATAATCGGTTTTGTCTTGCCTCGTAGCTTGCAAAGCATTGTTTTATTGTTGCTAACTCTTGGCAATGATAATGTTGTTGGATGGGTGAATGAATCTAGCGACGTGGATATTCAGTTTTGCTATATTGATTGTGTTCTGATCACAAAATGCCTCGGCTGATCGGTAGTCGGCGGAGAATATGGCTTACACCGAAGGAGGCGATTGTTCCGCCGAGGAAAAGCAGGATCAAGTTGATTGGAACGGGCCAGCTCACGCTTTGCAGCAGTAATGCTCCTGTGACCAAAACTGGTGGGTGAAGGATGTAAGCGCCATAGGTATCTGCAGAGGCATCGGCCAGCTGTGTTCCATAGGGGATGTTGTGGGTTCGAAACCACCAGAGCAACCAGACAATCACGCCGCAGGCAATAAAGGGGGAGATCAACAGGTAAATGGTTGAGCGATAGCCGTTGATCCATGCAATGCCGACTTGTTCTCCATTGAGTTGGAGGGCGGAGATGAGCACCAAGATGGTGGTGGAGACCAGACCGACAACCCCCCAGGTCTTGGCCTGACGGGTGCTGATTCTCTCCAGCCATCGGCCTTGGGCTGCTGCGCAGCCGATTGCAAAAAAGGTGATGTAAGGAGGGAGGTAGCTGAGATTGCCCGCCCAGTAGCCCAATCCGAGTCGATTCAAAACCTCCGTTGCTGGGATTGGTTCTCCGAGAGGTGCAATCGATGCCACAACCAAGCTGCTTGAGGCGGCAAGAGCGATCAGACCGGCCAACACAGCTGTGCGGGGAAGGGGCCGTTCCGGATCACGCTTAAACCGATAGCCGCTGAGTTGTTGCCACACCACGTAGCCGGTGCTGAACAGCATGAGAGCCATCACGAACCAAAGCACGCCAGATTCAGGCTTGAATTGATCTGGTGCCAGATTTTGAACAATGGCCTCTGCTAACGATGTCCCCTTGGAGACTGCCGCTAGGGCTTTGGTCAGAGGCGAGAGCACGAGCCAGGTCACTAGAAGGGGGATGCCAAGCCGACGCAGCCGATCCATCAGAAACATGCGAACACCCTTCTTCTCGAGCGAGGCCGGAACGAAATAACCGGAGATAAGAAAGAACATCCCCATAAAAAAGCTTTGATTGAAGGAGAGCATCAGTTTCAACAAAGCTGAGAGCCACGGGCCTGCAGAATGCTGCTGAAGGAACCAGCAGCAGGACTCCTTGGCGTAGGTGATTGCAGCGTGATGGAGGATCACAAGGGCAATCAGCAAGGTGCGGAGCTGATCGAGAAAGTGGGCACGTGAAGGCATATTCAGCTTCGGGTTGATGATTTTGACGGATGAGCTCGTCGTTGTCTTTGTTGATCAAGTTGATTCAAGCTCAACATGTCGTTGGATGGTATGTCTAGTTTCTTCTCCGATACTGGAAGTCGTGAACAGCGCTATTAATTCTTTGCCAATCAGCCTGTATTATTCTGATATAAATTAATCTTTCAAGAGATCATTTTTTGATCCCTGCCTGGTTGGCTGGCCGAGATTTTCTGTCCCTGCTTTTCAAGGATTTGGCATGTTGACCCACAAACTCATTGTGAATGATGTCCGAACAACTGCCGAGTCGAGAAGCGGCTGAATCAGTCCCGATCAGAATGACACCGAATCGGGCTAATCGTTTAAAACTGGCGCGATCTCATTCAATTCAACTTTAGATCCGTTTGTTCTTTTTGATTGATGCTGTTACTTGATTGAACGTATTGATCTGATAAATCAGATTTGGTCTCATGGTCAACAGCGATTGGCTCTATCTGATCATCCAAGGAGATCATCTGTGGTGTGATCTTACGCGTGTATTTGGTTGTGATGACTGGCCTAGCCCTTTGGGCTGATCCTTTTCGTTCTGCTCGAGCATGTCCAGCTAATCGCCGGCGAGTGATGCCACACATGTAGCGCTTATCAGCAGATCCCTTGCATGGTTGCTGGATATGAATACGGTTAGAGCAAGGACGTCATGATTTGGTCAAAACCTAATAATCTTAAATTCGCAGCAATCAAATATTTACCCTCCGCCTTGNAGTTGGCATGATCATTTNAAAGTTNACAACGCGTTTATGGTTCTTTAAGTATGCGTGGCTGCGTTTACGCGTCTCAATGGTTGGCATTGTAGTTGAAAATAAGTCGATGAAGAGAAGATATTTGCTTGCTTGTTGAGTTTGTCTCTNTCAAGATGTTTTGCTTGATCGTCTTGTGAACTTCAATCNGATTGCTTGATTTAGAANGATGAANGGACAAATTTTTGGCCNCTCGTGACTTCTGNAAGGAGATGGTAAACCCTCTTTGAACTTGACGGGAACACGGAATTAAATCTGAGATATTGTCACTATTTAAGTTGCTTATTTAACCATGTATGTCATTGTTTGAGCGGTGGTGACAGTTCATTTGCATGATCCATTTTTTAAATTGTTCAAGACTATCAAAGCCTTTGCTCGTCACTAGAAGAGCTTGCCAAGGAAGCCATGTCTCTTCTGGGTATCAACATTAATATAGCTCGATGATCTGGAATGAATTTATTTTTTATATGGTCTCACTTTCCCCCTCACACTATATTGAACGTCGTTAGTGCAGGTTAAATGATGAATGCAGGTGTTGCCTTGAAGGGGAATTACGGAGCATGGCCTAAAATATGCGAGCGATGATTTGTAAGGTTTGCATGGCGATTACAGGCGTTTTGCTCGATACCTTTTGTTCTTGCTAATTATTCCATATTCAGCAAGATTCAGTTCATGATTTCAAAACATTATGGCTTTAACTTGCGTGGCTGAATCTAGCATTCTGCAGGTATTTTAAGCTTTGATGGGAATTTGATTGGAACACTCCTGCCTCCGCTCTCAAAGAATCTAAGGCTCTCTTTCTTTTTCTATAAAGCATCAGCTTATCTATCGTTAATTAGATTCTATTTAAGCAACGTTTTTACTCCACGCCTTTAAAAAATATAGGTTTGACTTGAGTGATCAAAAAGTATTGACGTTATTTATAATGATTTTGATGGAATTCACGAAGGGGGCTAGTGTATGGATTGAGCCGAGTAAACTAGAAGAAACTGTTTTTGGACAGGATCAGCATGCAGCGATCGTAGTTTGTGCAATTTGTCTTGTGGCATCAGTGATCTTCCCTAAGACCAATTAACATATAAATGCTGCCATGTTTAGCTTAAAATGCTTGCAATTGTGATGTTAGATTGTTGTCCCTAGATATTTTGGCTAGAAGCTATCTGATTGAAACGTTTTTGTCTGATGCAATAGAATGAATGAAGGCAATCAAAGGTTCGTGGAATATACATCTCTGCAAAACTTGTGACTGCTAAGAGGGTGCAAGCCATCAACCAATCCATTGGAAGTTGGTAGTCAATTTTGCTCGGTAAATAGAAACTGCAACATTTAATTCTTGGGACAGATATGTACTCGTCAACTTGTAGATGTTAATTAGCTTTCGGGCTGTTTATTGCTTGCTTCGCTTGTCAATTATTTCAATGAGGTGTGCATCATGCTTGAGGCAAAAATCGGTGACGCACTCTCTTAAGATATGACCAATAGATACCGACTCGGTGTAGCAAAGAAGCTTCAATTTCTTATGAAGTTCATCGCTGAGCTCGAATGTGACTCTCTTCATGCTTACCTCGTCAATCGTATTTGCGAGTACAATGTGAGTTCTCAAGATTGATATACCAAATTTTACATCCTTTGATAAGAAATGGATACCGCGTGACGGGTCTTAATGAAATGTTTTGAAATGCTAGGAAGCGGTTGTCGCCCCCTCCTTTGCTCTTGCCAAAGCCTTGCAATGCTCATATTGACCATGTCGCGACATTGAGATGCAGATTTTGAAGGCTGTTGATTTTGAAGGCTGTTGATTTTGAAGGCTGTTGATTTTGAAGGAGGAAGACCAATCGCTTCAAGATTTGATTAATGATCAATATTTTTTGTTAGTATTCATTCTGATCGCTTGATGGTAATTGGTTTCTTCCTCTTAAAGGGGAAAGATGACGTTGTTGCGGCTTGGTTTTTTATGAGAAAAATGCATCTACAGTTTTTGCTTTATGCAGATTGGGACAGGCATTGAAGGCATTGAGTGGAATCAGTTCAGCCTTGCTGAGTTCGTTCTGAGGCTAATTTTTTGACCTGTCTTTTCGGGGGTAGCTCAACCATCGCGCTCGCTGGTCGATCGATCGTCTTGATTGCACCAACCGAGATCACCTTAGAAGCATAGCTTTTTCTTGTTCAGGATGGAGTAGTTTTGCTCATGCTTTTTGAAGACAAGTAGGTTTAGAACTGAATCAGGTCAGAGACCGTAGGTACTCAAATAAGGTCTCAACGACCTCAAGAGGGGCTTTAACGCCCCTCTCCTACTATGTGGAGATTGTTGTGATGCGTATCCCATCAACCTCGACGATTTGGAATGCAGGTGTTATTTTAATGGTGACCATTGGCGTGATCCGTTACTTGAGTTCTCAGTAAGATATAATGTTAGTCGAATTAATCAATCCGACCGCAGATCATCGTTTCTTTAGCTTGCGCAAGAAAGTCTGAGGTGTGTTGAGAGAGCGTTTGTCTCGATTTTGTTGGATTTGTGATTCATTATCCCTCTAATGCTGGCAATCATTGCCTGAAATCCTGGCACTTAATGATTTCGGCAATCTTGATCCATTTCTCAAGGTTGGATGCATTTGTATTGAGCACTCATGTAACGCTTTTGTTGTGATTGGTCGGGCGATGATTGGTGGTGCCGCTGATTAAGCCTTGGACACAATTTGTTCATAATGATCGAATCGCCTTGCTTGATATTGACGTCTTTAAACGTGTCTATGCCTTGAGTTGTCGCGTCAATGTTGGAGCTTTTTAACATATGATTCTATCGTCACCTGTTCCTTCGTGCGGTCAGTCGTGTTGGCTGCTGCCATTAAGTTGGTCATCCCTTGCTTGTCCATAGATGGCGACACTGGTTCGTTTCTCTTGCGGAATTATGGTCTTGTGTGCCAATGATCTCATCCTAGTTTGATTACAGGGTTTGGAGTTCTGGTTGTTTTGGGCGTGTGGGCTTGGATGTTCGTCGAGCTGTGAAGCGACAATTGATGGCGAAAGCTTCCCTTGATCGTTTGGAGAGCTTGTTGATCGATGTTTTGAAAGTAGATATAGCTCCTTCCATTCTCGTCGGGGTCAAAATTTCAGCTCATCAGCGCGTCGACAGTTTGAATCTCGGTTGACGTTGTTAGCCCATCACCGTTGTCTGTGTCAAGAGGATGCTCTTGGAGTCAACGGTGGCCTCCTTTTATGGATGACGATCTTTGTTCATGCCTTTTTCATGGTCGTGATGATTGGCTTGATTTAGATCTTTGTGCGGATATTTGCTGCCATCTAATCCACTCTGGTATGACATCGACAACGATATCGGTTCGTCGTAGATCGTCTTCGGAATCCACTGACCACCAACGGCATCTGCATGGAAGGGGTGTAATCTTGATCTGGGCTTCTGATCGGATTGGTGAGAAAATAACCTTGAGAGTGGTCGCAAAGTTTTCATTCCCTCGTTTTAAAGTGGTTCTCATGATTTGAAGCTGCCATCGATCTGGTTTGTTGCGGTGGTTATGATAAGTATTTGTTGTGCGTCATCCCATGCGCACTCGCCCTTCTAAGCCAACGGAGACGTGAATTTTGAAAATATTGTCCAATCCATTGCCAAACTTCAAGACTTTGNTCTCTTTTTTGTAATCAGTGCCCANTTCTAACAGGAATTGGGATCATTTAATCNATCTTGTTAATGCTATTATTTTAATGTGCTTCCAGAGATTGCTCTTTTATTGGTGTTGATTCGTGGTTGCTTCAGACTTTATTTAGGAATGAAATAACAGCACGAGACCTTGTTGGACTTGGTGGAATTCCCGTTCTTCACGGCTGAGGTCGAGTCCAACCTTCAACCCCTCCTGGACGGCATCCTCGAAGGGCGGTGTTGAGGGTGGTGTTGATTCAATCCAGAGTGCGGCAATGCCAACCGGCGTGGCATGCCATCGGAACCGTGCGGTTGTCCCGACATCTGGTTCATTGAGCGCCTCTTGGAGAAGGGCGTTGATGGTGAGGCTGGAACTTGACATGTCCAACAGCATCGTGATCAGATGCCGATGAGGCAACGAGCTGAGAGACTTCGTAGCGTTCAGTCGTTTGGCTTTTGATCAAGCCACAGACCGCCGGCCTTCCTGGTTGCATTGCTCTGGTTCATGAATGGTTCACCCCACGATCCACCGGCGGGGCAGAGCTCGTTGTGCGAGCGATTGATCAACGTCTGACAGAGCTGGATTGCCAACCTCAACTGGCTGCTCTTGTCGATGGAGAAAGCACCAGGCGGGGCAGTTGGCTTGCCGGTCGATCAATTGTGACCAGCCCGATTCAGCAGGCTCCTTGGGGTGTCAGTCATGTGCAGCAATATCTGCCTCTGTTGCCTTTCGCGATCGAACAGATCGATCTTCAGTTTGCTGAACTTGTCGTGAGCAGCAGTCATCTAGTTGCGAAGGGAGTGCTCACGTCTCCCGATCAGTTGCATGTCAGTTATGTGCACACACCTGTGCGCTATGCCTGGGATCAGATGCATTCCTATTTGGAACGTTCTGCGCTTGTGCGTTGTGGCTTTGGCCCGTTGATCCGTTGGCAGTTACATCGCTTGCGTCAATGGGATCAGTTGAGCAGTCAACGGGTTGATCATTTGATTGCGAATTCACGTTTCACCGCACGCAGGATTCGAAAGTTTTGGGGGCGTGATGCTGAGGTTGTTCATCCGCCTGTGGCTGTGGAGCGTTTCCGCTGGGATGAGCCACGCGATGATATTTACCTCTGTCTGTGCCGTCTCGTTCCTTATAAGAGGGTCGATTTGGTGGTTGAGGCTTTTAACCGCTTGCGTTTGCCACTTCTGGTGGTCGGTGATGGGCCGGAACGGTCCAGGTTGCAAAATTTGGCTGGCCCCACGGTCACCCTGCTTGGCCGTCAAACTCAGCAGCAAGTGGATCGATTGCTCGCTCGTTGTAGGGCTTTCGTGTATGCAGGTCTAGAAGATTTCGGCATCGCGCCTGTGGAGGCGATGGCGGCTGGAGCGCCAGTGATCGCGTTAGGACGTGGAGGTCTTTTAGACACGGTGCGTTGTCTCAACGCAGGCGTTTCAGAGCCCACGGGCGTGTTGTTTCCGAATCAGACCGTTGAAGACATTCAGCAGGCCGTGGCTTGGTTCGAAGAACGACAGGTTTGGCGTCAATTGGATGCTGCCAGCATCCGAGCATGGGCAGAACGTTTTCGTCCTGAGGCCTTTGGCGATCGTTTCGAGGCCTCCTTGCGCCGGTGCTGGCGGAAGCATCAGCAAGGCTGTGCCGTTGCGGCGAGTGACCCTGCAGAGATGCCAGGACTGCTTGTGTGACGTTGAGTGTGGCGAGACACAGAATGAGCCTTGACCACGGCCTCCAGGCCTTCATTGCGTCAGACAGCTGGTCTTGCCATTGGTCGAGGTTCGTACCGTCCTCACCTGGCGGTAGCCACGGCGCCACCGTCCAGCCTGAACGCTTACACGCTGATTCGCCAGCAGAGTCGTTTGGGGCGCGGACTGAAGCGGTTTGGAGACATTGTCTTCTCCTTATCAGTCCTTGGTCTTGGCGCTCCAGTCTTGTTGCTCTTGGCTGCTCTGGTCACCCTCAGTTCACCAGGACCTATTTTTTACGTTCAACGGCGAGTCGGTCGCAATTATCGCCGCTTTGGTTGCATCAAGTTTCGCACCATGCGTGCCGATGCAGAACAGGTTTTGAGCCGCGTTTTGGCGGAGGATCCCAGTCTGAGGGCAGAGTTTGAACGCGATTTCAAACTACGCAAGGACCCTCGCATTACTTGGGTTGGACGTTTTTTAAGGCGTTCCAGTTTGGATGAATTGCCTCAGTTCCTGAATGTCNTGAAAGGAGAGATGAGTGTGGTGGGACCGAGGCCAATTGTTGATCATGAGCTCGATCGATACGGCCACTACATGGATGAAGTAGCAGCTGTCCGTCCAGGATTGACAGGTCTCTGGCAGGTTAGTGGTCGTAATAACCTGAGTTACCGCAAGCGGGTCAAGCTTGATTTGGCTTATGCCAGAGGACGGTCGTTCAGTTTAGATTTGGCAATTATCATGCGTACTTTTGGTGTGCTCCTTTTACCGATGGATCGTGGCGCTTATTGAGCGCCAGGCTTTCCCTGATCATGATGCATTGCCGCCTGACATCTAACGTTTAACTAGCGTTATTCGGTGATNNTTTTGTTGTTTGCNTGATTGTGANATCGGTTGGTTGATTCTGTCTGGATTGATTTCTCNGGGTTAGGTGAGGTGAATCGATTAATCGCGGCCCCAGCGTTGTGTGCAACGGGATGAGCATTCNATTTTTCCGTCTGGGTATGTGAAGCCAGCATTGCGAGCATTCTTTTCCACTTCGGCTGGGTTCGCCCCACTAAAACTGCGCGTACTTTTGGCTTCCGCTGTCATGGCGGTGGAGAGAAGCAGCAGCGTTGTTGCGGTGAAGGTGATGAACTTCATGGAATCACGGAGACGAGAACAATCATTAGCATTATCCAGAGGCATTCCAGCCGTGTTGTCAGGGTGAGAATTGTCGCGAGCCCTGCTCGGTTGGCTGGGGCCTGATCAGGGGCAAGCGTTGGTTTTGTAATGACTTGGTGGCCGTAACGGTTGCGTCCGCCCAGTTGCACACCAGCACAATGGGCGAAGATCGCCTCCGACCGTCCGGCATTGGGAGAGGGATCGAGAGATCCCTCTCGTTCTGCAGCTCGGATCAGGCTCGGCAGTTGCTTCCATCGACGGCTGACTAGGGGCAGGGTCAGCATCACCAGTCGGCACGGAATCCAAGTGAGCCCATCGTCGAGCTTGGCCCCTGCGGTTCCCAGCCAAAGCAAGTTGCCACGTCGATACCCGAGCATNGAGTCGAGGGTGCTGGAAGCCTTGAAGCCCCAAGCAAGGGCGAGAGGACCAGGGAGTTGGCTTGAGATCTGCCACAGTCCAGCACCGACGATCATCCAGAACAGTGGTGCAAACAGACCATCTACTGCATTCTCTGAAGCGCTTTCAGCAGCGGCTCGCAGAATTTCGGATTGATTTAACTGACTGACATCTCGGCCCACGATCCAACTTAATTTCTGACGAGCGTCAGTGAGATCTGGTTGTTNAGAGGCTGACGATTCGCGTGAAGGCAAACTTTGCACCACCGCTTGGACGCTTTGGCGAAGACTTTTGGCTGCGAGGGCACTGGCCAGAGCAACCACGACAACGATGAACCCAAGCCCGCGCTGTGGCATGACGTCCAACAGCACTGGACGTTCAAGAGCCCAGCCAACGGCAACACTGCTTCCGACTAACACGACCGNGATCAAGACTCCTCCCAGTCGCAACACAAGTGGGCGACCGCTTGCGATCGCTTCCAGCCAGATGCGCAGCCGTTGAATTAACACCCCCATCAACACCACAGGATGGGGACACCAACGTGGGTCTCCGATCCATTGGTCCCACACTGCGGCACTGACAATCGCCAGAACAGCGGTCTGCAGTGGCATCAGCCCTCAGGTTGAGAGCGTGTTTGGCGAATTAGTACGGGTGCAAGGAGGAAGAACAGCAATTGCAGTGGCAGGGCGAAGGACAGTCCGGTCATCTGCGCAAAGCTGCCCATGACAAGGATGCCAATGAGTCCTCCAATCGCCCCGGATCGCAGCAGGATTTGCCATCCGGCGGCGGGGTCATCAGAGGACATGCGCTGCACCTGCACACTGTCTGATGCTGCAGCTAACGCGCCGAGGGGAATAAATAAGGCTGTGGCGACCCAGCCAGGTAGCCAATGGCTGATCAAAAGCAGCGCTGCGATCAGCCAGTAAGGCAAGGCAGCTGGCAGTTTGGGCAGTCGTTGGGACAAGCTGCGACCGATCCCATAAGCCGCTAACACCATCCCAAAGTTGAAACAGTTTCCGGCTGCAATGCTGCGAACCCAAAGGGGCAAGAGTGCAAAAAAGCTGCCAAACAGGGCACCTTGTATGGCGGCTCTTACATCCAGAGGGGGAATGGCTCCATCGCTTTGATTGGGCTCGCCCCTGACATAGGCCGTTGGCAGGAGAGGGAGGAGCAGCACAAAGGCTGGGAGGAATTGATGCAGTCCTGGTTTGAGAAGTCCTGTGAGCAGAGAACCAAGCAGAGCACCCAGCTCACTGCCATGTCTCAATTGGGAAAAACGTAGGCCCGTTGGACTGATCAGGCGTCGTTGTAGGGGAAGCTGGCTGAGATCTTGTCCCAGAGCCATGATCAGTGCTGCCACCAGAATGATCGCGATGCTGATGGGTTTGTCGGTTGGATTGCCGGCCATTGCTGCCCNATAGAGCAGCACCAACAGCAGGGCGCTGAACAACTCAAGTGTGTAGCCAGCCAAGCGTCGACGCAGGGGCAGCAGTGCCGGCAAGGTTGTGAGTGCCGGCAGCAAACTGTTGATCAGGGGGGACGGTGTCAAGCCGCTGAGCAACCAGCCACTCGACGCCAGGGTGAGCGTTATGCCCGCCTGAGCTCCTCCCCAGCGCAGTTGCGACAGCCTTGCAGACATGAACGAATAAGCCCTACGAGGCTTTTAGCCAACTGAACATTGAGCGCAGCCCTTTCCCTACCTCTTCAATGTTGTGAGCACGGTCGCGATCACGGATTTTGTTCATCTCGGGCTTGCCTGCTTCACATTCTGCGACGAAATTTTTGGCAAACGTGCCGTCTTGGATATCAGTCAGAATTTTTTTCATCTCCGCCTTGGTGTCTGCCGTAATCAGGCGTGGTCCGCTGACGTAATCACCATATTCCGCAGTATTTGAGATGGAGTCGCGCATGGCAGAAAGGCCGCCTTTCACCATCAGATCCACGATGAGCTTCACTTCGTGTAAGCACTCGAAGTAGGCCAACTCAGGTTGATAGCCAGCTTCCACCAAGGTTTCAAAGCCAGCTTTGACGAGCTCGGAGAGACCTCCGCACAGAACAGCTTGCTCTCCAAACAGATCCGTTTCTGTCTCTTCTTTGAAATTGGTTTCCAGAATGCCGGCTCTGGTCCCGCCGATTCCTTTTGCATAAGCCATGGCAAGCCCTCGGGCACTGCCGCTGGCATCTTGCTCGATGGCAAACAACGCTGGCACCCCTTGCCCATTCTGATATTCCCAGCGGACGGTATGGCCGGGCCCCTTGGGAGCGATCATGACCACATCCACATCGGAGGGAGGTTTGATCAGTTCGAAGCGAATATTGAAGCCGTGGGCAAAACTAAGAATTTTGCCGCTGCTCAGATGAGGAGCGATCTCTTGGTCATAGATCTGCTTTTGAAATTCATCAGGCAGCAGCACCATGATCCAATCCGCCTTGGCTGAAGCCTCAGCGACGCTCAGAACCTCCAGACCGTCCGCGCGTGCCTTTTCAGCTGAACGGCTTCCCTCGTAGAGACCAACCACAACGTCAACACCGCTGTCCTTGAGGTTGAGGGCATGGGCATGGCCTTGGGAGCCATAGCCGATGATCGCAACGGTCTTGCCATCCAGCAGACCGAGATCAGCGTCGGAGTCGTAGAAGAGCTGTGCCATCCTGGGCGCGCTTGCAAACGGTGCAAGCCGAAAGCTTACGCAGTTGTGTTCTGCTGCACTGGGATCGAAGTTGAAAGCAGACAAGCGGGCTCAGCGGTGTCCTGTCCAGATCTGTGATCCCAATCAAAGTTGGATCGCAGATCGGAACAGCCAAATTGGATGGTTAAGCTTCGTTGGGGTGAGAAATCACACGATCAATTAAGCCATAATCTTTCGCTTCCTCAGCACTGAGGAAATAATCACGATCCGTATCTTTTTCGATTTTTTCAAAGCTCTGGCCACTCATGTCTGCCAGGGAACGGTTCAACATGTCTTTCATACGAAGAATCTCACGGGCCTCGATTTCGATGTCACTGGCTTGACGTCGATTGGTTCCTCCCAAAGGTTGATGAATCATCACTCTGCTATGTGGGAGAGCCACTCGCTTTCCCTTGGTTCCAGCAGCAAGTAAGAAGGCTCCCATTGAGGCTGCCAGCCCAACGCAAATGGTCACAACATCACTCTTGACGTATTGAATCGTGTCGTAAATCGCTAATCCTGCTGTGACAGAACCGCCTGGTGAATTGATGTAAAGGTAGATCGGTTTGCTGCTGTCTTCNGAGTCCAGATAAAGCATCTGTGCAACAAGGCTATTAGCAATGCCGTCAGTGACCTCGGAACCAAGAAAAAGAATGCGTTCAACACCCAAACGTGTGTAGATATCTACCCACCGTTCCATTTGGCTTCCGGGTAGGCGGTAAGGAACACTGGGGGTACCGATCGGCATGGCTCTGAATTTGGGAAGGTGAAAAAAGAAGGTGTTTAATTCGCTGTAGTGGCGTTACTCGGTAACTCCTTGCGGCTGCTNAGNACTCTGTCAATGAGGCCATACTCGACAGCCTGTTCTGGTGTGAGGTAACTCATTCGGTCTGAATCTCGACTCAGATCCTCCACACTTCTGCCGGTGTTCTTAGAGAGGATTTCAAGCATGGCCTGCTTGTTATGCAAAACCTCTTTCGCTCTTATTTGAATGTCTGTGGCTTGACCCCTTGCTCCGCTTCGGGGTTGATGCAACACGATGGAGGAATGAGGTAGGGCGGCNCGTTGCCCCTTTGTACCGGCTGAAAGGATGACTGCTGCTGTCCCCATGGCTTGACCGATACAAATCGTGTGGACCGGTGGCTTGACATATCTCAGGGTGTCGCAGATTGCAAAAGCCTCTGTTTCAAACCCGATGGCATCACCTGAATACCAACTGGTACCCGTTGAATTGATGTAGAAATAAATGGGTTTATCTGGATTGTCGAATTCCAGATAAAGCAACTGCGCAATGATGAGTTCGGTGACATCAATCCCGAGTTGCCGCTTTGAATCATTGTCCGAGAACAAGGGAAGGCCCAGATAGACAATGCGCTCCTTGAGCAGCAATGAGGGCAAGTCCGGAGGAGGCGTGCGCATCACGGCGCTGTCGCCGTAATACGGAGCTGACGTCGTCATTTAGCTCGCAACACTTCTCAAGTGGTCGGAGCCTAGCGGGGGTCAGCCTGCNGACGCTCGGTTGTTCGGGTCGGCTTGCCTCCTCCCGATTTGTTTCGTTCTTTCTCCTTCTCAAGCCGAGCGAACACCATCCGTCCTGTCGGGGTCTGAAGAGCTCCAGTGACCACCACCGGGCGCCGTTTGCCAATGAATGAGCGGGCATCTTCGACCACCACCATCGTGCCATCGTCCAGATAGCCAACCCCTTGGCTGGCCTCCTTCCCCTCGCGCACGATCTTGAGATTCAGTTCATCTCCCGGTTGCACCTCTGGTCGTAAGGCAATGACCAATTCGCTCAGGTTCATCACCTTCAACTCTTTGACTTCAGCGACCTGGGCCAGATTGAAATCAGCTGTGACCAGGGTTCCACCAATGTCGGTTGTCAGCTGAAGCAGACGATCGTCAGTGCCAGCCCCGTCGTAACGGGTGTTGTTGATCACTAACCGGCGTCCATAGGTTTCGCGCAGTTCCCTGAGCAGCTTGAGCCCGCGGCGGCCCTTGGCACGTTTATCAACGTTGGTGGAATCGGCGAGCTGCTGCATTTCGTCGATCACCGTTTGGGCCACGATCACCTGGCCTTCCAGCAAACCGCAGGCGAGCATCCCGCGAATGCGTCCATCAATGATCACGCTTGTGTCGAGAATTTTGGCCGTGGCGGGTGTCAGCACACCATCAGCAACAAGCAGTGCTTCTGTTCTGCTGGGATTGAACAGATAGAGCAATGTGCGTCCGTGCACTTCAGCAAGGTTGGTTCCCAGCACTCCGAAGAACACATTGCTGAGCACAGCGATCAACGGTTTGGCAAGTACTACACCACCAGGTAAGGGCAGTAGAAGCACTGGAGCGAGCAACAANTTGGCCACCAGTAGCCCCAAGATGAGCCCCACGGCACGACTGACCAGCAGGTCTGTCGGCATGGTGCGCACCTGCACCATCAAACGTTCGCGCAGGCGTTGAAAGACCAGTCCTGCGATCAGGCCAAAGAAGCCTCCAAATCCGGTGAGTACTCCTCGAACGCCTTCTGCGTTGGTTGTTTCATTCAGCAGTTCTGGGGGCAACAAGTGCACGCCCATCCATCCAGCAGCCCCGCCGGAGGCCATAAAGAGCAGCAGGATGAGTAGATCCACCATGGGTTCTGGTCGTGGCAGATCGGATCAAGTGTTCGAAGCATGCCCTATCAACCTTCTCCACGCAGCGCTTATCTCCATATTCCTTTTTGCCATCGACGGTGTTACTACTGCGACTTCGCCGTGGTCCCTCTCGGTGATCGAGCCAGGGCGGATGGTGGTCCAGGCAGTCAATCGATCCTTGATTACCTGACCCTGCTGCACCGTGAGATCGCTGCAGCAGCAGGCGGACCACCTCTTTCTACGGTGTACATCGGTGGGGGCACTCCGTCCCTGTTGATGCCTGGTCAGATCGGGGAATTGCTGAAGGCACTCGCCACACGTTTCGGACTTCAGCAGGGGGCGGAAATCACTCTTGAAATGGATCCAGCCAGCTTCAATCGCGATCAGCTGGATGCTGTCTTGGCTGTTGGTGTCAACCGAATCAGCCTCGGAGGTCAGAGTTTTGACGATGTTGTTTTGGAGCAGTTGGGTCGTCGGCATCGTTGCAGGGACCTCTGGGAAGCCTGTCGTTGGTTGGATCAGGTTCATCGGGCCGGTGCGTTGCGCTCATGGAGTCTTGATTTGATCCAGAACTTGCCAGGCCAGACCCTGCTGAGTTGGCAGGAGCAACTGCAGCAGGCTGTTGAGACTCAGGCGCCACATATCTCCGTCTACGACCTTTCGGTGGAACCAGGAACGGTGTTTGCTCGGTTGCAGCAACGTGGTGAGCTCCCATTGCCGGAGGAGGACTTGGCTGCTGCCTTAATGGCACTGACCAGTGATTATCTGGCTGCAGCGGGCTTGAGCCGTTATGAGATCTCCAACCATGCCAAACCTGGGCATGCGTCTCGCCATAATCGCGTTTATTGGGGTGGCGCTGGTTGGTGGGGGTTTGGCATGGGGGCCACAGGGGCGCCATGGGGAGAGCGCTTGGCGCGTCCCCGCACACGCCAGGCCTACCGGGCCTGGCTCAACACACAGCCNGGGGAACATTCCAACGCTGAGATTCCGTTAGACGACTTGCTCTTGGTGGGATTGCGTCGTCGCGAGGGAGTTGATCTCAAGGCGCTGGAATGTCCGCAGCCGGCTGCGTTGCTGGAACGTTGGCTGCCGTTCATTGACGATGGACTTCTCGAATGCTGCGCAGGACGATGGCGGTTGACCGATCCCAAGGGAATGGCCCTTAGCAATCAGGTCATGGTTCAGATGTTGTGCTGGTGGGACTCTCTCGGTGACGGACGCGTCTGATGCCTAGATGGTGGCTGTGAACGAGATGGAATGTGATGTTGAATCCNGATGGATGTTTAGCTCCAAGCCTGGTGTTTCTCGTGATCTGAGCTGATGTGACTGGATGCGCGTTGGACATCGATCCACCCTTTCAGCGCATCAACAAACAACTGCTGTCCTGGAATNAATGCGGGGCTAAACGGTGGTTGTTTGTCTGTTAAGCCCAGCAGATCTGCGGTCACTCTGACCTGTCCATCGCAATCGTCGCCGGCGCCAATGCCGATTAAGGGGATCTTGAGATCACGCCTCACTCTCCCTGCGAGTTCGTCTGGTACGTGCTCGAGAACCACAGCAAAGCAACCTGCGGCTTCAAGCTCTTTGGCTAATTGCACCATTTTGTCTTGGCTACGGCGATCTCTGGCCTGACGTCGGTAGCCAAGGCGATGAACGGCCTGCGGTGTTAGGCCTAAATGGCCCATCACGGGTATCCCCATCCGTACCAGTCGATCAATCACCGCAACCACCTCAGGCTCTGCCCCCTCCAATTTCACTGCTGCAGCGCTTGATTCTTTGAGCAGTTTGCCTGCGGCTGCGACGGCTAGATCCTCGCCGCATTGGTAGCTCAGGAAAGGTAGATCGCAGATCAGCAGCGGCTGTTGAGAGGGCATGGCACGGAATCCTCTAGCAACGGCCTGCGTGTGATGCAACATTTGGTCGAGGGTGACCGGCAGGGTTGTGGCATGGCCTAGAGCGACCATGCCAAGTGAGTCTCCAACGAGAACGGCATCAGCTCCTGCTGACTCCACCAGTGCAGCAGACAGGCTGTCCCAGGCTGTGAGCACTGTGATGGGTCGCCTGTTCTGCTTGAAATGGATCAGATCAGCAGGACGCATCGGCCGTTCTGAGCCTGAAAAGATTCATTGCTAGCATTCTGGAGACTCGGACCCATGCGGCTCTGACGCCCAAATCTGGTCAGGACCGGAAGGGAGCAGCCACACGGGATGCTCAGGGCAGGCGTGGATTCCGGGTCACCANATTTTGAATGAGGATCAACGNTCCCGATTTTGTCTCTGGCGAAGAAACTCAGGGATTCTTGCTCCACTATCTTCGACCTCTTGTTGTTGTTGAAGAGGTTGTGAAGCACTCATTTTTTTAGCTTGCTTTTTTTCACTTCGATAATGTTGACCATTTTCAAAACCAGTGGCGATTACGGTGACGTGGATTTCACCTTCAAGCGAATCATCGACAACAGCTCCAACAATAATGTTCGCTTCTGGATCAACTACGTCATAGATGACTTCTGACGCTGTCGTCATGTCTTCCAGAGTCATGTCTTTACCACCACTGATGTTGATNACACACCCTTTGGCACCATCAATGCGTTCGGTTTCCAGCAAAGGGCTGCTGATGGCGGCTTGAGCAGCTTCGACGGCACGAGACCGTCCTGAGCCGATACCGATTCCAAGCAGGGCTGTGCCTGATTCGGTCATCACCGACCGGACATCAGCAAAGTCAACATTGACCAAGCCAGGGCAGGTGATGATGTCGCTGATGCCTTTCACGCCCATTCTGAGGACGTCATCGGCATTGCGAAAAGCTTCTTGGAGCGGTGCTCCTGCGATGGCTTCTCTTAAGCGATCGTTTGGGATCACGATCAACGTATCCACATGTTCGGCGAGGCGCGAGATGCCTTCGTCGGCTTGGCGCATGCGTCGACGCCCTTCGAAGCTGAACGGTTTGGTGACGATGCCGACAGTGAGTGCACCGATCTCGCGGGCAACCTCGGCGACAACAGGTGCTGCTCCCGTCCCTGTTCCACCGCCCATGCCTGCGGCGATGAAGACCAAATCTGAACCTTGTAAAGCTTGTTGTAAATCTGCTCTTGATTCCTCTGCAGCTTTCTGACCAATCGTCGGATTGCCTCCTGCTCCCAATCCACGTGTGAGGGTTTGGCCCAGCTGCAGTCGATGCTGGGCTTGGGATTGGATCAAGGCCTGAGCATCTGTGTTCAGCACCCGATACGCGACCCCCTCGAGGTCGCTCATGATCATGCGATTGACAGCATTGCTGCCACCGCCACCAACTCCGATCACTTCAATCCGAGCCGATTGACTTGGCTGGATCCCGAGTGCATCTATGGACGTCGTTACTCCTTCCATAGTTGAGATCGCCGCGCCGTTGTCATGTGGCTGCATTATGTCTCGGTCGAAGGTAATCATTTCAATTGGACCAGGATCACCCAATAAGCCAGATCTGACAATGGTCCGTTAGGAATTCCTACCTAACTATTTCGCAGGAGCTGATGATGGAGGCTTCAGTGGCAGTTCTAGTTCCGGTCGATCAGGGTTACTCAAATCAAGAGTTGTGCTGCCTTTTCCGATCAAATGCTGAGGCATGTTGCGGCTCAGTTGAAGAATTGCAGCAATTTGACGTGGTAGTTGATTGANGTCATTGCCAAGATCGATCAATCCGAGATTGCTTGTCTTCAGGGTGATGGCACCGTCTGGGTGAATAATGATTTCTTGAAGAGATGTGCCAAGTCTGCTGCGGTTTTGCAACATTTCGGCAATCAGTTTGCGACGATCCTCTGTCCATCCAACGATTGTGATCTTCGTCTTGGGCGTTTTCTTTGGTGTTGCATTGCTGGGTGAAATCCAGTTGGCCTGATCGTCAACCATGCCCTGTTCTGTTTTGTTGGCGCGTTGGCGTGTGGCGTAGGCGATTGGCATTTGGCCCAATAACTCCACGTTGAGCCGCGCGGGAAATAAACGGCGTTCGACGGAGGCGGTTCGAACAGGCAGATCCTTCAGTAAACGAGTCTCGACGTCGGCAGGATTGATTTCAAANAGAGGTTGCGGAAAATTCAGACCGCCCACCTTGGCCACNAGTTCAGCACGGATTCGCGTATCGCCACGAATGACCACTTGGTTGGTGCCTTCTAAAGTCCAGCCAAAGCGAAGCAAAAGCCATCCCAGACCTGCGCTAGTGAGGAGCAGAGCAGTGACACGCCAGAGCTGGATCAGGAGCTCACGCTGTTTTTCACGTCGCAGGGCCCGGCGTCGTTCCAGTTGCGGTGAAAATTTGACCGATCCTTGCGGTCGACGAGGTTGGGCCTTGGGCTTCACAGATCGCACCTGGCTCGAGCCATGAGTTGTTCACCCCAGCGGCGAGCTCGCTCGGTATCGGCGAAAGGAACGTCCATCTGAACCTCTTTGCCCACAAGTCGAAGCCGACAACGGCCCTGGGATTCATCGGTAAGGGGAGCATCGCCGGACGCGAGAGCCATGAGCTCAACAAGTTCGAGCTTGCAGACGTCAAAGGATCCTTGGTCCTCAAAGTGACCGGCCTGAAAGCTGCTCCAGATCAGCTCCCCATCTCTGAGTAAAGCGCCACCACAGCCATCCAATTTGGCCAGTTCAGAACCCTCTGCCCAGGTTCGGAACAGATTCTGACGGCGTCGTTCTAGCCAGCCGAGAGCAGCGAGTAGGACAAAGGCCAGCAGGAGTGGAAACCAGAGCAATCCGTGGCTCATGGATTAGATGGTGATGAAGCGGATCTGATGGTTCATTCTCCAGCTGTTTTGATGAGTTCGTGCACCAGCTGTTCGAGTGTTAAGCCGCTTTCCTCCCAGAGCATCGGATACATGCTGTGGGCAGTAAATCCAGGCAGCGTATTAATTTCATTGATCCAAAGCTGGTCAGCGTCGTCGTCATAAAAGAAATCAACACGGGCCATACCTTGAACGCCAACCGCATCGCAGGCGAGCAGAGCTTGTTGCTTAATGCGTTGGCTCACTTGGTCGCACACAGGAGCAGGGATCAGCGTTGTGCTGCAACCATCGGTGTATTTGGTGTCGTAGTCATACCAGTCCGCATCAAAGCGGACTTCACCAACCACGGATGCTTGCAGTTGTTGAGATCCGAGAACAGCACACTCGAGTTCTCTGGCCGAAACGCCTTGTTCCACGACAAGGCGTGAATCAAGAGTGGCNGCTTTGCGCAAACCCTCTTCCAACTCTGTTTGATGGCGGACTTTGCTAATGCCCACCGAGGAACCGAGGTTGGCTGGTTTGACGAAACAGGGATAACCGAGCTTCTGTTCAATCTGCAGCAGCAGCGTTGCCCGCCTTGAGGAGTCGTTCAGTTCATTGGCTTGAACGCAGACATAGGGGACCTGTGGAAGATCGGCGGCCGCAAAAGCAGCCTTCATGGCTTGTTTGTCCATGCTTACGGCTGAGCCAAGCACGTCGGCTCCGACGAAGGGTTGACGCATGAGCCGGAACAGGCCTTGAACCGTGCCATCTTCCCCATTGGGTCCATGCAGTACGGGATACCAAACGTCGACAGTTGTCGTCTCTTCAGGTAAACCACGAAAGCCAANATTGGGCAGTGGGGCTGGTAGATCTGCGTCGTCTGCGGGGTGCCCTGCCTCGAGAACGCGTTCAGCCACGGACGGCCCCCACCAGCGCCCCTCTTGGTCGATATAGACAGCGACCACCTCATAGCGTTTGAGGTTCAAGCCGCTGTTTAAACCGCGCCGAACGGTCTGTGCTGAACGGATCGAGACGGCATGTTCCCCTGAGGCCCCGCCGAAGACCAGACCGACTTTGGTTGGGGGGGCGGTCATTGTTGGGGCGTCCAATCTTGAGAGCGCGCCAAACGTATCAGTGTTGTTGACTTGCAGCGAGGGGGCTGCCGCTCAAGGAGAAGGACCGCACCGCATCGATCTGGACATTGACGAGATCTCCAGGCGAATAACGTCGACCATGGGGGTTGTCAGCACTAAAAAAGGTGAGTCGATTGCTGCGGGTCCGGCCCATGAGTTGCGTGGGGTCTCGAGGGTTGATGCCCTCTGCAAGGACCTCCTCGATCCGTCCGGCATAACGGCCATTACGGTCCCGTGCTATCCGTTCCACCAGGGCATTGAGCTCTCGTAATCGATCGACCTTGATGTCTTCCGAGAGTTGATCGTCCCAGGTTGCTGCTGGTGTATTTGGTCGTGGTGAGTATGCCGCCGTGTTCACCTGATCAAACCCAATCTCCTCCACTAACTGCAAGGTGTGTCTGTATTGGGCATCGGTTTCACCGGGGAAGCCAACAATGACATCAGCACTGATCGCGGCATCGGGCATTCGCTCGCGAATGCGATCAATGATGCGCTTGTACCGCTCCACCGTGTACCCACGCGCCATCCTTCGCAGAACATCGTTGTCGCCACTTTGAAAGGGGATATGAAAGTGTTCGCAAAGTTTTGGAAGGTCGGCGCAGGCGTGGATTAGCCGCTCGGTGAAGTAGCGCGGATGGCTTGTTGCGAAACGGATCCGTTGGATTCCTTCCACGTCATGCACGTGTTGAAGTAAATCCGTCAAGGTGTGTTGGCGGCGTCCTTCTGGGGTGATCCCAGGCAGATCGCGGCCGTAAGCATCGATGTTTTGGCCCAACAACGTGATTTCTTTGTAGCCCTGTGCAGCCAACCCCTCCATCTCAAAGCGGATTGCTTCGGGTAAACGNGACTGCTCTTTGCCACGGACCGATGGCACGACGCAATACGTGCAGCGCTCGTTGCAGCCATAAATCACATTCACCCAGCCACAGATGTTGCTGTCACGACGGGCTGTGGTGATGTCCTCAAGGATGTGGTGTTCTTCGGTGGCAACCACTTGTTGACCGCTGTCAACCTGCTGCAACAAGGTTTCGAGTCGATTGGCGTGCTGGGGACCCATCACCAGATCGAGTTCAGGGACGCGTCGAAGTAGTGATGCACCCTCCTGCTGTGCGACGCAGCCTGCAACGATCAACGTGAGATTGGGATTGCCGCGTTTGCGCTGCGCTTGTCGACCCAAATAGCTGTAGACCTTTTGCTCTGCGTTATCGCGAATGCTGCATGTGTTGTATAAAACGAGATCTGCTTGCAGTTCTGTAGAAGCCTCTCGATAGCCCATGGCCTCGAGAATGCCTGCCATGCGCTCGGAGTCGGCCTTGTTCATCTGGCAGCCGAAGGTGGTAATCCAATACCTGCCTCGCTTCTGCTGCGGCGATGCAAGGGTGGATAGGGAGGCGGAAGCGACCAAGGTGGAGAGAGAACCCCTTTCAGTTTGAGCTACCGCTTGAGTTCCTGCAGTGTTGTGCCAGTTTGGACTTTGGCGAGGAANTGAGGTGGGCTGGAAGCTGCGACGTTTTTCTCTCACCAAGGCTGTGCCGTTGGCGATCAGTCGCGGGACGACGGCAGCAGTGGTTCGACTGGAGCTCAGTCTGAGTCGGGATGGTTGCACCGGCCGAGGCGAGACCGGTGGTTTTGAAACCGGGCATCGGGCTTACAGCACAGATGCCGTCGCGAAAGAGTTGGAGCAGCTGTTGCCGCATCTGGATTCTCTAGATCCCCTTGTCCCTCAGACCTTCGAGTCATGGCTTGAACCGTTGAGCCCGCCAGCACGTTGTGCGGTTGATCTGGCCCTTTGGGACTGGCGGGGGCAATGTTTGGGTTATTCGCTTTGGCGGATCTGGGGCTTGGATGGGACGCGTGGTGTGGCCACCAGCGTCACGCTTGGCTTAGGGACGGTCTGCGCTGTGCTGGATCGACTGAACAGTTGGTGGGATGTGTTGCCAGCATCTCGGGTGAAGCTGAAGCTCGGCAGCCCTGACGGGCTGGATCACGACCGGAGCCTGCTGGATGCGGTGGCTCAGGCGATCGAGGCTCGCTCTGAGCGGCAGGGTGGCTTGATTGAGCTCCAAGTGGATGCCAACGGTGGTTGGNGTCTGGATCAGGCGCGACGGATGCTGCAGCCGCTGGCCTCCCACGGGGTTGTGCTGCTGGAGCAGCCCATGGCACCGGATTCCGATCCGGAGAAGGATCGTCAGGGCTTTGCAGATCTGCATCCAGACTGTCCGATGCCTCTTGTTGCCGATGAAAGCTGCTGGGATCTCGACGATTTGCTGCGGCTGGCTCCGGTGGTGGATGGGGTGAACTTGAAACTGCTAAAGACCGGAGGTCTTACCCAAGCCATGTTGATGGCCCAGGTGGCGCGGAGGCAGGGCCTCGATTTGATGGTGGGGTGTTATTCGGACAGTTCTTTGCTGAATGGTGCAGCGGCTCAGCTTTTGCCGTTGATCCGTTGGCCGGATCTAGATAGCCATCTCAACTTGGTTGATGATCCATATACGGGGCTGCATCTGAAGGGTGATCAGCTGATGGCTTCCCCAGCCTCAGGTCTTGGAATTGAGCCTATTCATCGGGAGTGAGGTGATTCGATTAAGTGATGTTTTACTGAAGGCTTCTATCTGATCAAGTGATTGTGCNGACTGNTTAAATTCTTGTTGATAAAATATAGAAGTTTGCTTTTAATTTTGGCTCTTGTTTCTGGATTTGTTTCTAAGTTAATGGTAAAAGATGGCGCGTGAAGCCGATAGAAAATTGATCGAATTTCTCTTGTTTGTGAAATTGCTTTAATCCGGTTTTGGTGGATTNAAACTCGATTGGNATGGGTTTTGAAAAATGAATCTGAGATCAACCCCAAATGTTTGCATTGAACATTTCGTGTTTTGTCGGCCGCATGCAATGCCAATTCCGGATTTCAATGGCATCAATCCCAGCCGCAGCTCTCCCTTGTTTAAGACGCCAAGAATCCCGTGGTAACTGCTGCGTTTTGGTCTAATGATCACCGCTGGCAGAAGGTTTTTGACAGCTCGACGAGCTCTAGCTCCATTGGGTCTGTCTGANGGGTTGCTNCAAATCAGCCCATCAGCTCAGCTCATCGATGCGCGCAATGCCTNTCTTGCGCTAGTGATGTTGCCTGGAGCCTTCACCTGTTGCAGCGTGACCTGAGCTGCTGATGTCAGTCCAGATGCAACTCTGAATCGCTAATCCCAGTTTTGAACTGCATGACGAAATGGATGGCAATTCGATTCCAAGCACGAAGGAAAAAGTGAGCGGGATTCAGGCTCCGCCAGGGTTTAAACAGATGAGGTTGGTTTTGCTGCAGCACGGAGGCTTGGCCAGCCTCACGGGCAAGACCGGCCTGGCGATGCTTCGCTACCGANCGGGGCCAATTGTTGCGGTGATCGATCCTGATCATGCAGGCGAGAGGCTTCTCGGAGTCACAGGCATCAACCGGGATGTTCCTGTGGTTGCCGATTTGGCGTCGGCCTTGCCCTTTGAGCCCGAGGTGGCAGTGGTGGGTTTAGCTCCGTCGGGAGGGANNTTGCCTGACTTCGTGCGCCGTGATGCTTTAGCTGCGTTGCAGGCGGGNCTCAGCTTGGCGAGCGGTTTGCACACTCGGCTTGGAGACGATCAGGAGTTGAACGCTGCTTGTAAACGGGATCGTTGGATCTGGGATCTTCGCTGCGAACCTAAGAATCTGCAGGTTGGTCAGGCCAGGGCCGCATCCCTGTNATGTCATCGAGTGCTGGCGGTCGGAACGGACATGGCCGTGGGCAAAATGAGCGCTTGCCTAGAACTGTTGCAGGCGGCCCGTCGCCACTCGTTACCGAGTCGCTTTGTTGGGACAGGTCAGGCGGGAATTTTGATCAGTGGCAATGGTGTTGCTCTCGATGCAGTGCGGGTGGATTACGCCGCCGGAGCTGTCGAGAGAGAGGTCCTGGCAGCTGCAACAGATTTGCCCTCCCATGGGTTGGTTCTCGTTGAGGGGCAGGGGTCTCTCTGTCACCCCGCNTCAACAGCCACNTTGCCGTTGATGCGGGGCACTCAACCGACAGCGTTGTTGCTGGTGCATCGAGCTGCACAATCAACCATCGATCGATTGACTCAGATTCCCTTGCCATCCCTTGGTGAACTGGTCGCACTGATCGAATCGCTTGCGGCGATGGCACGACCCATGAATGCTGGACCAGCTCCAAAGGTTCGGGCCGTCGCTCTCAACACAGCACGGCTTGACCACCTGGAAGCCCAACGCGCTGTGGAAGTTGTGGCAGATCAGTTGGGATTGCCTTGCACAGATCCTGTTCGATGGGAAGCAGATCCCCTCTTGGATGCTCTTTTGGAATGAGCAACTTGAAAAATGAGGGCGAGCGAGGGGATTCGANCCCCCGAATAGCGGCGCCACAAGCCGCTGCCTTAACCACTTGGCGACGCCCGCCGCGTCGGTGAGAATCTACCAATTCATCCCTCATCGCGCCCGTTGCAGCCTTTCGGTCCCCATCGGCGCATTCCCTTTGCTGCCTTTGTCGCGTTGGTTTTTGGTGCGAGTAGCGCTGCCATTCTGGCTTGGACCAACCCGTCGCCTGAGGATTACAAGGTCCACGCTGGTGAGCAGCTCGTGGTTTTTGCGACACGCGAACTGTGTGATGGCGATGGATTAACCATGATGTTCAGGCTATTGATTCGCAATTGCCCAGAGCTGGTCGCCTCCCAGCAGGGAGCACTCGGCGATTTGGCGGGCCGATTCACCACACGTTGGAATGCGCTGGTCTTCAGCATTTACATCACACGAATCGGTGGTCAAGAACTCCTGCCCGGCTTACGTCTTCCCAGCGCTGAAGTCGTCACCCTCGCTGGCGCCGGTCGTTTTTTTACATTGAAAACCACCACTTCAATTGACGGTTCGCCTTGAACGCTGGAGACAACCGGTTGGAGGCCTGGTTGCCCCGCAGTTTGCTGAATTTGCCGCTTGGCTCCGCGATCCCCTCAGCAGGATTCGAGGGATTGTCTCCGGTTCGATTGCATTGGCGGAATGGCCATTTGCTTGCACCAGAGCCACTCCCCGACCATGTCGACCCGCCTGAATGGCTTGTTTTGCCAAGGTTGGCAGAACCTCATGTTCATCTCGATAAGGCCTTCACATGGGCGTCGAACCCGAACTTGGCCGGCACCTACGAGGGGGCAATGTCCGCGAATCGCCTCGAACACTCGACGCGAACGCGGGCGGGAGTTTTGGAGCGGGGGGACAGGGCATTGCACTTGGCATGCAGCCATGGCTTGCGAGCGCTGCGCACTCATATCGATAGTGTTGGTCCTGGCGCTACTGCCAGCTGGGATGCCCTAGTGGAGCTGCGGGAGCGCTGGAGTGGCTTGCTTGATCTCCAATTGGTTGCGTTGGTTCCTGTATCGCACTGGAGCAGCCCGGAAGGGATTGCTTTGGCTCAGCGCGTGGCGGATGTGGGTGGACTGCTGGGGGGTGTGATTGGCCCCCCTTATCGACAGAGGCCGTTGCGACGGGATTTACAGGTTTTGCTTCAGCTTGCGGAGCGCAGTGGCTGTGGGCTGGACCTGCATATCGATGAAGCCAGTGTTGAGCCGGCCATTGGTCTCGTGCAGTTGTTGAAGCTCTTGGATCAACAGCAGGTGGATGTCCCGATCACGTGCAGTCATCTCAGCAGTCTTGGGCTTGTCCCCGTTGCAGAGCAACAGCGTCTCTGTGAACGAATGGCAGAGCATCGAGTCCAGGTCGTTGCTCTGCCTTTAACCAATGCATGGTTGCTCGGTCGACGGGCAGGTACTACTCCGATCACCCGTCCCTTGGCTCCGATCCGTGGTCTGCAACGGGCTGGAGTTCGTGTGGCTGTGGGATGCGACAACGTTGCCGATCCCTGGTTCCCGGCGGGCTGTTTTGATTCCGTTGCCTTGATGGCAAGTTGTTTGACGCTTGCCCAGCTGGCTCCATGGCAGCGGCTTGGTCTTGCACCATTCACCACCGCGTCAGCAGCGTTGATGGATTTGGCTTGGGATGGCGTGATTGCAGAAGGGGCTCCAGCGGATCTGTTGGTGCTGAAGGCCGGTAGCTGGTCGGAGGCGTTGATGCGACCGTCGCAACGACGCATTTTGATCTCTGGCCAGTGGTGGAACACTCAAGCGAGCTAGACCAATCGCAATGATTGGTGGGCTCGTCGATGAGCAGTTCAAACGCTTCACTGGAGGCCCTCCAAGCGATGCTCAGCTTTGATGCTGGCTTGGAACTGCTGCATGAGCCCAGTGAGATCGAACGTTTCTCACGAGATGCTTTCGATTATTCACCAGTGCTGGCTGAGCGTCTGGCCTCATGTCGCGCTGATTTAGTGGTGCGTCCCGCTGATGTCGCCGCTGTGGAGCGTTTAGCAGCTGCTTGTGCGATCCATGGCGTGCCTCTCACAGTTCGTGCTGCTGGAACTGGCAATTACGGACAGTGTGTCCCTCTTGAGGGTGGAGTTGTGATGTTGACCAGTTCTCTCCGCGCGATCCACAACATCGATGACAAGACTGGGGTGGTGACGGTGGAGCCTGGATGCCCAATGCGTCTGCTCGATCAGTCACTGAGACAAAGAGGGCGCCAACTTCGTTTATTACCAAGCACATGGCGCAGCGCAACAATTGGCGGCTTTTTGTCTGGAGGTTCCGGCGGAATTGGTTCGATTCGTTGGGGGTTCTTGCGGGATCCAGGCCATCTCCTTGGTCTGGAGCTGGTCACGCTGGAATCAAAGCCGCAGCGCATCACTCTTTCGGCTGCTGAGGCGGAAGCATTGAATCATGCCTATGGAACCAATGGCGTCATGACGTCATTGCAGTTGGCGACTGCAGCGGCTGTGGATTGGCATCAAGTCGCGGTTGATTGTGAGCGATGGACTGATGCTGTTGAGCTCCTACTGGCCTGTGGTCGTGCCGCCATTGATTTGCACTTAGCGAGCTTGTTGGAGCGCCCTGTGCTGAAGCACATGCCGACATGGAGTGGACCCACGGCGGATCGCCATCGCTTGCTTCTGCTGGTCTCCCCCGATGCGATTGGCACAGTGCGACGGCTCGCTGCCAACCGAGCAGCCGTTGTTCACGACCTTGGGCCGGAGGATCTCAATGGTGGCAACAGCTTGCGTGAATTGACTTGGAACCACACCACATTGCACATGCGGGCAGCAGCTCCTGGTTGGACCTACCTGCAGATGTTGTTACCTCAGCCTGAGTTGGCTGCGATGGCCAGCCTGCGCCAGCGTTGGGGAGATGCTCTGCTTTGGCATCTCGAGGCGGTGTCACAACAGGGATGTGTACGACTTGCCGCGTTGCCCTTGGTGCGCTGGGAGGGAATGGAACGCTTGGAGCAATTAATGGAAGACTGCCGTGCTGTTGGGGCCTTCATCTTTAATCCTCACGTCTTAACCGTTGAGGATGGCGGGCTCGGTGTGGTGGACGGTGATCAAGTGGCAGCAAAGGCACGCTTTGATCCGGCGGGGCTTCTGAATCCAGGCAAGCTGCGTGGCTGGTTGGAGCGTGATGGTCTGGATTAGAACTTCACTCCTATGGATATTCCTGATTGTTTTTGGAGTGAATTGATGGACTGCGGTCAAAATAATCAGCTTTAAGGACTTCCTTAAAATGTGTTGTTTTGATGGTTAAATGTTTTTGAATTGGTGATGCAAGAGAAGTTTGTTTGTCTGTCTTTATTGTGAGATGTCCTGGGGTTATCGGTGTTTGAATCGTCTGTTGATAATGGGTTAGTCTTTGGCTGTTTAACATGCGTGGGTCACATGGCTTTAACTCGCATTTGATCAAGATTGATGCCTTGCAAATTGCCTGAAAAGATCAAATCAACCTTTGTATCCCTAAGAAGTTTTAGATGATTGCATGTAGATCAATTCGGGCTCTGATTGTTTCAGCAGCCCAGACTGTCGAATGTGGCAATTCCAGTGTGCGAGTTGATGCCTTCAGCGTCCTGGCAAAGATGGCGCTGATCGTCTCGATCTAGCAGCGCATCACTAAAGTCAGCGCCCTCGATATTGGCCTTGCTGAAGCTGCTGCCGGAGGCAATGATTCGACTCAGTACGGCATCCCTCAAGTCCGTGCCGACGAAATCGGTACGGTCCATCAGGGCATCCGAAAGATCGGCTCCTTGGAAGTTCGCACCTGAAAAAGCGCCTTGGGTGAGGATGGCCCCATGCAAGATGGCTCCGTGGAAGTCAGCATTGCGACCATTCGCACCAGCAAAAGAGGTGTTCGTGAGATTCTGGCCGTGAAAGTCTTGTCCACTCTGGTTGGTCAGGGTGTAGTCGACTGTTTCCTGAAATAGAGCCCGATCCTCAAGGCCTTCAGCATTGCTCAAATCAAGCGCATGGACAGGACTGACTAGCAGGAGAGGAATGAGACAGGACATCAATAGCCTTTTAATCAACAGCCTTCGCATCGATTCAGTCGCAAGGGTCCTTACTTTGCCTTGATCTCTTCCTGTTGAAGCAGATCTCCAATCAGATAAAGCGATCCTGCCATGACTGGGATCGAATCACCCAAGAGTCCTTGTTGGTCCATCTGCTCAAGGGCGGTTGTCGCGTCGCAACATTGATGGATTTGGTTGCTCCAGCTGGGATTGTGTGAGAGCAGCTCCTGGCGGGTCCAACTGTTGTGGTGTGGCACTGGCACAATCCAAACCTGATCACAGGGCTGCAGCAAAACCTGCAGCATCGCGTTGGCATTTTTGTTGCGCTGAATGCCCACAATCCAGCAAACCCCAGATTCCTGTCCGGGCCAGAGCTGCCGTTCGCGGGCTAACTGTTGTGCGGCTGCTGGATTGTGGGCGCCATCGAGTCGTATGGAGTGTCCTTTCCAATCGACGGTTTGCAGTCGACCTGGCCAATGGGCCTTTTGGAACCCTTGGCGGATCCAGTGGTCGCTGATCTCCCAACCCAATTTGTTGAGTGCCTGGAGGGCACCGCGGGCTACGGCAGCATTGCTGCGTTGGATCTCGCCGGCTAAACCGAGAACCCAATCCGGAGGAAGAGGATCAACCCAGTTCAATGTCGCGTGTTGATCTTTGCATTGGCGCTCAAGAACGGCGGCAACATCTGGATGTTGTGATGCTGAAATCACTGTCGCGCCTGGTGTGATCACGGCTGCTTTTTCTCGCGCGATGGCTGTCAACGTTGCGCCAAGGTGCTCGCAGTGATCTAGGCCGATCGATCCCATAGCAATCACTGGCCTTTTGGGATGCGCGGAGGTCGCATCGAGTCGGCCACCGAGACCGACTTCCAGCACGAGAAGGTCGACGGCATTGGCATGGAAATGGATGAATGCAGCCGTGAGAAGCGTTTCAAAGGGTGTGAGTTGATGGCGTGAGCTGATTTCGTCCAGCGAGATCAATCGTTCACGCAGGGACTGCATGGAAATGTGCTCACCGTTGATGGAGATGCGTTCGCACCAGCTTTTCAAGTGAGGTGAGATGGTGACACCGCTTCTGATGTTGGTTTCATCCAGTGCGGAAGCCACAAAGCAGCTAATTGAGCCCTTTCCATTGGTTCCTGCGATTTGTATCGCGGGAATGTCGCTGCAGGGAGACCCAAGCTCAAGCAAGGCCGCCTGCAAGCGATCCAATTGCAGATCCATGCCTCGCACATCAAAACTGGGAATGAGATCTGAAACGTCGTCAGCGGTCATGCTGTTTAAAAAGCATGCTGATCATGGGGGGCTGATCGTTAATCAGGACACCGTCGCCAAAGTGGCATCGAGTCGTTTTAACAACTGTCGTACCTCTCGTGAACCGATCACCAATGGGGGCACCATGCGAAGCACAGCAGGGCCTGCTGCCACGAGTAGCAGCTCGTGATCAAGGGCTGCGGAAGCTAATTGGGGCGCGGTCACGGCTGTACTTGCCTTCAGAACCAAACCTTGCAAGAGGCCCCAACCTCTGACGCCGTCGAGCAGTTGTGGATAGCGCTGAACCAACTGATTCAGACCGGTGCAGAGTTGCTGGCCACGATCCTGGATGTTTTGAAGCAGGTTCCTGCGTTCGATCTCGCATGCCACGGTGAGTCCTGCTCTGCAAGCAAACGGATTGCCACCGAATGTGCTGGCGTGATCGCCGGGTTCAAAGACATCGGCATGGTCTTGAACGACTAAGGCTCCAATGGCATGACCTCCACCAAGACCTTTGGCCAGAGTGAAGGCGTCTGGTTTGATGCCCAGTTGCTCATAACCCCACCAAGAACCACTTCGGCCCATACCCACTTGCACTTCATCAAGAATGAGCAAGATGTTGGACTCATTGCAAAGGTGGCGGAGCTTTTTAAAAAAGTCAGGATCACCAGGGATCACCCCACCTTCCCCCTGAAGCGGTTCGATCAAAATTGCTGCCACGCTTGGGCCATTGGATTCATGGCGCTGGAAGAGATCTTTAAACGCCTCAAAATCGTTGAAAGGAAAGTGATCGAATCCCTCAACAATTGGTTCGAAGCCTCGGTGATATTTAGGCTGGCCAGTGGCTGTCACTGCAGCCAAGGTGCGACCGTGAAAACTTGAGGCTGCTGTCAGGATGACTGGCCGGTCAATGTTGCGACGCGTATGGCCATGTTTTCGGGCCAACTTGATGGCGGCTTCATTGGCTTCAGCTCCGGAATTACAGAAGAAGACGCTGTCTCCACAGCTGTGATTGACAAGCCAACGGGCCAAGTCTTCCTGTTCTTGAATTCGATAGAGATTGGAGACATGTTGCAGACGATTCAGCTGCCTGTTCAATGTGCGCCGCATCGAACGGTCGCTGTGCCCCAGGCTGCAGGTCGCAATACCGGCGACGGCGTCGAGATAACGGCGTCCCTTTTGATCCCAAACCCAACAACCTGATCCACGCACCAAGGTGAGTGGAAAACGGCTGTAGGTGTTCATGACGGCAGTGGGAGCGGTGGGACTTGAACCCACATGCCCGAAGGCGCTCGATTTTGAGTCGAGTCCGTCTACCAATTCCGGCACGCTCCCGTCACATCATTGTAGGGAGTAATGGTGCTTTGTTCAGCCCTTGAACCGCTGAACGTTGGCACCAACTCCGATGAGCTTGGCTTCGATGCCGTCATATCCCCTGTCGAGATGTTTGAGACCCGACACTTGTGTTTTGCCATCGGCAGCTAGAGCGGCCAACACCATGGCAGCTGATGCCCTGAGGTCACTGCCTGTGACTGGTGCTCCACTCAGTCTTGGAACTCCTTCGATGATGGCTGTACTGCCATCAAGGCGAATGGATGCCCCCATTCTTTGCAATTCTCCAACATGCTGCATGCGGTTTTCGTAGATCTTTTCGCTGATGACGCTCGTTCCATAAGCGGTTGCCATCAACGCCATAAAAGGTGCTTGAAGATCGGTTGGAAATCCGGGGAACGGTTGTGTTGTCAAATCAACGGCACTAATCGTTCCTGGTTTGATTGTGATGCCTTGATCATCAATTTCAAGCTTGCATCCACAATCACGTAGTTTCTGAAGAACAACGTTGAGATGGTCTGGGATGACAGGCTCAACCCTTAGCGTCGATCGCGTGATTGCTGCGGCGATGAGGAAGGTGCCGGCTTCGATTCGATCCGGGATGACTGGGTAATTTCGACAGCCATGCAATCGCTTCACACCCTCGATTGTGATCACAGGACCTCCTGCACCGCTAATTCGAGCACCCATTTGATTCAGTAAGTTGGCCAAATCCTGGACCTCTGGTTCCTGAGCAGCGTTCTCGATCGTGCTGATGCCATCAGCGAGGACAGCTGCCATCAAAATCGTTTCAGTAGCGCCAACGCTGGGACAATCCAAGACGATCGATGCGCCGCGTAGACGTTTGACGTGGCCCGGAACTGCAGCACTCACGATGCCGTGTTCCACATTGACAACCGCTCCGAGGGCCTTCAAGCCTCGAATGTGTTCGACCACCGGTCGAGCACCAATTCGGCATCCACCAGGTAGGGGAACTCGTGCATGACCGAGCCGACCTAAGAGGGAGCCAATGCTGAAAAAGCTGGCACGAAGACTATTGACCAGCTCATAAGGGGGCTCCGCCGAACTGAGCTTGGCAGCTTGCAAACGCACGCGTTTGCCAGAACGTTCAACTGAGACGCCAAGAGAAGAAAGAATATCGCTCATGCCTGAAATATCAGTTAATTCAGGAACATTGGTGAGTTCAACCGGCTCATCGGTCAGCAGGCTGGCGGTCATCAGAACAAGTGCAGAATTCTTTGCGCCACTCACCTTCAACACCCCATTCAGTGGGTGTCCACCATCAATGGATAGATGCGGCTTGAGAATCTCCTGAGATTGAGCTGCCGCCAGTGTCATGTCTTACCACTTCCCGTTTGCAGGCGCATCCTGGCAAGAGCGGATGAGACCGTCTAGACGGCCGGCGGCGAAACTGGTTCACGCAGATCTCGTCAGGGGTCGAAGGAAGGCGATGCCGTATGTTCAGACTGTCGCCTAAGCGACATACGCCTGCGGATGTGGCGGAATTGGTAGACGCGCTAGTTTCAGGTACTAGTGGTGGCAACATCGTGGGAGTTCAAGTCTCCCCATCCGCATTATCTTGGTGGTGGAACTGATACCAAGATCATGATCGTTCTTAAGATTTCCAACTCATCTGAAGTTGTTGCCAAGGTGGTTGGACGATTTTTGGAGCGTCTCACTCCTGATTCAATCGATAATGCAACTGTAGAAGATCAAGTGATTAAAAAATTGATCGAGAATCTAGCGGCTGAAGGATTAAAAGGTGAAATCGCCGCAATTAATGGTCTTGATCTCAATGGTGAAGAGATATCGATTAGTGGTGGTCTTAAAGTACGTCGCCATACGTCATTCTGACGACTAGATACCCTCTTTGAGTTGTCTTCCCCCTCGCATCAGCAGCCGGCGTAATCCTTTGGTGAAGCGGCTGAAATCTTTAGTGAGTCGAAAGGGGCGTGAACAAGAAGGCGTGTTGTTGTTGGAGGGCACCCATCTCCTTCAGGAAGTCCTGCGTTTGTCGGCATCGCCTTTCGAGCTGATCGCCACCGAGAATTGGATGGAGGGTCATCCAGAGTTGCTTGAGTGTTTGCCTATAGGAACCGTCGTTCAGCCGGTTTCTATGGACGTTTTGGACGCTGCACTCACCACGGTGACGCCAGATGGGGTTGCCAGTCTTCTGCCTCTTGCTCAGCTTCCTCAAAGTCCATGCCAACCCTCGTTCGTTTTGGTTTTGGATCGAGTNCAGGATCCAGGCAATCTCGGCACTCTGCTCCGTACGGCTCTAGCTGCAGACGTCGAGGTCGTATGGCTTGGTTCCGGGGCAGATCCCCTGACTCCCAAGGCGATACGCGCCTCTTCAGGAGCGCTTTTGCAACTACCTCATCAGCGCTTTGGTCCTCGTGAGGTTGATGCGTTGAACCAAATGCAGGCCCGCTTGCATCATTTGGCTGAACGGGGTCTCCAGATCGTGGCCACTCTGGTTCCAGGGGATGCTGGTCCTGTTTGTCCAGTCCCCTATTGGGAACTGGACTGGACTCAACCCACTGCTCTGGTGCTTGGTTCCGAAGGAGCTGGTTTGCATCCAGATCTGCTCAAGTGCTGCACGCATGCGGTCACCCTTCCGCATAGTGATCGGGTGGAGTCGCTCAATGTTGCTGCAGCGGCGGTGCCGCTTCTGCTGGAGCGACGACGAGCGACAATGACCGCCACAGCGCAGCAGTCCGGGTGAGCGACGCCAGCTTCGATTTCGATCTAATTGTGATCGGTGCCGGATACGGCGGTTTCGATGCCGCAAAACATGCGGCCGAACACGGCCTTAAGACAGCGATCATCGAGTCGCGTGACATGGGAGGAACCTGCGTTAATCGGGGATGTGTTCCGTCTAAGGCCCTTCTGGCCGCGAGTGGCAAGGTGCGTGAGCTTGCGGACGACAAGCACCTCGCCAGCTTCGGGATCCACGCGGCGCCTGTGCGGTTTGAACGTCAAAAGATTGCCGATCATGCCAACCAATTGGTGGCCGCGATCCGGAACAATCTCACCAAGACCTTGGAGCGAGCTGGCGTCACGATTCTCCGTGGCGTTGGGCGTTTACAGGGATCTCAGAGCGTGGGTGTTCGTGAGCCCAGTGGGGTGGATCGGGTTTACTCAGCGCGCGACGTGATCCTGGCCACAGGTTCAGATCCTTTTGTGCCCCCGGGCATCGAAACCGACGGCCGCACCGTGTTNACGAGTGATGAGGCCATCAATTTGGAATGGTTGCCCCGTTGGATCGCCATTATCGGCAGTGGTTATATCGGCCTGGAATTTGCAGATGTGTACACCGCCCTCGGTTGTGAGGTGACGATGATTGAGGCGTTGGATCGGGTCATGCCGACTTTTGATCCAGATATCGCCAAGATTGCTGGCCGTCATCTAATTGATTCGCGAGATATCGATGCTCGATCTGGCGTGTTGGCGCGCAAGGTCATGCCTGGTTGTCCGGTGCAAATTGAGCTTGCAAATGTCGAAACTCGAGAGTTGTTGGAGACCATCGAAGTCGATGCGGTGTTGGTGGCCACAGGTCGAGTGCCCAGCAGTCAAGGGTTGAATCTCGAATGCCTCAATGTTGAAACCAATCGTGGCTTTGTTCCGATCGATGATGCGATGCGGGTGTTGGTGGACGGTCAGCCCGTTCCACATCTATGGGCAGTGGGAGATGTGACCGGCAAGCTGATGCTGGCTCANACNGCAGCAGCACAGGGAACGGTGGCGGTCGACAACATCCTTGGCCATGCCAGGGAGATCGATTACCGCAGCATTCCTGCGGCGACATTTACTCATCCAGAAATCAGCTCTGTTGGTTTGAGCGAAGCCGACGCCAAACAGCTTGCCCTGCAGGATGGTTTTGAATTGGGTTCGGTTCGAAGTTATTTCAAGGCCAACTCCAAGGCGTTGGCAGAGTTAGAAAGCGATGGACTGATGAAATTGCTGTTCAACAAGAGCAGTGGAGAAGTTCTTGGTGCACATATCTATGGCTTGCACGCAGCTGATTTGATTCAAGAGGTGTCCAATGCAGTGGCTAGGCGGCAGAGCGTGCGTCAACTCAGTACCGAAGTGCATACGCATCCAACCCTGAGTGAGGTGGTTGAGGTGGCGTATAAACAAGCCGCTTCACAGCTGGCTGCCTGATTGATCGAATTCTGATTCCCTATCCACAGCGTTGCCATGGAGATCCGTCGTCGTCCCCCGAACCCCAAGGTGCGTGTTGCGCATTTGGAGTACGCCATCCCGCATGAGGATGAAGAACCTCGTCACATTCTCGAAAAGATTGTTTGGGCTAAGGATCGTGAGGTGGATGCGGCGCGACAGAGGGTGCCTCTTGACAAGCTCAAATCCCAAATCGCGACCCTGCCACCCACCTTTGATTTCCTCGCTGCTCTTCGCTCAGCTCCTGTGGCTCCCGCTGTGATCGCCGAGGTGAAAAAGGCGAGTCCCAGCCGAGGCGTGATTCGGGAGGATTTTGACCCTGTGGCGATTGCTCGTGCCTATGCCGCTGGTGGTGCAAGCTGCCTTTCCGTCTTGACGGATAAAGCGTTTTTTCAGGGTGGTTTTGATGTGCTGGTGGAAGTACGTCAGTCGGTGGATCTTCCTTTACTTTGCAAAGAATTCATCTTGAGCCCTTATCAGCTTTATCAAGCACGAGCTGCTGGAGCCGACGCTGTTTTACTGATTGCAGCGATTCTGACAGATCAGGATTTGATTTATTTGCGCAAAGCGGCCTCCAGCCTTGATTTAACTGTGTTGGTGGAAGTTCATGATGCACAGGAGCTTGACCGCGTGCTCCAGATTGGTGGATTCCCTTTGATTGGGATTAATAATCGTGATCTCACGAGTTTTGAAACTGATCTGGCCACAACTGAGCAATTGATGAATGATTTTGCCGGGCGTCTCAAACAGAACAATGTGCTTTTGGTGAGTGAATCTGGTTTGTTGAATCGAGCGGATTTGGATCGGGTGCAGGCCGCCGGTGCAGAAGCGGTGCTCGTGGGTGAGGCCTTGATGCGTCAGGAGGATATTGAGGCAGGGCTGAAGGCATTGATTGCCGATTCCGTGTGATGTGAGCGGATCAACAGCAGGTCGTATCGGCTCCCCTGAAGCATCCTTATGCTTGTCATCAACGGCTCACTTGCCATTGAAGTGGTCGTGCACAATTGACATCTGCCCTGAAATAAAATGCTGATTAGCGTTCTCACAGGCTTCGCAGCCGGTGCGGTGCATGTTGTCTCTGGCGCTGATCATCTTGTCGCGATGGCGCCCTTCTCTTTGCAGCGACCACTCACCGCCATGAGGTCAGGTCTTGCTTGGGGCGCNGGCCATTCCGCTGGGGTGTTGGTGTTGGGTCTTGTGGCTGTCCTGTTCAAGGACCTAATTCATCTCGAAAGCATGTCCGCCTGGGCTGAATTCTTGGTGGGCGTAACTCTGTTGGTGGTCGGTGCTCTTGCCGTGCGCACTGCATTTGGTCTGGAGTTGCATACCCATGAGCACNGGCATGAGGACAATCCGATCCATCGCCATTTGCATCTGCATGTGCGNGGTCACAGCGACCATCGCGGTCACGCCCATGCCGCCTCTGGACTCGGGTTGCTCCATGGTCTGGCGGGAGCCAGCCACCTGTTAGCAGTGATTCCTGCCCTAGCCCTTCCCATCCATGGAGCCGTTCTCTACTTAATCGCTTATCTCTGTGGTTCGCTCGCGGCCATGCTTGCTGTAGTCAGCTTGATTTCCCTGCTCACGATTCGCAGCGGTGCGCGCTTACTGCCTTTGTTGATTGGTTTGACCGGCGGTTTATCCATCGTGACCGGAGCGATTTGGTTGCACCGAACTTCTGTTGCCGTGTTCTGAACTTCAGTGCTTGCTTGTTTGGCGGACGACAGTCTGAACAGAGCCAATCAGACAAGATCTAGGGATTGGTCCCAGCTGGCGACTATCAGTGCTCTGGGCAGGATGGTCGCCCAAAAGAATCATCGCTCCGGTCGAATCCACCTCGGCTAATCGCTTGATCAGCCGATGATTGGGTCGAGATGGGTGCTGGCTAACCACAATCGTTCCAGGGTCAGGCAAAGATGCATGCTCTGGGATGGCTTTCACCAGCACTCTGTCGCCTGCGGATAGCGTCGGCCACATTGAGAGACCTTCAACGCGCATCAGGATGCGACGACCACAAAAAAGCAGCAGAAGGTCAAAAANACCTGCTGCTGCTGGATTTGAACCGGTTCGGTTGGTCTTCAGCTTGCGGTGACCCAGGCGTCGGAACGACCTTTTGATTGCCAGAACATCCCATGAATCTTCTCAACGGCCGCCATCAGCTCTTCTGCTTTGGCTTGGTCGATGTTGACNTTACAAGCCGAGCAGAGCTTGGCTGCTTTCCAGAAGGTGTCGTGTAGATCAGGGAAGGTCGCCAGGTGATCAGGCTTGAAGTAATCCGTCCAGAGGATCAGTAGTTCCTTTTTCGTTTTCTGGGCTTCTTCTTCCTTGATGGCGACGAAGCGGCCAAAAGTGTTGTTGTAAGCGGCCATTGCAGCTGCATCGCCAGCTGCAGGGGCTTCTAGGGCTTTCAATTTTTTGGTCATTGAAAGCACCGCTTCTGCCGCAACGCGTGCAGAAGCGGGGTCGTAAACGCCACAGGGTCCGTCGCAGTGAGCCTCCACCACTTGGGCGGGCAGGGTGCGGAACAGGGCTGAAAGGGCCGAGCGCAGCATCAGGGCGTGATTAACAGAGCGTGTAATGAGCCTAACTGCGGATCACTTCTTCACGTCGAGTAACTCAACTTCAAAAATCAAGGTTGCGTTGGGAGGGATCACGCCACCTGCACCGCGGGTGCCATAGGCCAAGTCCGGAGGGATGACCAATTTGCGCTTGCCCCCCACTTTCATCCCCAGCAAACCTTCATCCCAGCCTTTGATCACTCGTCCAGCCCCGAGGGGGAAGCTGAATGGTCCACGCTGGTAGCTGCTGTCAAATTCTTTTCCACTTTCAAGCGTTCCGCGATAGTTCACGACAACAACTTGACCGGAACTGGCTTCGTCTCCCTCGCCGACGACGAGGTCTGTGATTCGGAGACCGCTTGCGGTGACTGTGGTGTCGTCAGCTTCCATCGGTCCTCCAAGTGCAGAAGCATCATTGGATTGGGTGTCGGGAGCCATCGCGAACAGGGTTGGATTGGGATCGTCAGGATCCAGTTCAAGTTTGAACGATGGGCTCTTTNCTTGTTGTGGAGGACCTGCACTCGCTGCTTGGCTGAACTCTGCTGATTGCAGCGCTGTTGAATCNACAGCATTCGAATCTATGGCCGTAGCAGTGACCGTTGATGGTGCAATGAGCTGACTGACAAGGGCTAGGAGCAGGCAGAGCACGCAGACAGTGGAGCTGATCAAGATGTCGCGCACAAGATCAAGTCATGACTCTCTTGATTCTGACCTCCGAAGTTGCTGTTCCAATCGATCGATGCGACCACGAAGTTCATCGATCTCCTTCTGACTGGCAACTCCAAGGTCTTGAAGCAGATGCTCTCGATTGCGTTCCAGGTTGCGTTCCACCTGTTCTTCTAGTTCCGGCGTTTCGCCTTTGAGTGCTCTCAGCACGTCTTCTGCGAGAGCAGAGGCTTGGTTGGGATCCAGTCGGCCGCTGCTGACCCATTGTTGAGTGACCCCTCGCAATCGATCCGCCACAAGCGTGGTGGTGCCGAGGCCGCGGAGCAGCAGTTGCTGAAGAGGGTTGCCGGCGTCCATCGGAATTAAGTGGAGGCTTGCAATCAGGATGATCCTGCCATTGGCCTCTGACCATGGGCGATCACCGATCTCAGTCTTTTTGGCGAGCCGTTCTTGGCGGCGCTCTGGCTGGTTTGGCGCCAGCGTCCGCAGGGCCGCTGTTGATGATTCCGTCTCTCGCTCTGCTTTGGTCCATTGCGAATCGACCCAGGCTGGCGGCGATCTGGGGGCTGCTTGCAGTCTTGGTGAGCCACCGATGGCTGTTGGCGCTGCATCCGTTGACCTGGATGGGGGTGCCTGCTGCCCTCAGCCTGCCGATCGCTGCGGCGATTTGGCTGTTTTGCGCTCTGTGCGGGTCTGCTTTGTTGGCTGTTTGGTCCGCTTTATCTCGCTGGCTGGACGCGACGAAACAGAACGCTGGACTTTGGACTGTTCTGCTTTTGGCCTCCATTTGGGGGCTGGCTGAGGTTGGCCTCGCGTCCATGCCTTTGTTTTGGCTTGGCATCGGAGGAAGCGTTCTGCCCTTTGATCCAGCGCTGGCTGGGTTAAGTCGCTGGATCGGAAACGGTGGATTGGCTGCCCTGCAGTTGGTTTTGGCTTGGGGACTCTGGATTGGCTTGTCACATCGCAGAGGCCTGCTCTGGGGGCTGCTGTGGTTGCTGAGTGTGCTTCTGGTTCATCTCTTGGGTGCAGCCTCCTTGCAGTGGGTGTCACCCTCGCAAGCCGAGCTTCACCTCGCAGCCTGGCAACCGGTCATTCCCACCCGCGAGAAATTCAGTCTTGAACAACAGCGGCAGTTGCCTGCTTTGGTTCAGGCCGCTCTGCACAGGGCAGATTCGCTGTCTGTCGAGGCGCTGGTGGCCCCTGAAGGCCTGTTGCCATCGAATTGGAGAGGGGCGTTTCGAGATCAGCCCATCTCTCTCATCACTGGTGGCTTTCGCTGGGATGTCAGCGAGCAGCGCAGCAGCTTGTTGTTGATCGAACCCGATGCGTTAAAACCTCAACCATTGCGAGATAAACATCGTCTTGTCCCTTTGGGAGAGGCCTTGCCACCATTGCCATCGGGTTGGATTAGCGGGTTGTCTGCCGTCGGGGGGCTTCGGCCGGGTAGCGCGTCGCGTTTCGTGGATGGATTTGAGCCGCCCATTGCGATCGCCATTTGCTACGAAATCAGCGATGGCCGTGCTTTGGCTCAGGCAACTGCTGCCGGTGCCCAGTGGTTGTTGACCATTGCCAATCTCGACCCTTACCCGGTTCTGTTGCAAAAGCAGTTTCTGGCACTTGCTCAGTTACGGGCCATTGAGACCGGTCGAGATTTACTGAGTGTGGCCAATACAGGTCCGACCGCGTTAATTGGTGCGCAGGGACGTGTGATGCCACTGATCCCCCCAGGACAGGAGGGTGTCGCTAAGGCTGTGGTGCATCTGCGCTCTGGTTTGACCCCATACGTGCGATGGGCGGAATGGCCGTTGATCGTGCTGTTGGCTGCCGCTTGGATCGGCCTCCTGCGATCTTCAGCTCATCAATCCTGAGTCAGTTTTGGTCTCGGCTAATTAATCCTCCTCCTAAAACCANGTCGTCGCGATAGAANACAGCNGCTTGTCCCGGCGTGATCGAGAACTGATCCTCCTGAAAGTTGAGCAGACAGCGATAAGGACGTTGTCGTGTCGTGTCTTGCTCNGTTGGAGCGATCGGTANAACTGTGGCTGGGACCGGCACGCTGCGATATCTCACTTGAACGTCGACATCGAGTGCTGTTGTGGGGGGCTGGATNGACACCCAATTGACAGCACCAACCTGGCATTGGCGACGACCGGCATCAGCCCTTGGCGCGACGACCACTCGATTCATAGCTGCATCCAAGCGCACCACGTGTAGAGGTTCGCTCCAGGCCACACCAAGACCACGCCGCTGTCCAATCGTGAAATGTTCGATGCCGTCGTGCTGACCCACGACACGGCCGTCGATGAGCACGATTTCTCCCTGCCGCGGAGGCAGATAAGCGTCAAGAAAGGCTCGCATTGAGCCGTGATGATCCGCTAGGCAGAGATCTTGACTTTCAGGTTTGTGTGCCGTTCGCAGTCCGTAGCGGGTGGCCTCTAAGCGGGTGTCCGGCTTGGTGAGCTCTCCCANGGGGAAGACGATCCGTTNCANNACATCCTGGGACAGGTCATAAAGGAAGTAGCTCTGGTCCTTNTTTCTGTCGAGGCCGCGTAAAAGTTGAATTCGGTCTTGGTCAGTTCCTGGCCGCACACGTGCGTAGTGGCCAGTTGCAATGCGGCCGATGCCACGCTCTTGCCTCGCCCAGTCGAGCATTGGCCCAAATTTGACCGAACGGTTGCATTGAGAGCAGGGGAGCGGTGTGGTGCCATCGCGGTATCCCTCAACGAGTCGATCCACGATTTCGTGTTTGAAGGTTTCGCGGGTGTCCACGACATGGTGGGGAATTCCTAATTCTTCGCAAAGTCCAGCGGCATCGACGAGGCCTTCGCTGCAGCAACTCCCTTTCCCACTCATCAACCAGAGGGTCAGCCCCTCCACCTGCCAGCCGGCTTCGATCAACAACGCTGCTGTCAGTGAGCTGTCGACTCCACCAGAGAGTCCGACGGCGATGTGATGGTCTCCAGGCCAGTCCCGCAGGCGCTCCAACGCGGCCATTCCGGCTGCTGTTGCCGTTGGCATGGTTGACGAGGTTGTCGTGCCCGAATTCATTGGCGGTGGCGGGAGACGTTTCCATAGTGAGATCCCGCGGAGCTGTTCGTTGGCTTGGCCTCCCTTCGATGCCGATCACCTGTTGGTGGACGCGGCACAGATGCAGGAGCTCGAAGAGGCTTTGTTCAAGAGCGGTCTTCCCCAAGCGGCCCTGATGGAAAAGGCGGGTTTGGCGATGGCGGAACGCCTACTTGCTCGGCCTGAGTGGTTAGCGGCTGGGGTTTTGGTTCTTGTGGGGCCTGGTCACAACGGTGGTGATGGCTTGGTTGTGGCCCGTGAGCTCAATGCGGCTGGGGTTGCGGTCAGCCTCTGGTGTCCGATCCCGATTCGACGNGAGCTCACCGCTGCTCATCTGCGCCATGTGCGTTGGCTAGGACTCGAATCCCTGCCCCATCCGCCGGATCCCAATGCTTCGGCACTTTGGATTGATGCCTTATTTGGATTGGGACAGAAGCGTCCCTTGCCAAATGAGTTGGCTGATTTGTTTGAGCAGCGTGAGATTGCACAACCAAGGCGGTTGGTCAGTTTGGACGTACCTTCCGGGTTGTGTTGCGATACCGGTCATCCCCTTTCGGGTCGGTCGGCTAAAGCCGTTCTCACGCTTTGCGTTGGGCTTGTTAAGCGAGGCCTAAGACTGGACCCCGCCTTGGCGTATGTCGGACAGCTGGAACGGATTGAACTGGGGTTGCATCAGCGGCAGTTGCTGAACGTGCCTGATGATCAGCCGTTGCGTATTGGCCCTGACGATCTCGGCAGCTTGCCGATGCCGCGGCTGCCAAGAGTCGCCATGAAATATGACCGTGGCAGAGTTTTGGTGATTGCCGGCAGCGACACGTATCGCGGTGCTGCGCACCTGTCGCTTCAAGGAGTGTTGGCATCTGGTTGCGGCAGCGTTCAGGCGTTGGTCCCCAACACGTTGTCTCAAAATCTTTGGCAAGTGATGCCGGAGGTTGTCTGCCTTCCCTCCTCGTCCGAGGTTTGTCTGAATCGATTGGATGCTGTGCTGTTTGGTCCTGGCCTTGGCAATGATCCGATCTGTTGGACGCACTGGTCAGACANGCTGCAACGCTTCTCGGGTGTCCTTGTGTTGGATGCTGATGGCCTGAATGTCTTAGCGGCTTCGCCGCAGGGATGGTCTTGGTTGTTGAAACGGCAGGGGCCAACTTGGCTCACACCCCATGCGGCTGAATTTCAACGTCTTTTCCCTGATTTGAGCCGAGGTGATGCGTTGGATGTCGTGGTTGCAGCTGCCCGTCGCAGCGGTTGCAACATTCTTCTTAAGGGAGCTCATAGTGTTGTGGCAGGTCCACAAGGCCGCCCACTCCTGATCGAGGGGACAGTTCCTTATGTGGCTCGAACGGGGTTAGGAGATTTGTTGGCGGGATTGGCTGCCGGGTGGGCGGCGATGACTGTGGCCTCGGGTGAGGGCGCAACTAGTTCTGAGCTAGCTGCCGCAGGGCTTTTGCATGCAAGAGCCGCTGCAATGAGTGCGTCGAGCCGCGCAGGGCGTATTGGTGAATGTCTGGAAAAATTGGTTTTGAAGTGTCAAATGAATTGTTGGGAATGTTGAAATCAGCACGGGAAAAAGTTTGCTGAGATTTCTTAATCAAGAACTGCAACTGCAGTTGGTCTTGGTCGAACGTGTTTTTGGAATGTCAGGAAAACGCTAAATGTTTCGATTTGCTGGTTGGAATCTGAAAGGTTGTTGAAATCACTCCGTCTTTCTTTCTGGACGTAAGAAAGTCGTCACACGTTCAGGGCGTCTCCATGGTCTCCACCGCTCCGAAACCTCTGGATACTCAACGGCGTCGCAGCAGCGACCCCGTGAGTTGGTATCTGGCAACCATTGGCCGAATCCCTCTGCTCACTCCTGCTGAGGAGATTGAGCTAGGCAATCAGGTGCAAGCCATGATGGAACTCACTGAAGATGGGTCCCGCAGTTTTGATGAAAGTGAGCTGACCAGTAAGCAAAAGCGCATGATTCGCATCGGCCGAAGGGCCAAGGAGCGAATGATGAAGGCAAATCTGCGCCTTGTAGTCAGTGTNGCCAAGAAATATCAGGGGAAGGGTCTTGAGTTGTTGGATTTGATTCAAGAAGGATCCTTGGGCCTTGAACGGGCGGTTGAGAAATTCGACCCAACCCGTGGCTACAAGTTTTCTACCTATGCGTTTTGGTGGATCCGCCAGAGCATGACCAGGGCCATTGCCTGTCAGTCACGCACGATTCGTNTGCCTGTTCACCTCAGTGAGAGGCTGACCACCATTCGCAAGGTCAGCCTTGATCTGGCCCACAAGCTAGGTGCGATGCCGAGTCGTGTTGAGATCGCTGAGGCAATGGATATTCCTTTGGATGAGCTTGATTCATTGCTTCGCCAGGCGCTGACCACCAGCAGNCTTGATGCTCCGGTCAATGGTGAGGAAGGTCGCAGTTTTCTTGGCGATTTGATCGCTGATTCATCTCTTGAGGAGCCGCTCGACATCGTTGAGCAGCGCATTCACCATGAACAACTTGGTCGATGGCTCAGCCATCTCAGCGAGCAAGAGCAGCACGTCTTGCGCCTTCGTTTTGGTCTTGAAGGCAACGAGCGTCACACGCTTGCTGAGATTGGCCGCTTGATGGAGGTTTCTCGAGAGCGGGTCAGACAGGTTGAGCTGAAAGCCTTACGCAAGCTGCGCAACCTCACCCGTCGCTTGCCGAGCGGTATTTGAAGCAGACATTTGCTGCACGCTTCTTCAGNAACCCGTCTTTAATCTTCGGCCCAGATGTATCGAGTCAGCTCTTCGGGGTTTGGCTCAGGTGCTGAAAGGGCAAAGTCCACACAATCTTCGACTTCACGATCAATCTCTTTTTCGATTGCTCTGAGTTCTTCGGCGTTGACCAAATCAGCTGAGGTGAGATCTCGCTCGAGAGCCTTGAGCGGATCACGCTTAGCCCAGAAGTCTTTCTCTTGTTCTGAACGCAATTCGTCTGGGTCAGCAAGGGAGTGGCCGCGGAAGCGATAGGTCAGGCATTCCAGCAGTGTTGGCCCTTCACCGGCCCTGGCTCGCTCGAGAGCACGTTGGGTGGCTGCTCTGACTGCCAGAACATCCATTCCGTCAACTTCTTCTCCGGCCATTCCGAAACCATTCGCTTTGCGCCAAATCTCTGGATCGCTGGTGGCTCTGTCATGAGCCATCCCNATAGCCCATTTGTTGTTCTCGACCACAAAAATGATCGGCAGCTTCCAGAGCTGGGCCATATTCAAGCATTCAAAAAATTGTCCGTTATTGCAGGTTCCATCGCCNAAAAAGGCTGCCGTTACTGCATTGCTTGAGGCATCACCCAAGGCATCGCGCTTGTAGCGACTGGTGAATGCTGAACCCAGGGCGACCGGAATTCCCTCCGCAATGAAGGCGAATCCGCCGAGCAGATGATGTTCTTTGGAGAAGAGATGCATCGAACCGCCACGCCCTTTGCTGCAGCCCGTTTCCTTGCCGAATAGCTCACTCATCACCTGACGCGCTGGCACACCTGCACTGAGGGCATGAACGTGATCTCGATAAGTGCTGCAGAACCAATCGAATTGTTTTTTCATTGCACCGATCACACCTGTGCTGACAGCCTCTTGGCCGTTGTAAAGATGCACAAACCCAAACATTTTTCCGCGGTAATACATCTCCGCGCATTTGTCCTCAAACCGCCTTCCCAAGGTCATGTCTCGGTAGAGGGCCAGTCCTGTCTCCCGATCAATGCTGGCGCGTTGCGCCGTAACCAAAGTCGACAATCTCTCGCCATGGGCACCACCTCCTGCCGCTGTGCTGAAAGGAGAGGCTTCGACCGCGAGGTCCTGACCCATGATCCTGCCTTGATAAGGCCATGACTGTAAGGGTCAACGGATGAAAAATGGGCAAAATCCCNGACACTGACTAAAGTCCGCTGTCACAAAGCCTTCTGCTGGTGGACCTTCCCATCGATCACTTCCGGTTGCTGGGCGTCAGTCCTTCAGCTGATCCGGCGACGGTGCTGGGAAAACTGCAGAGCCGGATCGAAAGTCCTCCTGATCAGGGATTCACCCATGAAGCGCTGGTTCAGCGTGATGCGTTGTTGAAACGATCCGCTGATCTGCTCACGGATCAAGAACGCCGAGCCGAGTACGAATCCGCATTGCTCAACCTGAGTGAGACACACCCCAACGAGACCGTTGGTCTGGATTTGTCAGCAAGTAGTGAGGTCTCTGGCTTGATTTTGCTGTGGGAGGCCCATGCTGCGATGGAGGCCTTTCAACTGGCTCGGCAGGGGTTGCAGCCGCCGCAGGCGCCTGCCCTGGGGAGTGGCCGGGAAGCCGATCTCACGCTTTTAGCAGCTCTCGCCTGTCGAGACGCAGCCTCTGAAGAACAACGACAACGTCGTTATGAATCTGCGGCAAATCTGCTTCGAGAAGGTCTTGAGCTGCAAAAAAGGATGGGCAAGCTGCCAGATCAGCAACAAATTTTGGAACAGGCGCTTGAACAACTTCTGCCCTACAGGATTCTTGATTTGCTGAGTCGTGATCTCGGTGATCAGGATTCACATCAGCAGGGGCTTCTCTTGCTTGATCAGATGGTGATGGATCGTGGAGGTCTCGAAGGGAATGATGAGAAACTGATCGGAATCTCTGGATTAAGTCAGGCTGATTTTGAACCTTTTTTCAAACAAATTCGTCGATTCCTAACGGTTCAGGAACAGATCGATTTGTTTAACCAATGGTCAGAACAAGGTTCGCCTGAAGCGGGATGCCTCGCGGTGTTTGCGTTGACCGCTGCTGGGTTCTCACGTCGTAAGCCGGAGCGATTGGAGGAAGCTCGCGATCAATTACGGGGTCTGAAGACGCCTGATTTAGATCCAATGCCTCTGCTCGGATGTTTGGATCTTCTGCTCGGCAACGTAACAGCTGCTTCGGAACATTTTCGAGCGATTCGTCAGCCAGAGTTGCGTCTGTGGCTCGACCAACACCCCGGGGATGAACTGGCAGCTCAATGCGAATACTGCCGCGTTTGGTTGGAACGCGATGTTCTTCCCGGTTACAGAGATGTCGAATCGAGTGATGTTGATTTNGATGCATGGTTTGCCGATCGCGATGTTCAGGCCTATGTCGATCGTCTGGATCGACAGCGAGCACGACGAACTGACTCGACTGCGGAGATCCCTGCGGATTGGCCCTCACTTCTGGATCCCTTTGCTGTCGTCGATCCAAATTCAGAGACCTCGCCCTCGTCTCAAGGGGAGGATTCTTNAGATGAATCTAATCACCGGATGCAATGGGTGATCCCAGGCTCCGTTCGAAGCTGGGGTATTGCTGGGGCATGCGCCGTTGTGGTGCTTCTGCTGGGCTTTGCGGCGATTCGGTTACGTCCGCAGAAACCTGTTCCAGCAACAGCTCAACCNGAGTTAAACGAGGCCCCACCCANCGAGGCCCCACCCAACGATTCCAAGCTAGAGAGCTCACCAAAGGCGAACCTCAAATCAGAGTCTGAACAGGGGAATCAGCTCAAGCCGCTCATCAAAGATGAGCCCACAGAGGCTGAGCTTCAAAACTTGATTCAGGCTTGGTTGGATCGCAAAGCAGCTGTTTTGGCTGGGGATTCAGCCGATACGGTTCACTTGCGATCTGTGGCCAAGAATCAATTGGTCAATCGTGTCCTGGATCAGCGCGCTGCTGACGCATCAACAGGTTTCACCATGGCCATTGATGCGTCGGTGACGTCGCTGGAGCTGGTCAGTCGGACCCCACAGAGAATCGAGGTCCAAGCCCAGATCGCTTACAGCGATGAGACCCTGAATGCTTCAGAACAAGTGGTCAGCAAGACTCCAGCCGACACACGGACGGTCCGATACATCTTTGGTCGCGACGATGCTCAGCANTGGAAATTGGTCGAATACATCCCTGGTGCCTGAACAGAGGNAGGGTCTCTTTTTACGATCGGCTGATTGATCTAAGCGTGAACGGCCGATGTTTGATGAACTGTCAGCCCGCTTTGAGGATGCCGTTAAAGGTCTGAGAGGGCAGGACAAGATCAGCGAAACCAACGTCGATGGCGCCTTGAAAGAAGTGCGTCGTGCCCTTCTCGAGGCCGATGTCAGCTTGCCAGTGGTGAAGGATTTCGTGGCTGAGGTTCGTGAACGAGCCGTTGGCGCTGAAGTGGTTCGTGGCGTTAGTCCCGATCAAAAATTTATTCAGGTGGTGCATGAGCAGCTTGTGGAGGTCATGGGAGGAGATAACGCGCCTCTCGCAAAAGCGGTGGACGCTCCAACGGTTGTTTTGATGGCCGGATTACAGGGCGCTGGCAAGACCACAGCGACCGCCAAACTTGGCCTCCATCTCAAAGATCAGGGTCGCAAGGCCTTGATGGTGGGTGCCGATATTTATCGCCCCGCTGCTATCGAGCAACTGCAGACCCTGGGTGGTCAAATCGGTGTTGAAGTGTTCAGTCTTGGCACGGAGACCAAGCCCGAGGAGATCGCTGCGGCTGGTTTGGCGAAGGCGAAGCAGGAGGGGTTCGACACGCTGCTCGTCGATACCGCTGGTCGGCTCCAGATCGACACCGAGATGATGGATGAGATGGTGCGGATCCGCACCGCTGTGCAGCCAGACGAAGTGCTGTTAGTGGTGGATTCGATGATCGGCCAGGAGGCGGCGGAACTCACCCGTGCCTTCCACGACCAAGTAGGCATCACCGGTGCCGTGCTGACCAAGCTTGACGGCGACTCCCGCGGTGGTGCGGCTTTGTCGATCCGCAAGGTCAGTGGACAGCCCATCAAATTCATCGGCACCGGCGAGAAGGTTGAGGCTCTGCAACCGTTCCATCCCGAGCGAATGGCGAGTCGCATCCTTGGNATGGGGGATGTTCTGACGCTTGTCGAAAAGGCTCAGAAGGAAGTGGAGCTNGCTGATGTCGAGAAGATGCAGAAGAAGTTGCAGGAGGCTTCTTTTGACTTCACCGATTTTCTGCAGCAGATGCGCCTGATCAAGCGCATGGGGTCTCTTGGNGGCTTGATGAAGATGATTCCCGGCATGAACAAAATCGATGACGGCATGCTGAAGCAGGGCGAGCAGCAGTTGAAGCGGATCGAAGCGATGATCGGTTCNATGACTCCAGCGGAGCGAAATCAGCCTGAATTNCTGGCTTCGCAACCATCTCGTCGTCGTCGGATCGCCAGCGGTAGCGGCCATCAGCCNGCTGATGTNGACAAAGTTTTGGCGGACTTTCAGAAGATGCGAGGTTTTATGCAGCAGATGAGTCGTGGCGGAATGCCTGGCATGGGTGGTGGTTTCCCTGGCATGGGTGGACCTGGTGGCATGCCTGGAATGGGTGGCATGCCTGGAATGCCAGGTGCTGGAGGAGGCCCTGGAATGCCTGCTGGTCCAGGGGGTGGCCGTGGTGGGAGCGGACCACCAAAGCGGCAGCGCCCTGTCAAAAAGAAGAAGGGCTTTGGCCAGCTCTGAGGGCTGAGCAGTATGTTGGTTGTTTGGCACGCGTTTAGACGCTGCCTAAATCACACTCAATCCTCAACACCAAGGCCACGATGATCAAGCTCCGCCTGAAGCGGTTTGGCAAGAAGCGGGAAGCGAGCTTCCGCCTCGTGGCCTGCAACAGCACGTCCCGACGCGACGGACGCCCTCTGCAAGAGCTGGGCTTCTACAACCCACGCACCAAAGAGACTCGCCTTGATACAGAGGCAATTCGAGAACGGTTGGGTCAGGGCGCTCAGCCAACCGACATGGTGCGCACGCTGTTAGAGCGTGGTGGATTGATTGAAAAGACTGTGCGATCAGCCGAAACAGTGGGCAAAGCCAAGCAAGCGGCTGCNCGCGATGCCGCTGTCAAGCAAGCGGCCAAAGAGGCAGCGCAAGCCAAAGCTGCTGAAGCCGAGGCCGATGCAGGAGACAGCGGCAACGAATCAACTGAGGGCTGAATTCACCAATGCGCGACGCCGCCGAGGCTGTTCGCTTCATTTTTGATCTGCCCGATTCAGATGCGGCTCTCGCATTAGCTGGAGAAGCGGAATCAACCCTGCATCGGCTTGAGGCCTTGACAGGTGCTTCTCTTGTTCTGCGCGGCCTGCAGTTGATCATTACCGGTCGCCCCAATCAGATTGAACGAGCTTCCGCGGTCGTTGAGTTGGTTCGGCCGATCTGGCAAGAGGGTCAGGCTGTCTCGGCAGTAGATCTTCAGACTGCTCTTGGTGCGCTTGATTCTGGCCGCGGCGATGCCCATGCCGCCATGGGAGAGCAAGTTTTGGCACGCGGTCAGAACGGCAATATGTTGCGACCCCGAACGCTGCGTCAAAAAAAATATGTGGACGCGATGGAGCGTCACGACCTNACGTTTGCGCTCGGACCCGCTGGCACGGGAAAGACTTTTCTTGCNACGGTTCTGGCGGTGCGAATGCTGACGGAACGCAAGGTAGAGCGACTGATCTTGACTAGGCCGGCTGTCGAAGCTGGAGAGCGTCTCGGCTTTCTACCTGGTGACCTTCAGCAAAAGGTGGATCCCTACTTGCGTCCTCTGTATGACGCTTTGCATGCCTTGTTAGGTCCAGAGAAAACGGCCGTTCTCTTAGAGAAGGGTGTGATTGAAGTGGCGCCGCTGGCCTACATGCGAGGCCGCACTCTGAGCGATGCTTTTGTGATCCTGGATGAGGCTCAAAACACGACGCCCGCGCAGATGCGCATGGTGTTGACAAGACTTGGTGAACGTTCACGCATGGTCGTGACTGGAGATATCACTCAGGTGGATTTGGCCCAAGATCAGCTCAGCGGATTGGTGGAAGCTGCGGATGTGCTTGATGGTGTTGAGGGAGTTGCCGTATGTCGACTGACGACGGCAGATGTGGTTCGGCATCCTTTGGTGCAAAGGATTGTCCAGGCTTATGGAAGGCGTGATGAACGCCAAACATCCCGCCAAAGACGTCGATAGGGAGATCCGCACAGCCTTGTGCTCGACGCTTTGGTGAATCCTGGCAAAGTGTGAAAAGTATTCTGTGTTCTGGTCTTATGCCAGCCAGCAGCAACTTTCAGGAGGCCATCCGCGAGGCTCAATCGAGCGCTCTGGTTGGCCCAAATGTGGTGAACAAAGCGCTCCCAGTTGTGGGAGGGGGAATGGTCCTCACCTCGGTGGGTGTCCTGGGTGGAATGTCTCTTCTCCAATCGGGAAGTGCCCTTTACATGCCCCTGTTTTGGGTGGCTCTAATCGGCAACTTGATTCTCTTTTTCGTCGCGCAGAACGTGGCGATGAAAGGCAACAATTCCACTGCGTTGCCTCTTCTGTCTGTTTACAGCCTCACCACAGGTTTCACCCTGAGCGGATTGGTGAGTTATGCCATCGCGGTGGCCGGTGCCGCTAATCCGTCCAACCCTTATGCCGGTGTTAGTGCTGTCGGAACCGCAGCCTTGGCCACGGGCATCACCTTCGTGATCGCTTCGATCGTGGGGCGCCGTATGAGCGACAGTGTCGGTCAGGCCCTAGCTGGAGTTGTTGGACTGGGAATGATCGGTCTGATCATCGCCATGGTGGTTCAGGTGGTTGGTGGATTGTTCACTGGTGGAGGCTTTGGAGGCTCCGGTCTTGAGCTAATAATCGCTGGATCTGGAACCGTCCTATTTATAGGTGCGGCGTTCTTAGATTTTTATACAATGCCTCGNACTTATAGCGATGAACAATATCTAGCAGGCGCTCTCAGTATGTATCTTACTTATATTAATCTATTTATTTTTATTCTTCGTTTGATCATTATTCTCAACAGTGGAGGCAGAAGAGATTAAGTTNGAAAAATTTCTTGCTTCGTTTCTCGTTCGCACGAAATCTTGTAAAAACCTCGGTTATGCCGAGGTTTTTTTTTATGGGTTGATTGGGCTTGATTCATGGCAATTATTGTGATGTCTAATTACTTTTATGGATCGTGGGGATTGAATTTTGGTCATCATGTTGTCCTCTTTATTCGGACGAGGAACAAACCAATACAATCTCAATGTCCTCTCAGGCATCGAGGCTGAGAGCTGGCACAGAGAGGGGGGTAAAAATTTGATCTTTGGATCCTTGATCTTCAGGATCATGAGATGAATGCTTAAGCATCGGCCACAGCAAGAGCGCTAGCGCTGATCGCTCTCTTCTGCACCTCGTCATACCCCCAGCGTTTGAGAAATCCGGCGTCCTCTCCGCGGTTATCGCAGCCTTCCAGCAATTGCTCTAATCGCTGCTTGACCAGTTCTGGTTCCAACAGTCGTAGCAACTCTGTACAGCGGGACGTGACCCGCTCTGATCCAGCTTGTTGGGATGAATCACCGGATCGTTGATGATGCACGGCCATGGCGGTGCTCATCGCCAAATTGCGAACACTCAGGTCAACAACACCGGCTCCGGCGCTGCGTAGTTGCCCCACGACGGGGTCGGGCAAACGGTCCATTAGGGCACTATCGCCGGCCAGGCTGACGACAAAGAAACCCCGAGCGCCGTCACGGCTCGCCACCATTTCTCCGATTCGGTCTGCCAAAACCTCATCGCTGATCTCCTCGTTCTCCCATCTCTGCAACCAAGCGGCAGAGATCTCCATTGCCTGCTGAAAGGTGGGTTGGCTGAGTTGGGCGTCTGCCATGGACCGGTCACACTCCAAGGTGCAGGCTATGGGGTTGATCCACGCCTTAGCGGCCCATGACGATCGTCAATCGCGAGGACTATCGCTCTGGGTTCATTGCCCTGATCGGTCGGCCCAACGTGGGGAAGTCGACGTTGGTGAATCAAGTGGTGGGTGAGAAGGTGGCCATTACTTCACCAGTCGCTCAAACCACTCGCAATCGTTTGCGAGCGATTGTCACTACGGCATCGGCACAGATGGTGCTGGTGGACACTCCAGGCATTCATAAGCCACATCACCTGTTGGGGGAGCGGCTTGTGCAAAGCGCTCGCGCTGCGATCGGTGAGGTGGATTTGGTGTTGCTTCTGCTCGAGGGCTGTGAACGGCCTGGACGCGGAGACGCCTTCATCGTGAATCTCTTGCGTCAGCAGAAGCTGCCGGTGTTGGTTGCTTTGAACAAATGGGACAAGGTGAGCGAGGAACAGCAGCATGTGGCGCAGCAGGCCTACGCCGAGCTGTTGGAGGGGACGGATTGGCCCGTGCATCGCTGTAGTGCTTTAGAGGGACACGGCTGCGCTGACCTTGCTCAGTCGATGGCGTGTCGTTTGCCTCAAGGACCCCAGCTTTATCCCGCGGAGATGGTGTCTGATCAGCCGGAGCGCGTGCTGATGGGAGAGCTGATTCGGGAGCAGGTTTTGTTGCACACCCGTGAAGAGGTACCTCACAGTGTGGCTGTGACTATCGATCGGGTGGAAGAGATTCCGCCTCAGGGAAAAGGGCAAGTCCGAACAGCCATCCTTGCGACGGTTTTGGTGGAACGGAAGAGCCAAAAAGGCATTCTGATTGGCAAAGGGGGAACGATGTTGAAAACGATTGGACAGGGTGCACGCTTACAAATCCAAACATTGATTGATGGGTCGGTTTATCTCGAGTTGTTTGTCAAGGTGGTACCAGATTGGAGAAGTAAACCGCAACGACTTAATGAGCTTGGTTATGGACAAGATCGCTAGGAGGTCTGCTGAGAATTTTATTCAGTGGCTTGCAGAAGTTGCCTGTAAGGGCTGTCTTGCTTCTGAAGGAGTTGATCATGTGTTCCATTCTGAATCACTCGTCCTTCCTCGATCATTAGAATTTGATCGGCATCTCGAATCGTGCTGAGGCGATGTGCGACGATGATTTGTGTGCAACCTCGTCGTCTTAAATTTTTGATGACGCGATGTTCTGTTTCCGCGTCCAAAGCAGATGTAGCTTCGTCTAAAATCAAAATGCTAGGNTTAATNGTTAAGGCTCTGGCAATCTCGACCCTTTGTCGTTGNCCCCCTGAAAGGTTATTTCCTCCCTCAGATAGACACGTTGTGAATCCCTCTGGTAACCGATTAAGAACATCAAAAATTTCAGCATCCAAACAGGCTCGTTTGATGGCTTGATCGTTGATTGTGGAATCCCAGAGCGTAAGATTATCCTTAACAGAACAGCCGTATAGGTGGATTTCCTGCTGAACCATGGCGATCGAGTTTGTCGCAATGGCTCGAGGGATATCGACCAACTCAAAGTTATCAAATAAAATTTTACCGCTTGTTGGCTGATTTAAACCTGCAATTAGTTTTGCAATTGTACTTTTGCCACTTCCACTTCCTCCCACAAGTGCGATGCATTGACCAGGCTGTATTGTGATTGTGAGATTTTGAATGAAAGGCTCGTTAATAGCTGCAAAGCCAAAACATGCTTGATCAATCTCGATTTTTCCAGAAAGTTTTTTTGTTTTGTCTGTAAAATCTGATCGTGATGCTGACTTGAGAAGCAGTGGATCTCTGGGCTGTTCAATGACATCCTCCAGCCTGATTACTCCAGAGGAAAAGGCGGGTAACTCCTGAATAAAACCAATCACGTTTTCAATTTGATCCTTAAGGCCAAAAGCAATGGTCTGTGCAGCTAAAAGCATGCCTAAGGTCAATTGTCCCTTGATCACAAGAATAAAGCCGATGAGTAAAATCAAGACCTCGTTGAGAATTGTCATCGCATTGGGGATGATCTTGATTTGAGCGTTACGTGTCTCGAGCGATTGAATTGTGTTGAGCAGTCGACTTTGGTAGCCTGAATATCGTCTCAAGATATCTTTTTCTATCGCAGCAGCTTTTACTGTTTCGATATCACGCATCGCAGACACGACAACAGAGCTTGCTTTTGCGTCGTCTTTTTCGATGCGTAAATTGGCATCTTTCTGCATCCTTAGATTCACTTGTACAACAATCGCATTGATTCCTGTTGTTATCAGGATTAATAAGCCCAGCCATGGACTGTATAAGAATGTGAGTATTAGGTAAAAGATTAAAAGCAATAATCCCGTTACTGTTGGAATTAATCTTTCGCTGATAAAGTCAGCGATCTCCTGATTGCTTGCCATTCGATTGGCGATGTCTGCTGCATGCCTTTGCGCATAAAAACTCTCAGGTAATGCAAGAATTTGTTCTTCAAAACTAACCGCAAATCGCCTGGTTAGTCTTCGTTGCATCGTTCTAATTCCCACTAACTGTAGGTGTCTGAGAAGGGCTTGAAAAGCAATGGTTAGTGCCATCGCATACAGCATTGGCTTCAGCCACTGATTCATTTGATTGCCGATGACTTCATCAAGATAAATTTGCCCAAAGATGGGCATAATTAATTGAGGAAGTATGAGTAAAATTCCACAGATCAATGTGAAGAGAACTCCTCCTGGTTCACTGAACAGTCGTCTCATCACAACAGGCCATACTGTGGGTGGTCGCCCACCACGTTTGAATTNAGCGGTCGGTTCCATCGTCAGAACGATTCCTGTATAGCCCTGATCGAGCTCTTCTTCTGAAACGATTCGCGGGCCTAAGGCGGGATCATTCAGCGCAGCTTTTTCACCAATATGTCCTTCATAAACGAGAAAATGATTGAAATCCCAGAATAAAATAGCAGGTGGTTTTAATGACTTTAGACGCGTTATCCCTTTTTTAAATCCTCGAGCATCCATGCCAAGACTACGCGCTGCCATGATTAAATTGGCGGCATCAGATCCATCGCGGTTGACACCACAAAGTTCGCGGAGCTGTGTTAAGGGTACATATAGGCCATGATATTGAAGCAAGATACATAATGATGCAGCCCCACATTCTGTATTCTCCATCTGTAACACTGTAGGTGTTTTAACGCGTTTAAATGTTTGTGAAGAAGTCATGGGTTTTTCAAGAAATAAGGCATTAAAAGAGACCTGTTAATCTCCTTAGGATTGGAATGACATAACTAATNGGTTGNCTTTCTTCCACCAAAACTCTCACGCTTGTTGGTGTACCTGCTGTGAGTTGAAGATCTGGGCCAGGGCCACCTCCCCAGTGGTAACCACTTTTTGTCTTGCTATCTCGTTGCAAGGACGTACTGATTTCGATGAGCGGTCCTTGTTGTTCTCTTTGAAATGAAGTGATCAAAGATTCAATTCCGAGTCTCTTTTTGAGTGCATCTTCATGCACAGGTAACTTACGAATCGTCAGGATTTTTCCATCAATACTGCCATGGCGTTGGGGTTTGGTATTTTCCGGGGAAATGCGAACGCGTTGTCCTGGCGATAACCGTTTTCCATCTGCGGCCGTGAAGAAAGCAAGGCTTTCTAACGATGATTGATGATGAGTTGATTCGATTGAAAAAATATGCGTACCTGGTTGTACGACCTCTCCAAGATGTACGCTTTTGTCAATGATGCAACCGTTGATTGGTGAGCGAATACTAGATGTACGCTTGATTTCTTCTTGAAGTGATTTGATTCTCGCTTTTTGTTGAGTAATTTGAATTTCTCTTTGATTGTCTCTTGCCGCGATTGAATCCTTTAAATCAGCCAATTCTTGCTTTCGTCGTGCAAGCTCATCACGAGACAGTGCGCCGATCTCTGCCAATCCTTCAACGCGTTTAATCCGCAACGCAAGTTGCCTCAATCGTATGATTCCAAGTTGATCTTCTTCGCTATCTTGATTGATTAATTGTTCGACTTGTGAACGTGCTTGAGTCTGCTCGACTTCCTTTTGCACTGGCTCAATTTTGGCGACGAGTTGACCTGTCTTTAAGCACTGACCAACCTGGACATCTAGTGATTGAACTCGACCACTTGTTTCACTCTGGACAACGGTAATACTATTTTGACGAATNAGAACACCACGACCGGATACACGGATCGGCAATCGACCAAAAATTGCCCACAGAACAATAGCAACAGCCAAACCACTCATTGAGACCAGCAAAACCCATTGCTCAGGTTTGATGAGACGAAGCGGTTCATCGAGTTTCTCAGGGCTTGAGAGTGCATCGAGTGCATTCTTACGAAACAAGCTCATTACGTTTGCCTCCTAACTAACTCAGAGAAGAATTGCTTATTTCTCATGAGCTCCTCATAAGTACCTTGTTCTTTGACTTGGCCTTGTTCCAATACGACGATTCGATTGGCTTGCCGTATGGTACTCAAGCGATGTGCAATCACCAAGCGGGTGACTTTTAATTCGTCAAGACTTTGACTGACAATGGCTTGTGTTCGGTTATCGAGGGCACTTGTGGCTTCATCAAAAATCAGTATTTTGGGTTTTCGCACCAATGCTCTAGCGATAGCAACCCTTTGTCGCTGACCTCCTGAAAGTGTTAATCCTCCATCCGATAACATTGTTTGTANTCCCATGGGCATGTTGTGGATATCCTCAGCTAGACCTGCCATCTCAGCTGCATGCCAGGCTTCTTGCTCATTGATAATGGCACCACCAGCGATTGCTTCTATTAATGTTCCACTGAATAAGCTATTGGTTTGCATAACTGTCCCAATTTGACGCCTAACACTTTCTATATTTAATCCTTGAAGTGGTTGTCCATCCATCAGAATGTTGCCATTTTCAGGGAAGGCAAAGCCAAGTAGGAGTCGTACCAATGTTGACTTGCCTGATCCTGATGGACCAACAATGGCAACATACTCTTCTGCTTTTGCTGCAAAACTGATCCCATCTAAGACAAGAGGCAAACCGGGCTCATATCGATAGCTGACTCGATCAATGACAATCTCTCCAAGAAGCACTCCAGCCTCTGCTTGGTTGTCTTTNTTCTCCGGTGTTGCATTCAGGATGGGTCTTGCNCGCTCGTAAATAATTGGCATATCAAAGGCGCCGATCAATAGGCCTGCAAAACTTGCAACAGCTCCAATAAATGTTCCAAAAGCTGTGAAGAATCCAAGNAGCTCTCCGATATTTGGCGCATTGATNTGAGGATTTTGTGTTGATTCAGAGATGATCTTTGTCACCATTATATAGATTAATAAAGTTCCTAAGTTAGGAATGATTGTTTGCAGCAGATTAGAGGTAGCCTCTTTTGCATCGATTAAATATTCTTGATTTACGATGATGCGATATTGATCTGCCCACCATTTTGCAGCCGCAGTTTCTGCACCGGCAATGCGTAATTTTGTCACTGAACTGATCAATTCCAGATTGCGACTTTGCGCCTGAGCTTCTGCTTCTTCTTGGCGACGTTGCAATGGCCTTGCTTGAATCGAAAGAATGACTGTTGGCAGCAAAATAAGCAAAGATATGATGANCGCCAAAATGGTTAACTGAGTGCTGATATTGAGCATGAACAGGATATAAATACTTGTCATCACGACTTGGATGATGCCTCCCTCAAGCAATTGTTGGATTTCATTGCGCAGCTCGTCTAATGCCCCAAAACGTAANTGAAGCTCACCAACATTTCGATTTCTGAAAAATTCAATTGGTAATGAGAGTAAATGTTGCATGCTTGCCAATTGAGCTTTTGCCGCACCTTTTTGTTGTGTGAGCAAAATGGCACGACTTTGAATCCAATNAAGCGAAACTCTGGTTANTCCTGCGATAATCAATAGTGCACTGATTTGTAGTAAGAGGTTGAAATCCTGATCTGGTAGTGCTTGATTTGTAATAATCGTATTAAAGCTTGGTGTGAGGAGGGATAGAGCCGTAGCTAGGAACATAACTGCTACGCCTAATCTAAGGCCACCACTGAGAACTCCTAGTGCAGTACCGATTAATGTTCCTGTGATTCCGAGCCCAAAAATCCATCGTAATCCCCCTACTTCGTTGCTGACTGACAGAAGGAATCCCGCAATGATGCCAACCAGTAAACCTGATAAAATAAAAGCGGTTGTTTTTGTTGCATTGCCGTATGCAAAGCGAAGTAATCCTATTGTTGTTAAATCTTGAGCAGCGAATGCAGGGCTAATCGATACCATCCTGGGGCTTAATATGCTGACTATGTCATGTGAATGTTGGATGAGCCTAGGCTTTTTCATTGTTTGGGGGTCCCAAACCCTATAGCCTTTTTTAGACATTTGAAGGAGTATTGGCGATGATGCATTGCCTTCTCGAAAAGCAATTAAATCACCACAATCTCGCTTTAGATCAGATTTGTCGAGAACAACGTTCCGACCAATGAGATGGTTTAATTGTAATAGTTTTTCTAAATACAAANGTCCATCTTTTCTCGTATTCGCATCAGGTATTGGCTTCAGCTCGCCTCTGCTTAGGATGCTGATGCAGGCTAAAAAAGGGTCTTTTGTACTTAGTGTTTGATCAGACCAGTGCTGGTCAGCCGATGGACTAGTTTGTTCCAGCCGGTTGAGGATTTCAGTCGACGTACTTTTGTTGAGGGATTGATAGGCGGTGAGTCTTCTTTTAAATTCAAGNTTTTCTTGTTGGTGCAATTTCTGAAATAATATGAGAATATTGCCTGATTCGTGATTACTTGTATCGTCATTGATCAAATCCCTTAATTGNTTTTCAAGCCAGGCTCCTCTCTTTTGATTTGGTTGTTGGGNTTCTATTTTGATAGAACAGTCTCGCGTCGGACGCAGCTTTAGGTTAAGCTCTTTTGTCTTTGAGCTTTGCAATCCAGGAAGATCTTTGTTTCGTTCGATTCTGCATAGATTGAGATGATCTAAAACAATGATGATGTCATCGCTTTCTGCTTTGAAATCTTCCTCTGGCCAATCTATATCATGCCCCTTCATTAGTTCCATTAGCGTTCTCCTGGTTGAGCCTGGAATTTTTGGCACAACCAATGGAACCGAGATCCAGCACGATTAAGATCACTTAATTGCTTTAAATTAATTTCATCTGGCTCAAATCCTTTTTCGGCTTCTTGGCTTAATCTGGCGAAGTTTCTACTCACTAATTGGTCGCGGCTACGTTGAGAGAGCATACAAGACAACCCTTTATAGAAGCGAGCAGAAAAGAGTTGATTTTTCTTGAGGGCATCAACAAGTACTGTTTTTCTTAGTTCAAGAAGCTCCATTCCGGTCTGAGTCCTCACAGTTGCTGTGGCACCAGCCGCATCTTTAATGAGTAACGTTAATTCTCCAAGGATTTCTCCACGCCTTGAGTTGCCAATAGGACGTGTGATTTCATCGATATCTACAAAGATATCTGCATCACCTGCTAGAATAATAAACAAGGAAATAACAGGATCCCCTTGCTTGATTAGTGTATCGCCAGGTTGTATGCGACGTAATGTGCCGATTTTAGCGAGGGTATAAAGATCATTTTCATTGAGCGATGTGAAAAGGATGAGGGCTTTTCTCAGAGGATCTATTGAATTCTCCTCATGATTAAAGCGGTGAATAAACAAATTCTGGCTTTTGATTTGTAATGCTAATTTCTCTGCGATTAACCGTTGAAACTCTGCTGCAAGTGCTGGTTGAGAAATAGACAAACGCTCGACAGCTTTGAACGGCACAACTTGGATCGATGAGGCCCTGTCTGCTTCGACGCTCGCTACTGGTGGTCGGTTTTCCAGCCAGCTCATTTCACCAACGATGCAGCCAGGTGAAAGTTGATTTAATAAGCTCTCTGTACCCAATTGGTTCGTTGTTTTAACGACGAGCTTTCCTTTCGTCAAGACATAGATGCTCTCAATTTCCTTGCCTTCTTCTATGAGAAGGGATTTCGCCGGTATGTCTCGGTTCTCATTCTCTTGCGTGAGCCAATTAATGAGCTCTGGACTAGCCCTCTGTAGAAAATCAAAATCCACGAAGAGTTTTTACCCTGGCCAATCTCTAGCTATATCTTATGAGATTGTAGCAAGGTTCGCTTGAAAATTTTATTAAGAAGTTCAATTTTTGAAATTGTTCCATTAGAAACGTGATACAGGATTTTTTTGAATTAAATTTGATGTTGTGGCTGGCATATTGGCTGATGATTTTTACAATGTCTTTATCCGGATTAGTTGAAAACGAGTTGTGGAAAGGAGCTTCGCAGGCCGGCGAATAAAATTTCGATTGCAAGTGCCGATAGTACGAGTCCCATCAGTTTGGTGATGACCTCCATGGTGGTAAAACTAATGTAGTCGGATAAAAGTCTTCCCAGCATGAAAATAAGATAGGTTAAAATCGCTAAAACAACCACCACCGCACTTAGGGCGACTCGTCCACTTGTTGTGCCTGAATTTGGATCTGCAATCACAACTGAGAGGGTGCCAGGACCTACGGATAAAGGAATGCCAAGGGGGACCACTCCTTTGGCGACGGTCTTTCCTTCTCGGTCCGAATGGTCCATGTCTTGAAACTCCTTTGCTAATTCTGTGCGAACCATGGAGATTCCAATCAGCAGAAGGATCAGGCCACCAGTGACCTGAAATGCGCCTCGACTGATTCCGAAAAAATTCAGAAACTCATCTCCAAAGAANACTGCCGCTAAAAGTGTGATCAAAAATGTGAGAGCTGCACTTCTGGCGATTGCTCGGTCATTATTGCGATCTCCATCTGTCAGGGAGAGGTAAATGGGTAAGTTTGCAATTGGATTTGAGATTGTGATGATCGCAACTGCGGTGTTTAATATTGACATCGAATTGATATGAAGTCTTGTGTTGTAAGTCTACTGGTTGATGATGCCTTCTAGGAGCTGTTGCGCTTGTGTTGCCGCTGAGCCGATGACCGTCATAGCTGAGTTAGCGGACATGCTCAAATCGTGCACCACTGATGAATGCTCCTCGACTTCATCGATCAAGGCTCAGGGATCAATGGAGGCAGATACGCCTTCGTTTTAATCTCCCATGATGCTCAGCTTGTTCACACGCACCAAGAGCTTTCGGGATCCCTGGGTTGGGCATCGCCAGCTCAATACAAGGTTGCATCTGCATCGTCGTCGGATTCAACTGGCTGAACGTCTTTGTCAATGGCGTCAGTGGTTGCGTCCAGCTGCTTCGAAAGGTTTGCCCAAGGGTGTTCTGGATCAGCTGGCGCGGGATGGCTGTTGTGCGATTGAACAATTCTTGCCCAACGGTGATTTCGACTGCTTGTCTGAGGATGTGGAGCGACTGGTGACGTGCAAGACGCGTGAACAGCCATGGTCGACCAATCAAAATGAGGGCTTTCAACCCAAACAACCTTTTCGAGGCGGGTTTGATCGATTTGATGGCGGAACTCTCAATCGTTTTTTGCATATTGATCCCAGCACGATGCCAAGACTGGCGGAACTGTCTCGTGATCCAAGGCTGCAGGAACTGTCCCGTCAAGTGGTTGGTGTTCGAATGGATCCACGCAAACTTGATGTTTATTTGACGGTGCATGGTGAAGAGAATTGCACGCCTGATTTGCAGAAGGTTCTTCATCGAGATACGTACTTTCGTGCATTGAAGTTTTGGTATTTTTTACGCCCTGTGGAGGAACAGGATGGACCGTTTGAATATGTGCTTGGCAGCCATCGATTAAGCCGGCTCCGCTTGCGTTGGGAGCAGCAGACAGCAACAGCTGCGATCACCCATCAGCAGGAACCTGATGTGTCCGGTTCTTTCCGTATTCAGGAGCAACATCTGGCGGCGCTTGATTTGCCGCGACCAGTTCGCTTCACCTGCCCTGCAAATACCTTGATTCTCGCTGACGTATTTGGCTTTCATCGACGTGGTGATGCACAACCTGGTCGAGAACGGCTTGCGATCTACGGCTGGAATCGTCCTTATCCCTTCCTTCCACTGACCTGGTAAAGCCGACTGAGAAGATAAAGCGATGAATGACTCAACCTTCCCGCCCTCCAATCTCAACTCCTTCTTGGCGCTTTGCGTTGGGGAGTGGATGAGTTTGCGCAGTTGCTTCGAACTGACGGGAGGAGATGACGATTGGCACACCAGTGAGCGTGGTGATGTGACAGTGCGCTTTTGCGACGCCCTGGAAGGAGCGATTGGTCGCCTTGAGGTGGTTCCTCCTAAGGGTGTGGCGACCAATCTGCTGTTTGAGATTGATGGTGGTTTGAAGCTCACCAGCGTGGAAGGGTTGAATCAAACTGGTCAATGGCTTTTTTGGCCAGACGGCAGTGTCGAGCTGACCTTGGCGCAGGCTGGTGGAGCCGTCGTTCAAGAACGGATCTGGTTCACGCGTCCGAATCTGCGTTTACGAAGCACGACAGCTGTGGATTCGGAGGGCGTTCCACTGCAAGGCAGTTTTTGTACTGATATCAGACGAGTGTCCAAGCCTGCCTCCTGATTGGGAATGGAGGCTTTTCGGCTTGATGTGGTGAGTTTGGCCCCTCAGGCGTTCGGGTCGCTCAAGGATTGGGGTGTGATCGGTCGTGCGTTCTCATCGGGCATTGCTGAGATGCATCTCCACAACCCACGCGACTACGCCGCAGATCGATATCGCAAGGTGGATGATGAACCTTATGGCGGTGGAGCCGGGATGGTTCTCAAGCCTGAGCCTTTGTTTGCTGCTGTCGAGGCGATTCCTCGAAGGGCTCGATCCAGGCTCTTATTGATGTCTCCGCAAGGCAGGCCGCTACAGCAATCCGATTTACAGCGCTGGGCGACTGAGCATGACCAGCTGGTGCTGTTGTGCGGTCATTACGAAGGATTTGATGAACGGATTCGTGCTCTTGCCGATGAAGAGGTCTCGATTGGTGATTTCGTCCTGACCGGTGGTGAAGTTCCAGCCATGACCGTCATCAATGGTGTGGTGCGGTTGCTGCCCGGCACGCTGGGGACCGCGGCTTCGTTGGTAGAGGAGAGCCATAGCTCTCTGCTGTTGGAGCACCCTCACTACACGCGACCAGCTGAATTTCGTGGAGTCTCTGTTCCTCCTGTGCTGCGGAGTGGTGATCACGCAGCAATCGCCGCTTGGCGCCAAGATCAACGTGAGCTGCGGACCCGGGAGCGGCGTCCTGATCTCTTTGCTCGATGGGAGCAGACCGAGACAATGGTGAGCGATTCGAATCACGCCATGCAGTTGCGCATCGGCAATGGATATGACATCCATCGCCTTGTTCCAGGGCGATCATTAATTCTCGGTGGGGTCACGCTCGACCATCCCGCAGGCCTCGGTTTGGAGGGTCACAGTGATGCCGATGTGTTGGTCCATGCCGTGATGGATGCTCTGCTTGGCGCGTTGTCGTTGGGTGACATTGGCAAATACTTTCCGCCGACTGATCCCAAATGGAAAGGGGCAGACAGTCTTCGTTTGCTCGAACAGGTCGTGGCCTTGGTGAACGAGCGTGGTTGGTCCGTGATCAATGTGGATGCTGTGGTGATTGCTGAGCGTCCCAAACTCAAACCTCACATTGAGCTGATGCGAAGCAACATTTCTGCTCGATTAGATCTGCCTGCTGATGCGGTCGGTGTCAAGGCGACCACCAATGAGAAGTTGGGGCCTGAGGGGCGAGAAGAGGGGATTAGTTGCCAAGCTGTCGCTTTGCTTGGGCACAGGTGACTCGCATTATCCCCCTGCTGGTGGCGATCCTGGTGGCGAGTTCGCTTGCTCCTCAGCCTGTTATGTCATCTGATGCTGTGATTGAACTGCTTCGCCTAGAGGTTCCGGCGACGCAGCGCCAGGTCTGGCTCGCTGCCGAGCAGCGCACCTGGCAACCCTGGCTGGAAGATCAGGATGGATTTCTTGGACGCGATTTGTATTGGGATCCCCAGCTCCAACAGGGCGTGCTTTTGATTCGATGGAACAGTCACGACCAGTGGAAAGCGATCACTCCAGAGGCTGTTGAGCAGGTTCAGCAACGGTTTGATGCAACTGTGCGCTCCGCCTTGGGGCAATCTGAGTCATCTGAGCCTCGCTCCCCCTTTCCTCTTGTGATGGAGGGTGAGCTGATCGTGCAACGGTTGCCAGGTGATGACTGACGCGTGCGACGCTCGGATCGATTGGCAACGTCGCAGACGTCTTGGACTGGTGGAAGCGATTTGGGGCGAACACAAAACGTCCGCGCAGATCATCAGCATCTTGAAACGTTTTCGAGAGGGGAATGAGCTGGCCTTGGTCACGCGCGTCGATGCCCGCAAAGCCTTGGACGTCGCTGAACAGATCCCGGATGTGATGGTTCATCCAAAGGCGAGCTGTTTAACGCTTGGTGTCATACCCACCGCAACGGATTCCACGGCTGCGGTCGTGGTTCTCAGTGGTGGCAGTAGCGATCTCCTCGTCGTGGAAGAAGCGACGCTTTCCTTGCGATGTCATGGAATATCTGTGGATCAGCTGATGGATGTCGGCGTCGCTGGTCTGCATCGTTTATTGGATGTGTTGCCCCGCCTTCGCTCTGCTCAGGTGTTGATCGCTTGCGCAGGAATGGAAGGAGCCTTGCCCACGGTTTTGGCTGGTTTAGTGCCCCAGCCGGTCATCGGTGTTCCCGTTGCAGTTGGCTATGGGGTTAGCCACGGGGGGCGCACTGCATTAGAGGGAATGTTGGCTAGTTGTGCGCCTGGCTTGGTCGTTGTCAATATCAACAACGGCTACGGAGCCGCAATGGCAGCTTTACGAATGATGCGCTGTCGGTCATTGCCGCAGACTTGACTGATTTTTGAAGGTTCGAGACCAGCTTTGTTGTATTGGATCGTTTGTCTCGAAATTGCTATGTCCCTCTGATGACTAACACCAACATCTGTCGATGTTGGCCATTTCAGTGATGGTGATTTGGTCAGCTCAAGTCTGAAATACAGAGCAAACGCTGNGATCAAAGAAAGTCTTGCTGACTCTGGCCTAAGCGAGCCAGCTCCAGACTGTTGACATCTCCTTCGACTTGTTGAAGCCTGTCGACCAAGGCAATCCAATCATTTTTGGCCAGCTCGCCATCAAGCTGCCATTCCATTGATCTTGGGTCTGGGCAGGCCAAGACGACTTCGTTGCGTGTTCATATCAAAACTAGAGAGTCGACCTAGGAAGAAACACTTACAGAGGGACAGATGAGTGGAAGATTTCCTGAAGATCAGTTTAGAGGTGCTGCAAATTTGGGTATGCGGTGATCAATTCCTCAGCACTCAACACGTCTCCGCGTCCCTCGGGTTGCCAGATCACTTCGAGTGCCATGAGATCTGAAGACGACGTGGAACCAAGGATGCGTAGGGTTTGACGGAGATCTTCCGCAGTGTCTGCTCCCTGCAAGCTGGCGGTAGCGGTTGAGGCGACCAGGAGAGTGACCACGATGAATTCATTTGTCGCGTCAGCCTCTCCAACGGCAGCACTTAGACCTGGATCGGTCAAACGCTGTCCGCCAACATTTGACGTCACTTCAGCTTGGAGCTTGCTCCGCTCGCTCATCGATAAGCGGTTAAATGTTGATTCGGCTGAAGTGAAGGGAACACTGCCACTTTCAGAGTTCGCGTAAACCCACAAATCTGGTTGTCGCAACAGTGCCAAAGTTGTTTCTTGCAACAGGCGTTGTACACCTGTTGAAGAAGAGGTGTCGGCAGATGCTGCAAGAGATCTCAGATCGTCTTGAAGTGCTTTAGCGCTCGAGAGCAATCCAACCTGAACTTGAATCATGTTGACTTTGCTTGGCATGGCCGGTGTTGGCGTGCCGTAGCCGTTCAAGGCCGGTCCTCCGCCGGAGGCTCCACGAAACGCGTTCACGAAAACTCCAACGACGGCCATCAAGATCAGCAATCCGAACAATCCGCCACCGCCAAATCCGAAAATCGGAATGATGAAAGGAAATCCGAAACCGCCACCACCGCCTCGATACCCGCCGCTCCGGTACGAACCACCACCCGAGCGAGGTGCCGAGGGGGCTCTGAAGCTGCCGCCACCCATTCGTCCACCACGGGCTGCGTCAGCTGGATCTGTATAGATCAGGCTCAAGCCAATCATCATGATTGGCAACAACAGTGTGACCAGCAGTCTTCGAGGCCAGGACAAACGCTTCACAACGACAACAGTTTGTTGATTCAGGAACTCTAGGAACCCCCTCCCACGATGGTGACAATCTCAAGGTTGTCGCCTTCTTGCACGACTTCTGACTGCCAACGGCTTCTCGGGATGATCACACCGTTGTGCTCAACAACCACGCTTTTGGGATTGTGGTCAAGCGCTTTGATGACACTGTCGAGACAACTCGGTATTGGGGCAGGTTGCAGGGTTCGGAGTTCACCGTTCACGCTGAGATTCAATGTTGTCATTGATCACGAAAGAAAGTTTCTAGAGCTGTTGGAGCAGTTCTATNGATGCTGATTCTGGATGACTAGCGGCCATAATTGCTCCAATCACAGCAACTCTCTTGCATCCGCCAGCTGTCAATGTCGGCAGATTGTTCGTGTTAATTCCGCCAATTGCAAACAACGGAATTGTCGAGATTTCACAAGCTTTGTGAACGAGTTCTGGACCGATTGCTGTTCGCTCCGCTTTGACTGCGGTGGCATGGACGGGGCCGAGGCCGAGGTAGTCACACCCTTCATTTTGAGCGCGGACCACCTCTTCTAAGTTGTGGGTACTTCGTCCCACCAGCCGTCGATTGCCCATCAGACGCCGTGCCACCTGTGTTGAAAAATCGTCTTGACCCAGGTGCACTCCATCAGCGTCCACGGCAAGGGCTAAATCAATCCGATCGTTCACGATAAAAAGGGCATGATGNGTGCGGCATAACTCTCGTAGTTCCGTAGCTTCGGCGAAGCGTTGTTGGTCCTCCGCTTCCTTGCAGCGATACTGAACCATGGGGACTCCAGCTTGAAGTGCTGCACCGACCCGCTGAATGAGATCAGTGCAGGGCTGGGTGATCAGGCACAGACGGCAGTTGCGTAACAGCTCAGATCGTCCTGTTCGCTCTGACTCGATTAGAGCCTCGACCTCCAAGTCATAAAGGCCATATCGGATCGTTGCTGCTTGTGCCGCGAGTTGGGGGTGATCACTTCGGCTGTATTCCTCCAAAACACGAAGGGCCTCTTGCACGCGAGCACAGTTCGCCGCGACGACTTGCTCGGGATCACGCCGCTTGAGTTGTGCTGGGTGGCTTAGGCCGGCCGCCTGGTCGGTCGCCGATGAGCGAGCTTGCTTGTATTCGGATCGATGCAGGAGGCCGAGCTTTTGACGCCAATCCTTGAGCCGAATCACGAGATCCTGGCGTTCGAGGCCGAAGCGACACCAGTCCTCTACGACACGGAGTCCTTCTCTGGCTCGATCGAGATTGGCATCGATTAACCGAGCCACACGTTGATCCGCAAGCGCGTCGCAGTCCATCAATTTCGTGGCATCTTGTGGGGGATCGCATTCCCTGTCGGCATGGAGAACAGCGGCTCAGAAAGTTCGATGCACGTGCTTGTGTGGGGAATTTTGCTCCTCGGGGGAATTGGTGTGTTCATTGTTTGGGGACTGATGAACGCTTATCCGACATTGGCCTGAGAAGGCAGGCCGAGCCAGTGACGTGCTGCCTTTGCATCGCGTTTGATTTGCTCACTCAGGGCATCCAATCCGCTGAATTTTTGTTGACTGCGCAACCTGTGCGTTGGTTCAACGGTGAGAGATCGATCGGTTAAATCGAGATTGCGGTCGAGGAGATGAACCTCAACCGCAGAGGGGGAGTTGGGATCAATCGTTGGTTGTGGGCCCAAATTCATCACTGCAGCCAGGTCCTCATTGCTGTCATCCAGCCGTGCCCATGCGGCATACACGCCCAAACCAGGCAAGAACTTGCGTCCATCCACCTGCAGGTTGGCGGTTGGCCATCCCAATTTGCGCCCCAGTCCTCGACCACTCACCACCCGCCCCATAAAGCGGTAAGGACGGCCAAGTAGATCCTTCGCTGTGTTGAGATCACTCGCCTCGAGGGCTTGACGAATCCGACTGCTACTCATGCGCCCGTGGGCGTCTTTCAAAATCTTCACCACCTGAACATCGAAGCCACGAAGGCGTCCGAGCTCCTGAAGTAGAGCAACATTCCCGGCTCGATGACGGCCGAACTGGAAATCTTCTCCAACGGCGATCCGGCGGGCTTGCAGGGTTTCGAGCAGCACCGTATCGACAAAGGATTCGGGGCTGAGTTTGGCCAATGTTGTGGTGAAAGGCACCAACACCAATTGTTCAATGCCGAGTGGTTCGAGCAGTGCCAGCTTTTCGCTGGGTAGATCGAGTCGCAGCCGAGCCTCTTTGAACAAGACCTCACGCGGATGAGGCCAAAAGCTGACCACGGTTGGAACGCCGAGGTCTTTTTGGACGGCATGTCGAATGACTTCTCGGTGGCCGGCGTGCAGCCCATCAAAACTGCCTAAGGCGAGTGAGGTCGGCTGCCGCGCGTCCTGTGGGGAGCAAAGAGGGATCAACGCAACGTGCAGGCTGTTGGCTTAGATGCCAAGTTTGAACGAGAAATGCAGGCCAGTCATGGTGGATCGCCTTGATTTCCAGCAGTTGTCCGTCGGTTTGCGGCGGATGGGATGGATTCGCTTCTGGGCACAGGTGGTTCTTGGCATTGTTGTGATCGGCGTCCTGATGTTCAACAACATCGGTGGCAGCTTGGTCCGCAATTCGGAGCGAGCATTGGGGCTTGGCCCTGGCCTGTCGCTGACCACGCTGGCGTTTGTGGTGTTGTTGTTCAGCCTCTGGCAGGGCTGGTTGATTGTTCGNACCGGTCGAGCCATTGGCAGTGAGGCCCGTCCCAGTCGGGGTGAAACGGCGCGATTGCTCAAGCGCGGACTGCTCGCTGATCTTTTAGGACTGACCTTTGCGGCAATCGGATACCAAACATTAGCCGGCAGTTTGTTTGTGCAGGCATCGATGCAGACGCCTGGTATTGCAATCGGCGGCAAGGGAATGACAGAGAATCTCGCGATTACATCTTTGGAGATGCTTTCGGTGCTGAGCAACACGCAAGTGTTGTTTGCACATTTGATTGGCTTGAGCTTCTCCCTATGGCTTTTGCAGAGAATCTATAGATAAGATTAAAATAGCTGTTTAATTTTTAATGGTTTAACCGGTATTCATTTTGTTTTTTGGGGTTGCAAAGGCTGACACAATCANCGNGNGTATTAATAATAGATATGACTTGTATTCNGATTGGCAATGGCTGACGAGCAGATGACGCAGGCAGCTTTGAACTCTTTGCAGGAGATTGACGCAACCGGTAACGTTCAGTTGTTTAAAGATAGTGAAAACATATTATTTGCAACGTCAGCAGATAGTTCTTATGGTCAAGATCCGGTGGAGTTGAAAAATACGCGAAATCGGCCCTATCGCGCTCCCAAGGCAAATTCATCCTGGCAGGTTGTTGGAGCAGAATCATTTAAAGGGGCTAATCACTTAGGTTTATGGAACGAAAATAGTATGAAGTTGCGTGTGCTTGGATTTACTGATGGTTGGAAGATGAATCGTAAAAATAAAAATTACAGAGCTTCCCGGCAAAATTACTTTGAAATTGAAAAGTTATTCGATCAAGACTTTGATGATAACGGCTCGATTGGAAGAGAACCTCCGATTTATACGGTGGTTGAAGGGATCGGCAGTGTTGAGCTGGTCAAAGATCAATACCGCTACTTATATGCCGATCCAGCCTCTAACGGAACACCAGTTAATATCTCGCGCAAAAATGGTAAGTGGCTGAAAGCATCGAAGAGAAAGACTCCTAAATGGAGCTTGATNGGAGCTGAAACTGTTGATTCGCAGAATTATCTGCTCTGGGAGCAAACAGCGAGTCAGTCGATTCGTAGTTGGACATGTGATTCGGACTGGAAGCAAATTAAAGCTAGCCAACTGTTTAAGCCTGGAACAGATGGTTTTCTCCAATTGGAAGACCTGTTTAAACAGGACGTGGATGAGGATGGCCATATCGGCCCGATCAAACCTACGTTTTCGACGATTGAATCGCTGGGTAATACAGCCTTGATTCAGGATGAAGCCCAAAAAGCTTATGCAGAGTATCGGCATGAAGGTGGAAAAATCCCAATCATGTCAGCTGCTGGTCAGCAATTGAATATTGGATCGGATGCTTCTGAGTTGGAACTTGTTGGTGCTGAACGTGTTGATGGATTCAATAAAGTTGTGTGGTTAAATCACCAGCTCGATGGCATCAAAAGTGGGATTTTTAACCAGCGTTGGGAGTTACANTCGGAAGGGCAAATTGTTTTTGATGATGACGCTGAGTTTCATGAGTTGGAAGTTGAATTCCAGCAGGATTTTAATTTGGATGCTCACATTGGTGAACGACCAAAGCAATATACCCTGATTGAAGATCATGGGTTGTTTTCACTGTTTAAAGATCAATCTAATTTTGCTTATGTGAGCGGAAAATCAGCTTCTAACAAATACGATGTGAGAGACATTTCAGATGAACCGATTAATGTTGGGTCTGCTGCTTCTGATCTTCAAGTTATTGCAGCTGAATCCTATGAATCAGAAAATCATCTTGCTGTTAAGGAGAACCTGACCGGAGCAATAAAAACTTGGACACTCGATAGCGAATGGGATTGGGATGATCTGAGTGAGTCGGAGCCAGTTTATGCGGGCTCNAAGGCTTTTAATGCATTAGAAATTCTTTTCGATCAGGATTTTGATGTTGATGGACATGTTGGTGGACCTCCAAAAGTGTATACCAATATCGAATCAGATGGCTCAATTACTTTAATGCATGATCAATCGAATTATGGATACATCAAACTTGCTTCCGATGGTGCTATTCATACGATTACCGATCGTGATGGTGCTGATGTCAATGTAGGATCTGCTGCTGCAACAAAAGCAATGATTGCAGCGGAGACTTTTGACTCCAAAAATCATGTGGTTTGGAAAACAAACGCAGATTCCAGCATTGACCTTTGGACATTAGATGCGAATTGGAGAGAATTAACCAGTGAAAATTCAATTGCCGCAGGCAATGCTCGTTACCATGAGCTTGAGAAAAAGTTTGACACGGATTTTGATGCTGACGGATTTGTTGGTGAACAGCCAAAAGTATATACTTCAATAGAATCAATTGGCAATACCACGCTTCTTCATGATCAGTCAAANTTTGCTTATGTAAGAGCATCTGCAGCTGATACNACTCCGATCTCTATTAATTTAGCCAATGGTGAACAGGTTGATGCTGGTTCATCTGCATCGGTCTTACAAATGTTGGCTGCTGAGACAATTAACTCAACCAATAAAATCGTTTGGAGGGATAATCAAAACAAACAACTCAAAACATGGACNCTGGATGCTTCCTGGAATGTTCAGANTGAGACGGCTTTTGCGGCACCTGGATCAGATTCCTTCAATGCGATAGAAGAAGAATTCCAAGAAGATTTTGATCAGAATGGAATCATNGGAGCATTGAAGGACTTCTGGACGACAGAACAATATTTCGACCGTTTGTGGGGGTTTGAAAATCGTGGACAATTTGGAGGCCTTTCAGGTGATGATATTCGAGCTGTCCCTGCATTTACCCGATTTGGCAGCACTGTAAATGGCATCAATAATTTGGAATCAGGTGAAAATATCGTGGCGGTTCTAGATACAGGCGTAAGAATAACCCATGAAGATTTAAAAGACAATATCCTACTTAATAATGGTGAGATACCAAACGATGGATTGGATAATGACTCGAATGGTTTTATTGATGATTATTATGGTTACGATTTTGCTTATGATGATTCCTCTCCAGATGATGTTAACGGTCATGGCACGCATGTTGCCGGCACGGTGGCTGCGGCTTCCAATGGTTTGGGTGTGATTGGCGGTAATCCAGTTGCGAAAATATTGCCTGTGAAAGTTTTGAATGATCAGGGCAGTGGCTTTATGTCTGGAATTGTGAGCGGTGTTAATTATGCGGTTCAACGTGGGGCCAAGATACTCAATATGAGTCTTGGTGGACCTGGCTATTCTCACTCTCTGAATTCAGCAATCACCCATGCAGGTGAACAAGGAAGTTTGACGATTGTTGCTGCTGGCAACGAAAATAATGACAATGATGTTAATCCAGTCTCTCCAGCATCATTTGATATTGATGCGATGGTCTCTGTTGGTGCGACTACTCCGACAGATGAACGTGCCAGTTTTTCAAATTATGGGCGAACGACTGTTGATCTCTATGCACCTGGTCAAAGTATTTTCAGCACTGGTAGTCGATCTGATACGGATTATCACTTTTTTAGTGGTACATCCATGGCCACTCCTCTTGTTGCAGGTGTCGTCAGCAGCTATTGGGCCCGTCATCCCGAAGCGAGTGCACTCACGGTGAAATCTCGCTTGATGGATTCCGTTAGGCCATTGGACTTTCCGATTAATACGGTGACAGGTGGCCTAATGGATATGGATTCCTTTTTGAAAGGGAGCCATACGAGCAGTTCCTTGTCATCGCAGCGTGTAGCAGCTTCCATGNCTGCTGGACAATTTGATCATCTACCAAAATCCAAGAAAACTCATATTCTTCATGAGTTAAACTATCACCAAACAAGCAAGAAACATCTCAAGCATAAAAAGTTAATTGGTCATGTNAAGGGTGAAACGCATCTTGATCGACAAGATACTTTGAAACAGATGCAAAATAGTATTGATAATAATACGCTCAAGCATATTGAATCAGTTGAGCCCATGCATGGCTTGGGNACAACATTGGCCNTTATCGATTTTTCGTCGAAGAAAAAGTCAAATCCGCATCAATCTCTTCAGAAAATGTTTGAAGATGATCATTTTAATTTTTTTGAGCTTGATCAAAAAATTAATGTGCCCACTCCGAAATTAGATGATAGCAATAATTCTCGCTACGGATTTCATCACTACTCGAGTGATGATGATCATCATTTAACTGCTGCAGATGGTGATGATCATTTGACGGGTCATAAAGGCGACAATCACCTCAATGGTGGGNGTGGANACGATCATCTTGAGGGACTTCAAGGTGATGATANGTTGAACGGAGGTTCTGGGGACGATACGTTAAATGGAGGTNNTGGNNANGATACGATTNNATGGA
>NZVB01000046.1:0-31923 GCA_002701375.1 Cyanobium sp. NAT70 | reverse complement strand
TGGANATGATCATTTAACCGGTAACAAAGGCACTGACTCTTTTGTCTTGAGTCNTGGTCATGATNTTATTTATGATTTTAACCCGNAAAAAGGNGAGCATTTGGTTNTTGATCTGGATGAAATTCCTTATGTCAAGCTCATACAGCAAGGGGCTGATNTTGTTGTTTCGATGCTCGATGGTGACGCAAGAACAATCTTGAAAAATACTCAGGAAAGCCAGATTCTTGCAAATAATGCGATTGTTCATGAATAGCCTCTTCGTTTGAACTGGCATAAAAAGAGGGGGAGGATCTCCCCCTCTTTTTATGCATTGAACTCATGGGAGAGGCACATACGACATTGCTATTGTAAAAAAGTTTTGAACTTGTCGGACATTATTGTGATCGTATTTTCACCCATTAATTTTACTTGATTGTTCTCTAATGTCTATAAAAGAAGATTCAAAAAATCTTTGATCATTGCATCATTCTTGGATAAGCTTAACAGTGTTTTAACGCGACTCACTCCTTCAGGCGTTATATTTAAGGTAGATATTGGTTCTTATTGTGGCTGGAAAAAGTTTCACGGTCAGTGCCTCTTCTCCAGATATTAAAGGGTTTAATCCCGCAGAAGATAAGTTGAATTTTGGCGATAATTCCGTGCACGGAATGATTGCTGCAAAATTAAAAGATGGGTCTTTTGCCATTGTCAATCCTTGGGGTGTTGACGATTATCAGGCTGTTGATGTTCGGTGGGATCAATTAAATGTTAGTAATTTTGCTCCGGTTGGCAATGAACATCTTCGCCAGGATATAGGAGGTATTCTTTCTTGGGAGCTTGGCCTTGGTCCTAGAAAAGCCGACACGACATATATCCGTTCTCATGAATATGGCAAATCAGAGATTATTGATAATTTTGATCCTAAGACAGACAAGTTGAATTTCTTGTATGCTGGTACACGTGAGCGAATGACCGTTACGGATACCAAGAAAGGCCTCAAGATAGCATTTAAGCCTACAAATCAAAGATTCCTCTTTAAAGGTGTTAAGAAAAAAGATTTAATCGCGAAGAATATTGAATTTCATTTTGATCAAGTGATGGAAGATAATTTGGAAATTCCATTTGCAATTTCTGAATTAGATTTAACCCTCGTGAGTAGAGCTGATTTGCTCACACCACCTGCTCCGGCTGGATTAACAACCGACGGAGATCAAACAAGAGAAGGCACGAATGCTCACCCAGTCATTAGCGAAAATGATACGATCGATACGTGGGAAGAAGTGGGCGACGACCACGACCACGACCACGGTCATGGTGAACAACCTAAAGATGATCCGAAAGACGCTCCCAGCAATGATGAGCATGGGGCAGACTCAGGCACACCTTTAATCTCAGGTCAGCTCGAAGTACAAGTTGAAGGAGATTTGTATTGGGGTGGGATGAGTGGTAATTTTGTTATTACGAATGTTGGTAGCAAGGATGCAACAAATTGGACATTTGACTTTTTGACTCCTCATTATGATCTGCACAGTGGTTCTGCAAATATTCAAGAGAAAATTGTTCAGCCGAATGACCTACGAGAGGTGACTGTTCAGTCCCAAGATTGGAATAAAACGATTCCCCCTGGCGAGTCTTTAAGACTTGGCTTTAATGCAAAAAGTGTTGATCTTCCTAAATCAGGCAAGCTGACAGAAGCATTGTTTTTTGCGCCAGGTCAAATTGATTCACCTGATCCCAATAATCCGGATTCAAATGATCCTGATCCAGTTAATCCAGATCCAATTAATCCACCTGATGAACCGACTAAAGACGAGGATGTGACAACGATAACGGGTACAGACGGGAAAGATTTGTTGCTGGGAAGCGATCAAGCTGATCATATGTTTGGATTGAAGGCAAATGATACATTGCGAGGTGAAGCTGGTAATGATCGTTTAGATGGTGGAGAAGGCGCTGATAAGATGTTTGGTGGGACAGGCAATGATGTCTTTTTTGTCGATAATAAAAAAGATAGGAGCATTGAGAAGAAAGATGAGGGCATTGATACGATAATGTCGTCTGTAAATATTGGTTTAAAGCGCTACCGTGATATTGAGAACATCACTTTGGTTGACAATGCTCAAACAGCAATTGGCAATGATCTCGATAATGTTCTCACAGCGAATGCGCAAAAAAATAAATTCAAGGGTGCTGGTGGGGCTGATACTTTTGTCTACAATGATACATTTGATGCTGCCAATATAAAGAAAAAGGCAAATGTAATCTTTGATTTTTCTAGTAGCCAAGGTGACAAAATTGACTTGTCGGGAATTGATTCCTCTTCGATCAAAGATGGTCGTCAACAATTAAAGTTTATTGGGTCAGATAAGTTTTCAGGAGATCAGGGCGAGATTAGATTCTTTAAGGGTAAGTTGCAGGTTAATACACTTCAACAGTCAAATGATAAGTCTGTTGATTTAGAGATCATTTTGAGGCTCGATGGTAAAAAACTTTCAAGCTTTGATCAAGCTTCCTTGATTCTCGAAGCGAGTGATGATCAACCTACTGATGTAACCCCGGCCCCCACGCCAGGTGATGGCGATCAAGGCAAGCCTGACGACAGTAATCCAACGAAGCCAGGTGATGGCGACCCAGGTAAGCCGGATGACAGCGATCAGGCGAAGCCTGGTGATGGGGATGCTGGCAAACCAGATGATGGTGATCAAACCACACCTGGTGATGGCGATCCCGGAACGCCAGACGATAGTGATCCAGCGAAGCCTGGTGATGGAACGAGCCCAGCACCCGAAAAACCAGATTCGGGCGCGAAATCAAATTATGGCGTTGTTGGTTATTGGCATAATTGGACAAATGCCACGGCAAAATATATTCCACTTGCAGATGTTGATCCCCGCTATGATCAAATCAACATTTCTTTTGCCGAACCTAAGACGCAATTAGGTGCCGACATGCAGTTTAAACCTGCGGTTGAAAGTGATAGTGATTTCAAGGCTGCAGTCAAGCAACATCAGCAAAATGGTACTAAGGTTCTGATCTCAATTGGTGGAGCCAATGCACCGATTGAACTGGATGATGAAGAGATGAAAGAGACTTTTGTCACCTCTATGAATAATATTATCAAGGAATATGGATTTGACGGTCTTGATATTGATCTCGAGGGTTCATCGGTGATTCTGGATCCAGGCGATCTAAACTTCAAAAAACCGACAACTCCTAAGATCAAATATTTAATCGAAGCTGCTAAGGAAATTGATCAGGCAAATGGCAAAGACTTTATGTTAACCGCTGCACCTGAAACCCAATATGTTTTGGGTGGATATGGTAATTATGGTTCGGCATTTGGTGGATATCTGCCTGTATTAGATGGTCTGAGAGATGAACTCGATTTACTGCATGTTCAGTATTACAACACTGGTTCGCAGTTTGCTTATACGGATGATCCAAAAACACCATTTGGCTTGTTAGTTGAGCAATCAACACCAGATTTTCTTGTGTCGATGTCTGAAATGTTGATTGCTGGTTTCCCAGTTGCTCGCAGTACCGAGAAGTCTCAATATTTTGAGGGCTTTGGGGCCTCAAAAATTGCACCTGGTCTGCCAGCAACTCCTGCGGCAGCTCCTGCTGGTGGCTATATGAAGCCTGAGCTAACCATTGAGGCTCTCGATTATTTAACGACAGGTGATCGTGAAGGCTATGAAGGTCAATATCACTTACGTAATCCTCAGGGTTACGCTGATCTAGGTGGCATTATGACCTGGTCGATTAATTGGGATAAATCCACGGATGGTGGCACCACTCCCTATGAATTTGCCAATACTTATTCGACGTATTTCAATGATTTAGCTGATCAACCGAATCCCAATAATCCTAATCCTAATCCGGATCCAGGCAGTGGCCGTCCTTCCCCTGAACGGCCTCCATCCACGCCACTGAAGCCCGACGATGGAAACAAGCCCAAACCAATCGACGAAGACGATAAGCCAAAGCCAATCGACAACGAAGACGATAAGCCAAAGCCCATAGATGATGGAGATCAACCTGATGATGGCGGTTCACCAACCCCACCATCCGATCCAACCCCACCATCCGATCCGACTCCAAGAACCGGAGATAAGCAAATTGTTGCTTACTTTGAGAATTGGGGGATTTATGGTCGAAAATATGATGTTGCTGATATTGATTTCAACGACATCACGCATTTGAACTATAGCTTTATGGATGTAAAATCTGATGGAAGCGTAATTTTGACAGATTCGTATGCCGATATTGAAAAGAGATTCTCTGAATCCTCTGCTGATCAGAGAATTCAGCGGAAGTTTAGTGCAAAAGAATGGGGTTCTTTAAGCAATTCGCAAAAACAAAGTTATAAGCGAATCAATGCAGCGAGTGATTTCGAAAGTGTCGAGAATCCAGATGGATCTGTTAAGGTCATTGCGCAGCCAGATGCTTGGTATTACGGGGAAGGAATAGCTGGTAAACCTTATTATGGTAATTTCAATCAACTTCGCCTTGTTAAGGAACTTTATCCTGAACTGGAAATCGGTTTTGCCCTAGGTGGTTGGACTCTTTCGGGAGATTTTAGTGTCGCATTAGGCAAGCAATCTGGCCGTGAAAAATTCACAAATGATTTAATCGATATTCTCAAAACGTATGATTTTTATACTGTCGTTGATTTTGATTGGGAGTACCCAGGTGGCGGTGGCTTGGAATCCAATTCAGTCAGTCCTGATGATGGCAAAAATTTAGCGTTAACGTTGCAATTACTTCGGGGTAAGTTGGACCGTCTAGAAGCAAGTACTGGCAAAGACTTTGATATTTCGATTGCAACGGCTGGTGGTGTAAGCAAGTTGGAGAACTTAAATATACCTGGCATTGACCCTTATATCGATCTGTATAATGTGATGACTTATGATTTCCATGGAGGATGGGAAAATAAAACCGGCCATCAGGCTGCCATGATTGGTGATCCTGAAAATTTAGATATTGTGACTGCGATGAAGTATTATAAGGATCAAGGAGTTGATATGAATAAAGTCATTTTAGGTGCCCCTACGTATACAAGGGCCTGGGGATTGGTTGAACCTGGCACCGAATATGGTTATAACCAATCGGGTGATAAGGATGCAGCCAAGGGATCTTGGGAAGCTGGTACCTATGATTACAAAGCAATTCTAGGAGATGTCAAAAATAATAATTATCAGTTGATATGGGACGATAGTCAGAAGGCAGCATATATATACAACCAAAATAGCAAAATTTGGAGTTCGTTTGAAACACCTGCAACGATTGCTGGGAAATCAGAATTTATTGAAGATTCTGGTCTTGGTGGCATGATGTTTTGGGCCTTATCAAGTGATGCTCAAGGTGAGGATAGCTTGATCAAGGCGGCTAATGATGTTTTAAACAAGGGTGAATCCCCAACCGCTGTTGCGAAAAGGGGACCACAATTTGACGAGATCATTAAAGGAGATGGCCATTTCTCGATGAGTGATTTCACAGGATATCTAACCCACCATTCAGCTTCCGTGAACCAAGGTGATGACGGCTTTAATATCGATGATACGTTTAGAACAACGATCAAAGGCAGGAATAAGCATCATAATATGCATGGTACAGATCGACATGAGCATATTATTTCTCATCACAAAAAGAAGGGCCATGATATTTTAAGTGCCGCAGGAGGTAATGATATCTTGCAAAGTGGTCCTGGTCGGGATGTCATGCACGGAGGAGATGGAAAGGACTACTTCCATATTCACACAAAAGGACGTGCTAATAGTTCTAATCATGATACAATCTTAGACTTCAATCGACGTGATGATAATTTACTTGTTTCTGGACTTAAGCATGTCAAGTTTGTCAAGATTAGTTCGGAAAAGCAGTTAAACCAATATCTTAAGAGCGAGGAGAATTTCATTTACGATCAAGATACTGGTCGACTTTATTATGATTTCAATGGAGTTCGTCCTGGCAATGGACGAGGTGGATCCGTTGAACCGACTGTGACATTTCCAAATACTCCTGTGATTACTGAGGACCACTTCACTCTCGTTTGAGTGTGTTTGTTATGGTGAATATATTGACAGATTAACGCGTTAAGCATTTGTTTTAAGCCTGTTTAGAGGGCCTTGCATAGGCCCTCTTTTTGTTTGATGAATAGATGTCTTGCTGAATACACACTGAGCTTATGGCATGGAGTGATAGCAAAGATATGATTATTTAGAGATTATTGATATCATAAGAATGTTGTCGATTGATTTGGTGTTTAATCATCAGCTGCGATCATCGCTAGCCATTTATTTGGAATAGGAAGTCATGATCGTCGTTGAGGATGAATTTGTTTTCGTGTTGGTCTATTGGCTCACTATGGGTTTTCTCTCTCCTTTTTGATTGCGCTGTGAATGCAGGCTGATGGTTGATCTTCTGCACGGATGCATGATGTTAATATTTAATCGGAAAGCTATCTTATTATCATCAATGAAACACTAATGATTTGCTTTGAATGTTCCATTTGCTGGGAGCACTCTCGCTAGTCCAAAAAAAGCTCCCGACCTTGGTCGAGAGCTTTAGCGAATCTATTGGGTTGGAGCCTTTGTTTGACTACACGCCGTAATCAGCCCATGTTTGAGTGAATGCCAAAGCAGGATCGTTGAGCCCTGTATTGGAATAGCCTCCACTGGTTCCTGGGGTGTCCCGTCCTAACTCCCACATCGCAATCATTCCAACTCCATTTTGATTGGCAAACTCTTCAACGGTCTTGGCATCATCAACTGTAAAGATGTTATTACTGACATCGTTGATTCCAATCATTGGCGTGATACCAATGTTTTCCCAGTCAAATGTTTTTTCGCTGCCAGCATCTTTGAACAGTCCCGTGATTTGATCAAGAGTTTGTTCTGCCGCTTGGTTAGCGTAGTCACCCATATTTCCTGTGAATGAAGGTCCATAATCCATCGCCATAATATTTACGCCACCGATATCAACACCAGCATCAATAGCTGATTTCACAATATTTAGCCCTTCACTTGTCAAACCCGTTGGAAGTACTGCAATCGTGAACCAGATGCCTAGGTCGGGATGCTTGTCCTGTAAAAGATCAATGGCCTTGCTTCTCAGGTCAATGGATGCTGTGTTTGACGCGGCACCACCTTCAATATCAAAGTCTAATCGATTCACTTTAAATGTTTCCATTACAGCTTCATACGTGTCAGCTAGAGTTTGAGCGCTTTGACCTGTTTGCTGATACTTCACTGCCAAACTAGTGCCCTGTTCACCACCAAATGAGATCGCAATTTCTGCGCCAGCGAGTTGAGCCTCTGCAAGACTTGTTTTTATATTTCTAGCCTGTCCAGATTCACTGGTAATTTCAAGAGTGGGATTGCCTCCCCATGCAGGTTTTCCATCATTTGTACTTTGTATAAAGGCAATATTAAACTGCATTTTGCTAATATCAACATTAGCATCTGATGCCTTTTGTTTTAAGTTCGGAGTCGGATAACGCGTGATGTCAACGTAGGGTGCGAAAACTTGTGACCCCCAAGTTCCTGGGGTATATCCNTCNAGGAGGCTAGATGGATCTGGCTTTGTGGGATCTATTGACGGACTCGGGGGGATNGGAACTGTGCTTGGATTTTCTGGGCTAGTTGGTTGANAGGTGGTGCCATCACTGCTGANGGAANTAAAAATATCTCCTAATTCCTCACCGGCTTCCAGCACATATGCAACCTGAAAATAACTCGANAGAGTTTCATCGACGTCAATAGCTTTTGTTCTCCATGAGGGGGNTGTCAATGTGATGTCATAACCGCCTGATGGANTTTGTTTTTGTTGGANGGTGAAATTNCTAACGTTACTAATTTTNTTGTCACTGTGAAAAGACACTGACCAATCTGAGTTGATTTGGCTGCCCGATATGTTCTCTAGTTTGATGTGCCCTGATGTTGTTCCAGACCAAGAACCCCCCTTGTCGAAGCTGAGTTTGAATAAATTAGATTTTTCATCTCCCTTGGAAGGGTCGCTATTGTTNTCTGGTGGCGTTGGTGCAGGCTTATTGACTGCAAATATTTTCGNGTATTTATTCTTCAGCTCTGTACTTGATACGCCAATCAAAGTTAACGTGCCGCCTGTGGAGGATTTAATAACAGAATCATATCCTGATTGCGTGACGGTGTAATCAGCTCCTGCCGGGAAACTGATTTGATCATTCTGAAAGAATCTAAAATCATCAACCAGGTTNTTCCCTTTGCTAAAGATAAAGGTATCTGCGCCTTGGCCACCAATCATNGTGTCTTTTCCATTGCCCCCATTCAGAGTGTCATTTCCGNCGCCNCCGTAGAGAACATCGTGACCTTTTTGACCGCTGAGCGAATCGTTGCCTGCTCCTCCATGAATGAAGTCCATTCCGCCGCCGCCATTGACTGTGTCATGTCCATCGCCGGCATTAACGACATCTTTTCCTTTGCCAGCATTAATTGCATCATGACCATCGCCGGCGTTAACGATATCTTTTCCTTTGCCAGCTTCAATCACGTTGTCGCCAGAATTGCCGGTTATGGTGTTGCCTTTTTGATTGCCAACTACACTTGTATGTTTATCACCAACCAGTGTGGCATGATTTCCGCCAGTGCTTGGTAAGTGCACATGTCCGTCCGAACTTGTTTCCCCATTTTTAGTTTTTGTTGTGCTTAATACATGTGCTGCAAGTGGTAGGCCCGAGGCTCCTCCAAACGAAATTGCATAGCTTCCACCATTCTCTTTGATCAGCTTCATACTTGCGTTCATTGCATTGAGCTGATCGAGCCCTGCTTTGTTTGAATTGTCGATAGATAGGGCATCCGTTCCACCCCAAGCAGCTTTTCCGGTGGGGGCACTTTGGATAAAGGCTAGATTGAATCTTTGATTTTCAGTCCACCCATTCGTTTTTGCAATGGTGTAGGGGTCATAAGGACCCGATGTTTTCATATAGTCGGGTGTGCGATCTGGAATCGGCCATTTGCAGGGATCGCTGCACCATCCAGCGAAGTCGACGTAAGGTGCAAAGGATTGATCCCAGAATGATGTTGATGGTGTTTGTGGCTGATAATTGAACCAGGTTTTTGTGAAGCCACCTTTAATGTATTGAGGATCTTTAACAGCGAGTGGATTTTTGGAGGACGCATTACCAGTCAAGCCAGTATCAGCTGGCAAGCTGAGGTAGGTTTGGNTCTCTGGCATTTCAACATCGCGCGTCAACTCCCACATCGACATCATGCCGATGCCTTTCTCGTGTGCGAAGTCGAGAACAGTTTTTGCGTCAGAAATAAAGAACACCTCGTCGTGGACATCATTGATGCCCACCATTGGCGTTATTCCTATATTTTCCCAGCCAAATGTTTGTTCATATGTTGTAAATAGTTTCACCATCTGGTCGTGAGTTTTGGTCGCTGCTTCGATGGTGTATTCGCCCATGCTGCCTTTATTCATTGGAGCGGCATCGTCTCCAAAGTCCATCGTCATGATGTTGACGCCGGCGATATCCACCCCTGCTTTGAGGCTAGATTCAACAACGTCATATCCGCCTAATACATTTGTTGGCTCTCCTGTTAATCCTGTTGGAAGAACAGGAAGCGTATATGAAATCGTTAAAGATGGATTTTGTTCTTGAAGAGACTTGAGTGCAGCGCTACGGAGATCATTCGCATCAGTGTCTTGAACATTTGCACCCTCAATGTCAAAATCGATGTGATTAACATCGTATTGATTCAGTATGGACTGGTAGGATGATGCCAGCTCTTTGACATTAGATTGAGAAAAGCCTTTGGCCACAGTTAAAAGTTGCATTTATGGCACCATAAATGCCTTGGTCTGGCCGTCTGTGGCTTGTAATGTTGATTAAAGGGTTGTCCCTGCAGTGTCCATTTGTTCTCTCTGACTAGGGGAGCCTGTCTATTCTGTTCTTCTATGTTTTTGGGCTGAAACCTGTTTTGTTTTTGTTTCAAGAGTGTTGATGTCTTGATTGTTCTTGCGTTTTTCTAGTGAATTCGTGTGCCTTCTAGATTCAGTTCCGGCAAGCTGGCTAGTGCACCGCGCCAGAACAAATCGGGTTGAATGGGTGTGAGCGAAGGGGCATTGGCATCGATTTGTGCGACATCGCTCGGCCAATCGCGAGGCCCTTCACCAGCGGATTCCAAGTCTTTGACGACTTCGCCCGCCAACCAGTAATACGTCCTCCCGCGAGGATCCACCCGAGGACTGAATTGTTCGTCGTATCGACGGATCGATAGCCGTGTCCATCGAAGCGGACCCATCTTCTGTTGCTCACATGGTGGAATGTTCAAGTTGAGCAAAAGATTCTCAGGCCACTGATCGTGAACGGCCTGTTCGACGATCTCCATCGCTAATTCGGCGCCCGCCTGAAATTGCCGCCATTGGAAACAAGCACTACTGACGGCCATCGAGCGAATCCCCTCCAATGTGCCTTCCATCGCAGCTGCCACAGTTCCTGAACAGAACACGTCGGTCCCGAGATTGGGGCCGTGGTTGATGCCGGAGAGCACGAGGTCTGGTTTCTCTTTGAGCAGTTCGAACAAAGCCAACTTCATGCAATCGGCTGGTGTCCCGCTACAGGCCCAGGCCTGGACACCAGGGACAAACAGCTCGTCAGCGCGTTCGGCTCGGATGGGCGTTTGCAGCGTTAACCCATGCCCTGTTGCTGAACGCTCCTGGTCGGGGCAGACCACGCTCACGTGATGACCTCGAGCGATGGCTGCTGCTGCGAGCGTGCGGATGCCTTCAGCGAAGACACCGTCATCGTTGCTGATCAGAATCCGCATGAAACGGGGTTCAGTGGGCCGAACCTAAGCGTGTTGGCTGCTTACAGTCAGCTGTCATCGATCACACTCTTGTGAGCGCAACTGTCACTCTGCAGCAGCTCACCGATCAATTGGACGCTCTGGAGTTACAGGCGGCAGCAGAGATTGCTGATGCTGCTGACGCTGCGGCTCTTGAACAGTTGCGGGTGGGGTTGTTGGGCAAGAAGGGCCGAATCTCAGGTGTTCTAGGCGCCATGGGAAAACTGCCAGGCCAGGAGAGGCCGCTTGTCGGGCAACGAGCGAACCTGCTGAAAACTCAGGTTCAAACGCTTCTCGCCGATCGCTTGCAAGCCGTTAAGCAGGCAGCAATGCAAGAGAGAATCGCCCGGGAGAGGCTTGATGTGACCGCCCCTGCGAGCGGTATTCCAATGGGCCATCGCCATCCCCTCATCACCACAACGGAAGACATCGTTGATCTCTTTCTTGGTCTTGGCTATGGCGTCGTTGAAGGCCCTGAGGTGGAAAAAGATTTCTATAACTTCACTGCGTTGAATATTCCAGAAGATCATCCAGCGCGGGATATGCAAGACACGTTTTATTTGAAAGGTGATCTGCTGTTGCGTACTCACACCTCACCTGTTCAGATTCGCCACCTTGAGCAAAATCCTCCACCGGTGCGGATCGTTGCTCCTGGTCGGGTGTACAGGCGTGATGCCGTCGATGCCACCCATTCGCCTGTGTTTCATCAGGTCGAAGTGCTGGCCATTGATGAAGGCCTTGATTTCAGCCATCTGCGTGGAACGATCATGGCGTTTCTTAAGGCGTTTTTTGGAGATCTTCCGGTTCGATTTCGCGCTAGTTATTTCCCTTTTACTGAGCCTTCGGCCGAGGTTGATGTGCAATGGCGTGGCCGTTGGTTGGAAGTGATGGGCTGTGGCATGGTTGATCCAGCAGTGCTTGAGGGATTGGGGCTTGATCCGGAGCGTTGGAGTGGATTTGCTGCTGGTTTAGGAGTTGAACGCTTCTGCATGGTTCGTCACGGGATTGATGATATTCGGCGTCTTTACACCAGTGATCTTCGTTTCCTCGAGCAATTTTGAATCCTTCAGAAAAGGTTGGTTGGATTCATATGACTGGCGTTCAAATGGATGACTTTGTTGGTGTGGCTGAGTAGTCATCTGGTTCGTTTGTTCGTAGCTTGGTTCAGCCTGATCAGGTTTCAGCCACGCTTAGGCCTCGTTTTTGGGGGATATCCCGAGGCTTGTTGTGAGACTTTTTAGGTGGAGATTGATGTGGTTGTATATGTGGTCAACCTCCAGTCTGTCTTTTCCATTCGTTCGTCGATTGTTGGCTTTGGATTGGGGTTGATCGAAAACGAGTTGAGGCTTGCCTTGGCTGTTATGAACTTCAAAGATGCCACTCACTTGCCAAGAACGTTGATTTTTAATTTTTCTCGGGAGGGAGCATCTTTTCGTCGTATCGCTTGGCATGTTGCGGTGATTGGCTCTGTTCGGTTGCTGTTCTGATGTGTTTGGCAGCGTTTGATAATCGCAGGGTGCAAAGAATGATTCAACCTTTGTGTGGGTGTCGGCTTTATCCGTCCCATTTCGGTTCTTGTTGTCAATGATGAGAGAAGTACTGGCCGCGCAATGGCAGTTCAGTTTCTGGCTAATTCCACGCGTGCCGCTGAAATTATTGCAGTGGTGACGCGACATGAGTGGTCGTTTCTGCGCCAGTTGCTTGATCAAAGGGCGACTGATTCGCCACGGCTGCCCTTACCCGAAGTTCTCTGCAGCATCTTGACCGAGCTTGGACCGGTTTACGTGAAGTTGGGCCAGCTGCTGAGCACCCGCGCCGATCTGCTCAGTGAGCCCTACCTCGAGGCTCTCAGTGCTCTGCAGGCCGATGTGCCGTTTGTGCCTTGGCAGCAGATTGAGCCGATGCTGCTTGAGGAGCTTGGACGTCCGTTGCTGGATTGCTTCAGCATGTTCCCGGACGACCCGATTGCGGCTGGCAGCATTGGGCAGGTCTACAAGGCAACCCTGCTTGATGGCACCCCTGCGGCCGTCAAGGTGTTGCGGCCGGGAATTGAGGAGCAGGTTGCGGAGGACGGGAGTTTGCTGCGTCAGTTGGCGGGCTTGGCCTCCTCTACGGCTTTGGGAGCCAGTTATGACCTGGTCGGTTTGGCGGATCAGGTGCTGGATGCTCTCAACAGGGAATTGGATTTCCGGGTGGAGGCTGCCAATACGCTTCGACTTCAGGGTGTGCTTGAGCGGTCCAGCTTCGTTCGGGATGGGATTCTCAAGGTTCCCCAGGTCACGATGAGCCTGACCAGCCAGCGGGTGCTGGTGCTCGAGTGGATTGAGGGTGAGCCCATGCTCAGTGATGCGGCACGCCAGGTGCTGATCGATGCTCACGAGGAGGGAATGCAGGCCGCGAATCGCGCCTTACTTGGCGCCTTTGTTGAGCAATATTTCCTCGAAGGCTTCTTCCACGCCGACCCCCATCCCGGCAATCTCAAGGTCAACGACTCCGGCGTCATCACGCTTCTCGATGAGGGGATGATGGGGCATTTTGATCCCCGCACACGCACCACTCTGCTTGATCTCGTTCTGGCGTTGATCAATCAAGATGCTGCCAGGGCAACCGATCTTCTGATTCAGTTGGCTCCTCCGGCGTTAGGGGTTCGCGTTGATCGGTTGCAGCTTCAGCGTCAGCTGGATCAATTGATCGCTGCCAACTTCTCGAAGCCACTGGATGAGCTCAGTTTTGCGCTTTTTCTTGGTGAATTGCTGCAACTGGCCAATCGAGTCGGCTTGAGGGTGCCAGGCACGCTTGGACTTTTTGTGAAATCTGTGACGAATCTCGAGGGTGTCGGTCGCTCTCTCGATCCAACGTTCAGTTTCACTGGCGAAATGGAGCCACTTGTTGCCAAGCTTCTCAGCCAGTCTTTGCTGCTGCCCGAGGAAAGGGCGATGCAGTTCGGTTTGGATCTACGCAATTTCGCAGTGGATGCACCGCGACAACTCAGTCAGCTGCTGCGGAGATTTAGCGGGGATGAATTGGTCTTTGCGTTGGAGTTGGAAGGCCTGGATCAATTGCGCTCAACGGTGGATCGCCTCTCCAGGCGGCTGTCCCTCTCCATTCTTGTGGCGGCCTTGCTGCTGAGTGCAACGGTGATGACCACCTCCTCGGATAAAGCGCTGCTTCAGAACATCAGTGAGGGGTTATTCATTGCGGCATCCCTGTTTGGGCTCTGGTTGATCCAATCGTTACTGCGTTCGTCCCGAAAAGCCTGATTACCACTAGGCTGGCAANGCTCTTCCCTTCCTGCGATCGGTGCCTCGCATCGGACTGATCGTCAATGACAGCAAGACGCTGGCTGTCGAGACCGCAGACACGATCCAGCAGCGTCTGGAGCATTCCGGTCATGACGTGGTTCGGGCGAGCAGTTCTGGAGGCTTGGTTGGTTTCGCGAATCCAGATCAACATCTGCGATTACTCGGATACAACGCCTGTGTCCCGGACGGATTTGATGATGAGATGGCTTTGGCGATCGTGCTTGGCGGGGATGGCACGGTGCTGTCGGCNGCGCGTCAGACCGCACCAATTGGTGTGCCAATTCTGACGATTAATACGGGACATCTGGGGTTTTTGGCTGAGGCTTATCTGGACGATCTTGATCGTGCGTTGGAGGTGGTGCTGAGTCAGCAGTGGACGATCGAAGAGCGCAGCAATTTGGTGGTGAGTGTGATGCGTGGAGACCAGTGTCGCTGGGAGGCGTTATCCCTCAACGAAATGGCATTGCATCGCGAACCTCTCACCAGCATGTGCCACTTTGAGATCGCTATCGGTCGTCACGCTCCGGTTGATATTGCTGCTGACGGAGTGATCTTGTCGACACCGACAGGTTCAACCGCCTATGCGCTCAGTGCTGGAGGTCCGGTGATTTCTCCGGATTGTCCCGTGCTGCAGCTCACTCCTATCGCTCCGCATTCGCTTGCCTCGCGTGCCTTGGTTTTTAGTGATCGAGAACCGGTGACGGTGTTTCCAGCAACGCCAGAACGTTTGATGATGGTGGTGGATGGCAGTGCAGGCTGCTACGTATGGCCAGAGGATCGGGTGTTGATTCGACGCAGTGACCATCCGGTGAGATTTGTCCGTCTTGTTGATCACGAATTTTTTCAAGTGCTTCGGAACAAGCTGGGTTGGGGAGTTCCTCACATCGCTAAGCCGGATCGTTCGTGAATGTTCAACCGTTGTTGTTGTTGGTTGGTTCAGAAGCAGTTGCGCTTGCCTCGCGTTTGTCAGCCTCGGGTTACGCCACGGTTGATTGGTTGAGGACAGGCGTAGCGTCTAGTGAGGCGTCCTTCAGCGAGGGGCCTGCGGCTGCAATTTTGGCGTCAGATCAGATTTCCTTGATTGGAGACTTGCGTGATCGTTTTGGATCGATGCCGATATTGCTCGACCTGAAGCAAGACAGCATCGAGGCTCGATCGACATGCTTGCTTTCCGGCGCGGATGATTTTTGGCTCTCCACCATTGGGCCAAGCGATCTTCTTTTAAGGCTTCGATTGCATCAAGTCATTCAAACTCGCTCTGGTCAACATCCGGTGATGTTGCAGGTGGGGGATCTCAGCCTTGATCCGATCAGTCGGCAGGTGCGTCGTGGTCAAAAGCCCATCCCTCTCACGGCTCGGGAGTTTGCTCTTCTCCTGGTTTTAATGAAGCGGAGCGGTCGAGTGTTGACGCGCCAAGAACTTTTGCAGGAGGTTTGGCATGACGAACGAGTCATCAGCAGCAATGTGGTGGAGGTGTATGTCCGCTATCTGCGCCAGAAATTGGAAGAGGGTGGAGAACCTCGGCTCCTCCATACGGTGCGAGGCCGTGGTTACCGATTCGGCCCTAAGCCTTCCTGAGTTCCACTAATTCGTGAGTCCAACGGAATGGAGACGGCACAAGTTCCACAGCACCTTCCGATTACAGCCCAATGGTGTGTGAAGAAGGACGTCTGTATTGGTTTGGAGGTGGCGCGAACGGCCGACCAACAACGCATCGGCTTAATGCAGAGACAAGCCCTGCCACCTTTGCGAGGAATGTGGTTCCCTTTTGATCGTCCGCGTCGCTTGCGTTTTTGGATGCACAACACCTTGGCCCCTTTGGACATGGTGTTTTTGCGACATGGGCGTGTGATTCACGTTGAACGGCACGTCCCTATTTGTCCTGGGCTGCCGTGCCCGAGTTATGGACCGACACAAAAGGCGGATGCTGTGGTGGAACTGGGAGCGGGAGAAGCAGAGCGTTTAGGGATTGCCGCGACAGTTCAGGCCCCGATTTACACGATNAAGTAACGAGTTAGTGTTCAATTGGTGTCGATTTCGTGCCTTTCAGGATAAGGCTGGGGTTGAGTGGCGCGAGGCGTGTGCCATCACTCAGCGGTTGCCCCCGCCATGCCTGCAGCTGAGTGAGTTGCACGATCATCTGCTCTTGTTCCAAGAGCGAACGCAGTTCGCCCACGGCTTCGATGGTGGCGAGTGGGATGACAACCATCCCACCCGCAGCAAGACGAGACAGCACAAATCTCAGTAACTCAGAGCGATGGAGCCCTCCCCCTCCAAGCAGAACGCGCTCCGGATGTTTGAGGTTGTTGGGTATGTCGTCATCGGACAGATGCAGCACGTCTTTCTCGAGCACGGCCGTCGGCTTGACTCCGAGGCGTTCGGCATTGGCGTGGATCAGTTCGGCGCCACCACCACGCCGCTCTATTGCCAAGAGACGTAGTTCTGGACGAATCCGCAATGCTTCTAATCCCACGCTCCCGGTGCCGGCACCAAGATCCCAGAGGACACCGTGTTGAGGCAGCTGTAGATCTGCCAACAATTGAATCCGTACCTCACGCTTGGTCATCAGGCCCGGGTGATCAGGATGCTGCAGGAATAGGCCGTCATCCAACCCGAACAAGGGGAGGCTTGTGGGCTCCGTTGGAGGGGGTGGTTCAGCGATCAGCAGCGTGATGAGGAGACGCGGAAGGTCGTCTGGCAGCGGTCCATCGACTGCGAANTGACGCACACGCTCTTCGGGGTGCCCCAGTTTTTCGCACACCCAAAGTTGGTATGTCGCGCTCAACCCGCTGCTNTGCAGCATGCGTCGCACCGTCTCAGCGCCTCCCTGGTCTGGATCTGTCAGAACGGCAAGGGCTGCTGGTCGCTTTTGCAGTTCGCGAGCCAAAACAGCTGGGTCACGGCCGTGCAAACTCAGCCATTCAGCGTCCTGCCAAGGGCGTCCGAGGCGAGCGAAGGCGAGTTGTAAGGACGTGGGCGAAGGGTGAAAGCGCAAGCGCTTCGGCCCCAGCCGATCGATCAGGATGCGGCCAATCCCAAACCAGAGCGGGTCGCCGCTNGCCAAGACNACGGCTGAAGNTGTTCGAGATAAAGCGGCGCAGAGCTTGCGNGGATCGTCACTGGCAATGAGTTCGATCTCGNCAGTGTTAAGCCAGCTCTGCAGCGCTGCATGCAGACGCGTGGGTGCTGCGATGACGTTTGCTTGTCGGATCAGCTGCTGTTGCGCGATCGTCAAAGAGGAGGGAGCACCAGCATCGGTGCCGATCACATCGATCATGCANGCATTCTGAAGGGATGTTCGGATGGTTTTCTGATGTCTACGCCGAACCGACGCCAGCGCCTGCATGAGTTGTTGTTGGCTCTAATCGCTCGGGAGGAGGATTTAGATCTCATGGATGAAGGTCTTCCAGAGTCAAGTGGCTCTGCTGAACCGGCGCGTTGGTTGGATCGCAATCGCCGGGCGATTCAGCGCTATCGAGCGTTGGTGCGCACGGCAGTCACCTTGGATGCCCTAGTCGATGCCGAGCAGGCTGATCCTTGAGGTTTGGCTTGATCGTGACGCTGCTAACGCAAATACTATTGGCGCCATGAGTTTTAAGGCAAGAACAATAGTTGTTTAATGCAAAAATTAAATGGCATAATTAGCATTGTGATGTTGCAAGTGAATTGAATTCGGCAGGGCTTTTGCGTTGATCCGATTCATTCTTTGTACTGCGAAATCAAGAAGCATTGGTTTGTTTTGGCTGGTGCAAATCAACGTCAGCGCTTTTCAGGCCAANTGTTTGGGTGATCGAAACGTGATGTTCGTCCTATCCGGTTTATTTCTGTCAATGTGGGTCGACTGTCGGCCGTTTCATGGCTCCATTGGGTTTGTCTGCCCTGCGCGATTTGCTCAGCCGCGGTCCCCGTCCTCAGGCTTGGTCGGTGCCTGAGGCCAGTTGGAGCCGTCCCTTCGGCTTGGGTTGGGACGATCCGTACCACGTGCGCTACGCCAGCAATCTCGACGATGGTCCCTGGCATGGCATGCCCTTGGGAGGGTTCGGGGCTGGTTGTATCGGTCGAAGTTCGCGTGGTGATTTCAACCTNTGGCACCTGGATGGTGGCGAGCATTGGTACGGCACCATCCCCGATTGTCAATTCGCGGTCTGGGAACAGCATGGCGAACAAAAGCGAGCTTATGCACTTGCAACGGCTCCTGCTCGCGATGACTCTCGAATCGATGGCGACAATCCCCTGAGTGCTTGGGGTTGGTACCCCGCAAGCAACCAGGAGAGAAGTTATGGAACCTATGCGGCTCGGTATCCCCTCAGTTGGACGACTCTCAATGATGTTTTCGCAGCCGAGATCCTTTGCGAGGCTTTTAGTCCAATCCTTCCTGGCGATTATCGGCGCAGCAGCTATCCGGTGGCTGTGTTCCGTTGGACGCTCCGCAACCCAACCAATCAACCACTCGACTTATCTCTACTCCTGAGCTGGCGCAACACGGTGGGCTGGTTTACCAACACCGATGCGTCTGCCGAAGTTCATTTTCGAGACGATGGAAGTCCGGAGCACAATTACGCTCCAGCGATTGGGGACGGCGAAGGGCAGCGCAATCAATGGGTCGATCAGCCCGGACTCACCGGCGTACTGCTTGACGGCAATCACGCCTCACCGATCGCCGAAGGCGAGGGGCAGTGGTGCCTGGCCCTCCCGGATAACCTGANCGATGTGCAGCTGATGCGCTGCAGCCGCTGGGATCCAACGGGGGATGGGTCGGAACTTTGGTCTCCTTTCGCTGCAGAAGGTCGCATCCCTGATAGCAACAACGACCGGGCCAGCCGTCGGGGTGAGCAGGCCAGCGCCGCTATTGCCGTCAAATTGAGCTTGGCTCCGGGCGAAAGTCGTGAGATCCCCATGGTGATCAGTTGGGACTTGCCGGTGACGGGCTTTGCAACTGGGGCNAGTGATCTGCGCCGTTACACCGATTTTTTTGGAGTGGATGGCAAAAACGCCGTTGCGATCGCCGCCGAAGCGTTGCGCGATTGGCAGGACTGGCGAAGTCAGATCGACATTTGGCAACAACCGATCATCGAGCGAAGCGAGTTGCCAGAGCCACTTCGCATGGCGCTATTGAACGAGCTCTACGACTTGGCCAGTGGAGGCAGTCTTTGGACAGCAGCTCGGCCAGGTGACCCGGTCGGACGATTTGGAGTGCTCGAGTGTTTGGACTACGCCTGGTATGAAAGTCTCGACGTTCGGCTTTATGGCTCNTTTGCCCTGCTGCAGCTTTGGCCAGAGCTGGACAAAGCCGTGCTGCGAAGTTTTGCCCGCGCCATTCCAGCCAGTGATGCCACTCAGCGCCCGATTGGTTGGTACTTCACCCAGGGCCGTGGTCGGGTCGAGGCGGATCGCAAAATCGAGGGGGCAACCCCGCATGACCTTGGCGCTCCAAATGAGGAGCCGTTTGATGCCACCAACTACACGGCTTATCANGATTGCAATCTTTGGAAGGATCTAGCCAGTGATTACGTGCTGCAGGTCTGGCGGACGTTCTGTTTTTCTCCCACGGGGGAGGATCTCAGTTTTTTGAGCACCTGTTGGCCTTCTGCCGTGGAAGCGCTTCGTTATTTGAAGCGCTTCGATGCCAATNACGATGGTTTACCAGACAACGGAGGGGCTCCTGATCAAACCTTTGACGATTGGCCGTTGAAGGGTGTAAGTGCCTATTGCGGTGCTCTTTGGATTGCAGCGTTAGAGGCGGCCCTCGCCATGGGCCAGCGCTTGCAGTTGGATTTGGGGCTGGACACGAGTCAAGAACAGCGTGAATTCAGNCAGTGGTTGGATCAATCTCGTTCCAATTTCGACAAGCTTCTTTGGAATGGTGAGTATTACCGCATCGATGCAGAGAGTGGCACCCCAGTGGTGATGGCTGATCAGCTTTGCGGTGATTTTTATGCTCGTTTGTTGAAGTTACCGCCAGTTGTGAGTGATGCCAAAAGTCGAAGCACGTTGCAGGTGATTAAGGAGGCCTGTTTTGAGGGATTTAACAAAGGCGAACTGGGAGTGGCGAATGGTTTGCGTCGTGATGGCACACCTTTGGATCCCGATGGGACCCATCCTCTCGAGGTTTGGACCGGCATTAATTTCGGCCTGGCTTCCTATTACCGGCTGATGGGAGACAAACAAACAGCCGAAGCGATTTGTAGCGCTGTGGTCACTCAGGTGTATTGCGGTGGGCTGCAATTCCGTACGCCTGAAGCGATTACAGCTGTGAAGACCTTCAGAGCCTGTCATTACCTGCGTGCGATGGCGATTTGGGGCCTTTGGGCCACTGAAACAAATTGGACCGTTATTCCTGGGGCAGCAAAGCCCCCTCTCATTCACTGAAACTGATCTAATATTTTGTTGGAGTGAATAGAAAGAGATTGGTTTGCATGGATTGATTTGAGCTGTAAAGAGTTATCATTCCTGATTTTTTGTATCATTTAATTGTTGAATTTGCAAGCTATTTAGTATTCGTTCAAAGAGCTCTGGATCGTATTGATTTATTCATTGTATTGTTGCGAGACTTTTTGTACGTCTAAGCGTTTGTTGTGGGGTGAGCCCAAAGGCTAGTTTGTAATCGCGAGCAAAATGATTTCTGCTTTGAAATCCATAATGATTTGCGATTTGCTGTACGGTTGAATAGCCGAGGCGTTGTTGNAGGTCAAGGTCGATGAGAACATGTTGTACTTGTTGTAGGCGAATTCGCTTGAGTAGTGCCATCGGACCAAGTCCTAGCATCTCTCTGCAGCCGACTGTAATGGTTGTGGGAGATGTGAATATGATATTGCAAATATCATGTAAAGANAAGGGCGACGTACTTTGCTTGAAGGAGAATTCAATGAGNTCTCTGATTAATTCAGTGCGATGTGTGAGGCTTGGAGCGTGAGGTTGATGTTTGCCTTCNTGGCTGAAGCACTCCACAAGTAGCGCTTCGACCAAATCACTATTTGATTTAGCATTTGGGTTTTTCGACGCATTATTTGGTTGAAGTAGGGTTTTAATTTGTGTGAATTGTTGATCAGGTAGAACCGCCGTGTTATTCGCTTCTATTGTCTCCATGAACGATCCCATGCTTTCCCGTTCAGCGATGGCTTTCAAGCGAGCAATTGGTAATAGGGCAATGCTGATCAAGGAACCTGGCGTTGTTTGAAAAAAAGCTTCGCTTAGCCTGCTGCTGAAGCCATGGATCGAATGGGGTTGAATTTTTTCTCCCCATACACGATGCATATCGATTGCATTGGTCTGTTCAACACAAAAAGCGATATAATCGCGATTACGCTCTCCCTGAAGTAGGAGCGATTGATTGCTCTGAAAAGAAATCAAGACCATGGAACCTAATCGTTCCATAGTTATTTTGCCGAGTAATCGTCCTGGGGTGACCTGAACACACTTGAGCTTGAAACCGATCGTTTTCCAGCATTGATCAGCTTCTGACGCGCTTTGGAATGACCTTTCCCAAAAGAATGGGATCTGTGAGGTCAGTGGGCTGTCGACCTGCAAGGTGAGTAAAAATCCTTAACCAGTTTATTGGGAATCGTCTCAGGTTGCAGGACGAAGTCAATACGCTTGACGAACCGACTCCGCTTTATGTTTCGCTTTCTCTGTCATGTCATGACGGTTGTCACGCTGCTGCTTCTGACTCCGTCTCTTGCCTGGGGTCAGATTCATCAACATGACAATGAGAATGGCGTCGCCATGGTTCGTAGTTTGGAGAGCCTTCGCGACCTTGATTACAACAGCTGGCAAGTTGTGGCGTATCGGGAGGGGACGCCAGGTCAGCCGGTTGTGCTGCGTATCGTCGGTTATCCAGGCAAGGTGCGTCTTGATCACCCCACGACGCTGCAGGTTGTTTCGGGTCGTCGTGAATGGCAGTTGGTCGACATCACGCTTGATAACCAAGCGCTTGCCAAGGATGGACGAGAAGCTGCTGCAGAATTCAGCTTGGATCCTCTGCTAAACGATCTGAGGAACAACCGCCCTCTGCGATTGGTCCTCTCAGGCGTGTTCAATGAATTGCCCGTTCCTCCTTATGTCGTTGGGGAATGGCGTTCGTTGCAGACACTCGCAGTGGAGTGATGTGGGACCTCTGGATGCAGCGAGCTCTTCAGCTCGCTGCCCTTGCTGACGGGTACACCAGTCCCAATCCATTGGTGGGTGCAGTTGTTCTCGACTGCAACGATCAATTGGTGGGCGAAGGGTTTCATGCGCGTGCCGGTTTACCTCATGCGGAAGTGGGTGCTCTTGCCCAGGCTGGAGCCGCCTCAGAGGGTGGCACGTTGGTTGTCACGCTTGAACCCTGTTGCCATCAAGGGCGGACACCACCTTGCACAGAGGCCATCTTGGCCGCAGGAATCAAACGAGTGGTCGTGGCTCTCGAGGATCCTGACCCGCGTGTTGCTGGGGGGGGGATGTCTCGCTTAAGACATGCCGGTTTGGAGGTCATCGATGGGGTGTTGCGGTCGGAGGCTCTCAGGCAGAACCGCGCTTTCCTGCATCGCGTCCGCACCGGTCGTCCCTGGGGGATTTTGAAGTGGGCGATGGGTTTAGATGGTCGAACGGCTCTTCCCAATGGTGTGAGCCAATGGATTACCGGCCCTCTCGCACGCAAGAGTGTGCATCGCCTCAGGGGGTGTTGCGATGCGGTGATCGTTGGGGGAGGCACGGTTCGTGCCGACGACCCATTGCTCACGAGTCGTGGCTGTCGGACTCCCGAGCCATGGCGCGTCGTGATCAGTCGCTCGCTTGATTTGCCAGTTGATGCGCAGCTTTGGGATCAAGCCGTTGCACCCACATGGGTGGCCCATGGACCTGAAGCTCGTCAAGGAACCGTGCCGGCAGGTCCAAAACGCTTGCCACTTGAAACGTGTGATCCGCTCCATCTCATGCAGGAGTTAGCGCAACGTGGCTGCAATCGTGTGCTGTGGGAATGTGGCCCGGAGCTTGCGGCCGAGGCCGTGCGTCAAGATTGTGTTCAGGAGTTTGCAGTCTTTATTGCCCCCAAAATGATGGGTGGGGCTCCAGCTCGCACCCCTCTCGGTGATCTTGGCTTGACCAGCATGGAACAAGTGGCACCTTTAACGGTTGATCGGATGCAATGGCTTGATAAGGATGTATTGATTCAGGTTCGATCAGAAGAATGAGGCCTTTGATCAACACTAACGAAACGTCCAATCAAAATACCTAAGACAACGGCGAGATAAAGGGGGCCCACAATGCTGGTGGTCACGCTAATAATGCGCGACATGGGAAGCATCGGGCTAATGTCACCAAAGCCAACTGTTGTTAGGCACACGAAGGCAAAGTAATTGATTTGAGCAAACACATCCCCAACGCTAATTACATTGCTTGCGTTGCTACTCATTACACTTAAAGATTTTTCTAACGGAGCAAAACTTCCCGGCTGGATCGTTTCAACTGCACCCATGATGAGACCTGCTGTCAGTCCCAAATGGAGATAGCCAGCAATGGCTCCCATCAGCATGGCTTCATCGATAACGGGTTGTCGAGCAATCCTTTTGATTAAGCGTCGAATACTCCAACCAACGAGTACACTCCAGCTCAAGGCAAGTGGAACACCGCTGTATATCAGTTCCAATGGGGTTAATAGCCAAAGCCACAACGCCGTGATGGCGACACCCCCAAGCAGTCTGTAGAGCCTATTACTCCAAATTTTTCCTTCACCGTCTTTCACCATGACTTGTGTCAGGAGAAGAGCGAGCAGGGAATACAGCAAAAATCGAATGCGAATGAGTGCTGGGAAAGCAAAGCTGAATAGCAGCAATAAGCTCAATAAGAGCAGCAGTTTGAGTTGGGCGCTGTTCTGGGGATGCAGATGATTGGATGGGTGCATCCGCTTTGGATTGGGAAAAACCATGTCTAGCGTCCTTGACCGATGGGCGCTGTCAAGGACAAGTTGTCCCTGTTTACAGTTGTAATGGCCTTGTGTTCACCCTTCATCCTCAGAACATTCCGCCAAGCTGATCAGACCCACCAGGGTGAAGGCTAGAGCTCCGAGAAGTGTTGTTTGGGTCGCCATAGTGCTGTTTATGACCATTGCTTTCGCTGGATTGGAAGGAAGTGAGGCGAGAGCGGATTGCATGAACCAGAGGCAGCCGATCGTGTTGAAGAGGTTGATCCACCAGCCAAAATGATCAGGCTCGAAGCTCAATAGATGACCATGACCAATCTCAACTAATCCGAAATATGCTGAGATCAAAAAGAGAATCGATCCCATCAAATTGGTCATGACGACAAGAAGCAGCCAAGCTGTCCCATCCAGGTTTGGTTGAATCCAAACAGAAAAGGTATCAATGTTAAATAACAGAGTCCCCAGGCTTTGAGTGATGGCACAAAGCAGGCCACACCAGAGCCAGCCGTTCATCTGATCCGGTAAGTGGTGCATCACTTGCTGCGCCTGGCGAAGTTGCCACCACCCTCCGGCTGTAAAGAACACTGACCCGATCGCTAAGAGCCCTGCCGCTGCTGGAGCTTCGGGATTGCTCAGTTGAAGTCCTGAGCCGATGGCGAACAGCAATGGACCGATAATGAACGCCAAAGCCGTGCGGACATCAAGTCTGGCTAATGATTTGGTCTTCATCAGAGCCTTGAGTGCGCTGATGAAACGGGTGGGCTGGTAGCGACCGCTAGGGATGGCTCCATGACCTTTGCGGAGGCGCCGACTGGTCCAGATGCCTTGATGATTCCGCCAAGCAGATGCTCCTAAAGGTCCAAACCAGTGGGCTGTGAGCGGTCCTGTGGGGTGCATGATGGCGGAGTTGTTTTGTTTGCTCTTGACGGCGGGGTGTCATGCCGATTTGATTCTCCGTGGAGTCGGCAGTGCAATCAAGAATAGAGAGTAAAAGCGGGTTGTTTTTCAGTAAGCCATCGCAATTCTGATTGTGATTGAAGAAAATTGTTCTATCGAATTGTTGGCTTGGCTAAAAGAGGTTGATGCTGAGATTGAGAAGTGTGGTAAAAGGATGAAATTCGTTTTTGAAGAGTGATATGATTGCTTGGTTTGAAGTGTTGAACTTTGAGTGACTAGTTATGCACATCGCTGGCAAGTTTTTATGGTTCTAATGCGCCTGGAATTTGGCTGCTGGGATCGGAAAGTAAATTTTATTTTGCTTGCAGATAAATAATCTCATTTTTAAGCCTTTGAGACAGTGAGGGCAGGGAGAAGTTTTATGATGCACTCATCGGTTGACTCTGTTCAAAGCAAAGACATCTGTTGGAAGGGAGTTTGAGATGAGTGTTTCTCAGCGGGGGTGCATTGCCATGATTCAAGAGCAGAGGGTTCAAGCAGCGGTTGAAGGGCCTGGCGATGGGCTTGGTCCCCAGGTTCAAGCCAGGCATCTTCAAGGCCATCGGGAATAATCACCGGCATGCGGTTGTGCAACGGTTGAATGAAGGCATTGGCTTGTGTTGTGATCACACAGCAGCTGTCAACTTCGCTGCCATCGGCTCCGATCCAACGATCCCAGAGGCCTGCCATCCAAAAGATGTCGCCGGATTTGTGGTGAATGAAATGCCCTTTTTCGTAAAAGCCTGAGCTTGGAAGTAAGCAGCGATGATGTCGCCATGCCCCGCGGAAACTGGCTTTCTCGGCCAACGTTTCGGCACGAGCGTTGATGGGCCTGGGCCCTTGGCATGGATCTTTGACCCAGCCAGGGAGCAGTCCCCATAGAACGTGGGCTAAGCGGTTCTGCCCATGTTCTCTCCTAAGGATGAGAACGGGTTCCTGAGGATGGATGATCGAACGCGGAGCGTAATGCGCTAGCCAGTCATTGTCGTCACTACAAAGCCAAGGCTGCAGCCACATTGTCAGTTGACCGGCTGGTGAAGCGAGGCTGAAACGACCGCACATCTTGTTCTAATTAAGCAGGATGGGCTGAGGCAATGATGGCGCAAGTGAGGCCTGGATTGCATCAAGTGGTTGGTGGTGATATTTTTCCTCTCTTAGCTCATCGTTATTGCTCATCAGTCAGGGCGACTGGCAGGGATTCAAGCCGTTGACTTGAGCAAAATAAGGCCTTTGTCCATCACTAAGTTCAAACTGTAATCAGGATAGTAATAAGGTTTATGGATACCCTTGTTTTTGCAAGAGATCTCGCTGGTTGTTCCGGTTAATCAATCAAAAAATGTTGAGATCAACTCACCACATCATTTCTCTTGCTATAAAAAAAGAACGAACGAGAATTGCTGGCTCGTGATATAGCGATTGTTGATTAGAATGACTAATGACTCCAGATGTGGTCATTTCTAGAGGAATGGCTGCAGGTCTATCTCTGTTGCTTGCTAACGGGCTCTTCTGTCTTGTCTAATCCGGTCCTGGGGCTTGGCAGGGTTGTGGCCTGATCGACCTCACCAAGTAAGTCATCCCAGGAGAACGCCTGCCCTGCAGGAGGCTCAAGTCACTTCTGAACTGATTTCGGCGTCAGCAGTGACTTGATTTTTGGGATAACAATCGCAGCGAGATGCTGTTCGGTGGTCAGTTTCACTTCTCTGGGCGTCTGCAATTGGATCTGGCGTTACTGGCCCCTGGTCCGTCATGCGTTCGGTTCTCACACCCAACGCGTGACCGCTCTGTGGATGATTCCTCGTAGCGTGATCGGATCTCGGCCCAGTTGCTATGCCGATCCGTCAGGACGACAACCGCCCGAATCGCCGTTTCGGGATCATCAATCTGGTTCTCATCGCCTTCGGTGTGCTGCTCTTGGCGAGCAGCTTTCTTCCGAATCCTGCGATGCAGGTGCCTAGGGTGCCTTATTCACTGTTCATCGATCAGGTCAATGATGGCGCCGTCAAGCGTGCGTACATCACTCAAGATCAGATTCGATATGAACTAGATGATCCTGAGGAAGGAGCGCCGCCTGTGTTGGCGACCACTCCGATCTTTGATATGGACCTGCCTCAGCGTCTAGAAACAAAAGGTGTTGAGTTCGCTGCAGCTCCTCCCAAAAAGCCCAATATCTTCACCACAATCCTGAGTTGGGTTGTGCCTCCCTTGATTTTCATTTTGGTGCTTCAATTCTTCGCAAGGCGATCGATGGGTGGTGGTGCACAGGGGGCTCTAAGTTTTACAAAAAGCAAAGCAAAAGTTTATGTGCCTGACGAGGAATCCAGGGTTACTTTCGCTGATGTCGCTGGTGTAGATGAAGCCAAGCAAGAATTAACTGAAATTGTTGATTTTCTCAAAACTCCTGAGCGTTATGCTGAAATAGGTGCACGAATTCCTAAGGGAGTACTGCTTGTAGGCCCTCCTGGTACAGGAAAAACGTTGTTGTCAAAGGCAGTTGCTGGCGAAGCAGAAGTTCCGTTTTTTATCATTTCGGGTTCGGAATTTGTAGAATTGTTCGTCGGTGCGGGTGCGGCACGGGTGAGAGATTTATTCGAAGAAGCTAAAAAGAAAGCACCTTGCATCATTTTCATCGATGAGTTGGATGCGATTGGAAAGAGTCGCTCTGGATCGATGGGTGTGGTGGGTGGCAATGATGAACGTGAGCAAACGTTGAATCAATTGCTCACAGAAATGGATGGTTTTACGGCAAAAGATAAACCCGTTATTGTTTTGGCGGCGACAAATCAACCTGAAGTCTTAGATGCAGCACTTTTGAGGCCTGGTCGTTTCGACCGCCAAGTTCTGGTCGATCGACCAGATCTTTCAGGTCGCAAAACAATCCTCGAGATTTATGCCAGTAAAGTCAAACTTGCTGAAGATGTTGATTTGGATACCGTCGCTCAAGCAACCAGTGGTTTTGCTGGCGCTGATTTAGCGAATTTAATCAACGAGGCTGCTTTACTCGCTGCTAGAAACAAGCGTAAGAAAGTTGAACAGGTTGATTTAAGCGAAGCGATTGAACGTGTTGTTGCAGGTCTCGAGAAGAAAAGTCGTGTGTTGCAAGATGACGAGAAACGTGTTGTGGCCTACCACGAGGTAGGTCATGCAATTGTTGGACATCTCATGCCAGGTGGTAGCAAAGTTGCAAAAATTTCAATCGTACCTCGTGGAATGAGTGCACTTGGTTATACTTTGCAATTGCCAACCGAAGAACGTTTTCTTAATTCTAAAGAGGAATTGCAGGGGCAAATTGCAACGCTTCTGGGTGGACGATCTGCGGAAGAGATCGTGTTCGGTAAAATTACAACTGGTGCTGCTAATGATTTGCAACGTGCTACAGATTTAGCTGAGCAAATGGTAGGAACGTATGGAATGAGTAAGACACTTGGTCCATTGGCGTACGACAAACAGGGTGGCAATCGCTTCCTGGGTCAAGGCAATAATCCGAGGCGTTCCGTCAGTGACGCAACTGCTCAGGCGATTGATCAAGAAGTTAGAGGTCTGGTTGATAGAGCTCACGATGATGCTCTTGCAATTCTTCGTCAGAATTTGGCATTATTAGAAACGATTGCCCAGAAGATACTGGAAAAGGAAGTCATTGAGGGTGATGATCTTAAGGAGATGCTTGATGCAAGTGTATTGCCATCCGGAATCGAAGTTTAATTCGTTTATGGTTTTGATTTCAGTTGCATAGGCATATATCTCTTTTGCTTGTTGAGTAAACCGTTATTGTCTTGCTCAAGTGATCGATCAATTTTCACAAAAAAGAAGCGCATTTGCTCAAATGTGCTTCTTTTTCTTTTGCATGTATGCATGTAACTCGCTTGCAATGATATTATCATTTGTTGATTTTTTGTCGAGCTAAAGCGATTGGTTTGGCCTTTGAGGTCAATTCTTGCTGTCTCCTTGAATCCATAGGTGGTTTGTATCTTGGTGTCTAGAAGGATGCATTCGTGCATTGCAAATAGAAAGGCCTTGATCCAGTTGATTGCTGATGGCTAAGCCATGCATTGGTTTGATTTGTTCAGGATGTCAGTTTCTCGCGCAAAATTGATGTGAGTGGCTGTTTCCTTTGTCTGTCTAACGATCTGATCATTACGTCTCAGTCGCGTTCAACGGACGCACGCGGGGACTTTCGTCCATAGCCTTGATGTCAGGCGTTGGGGTGGGATGTCTTTGATGTTGACGCGATGCATTGGGACCTGACTCGAGACAATTAGGTGGCAATTTTCTGCAAAACTCGTTTTGACAACTGGGTTTGCGGGCATCTACCGCCCGATGTTGTCTGCGAAGCTACACGAGCAAAGGCTTGACTTCTAGCCCTCTCATCCCCGATAAAACCCCTTTAGAGCACTGGCTGGTATGGCAACGGGCGTCGCTGCTGTTCTCACAGCCCTGAAGGGTCGGGATTACATCTCCTCTGCGGATTGCTCCGCCGATGAAACTGGGGCTCTCCTCGACTTGGCCCATCAGCTGAAGTCTGGCAATCGCCGGATCGACCTGGGCAATCGTGTTTTGGGTCTGATTTTTAATAAGGCATCCACACGCACACGGGTTAGCTTTCAAGTTGCAATGGCCCGTCTTGGTGGACAGACCGTTGATCTCAACCCCAGCCTGACGCAGCTCGGCCGTGGAGAGCCGCTTGAAGACACAGCACGTGTGCTGAGTCGCTACTGCGATGTTTTGGCGATTCGGACCTTTGCCCAGCAGGAGGTGGTTGACTACGCCCATTGGTCAACAGTTCCAGTCATCAATGCTTTGACTGATTTAGAACACCCTTGCCAGGCTCTCGCTGACTTTCTCACTATGCGTGAGGTGCATGGTGAACTAGTTGGTCAGACTTTGGCGTACATCGGCGATGGCAACAATGTGGCTCATTCGTTGATGCAGTGCGGTGCCTTATTGGGTGTGAATGTTCGGATCGGCTGTCCTGTTGGATTTGAACCACTCCCTGGAGTGTTGGAACAGGCCCGTTCTTTATCCCAGAACGGTGCGCAGATCCAGGTCATTTCTGATCCAGCTGAAGCTGTCAACGGCGCTCAGGCGGTTTACACCGATGTTTGGGCCTCGATGGGACAGGAACAGGAGCAGAGAGAGCGTGAGCAGGCCTTTAAGGGCTTTTGTGTTGATCAAGCCTTAATGGATCAGGCCGCTACAAATGCGATCGTGCTCCATTGCCTTCCTGCTCATCGTGATGAAGAGATTAGTGCGGAGGTGATGGAAAGTGATGCCAGTCGTGTATTTGATCAAGCAGAAAATCGCTTGCATGTCCAGCAAGCATTACTCGCTTCTGTAATGGGTGGTCTTTGATCATTGATTTTAGTGTTTTTAAGTTGAGTTGATGCTGCAAATTTTGTAATAGCCTAGAAGTTTCCTTGCCTTGGCTTGTCTCGCTGAACATTTATTTTTATTGGGCCAATGAAGTCTTGTCATGATATGAAGTGTTCCTCTTTTTTAAAAAATGATGGTGAGAGATAATAGGCTGTCATCATTTAGGCTTCTTTCGCAAAGCTGGCGAAAGGTGAGTTCTCGATGATTGAAAAAACTTATTTTAATGTGCCTAATGTTTCATCTAGGTCGGGCTTTGTGATGTTATTCGCCTCTTTTTGTGTTAGAAAAATCAGCCACTGAGTGGCACATACGCCGCCAATGGATAAGCATATAAGTGATGCGCTGAGCATCGTGTAGCCGTGCGAATGCACAATTGGATCGTTAGAACTTAAATGCCATATCGCGATTATGAAGGCAGTTATGGCAGAAAAAAAAGGAAACAGGCTCAGAATGTCTCTCGCTTTAAAGGTTTGCATAGAGATTGAATCTTTCATTTTATTCTGATCAGTTGAGATGCGTGATGCAACTCGTTCAGCATGGAATTGTTTAAATCATCAATCGGTTTGAGAGCCTGCTGTTCCTTGCCGTGAGCGATCGATTCACAACTCGCCGACCTGGAAGCAGGATTCACCGCCATTTTTTGTTGATTCCCTGACTTTTGGTTGCACCCGTGGACCTCCTCCTAGGCCATGGCTAGCCTAATTAATATTTAGCTTGGCTAATCAATGGACAATCGTAATAACAATATTTTTTCTTTTCTGGGATCATCTACACGTCGAGATGCGCTCAAGCTTTCAGCGTTGGGTGTTTTTGGATTGCTCGGTTTAAGGCCAGCGCAAAAGGCCGAGGCTGCTGATTTGTCTGGTTTAGGCAATGCCGCATCTCGAGGTGACGGGAATAAAAAGGCACCGGATCATGGCGTTCGGGTGACTGAACGTCCCAAGGATTACATTACATCAAAGGGGCTTAAGGTTGATCGTGAAATCGTCAACATCACAGACTTAAAGTTTCAGTTAAATGGTAGAGACTTAGGCCAGCATTTAGTTGTTATGCCTCAGAAGATGGGTGGTGGTGTCAACGTTTTGGATTTAGCAACAGGTCGTTCATTGGCGTCATTATGGTATTGGAATTACGGAGACTATAATCCAATTAGTCATCATATTCAGGCATTTCCTAGCAAAAATCCTTATCAGGAATTTGAATTTATTAATAGTTGTCAGGGAGGAATGAATTCCTTGATTTATGGCATGCCGACCCCTGTCACGGATCCTCCTGAAGGGTTTAACATGTACAGGATAAGATTTAACGGTGACATCCTTGAGCTTGAGGAAAATATCTCTGAGACGACGGGCCTTGGTTTGGGTGTTCATACAACAATTTGTCCATTAGATGCAAAAAGTTATTGTATTTCTGATGGACAAAAAGACATCTTTGCTTGGTTTGATCGCGCCTCCACAAGGGTTAAGCAGGCGTTTCGTTACGACTGGGTCGGTCGTTCTTCCACACTTGCAGACAATTGGTTAAAAGGGGGAACACTGCGGATTAACCGGATCAAGCCTGACCAAAGCACTGGCCTTTTTGACTTACGCGGCACAAAGGGAATCAAAATTAATTG
>NZVB01000045.1 GCA_002701375.1 Cyanobium sp. NAT70 | reverse complement strand
TTGATTTTGCCATACATAGGGATCAAAACCCATGTTTGACATTTTTAATGGGTGCTGACCTGTTGGTGATTGAATATTGCCCTGGCTGATTGTTGCTGCGTGAGTGAATCCAGAAAATGGTGCCAATCCCCAAGGCGTTAGACCATCCATTAAATTCTGGGAATAGAATAAACTCGAAAGTTGATTTCTTTGTGACACACCAATATTGGAGCCCTCCCACCATATTTGATTAGAAGATAAGGGTGGTTTTAGAGTATAATCATCACCATCCGTATATGTTTTATTTTCAGTCTTTGGTTTGATTACCCTTGTCGCATATTGATCGCCTATATGTGGTACAATTGACTTTGTTGAGCTTTTTATATTGACATTAATTGGGGCATTAGGTTTTGAAGTTGCATAGATCTTGATAACTTTATTTTCACCCCCTTCATCGATTGTATTGCTTGCAGCCTCCTCTGTCAGAAACATTGAAGTAGCCGGTACAATCTCTGAAATCATGTTTCCATCTTCATCTGGCCTTGCCCAATTCAATTGAACACTATTTGTACCTGAATCTCCCGTTTGATAGGTAACATTGAGCTTAACAATATCTCCCTTTGTCCGATTACCACTCCAATCATTGTCCGCCAAGTCAAGTGTTTTTGTTGATCCAGTCCCTATCAAATTAAACTGATAGTAACCTGTTGTCGGAATGCGAACATATGTAGTCCATTTAATCACCACATTATCGTTTAACCCTGAAAAATCTTCAATACCAACATTATTTGTGACGCCCTCATTAATGCCATCTTGATCAAACTGAACTATTTTTGATGATGAATCTGATGTAGAATTAATCGTTCTTATTGCACCATTGCCAAGGCTTAGTTGCGGTCTATTATCAGCAACGAAAATGCTTCTTTTGATTTGATTGGCAAGTGGTAACCCATTAGCCATCAGATTTTGACCAGCACGTCCGAATGTTGCATTAAGATAACTCGTTGGTTGCCATTGATTGTTTTGAGAAGTCTCAAAGGGTATAACCATTGGATAACTATTTAATTTGTTATCCCAAGTTAATTGATTTGCATTAAGAAACTGAGTTGTATCAAGAACGCCAGACATTATTGCGGGATTAGATGTTATACTTGAAGCACTAAATGTTACATTTATGGTTTGTTGTGGCGCATATCCCTTTGATATGGCGGGTCCTGAAAGATTTAAAGGATATTTTTGCTTTGAAAACGACCAACAGCCTGCCTGCTGACTACATTGCTCTATAATTTTGTTTGTCTGAGCATTCCAAATCGGAAATGTAATGATGAACTCTGAATTATCTTGAGCATTATTACTGCTTGATACAATAACCTTAGGCAAAAATGCTGTCATAACGTTATCGCAAACAAAAATTCTACCATCTTGAAAGATTATTTTTTTAAAATAAATAAACTTATGTAAGCTTATTTTGCCCTTAAGGCAGCATTTCTCCTGATTTTTTTTATCTCTCAAGCTTGCCCTGCTTAAGCTCCCTACCGAGTGATTCCTCTATTTGAATCTCATGCGTCCATTTTGATTAAAAATCTCATCAAACCTGGCTGAATTTGAGCAATCTCTACGTCGTTGGCTTGTTCCACAACCCGTTGTTCGATGAACGCTAGATTTCTACATTTAATGCAACTTTTTGAAGTTGATTCTGTACAAGTGTTCCGATCACGCATCATGCACGCCTAACCCAACCAATCATTATGCTTTCAAGCTCGGTTAGCTTTGCAGGCATCAAATCATTCTCCCTGCATGATCACAATTGACCAAATCCTGAGCCTCGAACAAACTGCCAAGCAAGTGGGCAGCGGTATAGATCCACAAGCACTGACCGGCATTTGGAGGTTGCAACAAACCTGGACTCGCACCGGTCAAAGACCATCACCAGGTACCGATCCACTGCTGCGCTCGCTCGGCGCTCAGCTGAGCCTTGAGGCGGTGAACGACCGTTTGCGAATTGGCAATCAGGTGGCTGTTGGCCCCTTACGCCTTTGTTTTCAGGGGGACGCCGAACTCAAGGGAACTCGACCGTTGTTGATGTTCAGCTTCGACAGTGTTGCCGTGATGATCAACAACCAAACCTTGCTGCAACGCTCGATTACAACACCCAGCCCACAACGCATGCCGTTCTTTGCCCTCATCGGAATGGGACAAAATCGTGAATGGCTCGCAGCCCGTGGGCGCGGCGGCGGATTAGCCATTTGGCATCGTTCCACCTAAAAGCTTGCAAAGTCGCTCTTGAGCGATACAAGTGGGTAAAAGATCTCGCCAAGCATGACTACTTACTTGCTCAGAGATGGCACAACACGAGAGATCGATCTTCATCCCGACGGCCTAGATTGCCTCCCTTTCCAAGACGAGAACAACCAAACGATTTATGCCGTTCTCTCAACAACCAATGAGCTGAGCCTCAAATTCAAGACGGCCAAAATCCATCTGAAACAGAGTGGCAAGCCTCGCCATCGCCGTGACCAGACCGGTTGACGTCGTGCCCCTGAAGTCTTGTTCTGACGAACAAAATAAGGCTCGAGAAAACTGGAAAGATGGATCGCGTTAGAGCATTCCACCCAGATGTTGAGCTAACACCATCACAAAACAGCCTGGCATTCAACCCATGCAGCACGAGGTTGCGTTAGCGATGCTGGAGCGTAATGGTCTTTGGCTCCTGCAGCTTCGTGACAACATTGAAAATATCCTTTATCCCGGTCATTGGGGTCTTTTCGGTGGCCATCTCGATCCAGAGGAAACCCCCCTTCAAGCGGTCATGCGTGAGTTAAAGGAGGAGATCAACTGGGCCCCCAACCAACCGCTCCAGCACTGGTTCAGTGATCACCGCGGCACTCGACTCGCTCATGTGTTTCGAGGAGCATTAGAGGTTCCGATTGAACAGCTGCAGTTGCTCGAGGGCGATGATCTCAAATTGGTCTGCATCGATGAGCTCGCCAGTGGTCAGGTTTGGAGTGAGAAGCACCAGCAGAAGCGCCCGATTGCTCCAGGCCTCCAAATCGTGATCGATCGTCTGCTCGCAGAACATCCATGACAGCTGGAATTTGGTTTGATGCGCAAAACGTTGAGGCTTGGCTCGGCGGTCGTGCCGTGATCAGCGAGCTCAACCTGCAGCTGCGGTTGGGCGAATCCACCACGATCCTTGGCCCCAACGGTGCAGGGAAAAGCACCCTTGTGAAGCTGATCGATCGAAACCTTTATCCGATCGTGAAGCCCGACTCTCATTTGCACTTATTCGGCAGCAGCAACGTCAATCTTTGGCAGCTGCGTCGACGTCTTGGTGTGGTTAGCAGTGAACTTGAGACACGCTTCTTACCTCAGATCAGCGCTCGCGAGATCGTCTTGAGTGGTTTTTTCGGTTCGATGCGGTTGGGCCGTGATCAAACGGCCAACAGCAACCAAACCGACACGGTGACTGAGCTACTTACCAAGCTCAATCTTGCTTCCATTGCAGATCAACGCTTCGGATCTCTCTCCGATGGACAAAAGCGACGTTTGATGATCGCTCGAGCCTTGGTGCATGACCCCGCCGTGTTGGTGCTGGATGAACCGAGTCGTGCCCTCGATCTCAAAGCATGCCATCAGTTGCTGCAAAGCCTGCGACAGCTCTGCCGCAATGGCACCACCCTTGTGCTGATCACCCATCGCATCGACACAATCATTCCAGAAATGGGCCGGGTGTTGTTCATCAATCAGGGAAAACTTTGCGGCGACGGCAACCCTCAACAACAGTTGCAGGCGAAACCACTGAGTGCTCTTTTCGATACGCCGCTATCGGTTGTGGAGCACCAAGGTTTTCGCCAAGTGCTGCCAGCCTGAGCTTGCTTCAAGGACTCAAGTTCGTCTGGTTGCGCAGAATGCCGTAACGGGGGGCAAACAAAAATGCCAGAACAAATTGTGCTGTCTGCACCAGAACGATGCATCCTGCTGGATCACTATCTGACCAATAACAAATAAACAAACCCATCACACTCGACAAAACACCACTGAGAACGGCCAGCATCGTCATCCGATCAAAACGATCAGTGAGCAAATAAGCCGTGGCACCTGGTGTGACCATCATCGCTACCACCAAAATGATTCCCACGGTTTGAAGACAGGCCACTGCCGCCAAAGACAACAGACCGAGAAGCATGTAATGCAGTTGACCCGTGTTGATTCCAATCGATCGAGCGTGGGTTGGATCAAAGCAGAACAGCATCAAATCTCTGCGTCGCAGCAGAAGCACGCACAACACAAACAAGCAAATGCCCAGCGTTTGCAAAAGATCTCCATGAGAAATCCCCAGCACATGCCCAAATAAAATGTGATTCAAGTCGATGTGACTCACCGTTTTTGATCGCAGCACCAGGCCCAATGCAAAAAATCCGGTGAACACCAAACCAATCACTGTGTCCTCGCGGACCCGCGACTTCTGCTCCACGAATCCGATCGCTGCCACGGAACCAATGCCGAATACCAGCGCACCCAACGACAAGGGAAGACTCAGGGCATAGGCGAGAACCACACCTGGGAGAACGGCGTGAGACACGGCATCCCCCATCAACGCCCACCCTTTGAGCGTCATATAACAAGACAGCAACCCACAAACTCCGCCAACGAGGGAACTGACGAGAAATGCACGAACCATCCAAGGTTGACTGAGGGGTTCCAACAGGAACTGCGTCACAAGCTCAAGAATCCCGTTCACCCCTCAGTCTTTCAGCAGGTCAGAGACCGGTTTAACGATCAAGCCCAACCATTGACGGACTGGCTCTCGACGTAGGCCGCCACATCCGCAATGTCATCGGCACTGAGGTTGCCACCAAAAGCGGGCATGCCGTTCTTGCCATTGGTCACCTGATACGCGATGGCCTCTTCATGGCCGTCGTTGTAATTGGTGAGATACGCCTTGAGGTCGTCTTGCGACAGGGTGCGCTGACCGTTCACAACGTTGCCACCACCGGCATGACAGGCCGCGCAATTCGCTGAGAAGATTTGGCCACCGTGTGCGCTATCCGCAGCCATAGCAACGGAAGGGGCCATCAGGCCGACCACAAGTGCTAGGGCTGCAGCAATGAGTTGACGCATGGTGCTTTTTAATGCAAAGGCATGATGCGCTAAGTACATGCACTCATGTAGCAAATGTCACTCATATTTGTTGTTGTTTTGTTAATGACTACCTTTGATTTGTCAATTGACTCTGTCAAAACAACGACAACGCCATGGGCAACAGTCGTGCCCGTTGGAACGCAACGCCATCATTGGCCAGTTCGCCCTGTCGTCCCAGCGCCCGTGAACGCAGAGCTCTGATCCGCTATGCAGGCTTTAGCTGTTTAGGCCCTCACGCTTGCCGCGCGCCACGATTCAGACCGCACGTCCCGCCCTACGTCGCCTGCCAACGCAATCAAGTCGTGCCGTCCAAGCCATCCTGCAACGCCTGTTGCCTCTTTTGTTTAAGAGCCAGCGCCTCCAGCTGCGCAATGGAAATGCAGCTGAAGGGTTAGCTCATGAATTTCATGCCCTTCAAACCGGGCAGCGCTCTTTATTGGTGACGTTCCGTCATCCAAGCCCCCGCGATCCCTTGGTGATGGCGGATTTGTTCTGGAATCGAGTGCCACATGCCGCTCGGCAACTCGGACGTTCCCTGCAGCGGCCCATTGAACTTCGCTTCCTTTACGACCGAGGCATTCCGCTCTGGGCAGGACCAGTGATTGGTTGGTTGCTGCAGCGCAGCGGAGGCATTGCCATCCATCGCGGACGACTTGACCGGCCAGCCCTTTCACAAGCCAGACAAGTTCTGGCGATGGGGCGGCACGCGCTGGTTATTGCGCCGGAAGGAGCCACAAACAATCTTTCAGGGGAGATGGCTCCCTTGGAACCAGGAGCAGCGCAACTGGCCTTCTGGGCCGTGGAAGACATGGCAAAAGCTAAGGACGCTCGAGCTCTCCATCTGGTCCCCATTGGCATCCGCTACAGCTGGAGGCGCCCAAATTGGAGCGCACTCGATACACGGCTCAGAGCACTTGAACGGCACCTTGGAGTCGATGACATCGAGAACCAAGCTGTCGTCGATCGACGCGAGCGCTTGCTGGGCATCGGTGCGGTTCTAATCGATGCCCTTGAACGACTGGAACGGCTGAAACCAACTGCGGGACAACCCCTCATTGATCGAATTGAGACCTATCGATTGCATGGTCTTCAGAAAGCTGAAAACCACTTTGGTCTGAAAGCCAGTGGCACACTTCAAGAACGCTGCCGCCGGATCGAACAAGCAGCCTGGGACAGGATTTATCGAGAAAACCTCGCGCAACTTCCACCCCTAGAACGCAGCCTGGCCGACTGGGAAGCAAGGGAAGCAAACCTGCAACTGAACCGGATGCGACTGGTGGAACACTTCACCTGCGTCAGTGGTCACTACGTCAGTGACCAACCTGATTTTGACCGGTTCGCCGAAATGGTACTGATCGTCGAAGAAGCGATCGGCTGGATCGAAGACAATCCGTGGAAAGGAGAACCGTCTCTAGGCCCGCAGCGCGTTGAGCTGAGCATGGGCACATCAATCGCTGTTGATCAACGCTTACGGGATTATCAACACAATCGTCGTAAAGCAGTCCAGCAACTCACTGATGATCTCGAGGCGGAGATGGAACGTCTGATGCGACCCAAACTGACTTCATCCTGAACCGTCATGCTGAGCACGTTCCTGTTCTGTTTCCTCGCTGGCGGTGTGCTCATCGCACTATCGCTGAACGATGACGGTGGGTTGGACAGCGATGGCACTGGAGGCAATCTCACCATCCTGCTGAGCACGCCTTTTTGGTCCTTCGGGTTGTGCAGTTTCGGCCTTTGTGGCTTATTGCTCACGCTGTTCCCGATTGGAGTCGCTTGGCTGCCGGTCCTGGTTGTCTCCGCAGGCATGGGGCTTGTGATGGGGTTTGCTGCCGCTCGCCTGTTGCGGATCCTGGGACAGCGTGAAGCCAACAGCTTGATTCGAACAGACGATCTGATCGGCCTGGAAGGGCTCGTCACGCTCGAGCTCGGAGAACATCAGCGCGGCTTAATTGAACTGCAAGCGAAGGGCACTCTCGTCCGACGACCAGCCCTCAGCGATCATGGAACTCTTCCCTCCGGAACAGCCGTGGTGGTGGTCGCTAGCCAAGGCCACACCCTGACTGTCCAACGGATCTGATGGCCGTTTCGGTGAATCGTCGCTAGTTGAGGAATAAGCCCCTCGCGCTTAACTATGTCGGGACCCCCGCTGCCCACGCAGCCGTCCACACCGGCCTTTCTACCGAATAACCGCAATCAAGGTGAATTGATTGTGGCTGGAGCTGGCACTGTTTTCGTCAGCTTGATTGTTCTCACTGTCATCTGTCGCTGGATGATTCGGATCTGTCGACCTCACGAGATGCTGGTCGTCACAGGCTCACAATCGCAACACGGCAACCAAGGCACCAAGGGATACCGCGTTGTCGCGAATGGCGGCTGCACCTTCGTCAAGCCCATTCTGGAGACGGCTCGGCGCATGGACGTCACTCTTTTGCCCGTTGTGGTTGAAGTGAACAATGCCTATTCACACGGAGGGACACCTCTCAATATTCAGGCGATTGCAAACGTCAAAGTCAGCACAGACCCTGAGGTACGTAATAACGCAATCGAACGATTTCTTGGACATGACAGAAGCGAAATCGTTCAAGTTGCCAAAGAAAATCTAGAGGGAAATCTACGCAGTGTTTTGGCCCAACTCACTCCCGAACAAGTGAATGAGGATCGATTGCGGTTTGCAGAACAAATTGCCGAAGATGTCGACGCAGATATGCGACGGCTTGGATTGCAACTAGACACACTCAAGATTCAAAGTGTGTCGGACGACGTTGATTATTTGAACTCAATCAGCCGTCGACGAGTCGCACAGATTGTGAGGGATGCAGAAATCGCAGAAGCCGAAGCGATCGGTCAAGCCGAACGGGTTGAAGCGGAAATGGAAGAAGTGGCGGAAGTGGTCAAAACAGATGCCGAAGCAGTCGTTCTACAAAAAGACAACGAAGTCCGCACCAAGGTGGCGGAAATGGAAAAAGAAGCGCGTTCTGAAGAGGAACGAACCCAGGCAGCAGAACTCGAAGCAAAAGCACGGGCTGAACAGCAATTGCAAAAAGTGAGAGCAGAACTCGAACGTCTACGACTACAAGCCGAACAAGTCTTACCCGCCCAAGCCAGCCAAAGAGCCAAGGAATTACGAGCACGCGGCCGAGCTGCAGCCACTGCAGAAGATGTCAAAGCCAGCGCCCTCGTCAACGACCTTCTCACCAAGGTTTGGGAAGACGCTGGCAGCACCGCAGAACTTGTGTTCCTCTTACAACAAATCGAGATGGTGCTAACACAGGCGACACGTCTACCAGCTCAACTGCAAATCAAACGGGTCACCGCACTCGACGGAAATAACGCAGAGTCACTCGCCAATTTGGTCGCGCTCAACCACGTGGTTGTACGCCAATTCTTCGAGCAGGTGAATGAAATCCTTGGCATTGACCTGCTTGGCACCCTGTCATCCACAGGAGATCACTCATGATTGCAATTGGAATTACTGGTATCGCAGGCGTCTGGGCCTTTATTGTCTTGTTACGTCAGTTGTATTACATCTGCCAACCCAGCGAGGTGTTGATCTTTGCTGGACTACCAAATCGGACCGGAGCAGGAGACAAAATTGGTTATCGCACAGTGCGCGGTGGCAGTGCTCTCAGAATTCCAGTGGTTGAGGAAGTGATGAGGCTGGATCTCAGCAACATGATTATCGATCTTCGAGTTGAGAGTGCCTATTCCAAAGGAGGAGTTCCATTGAATGTTTCTGGAGTAGCCAACATAAAAATCTCAGGAGAAGAACCTGGCATTCACAATGCTATTGAGCGTCTCATTGGTAAAACTCAAGATGAAATTAGACACATTGCAAAAGAAACGCTTGAGGGCAACCTACGTGGAGTGATGTCCAGCCTCACCCCTGAACAACTGAATGAAGACAAGATTACATTTGCGCGTACTTTATTAGAAGAAGCAGAGGATGATCTGCAGAAATTAGGCCTAGTACTCGACACCTTGCAAATACAGAATATTTCTGACGATGTTCGATATCTCGATTCAATAGGCAGGAAACAACTCGTCGAGTTGAAACGAGATTCTCGCATTGCCGAAGCGGAAGCGACATCGCAATCAGCGGTTAAACAAGCTGAAAATGAACGAACGACTTCACTTCGTCGCCTTGACAAGGAACTCGCCATCGCCACAGCAAATGCCGAAAAGCGAGTTAAAGATGCGGTCACTCGCAGAAATGCTGTTGTTGCAGAAGTGCAGGCCAAAGTTGGAGCTGAGCTAGCTAGAGCCGAGGCGGAAATGCCAGTTCAAGAAGAACGCATTAAACAAGTGATGCAACAGCTTGAAGCTGATGTAATTGCGCCAGCCGAATCGGAATGCGAAACGATGGTGGCTGAAGCAAAAGGTGAAGCCGCAACCATTGTTGAAGAGGGTCGATCACAAGCGGAAGGCCTGCGAGATCTCGTGGAATCATTGAAACGTTCTGGTGATGATGCAAAACGACTTTTTCTGCTGCAAAAACTAGAACCTTTGTTGACCATGTTGAGTAACACTGTTCAGCCCATCGAAGTTGATGAGGTCACCCTGATTGGAGAACGTGAAGGACAAGTTAATCTTTCATTGGCAACGCTGCTGCGTCAGCTACAAGACAGCACTGGTATTCGTGTGCTTCAAGACAAATCAACAGGATCTAGCGATTCAGCAGCAGAGATCGATCAAAAATAAGAAGGACACCATCAAGTAATTATAAATGCACTTAGTCCATTTATATCAATTCTATTTATTCAGCAGTCATTCTCACTTCAAAAGCCAACCATGTCCCGAGCCACACGTCTGATCAATCGCCTTGACAAAGCACTCAGTCGTCACAGCAGCTTTGGAAACCATCCAGAGGCCTTTGTCGACGAACTGTTCAATGAAATAGAGGATTCACTTGAATCCTTGCAAAAAAAATCGAAAGCAGAGCACTGGGCAGAGATTTATGTGGAGCGGGATCGAGCCCAGATCAAACAGGAGGTCCTCAATCGTGTGATGGCCAAGGGATCAGCTTGAAGATTCTGGGGTACTGTTTCCTGTTAAAAGATCTGGCGGCAATCCTCCAAAAGCTCTAGACAAATTCTCTGGCGTGAATACTTCCGAGGTCTCCCCATAGGCAACCACAGTCTTGTTAATCAAGACCACCAAATCACAGAAATCGCGAACATGACTTAAATCATGCGTCGAAATCAAGATTGTTCGACCTTCATTACGATATTGCAAGAACAACTGAGCCATCAATTGCTCAGTTCGTACATCAACACCATTGAAGGGTTCATCCAGCAAAAAAACATCCGCACGTTGTGCAATCGCTCTAGCGAGAAAGGCACGTTTGCGCTGACCACCAGAAAGTGCTCCGATCGGTCTATCGCGAAGGTCTAGAAGATCAACCTGCTCTAAAGCATCACGCACGGCAATACGATCAGAACCTCTAGGAATGCGCAACAAATTCATCGAACCATATCGACCCATCATCACGACATTCCAAACGGATACAGGGAACTGACAGTCAATCCCCTCGCTCTGCGGCACGTAGGCGATCGACTGCTGCTTCTGCGCCTCTCTCACACTGCTTCCATTAATGCGGATGCGACCCCTTGATGGCCGAACAAATCCAGTTAAGGCTTTGAATAATGTGGACTTTCCAGAACCATTCATACCAACCAAACCGCAAATACATCCGGCTGGCAGATGCAAGCTGGCGTCGTAAAGAGCGACCGTGCCGTTGTAGTCAACACAGAGCTGGTCAGCTTCGATGCGCACTCAAGAACCAATTTTTTATTAGGTTAGCATTCGAAAAGACCAACCTAGGCAAACAGAAGAATCAGCAACAAAAAATCAGAGTCGATTCAACATAGGCCAAGCAAGGAATCAAAAGTCTTTAATCAAAAAGTCATAGACGAAGGGAATGGAATGAGCGAGCATTAAAAAAGAAAGCAAAAAGCTTAAAGCACATAAAACGGAAATACTGAAGAGCAAACAGTTCATCTCATCATTGACCGAAATCACAATACGGTGTGAGCCAGATCAAGTTCAAAATCAAACAAGACAATCAGTGTAGTGATCGAAGGCAAAGACAACCTTCAACATCCATCACAACACACGTCATGGCCCCCCACACAGCCGGTACGACTAAAGTTCCTGACAATGGACATGAACATCACCATCGATTAGATGACAACAGGCAGGATGGCCCTGGCCACGATGAGCCTAGAGAGATAATGACCAATGAACACGACAAAGATCCCCACAATATTTCAGGAACATTCAAAGACTGGCAGTATCTTGACGTAGAACATGATCAAAGCCCGCCGCAGGGGCCTGATCATCAGTTAAAACATGGACCAAAACATCATCATGTTCAACATCATGATGCAAGAAGCGGTCATCCAAGCCCACAGCATGGTCCTGGACATGGGTCACGACACGGGCAACAGCATGGGCCTGATCATGACTTCCATCATCACGGACCGAAGCATCACCATGTGAAGGATGTACCAGCGAGGAGTTCTCAACAAAACCATCAGGCCCGACCAGGAAAAGATCATCACGACGGGCATGTACGCAAGCCTGAAGAGATGGGGGAATGCTGTCCAGAGGGAAGTCGTTATATGTATATGTCTGCCAGTGATGAGATTGAAAGAACTAAACCCGTACAGGCAATTGCCAGATCAGATTTTCAAAATTCAACTAATGCCGAGAATTTTTTCTTCCAACTTCGTGAGTCAGGCAAATTAAATGAGCAGTTAATCACATTTGAAGTAGATAACGGCTGGCTGGATGTTAACGGTAGCAATCCGCGAGCTACAAATCAGTTTCTAACAAGCTTGCTTTCCCCTTACGCAAGCAGAAGTCCTTATTTCAGTGGAGCAAACGCTCGAACGACAGGACTTGTCAGCAGTTTTAGCGGTCGACACAATCCTAATGCGAACGCAAACGGCACAGTGCGTTTCATCGAGCTTGGCTCTCAATTTAAAGTCGATTTCAGCATGAGTCAAATCGGCAATTTCGGGGGTCCAGACGAACCTGGTATTGCACGTCAAAACAATGGCGGCAATATTGATCGAGGAATAAATGTAACACTAGGTATAGATCAAGTCACAAATAATGCTTATGATCAATTTCTGGAAGTTGTGCCGAGCGAATCAGAGGAAGGACAACTCGAGGTTCGTTTTTCCGGAACAGACATCAGTACGGGTAATTCATGGCAAAATCCTGTCTACGGCTTCGGATTTTATTTGATGGGTCGTGAAGACAAGCGCGACGTCTATATCGATATTTACGATGTAAACGACAATCTCATTACGAGTGAACTGACATATGGATCTGGAATGCAAGCAAGCAAAGCAGCAGTTGAATATGTAGCATTTCACATCTGTGAAGGCGAAGAAGAAGTTGGACGCTTTGTTCTGCGCGAAGAATTTAACGAAACAACAGACAACAGCAGTCATCGGGATATTTTCTCGATTGACGATTTAACTCTTTTTCATCATGCCAAAGGAATTTCAGTCAAACCAGAATTCATCGGTCATAAAATCCTGGGCAAGAGGGAAATAGCAACTCAAGATTCTACCTTCACCGACAGAAACGAACAAGAAGCTGTTAAACATATTGCAATGGAAGGGCGAGGTCGCTTAACCGGAACAAATGCAATTGATATCTTCCATTTTCAAGGGAATACAGCATTCGGGAAACGTGAAGCTGACATGATCGTTAATTTCAACAAACAAGAAGGTGATGTGATCGAATTGAGCTCAGACTTATTCAATGGACGTGAGCAATTGGAAATTATCAAAGCGAATAGTCGTCAACAGGTGAGGGAGTTAAGCCATACTGATGTAGACGTCGTCATCTGGGATCACGAGCGTAAACCAATTTCATTGCTTTTCCTGAACAACAATGGTGATAAACGCGGCTTTGGCGAAGGGAGGGGACTCACTGCAGTGCTAAAAAATCATGATGAGTTCTGCCCTGAATCAATTAAAGTGGTGTAAAAATAAAATTAAAACAAGAAGGTAGTTGCATAGATCAGCTAGCCTGCGCATCTAAAATCAACGACATCAATTTGCGCCAAGTCCATTTACAATTAAGTTGACATTGTGTTTCTGAAGGTCCAGTAGCGTCGCTGCAGGACCTTTTTCATCTGAAAGGGAATCGACGTAAAACGTGCCTCCGAATCGAGCCCCTGTAGCAGCGACAACCTCACGTTGAGACTTATCACTCACCGTGCTTTCACAAAATACAGCAGGAACCTGTCGATCACGGACCGTGTCAATAAGACGAGCCATTCTCTTAGGTGTCACACCACTCTCAGCGTTGACCGGCCACAGATAAGCCTCTTCCATGCCATAGTCAGAAGCGAGATAACTGAACGCACCCTCACAACTAACAAGCAAGCGATGTTGCTCAGGAATTAATTGAATTGCCTGACGTAATTGGTTGTCCAAATCTTGCAGTTTTAACTTGTATTCTTCTCCATTAGAGGCAAAAGTACTGGCGCCATCTGGGTCGAGCTGTGTAAAGACTTCAACCAAACGATCCACATAAGCCATTGTGCGCTTTGGAGACATCCAAGCGTGTGGATTGGGTTTGCCAGCATAAGCATCCTCTTCAATGAACAAAGGTTGCATGCCTTTGGAAAGAGTGACCGTAGGAACATCACCAGCCGCTGATGTAAAGCGTTTGGCCCACAACTCAAGACCTAGACCGTTTTCAACAATTAAATCAGCCTCGCTGGCTTGCTGGATATCGCTTGGCGTGGGCTGATAACCATGAATTTCGGCGCCAGGTTTCACAATCGAACGGACCTGCAGTCGATCGCCAGCAACATTGCGGGCCAAATCGGCCAATACAGTAAAAGTGGTCAGCACCTGCGGCCTGTCGTCCTCAACCTGCTGAGGTCGCTCAAGATCAGTACGACAACTGAATTGGGACAAGATGCCTAAGAGGCTGAGGGTGACAAGACTGCGACGAACCGTCCATCGAATGGCAGTAAACCGTTTCAATCCAACCAAGGGGCTTCCTTGTCTGCATCATCGTTGATGATCAACGATGATGCAGATTGGGCTTCTTTGCAATTCAGCATCTGTTTCAACAGCAAGACTTGGCATGTGAAACGATCCGACTCGACATGACCAGCTCGATCAGCTGCCAAGACAGGCGTCTAAAGGTCAAGCGAGACAGGAGACCAACTCAGCGATCAGTTGACGAGAGAAGAATGTCATGCGTTCCAAACAAGTCGGCAACGATCACTGCTGAAAACTCTTTTAACATGACTCAAACTAAAAAGACCCATTGTTGTGCTTAAAAGGGAAAGGGCGAAACTGGTATTACGACGGCTGAATGAGCAGTATCCCGAAACTCCTATTCCCCTGGACCACAGTGACGCGTTCACGCTTTTAATCGCAGTTTTGCTCAGTGCCCAATGCACCGACAAAAAAGTCAATGAAGTCACACCCGCCCTCTTTAGAGCTGGACCAAACCCACAAAAGATGGCCAATCTGGAAGAAGCAGACATTCATGGCTACATCCGTCAACTTGGATTGGCAAAGACCAAAGCTAAAAATGTGCGACGCCTAGCGCAACTCCTTCTCGATCGACATGGCGGTGAAGTTCCCAAAAGTTTTGGCGCATTAGAAGCACTGCCTGGAGTCGGTCACAAAACCGCAAGCGTTGTGATGTCTCAAGCCTTTGGGGTACCGGCATTCCCAGTGGACACACACATCCACAGATTGGCCCAACGATGGGGGTTAACTAACGGGGAGAACGTCGCAACCACGGAACGAGATCTCAAAAGACTTTTTCGTAGGGATGCGTGGAATCGCCTCCATCTTCAAATTATTTTTTACGGCAGAGAATTCTGCACTGCCCGTGGCTGCGATGGACGAATATGTCCAATGTGCAAAGAACTTTACCCAAATCGAAAAAAGCCAGTGATCACACAAAAAGCATAAAGCTATACATAATTAGGCAAGCGATAAAACGAAAATTCTGAAAAAAACTTTTCTAAGGCAAAGCCAATGCTTTGTAATCGAAATAATTGTAATTGACCAATCAAATCAAGAGGAAACAGGCCGATGATGTCAATGCAAAGACAAAGAATGAATGGATCAAGTCAAGGCGTCCTCTGCGTTAGCCTCAATGACGCAATCGGCGGTTGGGTAGCTCACACAAAGTAAAGCAAATCCCTGGCTGATCTGATCATCATCAAGAAAGCTCTGATCGGTTTGGTCGACAGAACCACTGGTGAGCTTGCCTGCACAGGTTGAACATGCACCAGCTCGACACGAATAGGGCAGATCGACACCAGCTTCCTCAGCGGCATCAAGGATGTAAACGTCATCTGCGCATTCGAAGGTTGGACCGCCTTCAATGGTGATCTTGTAAGAGGACATGGCGTTGAAGAACCTACCCGCTTGATAGCTGAACTCCAGCTAAAGCGCATTCAAAATACGGTGGATCAGAATCTCGACACCACGTGAAGGATTGCTTACAACCAGATCTGCTTGACGACGCAAGGGATGTATGAAGCTGCGTTCACCAGGCAACATCTCTCGCAACATCTGTCTGACCACGACTTTGGCGGGGCGATTCCGCTCACGAACATCCCGCCGCAAGCGACGGAACAAACGCAACAGAAGCGACTGATGGAGATAAGTGAGGCCTGCTAGAGGGAAATCACCGATGAGATCTTGCGGTCCGTAAGCTCCTTCCAAAAGGATCACCTCATAATTACAATCGATGTCGCGCCACACTACGTGTCTATAACGCATGTCGTAAAAACGCAAACTGGTTGCCTGACGCCGAGATGTAAGCACAAGATCACGACGAAGCATATCCATATCAATAGCGTCGACTGTGTCAAAACCAAAGAGAGGGTGAGGCTGCCAATTGATTCGATAATAGTTGTCGCAAGAGATCACTAAGCAGGTAATTCCCCTGTTGGCGAGACCTTTGGCAATCGCCAGAGTAAATGTGGTTTTGCCCGCAGCAGAAGGACCACAAATACAAAAAACTGGCACTTCACCTGTCATAACGGAGCCCTATGCCGACCTGAGAACACACAAGCAGCCCTACAAAATTGGTGGGAACAGAAACGACTGATGCAGAATAGACACTAGGTTGATGTCATAGTGATCTACGTGAGCCAAGCTTGTAGTGAAGTTGGTACAAAGTGTAGTGGAGTTGGATGCAGGTGAATCAGTAGGTTGACTTTCATGCGCTCAAGACACTAAGTGCTAAATTAATTCTCTGAAGTTGGTACGGCAGCAGAAGCAATANGTCTTTTAATGACATATNCATAAANTCAACTCATTCAAAATTGATCCTTAAACAGGAAAAATAGCGAACAAACTGGACAAAAGTTCATCAATAATCCGATAAATATCAAACAAAACAGGCTGAGGGAATCATCGCTTTTACGAGCTAAAAGTGGACTGAACCGATAAAAATTAAAATTGACGTTAGGAGCAGAAATAGTGAGTATGCATGAGTACATCAAGCAATATGAATTGCCGGGGTGTCGTCAGAGCAATTGACGATAATTGTTCCGCCTTGCTTTTCCCTTGAAGGGTATTTTATGGCTCTCAGCCCCNGAGACGAAAGGACATCAGGAACCCCGGCAACACAAAAAAGAATTGATCAAGCAACAACACCAACACGATTACATGGGAACAAACCAATGGGTATGAAACCAATCATTTGAAAACGTGATCCACGTCAAAGCCACGAAAAATGCTCAGAACGCAAACCACTAGATACAGCGATCAAGATTGAATTGTAATCCAACCATGCAACAAAGCTTGAATGGCCAACTGAGTACGGTCTCGTACCCCAAGTTTTTGAATAGACGAGCTAATATGAGATTTTACTGTTTCCGCAGAAATATTTAAAATCTGAGCAATCTCTGAATTTCGCAAACCTTGAGCAACATAATGAACAACATCCATTTCTCGATCTGAGAGGTGATCNCGGGGATCGAGCTTAGAAGGAGACAATTTATTATGAATCAGGTTTCGAACTGTTGCAGGGTAATAAACTCCACCATCTGCTAACGCCCTTAAAGCTTTGACGAAATCGCCGTGACCAGTGCCAAGAGAAGAGCTGAAAATNACACCATCAGCACCAGCCTCAAGNGCCTCGTTAACCACATTATCGCTCTCTCTTCGAAGAATAATCAACACACGACAAGAGGGTTGTTGCTGCTTAAGTCGTTCCAAGAAACGAACTCCGTAACCCACCTCAAGATCATCGCTGACAAAGACTAAATCAGGCTGATAGGCACGAGCGCTCTGTAAACCTTCTTCTTCTGTAGATACAGCAGCAACGAGAAGNTCATGAAAAACAATGCTACTCGCCATGGCTGCAAGTTGAGCGTGATCTCCAATGCAGAGCATCAGCCGCTTCGACTTGAGTAATTCACGACATTCATGNAGAACAGATTGCGTTGATTGAGATTCAATAGCCAAATCCATGGCAAATAGAGGACTGATTANTTGAAAGAAAAGGTNTCTGGTAAAACAGTCAANTCACAATCGCCACTAAAGACTACTGCGCGTACCTGTTCAGAATAACGCTGCCTAGCCTGGCGCCAAGCATCGTCGACATTCATAGCTTGAATTGCAANCACACGTAATTCACCCTCCAATTCAACAATTAAGTCATAAGGGTATCCCATCCGAACAAAGCAATACAAATACAATTCAGTCTTAAAGGAGCTGAATGCTGTGGTCTATCCCCCATTTAGGGGATAAATTAAAACGTTGCGCATTCGCAGGTAAAAGCAACTGCAGTAATGCAGCGAACAAGGCTGCGTGGAGCAGCAAAGGAATCCTCTTCATTGACTCCATAGGCACAAATCAACCCTATGGAGCCAGAACCAGGCTTGGATGAAGAGGTCATGAGCAGCTGCTNCAGCAGTGCTGAGACATCGAAAGCCNACTAGAAGGTCGGGTCATCAATCATTTTCATCGCTTTTAGGCACAAAGGCCTGAGACGCGGCAACCAGTAAACCCGTGATCAACAGAGCAGGAAGGATCACTGCAGGGCCACCAGGAGCTGTCTGAGAAGCGAACAGGAACATGACCAAGGGAGAATGGTGCACACAGATTGCCAGAGCCAGGGGCTGTGGTGACTAGATGACAAAAACTGGCATGAAACCAGATGAGAGAGCAAAGCTGGAGTTGAGAGCTCTCACAAGCGCATGGGAAAACAATTGATCCAGTTGGCCGTGGTTGTCGGAATACCCCTAGCCCTCTGGCCGATCAAGTTGATCTACCGACAGCCCCATAAACCTGCAAACCCTTCAACAATCTTGTAAAAAAACAACATCTTTCTAAAAGAAGGGCATAATCCAACACGACTATGATCACACCAAACGATTAAACGCTTCAAACANAATCATCAGAAAGAGATTTGAGATCAGAATTTGGATCGATTGTTTAATACCTGCAACCAGTTAGCTAGCAAGGCAGTATCACAGGGAATAAGAATAATTCACCTTGAATACAATTTGATTGTGACGGCAAGGATCGCTTCTTAAGGCAGTTCGCACCCCCCTTAGAGCCTCCAGAACTGGAAGCGCCAAGCCTGCGCGAAGAAATACGAGAAACACGCATCCATTCCTCAGCACGGAAGACTGCGTAGGGAGAACTTGCCGACATACCGNANGAACTAGTACATACGTTTTAGTTCATGCGTACTAATTCGTCAAGGTCTCCAAAGCATGCTCAGCGCCAAGGTCCCTTTGTGACCCAAGGCGGCACCTAGTCAGCGTTGCCCGTGGATGGATCGACCTCATCGGGATGATCGGGTTGAATCCGATCGAGCAATTCAGCGTTGCCAAGGATCACGCGACGCACACCGTCCTGACCCAAGTAAGTCAGCCGACCTTCGTTGTCGACCACAAGCGCGGTGAGCGGAGTAACCGGTGGCTCCGCAGACATATGTTGGTGGCAAAGCATCAAAAGCTTCGCATCGTTCAAGCAATTCGCCCAGCTGAATAGGTGAATCCACTCATTCCACAAAACAGGGCAGAGAGACACAACTAAGGAGTGCCAGACCATGAAGCAATGATGCTGTCCTGCCCTTGGCCTCGGAGGCTTAGTCCACTTGAACGACTGAGGACCTGGTGGAAACCAGCAGAGCGGGGATTATGGAACGCTGGAAAGATTCAAATCGAAAAAAATGATGTTCCTTTCTGGTCAACCGCCATGCGGGGTGGTTTTTGGTTCTCGTAGTTGCAACCAAAATGAGCACTCAAAATCAATTCATGAGCGATACAACTATTTGGGTNGATTCAGTGATTAANAAACAGAAAGGCANCCAAATCTGAAAACACTTCTCAAGTCAATGCAGCTGAAGTCCAGCATCAACAGACCTTGTCATGTGAAGAAGCAACACGGAACAGTCTGATCGGAACGAGTGATGAGGGTCGGAATCAGGAGTGGACGATTCCGATGACGCCAAGATCAGACCCTCATCAGCATTGGATCGAACTGTAGAGATGCCAACCGGAACCGTTCACTTGGAATCGGCTGAAAACGGGGAAGCCGTACGGAAACAAGCCTGATCAGTGGAGCCATCCAGTGAATGGCAACTTTTTTCACAGGTTTTCCACAGCACAAATCTGAGAGCAGGGGTGTGCTGACAGACAAATTTCAATGTATCGAGATGAACTCTCGAACCGAGCAAACAAACGGTGGATGGTGGATGGCAACAAGCGCAGTTTTGGCATAATCCCTTTTCCAGACAGGGGTATTGGCAATCTGGCAGCCGAATCAAAGCTCCGAAGCGTCCACCGACCCCTATCAAAAAGAAGCCAAAAAGTCACCCAGTTGACAGCTGATTGGTGCGTTGCGCAAGACATCGCCCGAGACTCCTCCCCAGAAGGTGTGGAAAAGCTAGAAAAAGAAGCGAATCGTGAACAATCCAGCAAAAATATGCATTGACAAAAGCACGAGCTGACGAGAGAAGCATCCTTCTGAGCATGACGGCATCGAAGCGTCATGACACGACAATGAGAAAAGGCTGAGAAAAATGGTTCACCGAAGTGAAAACCAGGGCATTGGACTAAACTGTAAAGAGAAGAATTACACTAAAAGTAAAAGGGCTAGCCTCTATGACACTTACAACCAAGGAAATTATAGATAATAATATACTNCCAATCATCACAAAATACGCCGAAGACAAGAACAATACAATTACTTATTTTATAGACGCAGAAGGGGTTTCCACAACATTTGGCAAAAATATTGCCGCTGACGCCCTTCCAATCAGTAGCGAAGGACAAAACTTTATTCATAATGCCATCAGTAATCTAAACGAAAAGGTCAACTTAACAATTGCAAGGGCAGAAAGTCTCGATCAGGCTGATATCCGTATCATGAATCATGATAGTAGTTTATTAGGGGATAATGCAGCTGGTGTCAACAGTAAAGCCTGGACATATTTTGGCAGCTCAACCAATCCAACAAAAGTCACTTTTAAATATAATGACGTTTCAATCAACCTTAAGTATGGTGATGAACAGACGAATTCGTGGAAAAGTACCGCGTTACATGAATTTGGTCATGCATTGGGTTTAGAGCATCCATTTGAGGCGGATGACGGAGATGTTTACGGCACAAGGAGCAGTACGACTAGTGATCAAACCTTGATGGCATATGGCCGTTCTGCGAGTGGAATCGAACCAACAACATACACCATATTAGACATCGCAGCTCTGCAAGGAATTTGGGGAGAAGAAATCAATGATAGTCCGAAATTAGTGGGTNAACAATATACATTTACAGCAGGAATGGAAGATAAAGATTACTTGATTTCAACAGCCAACCTGTTACAGGGATTCAACGATCCTGATGGTGATCCTCTAATCATCAACAGTGTAACTNCNTCGGTAGGAACAATTGTAGGAACTGAAAATGGAACATATTCCTACACACCACCAGAAAATTATTTTGGATTGGTAACGCTGAATTACAATGTAAGTGATCGATTAGGTGGGGTAGTACAAGCCACAAATACATTAAACTTAAAAGCTGTTAATGATGTTCCAGCAAAATCAGGAATATTCACTCCCTTACCCCCTGCTCAGGAGGATATTCCTTATCTGCTAACCACAGCAAAACTGACCGAAGGCTTTAGCGACAGTGATGGTGATCTCCTGACCGTGAGCCAATTGATCTGCTCAAGAGGAAGCATCCAGGTTAATCCAAATGGCACATTCATTCTCACTCCACCTAAAGATTTCCATGGACCAATAAACCTTACTTACAAGGTCAATGATGGACAGGGTGGACTCGTAGCAACGATGAAAACCCTAAACGTGATTAACCGCAACGATGTGCCCCAGAGAGTTGGACCATTGGCACAGCTGAGGCGTGGAAAGGAAGATACTCCTTATCAATTGACGAATCAACAACTCATCCAAGGAATTGNAGATGTTGATCAAAACAGCTTGNTCGTCAACAATCTTAAATCGAATCTAGGGTCATTCAGCAAAAGTGCTGTCAATACGTGGACTTTCAATCCAAAGAAAAATGTATTTGGACCAGTACATTTTCATTATAATGTCAGTGATGGTTTGGGAGGATCAATCAACGTAAGCAATAACTTCATTCTGACAAATCTACCCGAACCTCCTATTACAGGAACACGTCGAGGTGATAGGCTCAGAGGGTCCGGTGAGGATGACATTATTTTTGGATACGGAGGTCGAGATATTATTAAGGGTTATGGTGGAGATGATATCTTAAATGCAGGTCGAAGCGGTAAGAAAAAACCCGACAAGGTAGCTGGCGGTAATGGTTCTGATACATTTGTGATTGATCCCAAAGGCAAAGTGTTAATCAAGGATTTTGATGTCGCTGTTGACAGAATCGACATGGGACTATTAGAGCAAGATTGGACATGGACAATGACGTCGAAAAAAACGTTTATATATGACAGTGATGAGGACATTGTAGCTATTCTGAACAAGGCACCAAATCTTGGCAAGGCTACAATTATCTAGATCAATGAACTCCATCTTCAGTAGTAGATCTAAGTACTCAACTGCAAAAAAACACATTCATCGATAAGATAATGCTAGAATCTCGTCATCATCTTTTTCAACACATAATGATCATGTCTCGTCAATTGTTGAGATTATGAGCTTAACCTTAGTTTATGACGGAGGGTGTCTTTTTTGCCGTCATTTTGCACTCAGTAGTGAATTGAACGCAGGCATCGATGGCTTGAACATCATCGATGGTCGAAGAAGTGACCAATTGCGTCTAGACCTCAAAGCCAAGGGCCTAGATCTCAACAACGGTGCCGTGTTGATAGAGGGTGATCAGAACTGGCATGGCAGTGATGCCATTGCAGAACTATGTCGTCGCATGCAGCCCAGNAAACCGCTGCTTCGCCTTCTCAAGCGTGTTTTTAAAGACAACAGTCGAGCTCGGAGCGTTTACCCTTCGCTGTTGTTTGCGCGGNGGATATCCCTTGCCCTTAAAGGGATTCCGGAGGATCCCGATGATGCGAAATGCGTTCAATGATCGCGAGGAGTGGCGCGAAGGGGACAACCGGGCTTACGGTTGGGCCATGACCTTCAGATTTCCTTAAGCATCGAATTCGATCCCTCCTTCCCCGATGCTCTGAGTCAGCATCAGCTCAATGCTCTCCTCAAGGCCGCAGCAGAGGGGGCTCATGCTCGCGAGGAGACGATGGATCAAGACGATCTGCTGCGTGCTGCGCTTTCTGCGTGGGCAGATCAAACCAAAGAGTTGCTGATGTGGTTAGAGAGCCAAGGCGATGCTGTCGGAGAGACGCGAACCCCCAAGCAAGTGATGGCATTAGGCAGCCTGAGAACCCACATGGTCATGAGCCTCAAGGCACTGAAATACGCAGAGAGTTAATCATTACCAGTCAAAANATAATTCGAAGTCAAGGCAATTACAAGAACCGAAACGAGTATNATCAAACAAACATTGGGGTCTAGAAAAACAATCGACGAACAATGTCATGCTTTAAGCANACGCCGTTGATCGCAGAATTCCTCAAGAACCTGAAGAAACACATCAGGTTCAGGTTGATGATCTAATGCAAATCTTGTTGCCGTTTTAACTGTAAATGAAATCCAAGCCAGCGCTGGAGAGCCACCATGACTCATAACTTGATTATAAGCTTGCTGAAAGTCCGACTCTGGATATTGATCCCTTGATAAGTTGATCGCGTCATACAAGAGATCAAGATCAGGTACTAGGGGATCACTGAAGACGGCTCTAACAGCATCCAACTCTCTCATAACCAAGCAAGAAAGTACTATATCCTACAACTCAATCAAACAAGTACTCAACAGAATGAAAGAACAAGCAATGAAAAAGATTAATCATGAAAGCTAAAAAGCAAATTGTCGACCATCAAAATACAGAAGCCTACATGGACTGATGGTAAAATCATCAACCATAAAAGCAATCACACAAGAAGAAACCTTATCAATCAAATATAATTGCGACAAATTAATTAAAAAACACTATAAGCTTNTACTGCAGAAANCATGAAGATTTNTTCNTCAGGAATCAAGATTCAACAGCAGACAAATGCTTAATGGATAATCCTGCAGCGGATGCATCTTCCATCAACATATTGATACAATCNTTNCCGAAACTCGCTTCACCTCGCAGCAGGGTCTCCCATTCCTGGCTTGGNAAATGGGTCTGAATCCACAACGCACCGTGGACACTCTGAACGCTCAGCCTGTATAGACCAACAGCATCACAGGCAGTAGCGACCAGATCCATACGACGGAACCAAGTGACTCAATTACAGCCTAAACGCCATCTGTCAATTGTTCCTGATGATACAAAAACAAAAATCTAGGTCCTCCAGGCCCCTCATGGAGCTCTGGATCAGCCTTCTGATCACCGCGTCACCAGTGCTTGCTGATCCCCCAAGCCTCGAGTGGCTGGAGCAAAATCGGATCATTTCCCCAGAAGTACGCCAACTGTTAGAGCGAAAAGGTGCTGATACTCCAGAAAAACGCTCCGCCGCTTTAGATGAAGCATGTCGAACAGGAGAGCTGTCTTGGGAAGCATGCAAAAATAGTGGGCGCGGAGAGCGGAGAAGACACTATTGAAAAAAATAATCTTCAATAATAAAGATGAAGGGAATCGCAAGAAGTGCAGCCGATTATTATTTGCATAAAAGAAAAAATCAATGGAAATACATAAATTATCCCAACAATCCAATATACTTGCTTGGTTTTTATGATCTAAAGCATATTTAACACCTCTACAAGTCAAGCAAGTCGCATTGTTTGATCGATGAACTTGATTCGAATCGACCAAGGAGTCCAACAGGGAAACAGGATCACAACAAGAAGGTCTGAAAGACACTCACCTGGTGTATTTGTTGCCCATGTAGGTGAGTTGCATAAGTTTAGAGGAATGTGCTCAAGCCGCCGTGACGTGACCCAAACAGTTTGAAAGACTTGTTTTGTAACAAACCGAACGGCTGACATTGCTGCCGAGCCTTTTGTAACTGGAGAATGAAAAAACTCAAGACTCCTAAAAACACAGGCGATGAATCGTGATTAAAATACACACAAACGAATCGATTCATAGGTCAATGCCTAACAACAAGTAAATGAATCGTTTTACAACAAAAGATCTCCTGAAGGTAATTCTGGAGATCTTTGTTGAGGAAAAACTCGATAACGGAATTTAAAGCGTAAATTTTGCTGACAGGTTTTGAACGCAGCAAGTACAAATAGAAGGCAAATTGCGACGACAATTCGTTTTTTCAAAGTGGATCGACTTACTTGCTCCCAATATTAGACAGGGACTTGATCCATCATCGATGGAACTTTAAACTTAAAACCATGACTCTTGATGCGATCATTGCTGACGCGAGCATTGAAAATACGTGTTCCAGGCCTATCATGGTTCTCCCAGATGACAGGGGGCAAACCATCCTGTTCACAAAGGCTATTGGCCAACTCTCGTCGACTCATTTGCATCTCGTCGACAAGATTAAAGATTCCATCTAGCTTTCTGTCGTAACAAAAGAAAACACCAGAAATAATGTCAAATAGATGGACCCATGCATTACGATGATTGCCATTTTTTGCAACATGCTGGCCAGCAGCACTTTTAATGTGATTCTGAATATCCTTGCCAGGACCATAAATGCCCCCAAGGCGGAGGACACAAGCCTGAATAGATTTTGAATTCAAAGACAAGACAGATTCCTCTGCTGCAACAAGCAAGGAGTTGGTGGGATCGGATCGATCTGGCAATGACAACTCGTTAGTCATTTTTCCCGATTGATCGCCATAGACCCCTGCGCTGCTCAGATATGTCACATGAAGAGGTTTTTGACTCCGACGCTTAGAGATCGCATCCACAATCGCTGAAACTCCGGAAGCGAATACGTTTTCATACGTGTTGGCCTCCGGAGAATCTGTCGGAGCAATGGCAATTAGAAGGCCATCAAGCTGGTCTAAAAAACTGAAATCAGCCGAAGGATCGCCGGCTCTGCAAATGCGGGGATGGTCGACAACGTCACAAAGTTCTTGCAATCTCATTGGACTTGTTGTGGTACCAGTGACCTCAAAGCCACGACGACGAGCAAACATGGCAAAGCTCATGCCGACGTAGCCGCAGCCAATGACGCCAAAACGCGTGGACATATGAAATACAAATCTTTACATAAGTTAACGCTACTTCGTCCGCTGTGTGGGCTTGCTCTGCGTCAAATGGTCAATTCGACAAATTTGATCAGCACGGGCTGATCTCGTTACGATGCTGGTAGGCCGCAATGGCCCAAGACGATCGCTTTGATCGGCCTACTCTTAAAAACGTCAAAGTCTTGACTACGACTGCGGTATCAACCAAGTGAACCGTCGCGCACAGTTGGCAAATCAACAGGTGCTGAACGAACGAACAGCTACAAAATCACTGATGGAATGATTCAGAAGCAGCTGATATCAATAAAATTCTCCTCTTTGCGCGTGTTGCTCTGTTCGTCTTCCATGTGAACTGCACAACGCCTAACTTCTACTGAACGTATATGCCGAAGGAGTTAACAACATTGACAATCCTATCGTTCAAAAGGGTTACATCAAAGCAAATCAAATCAATTCAGGCCAAACCACACTCCAACCAACATCATGATAAGAAGCACGATCAAATGTGTTTTGATTAGCCTATCAATTCATTAAAAAATCAAGGTCAAAACCCAGATCGTTAGAGCAGTCAACAACGCTGTCAGTCCAAGTGCTGCTGTTACAAGTGCCAACCCAGTGAAAAGGCCAATTCGAAGCATCGTGCGCGGGTAAAGCAAATAAAGCGTCAAGCCAAAAGCAAGCGGCCAAAGTGGCGGTATGAGAAGGCAGATCCCTGTCAGCACAAAGAGTTTGGAACGCCGTGTGTCCTGCTGTTGTTTGAGATGCAGACGCTGACGTTGTTGCTCATCTAATTGGTCACGCTCCTCGTCGCTGAGCCAACGACCATGAATCTTGGCTGCCTCTAAATCGAGCTCGAGCTGTTTGGGGTTCGCAGGTTGGGCCATGCACCCAGCATATAAAAAACCATTAGGCTTCAGGCCTCAGGCTTCAGACATTGGCTTATTGAGCAACAGCAGCACACGGATAATGTCAATATCGCAATCGGAGGTGCCGATAACCCTAGAAATCCCAGCTATATCATCATAGGAAACGAACTGACAAGAGGTCCCTGTCCAACATTTTCTACAAAAATGAAGGCTTTGCCTCTACCTACGAGCTTGACGTCTGTCAACCCAGTCGCAGCATCCCTGCCTCAACAAAGGTGACCTGTCACATTAAAATCTTACACCTAGATCTATGATCCAAAGGTTTCAAGATCAGTCCCTTCGTTCAAACTAATCTTGCTGCGCGAGGTGTTTTCAGCAACTGATTCTGATTAGATTGAGAGTTTGGCATTGATGACGTTAATGAACAAACGCGCAATTAAAAATTGCCGTCTCTCCAACAAGAGAGTACGGAAAAATCGATAGAGTCGTTCATAAAGAAGTTGAGTCCATTACGTTTGGCATCTAGGAAAACGTAATGGACTCAACTTTTTGCGTATAAACACAATATTTTAATNTCTCACTCAACCATCTCACTGATCAGTATCAATGCCATAACTAACATTTAGAGAAACATAAATTTGATTCCGTCACTCACAGGCAGAGGATGCGCACACCTAGTCCTGATCGGGAAGGCGACACACTGATCACCTGATTACCTGCAGAAGGGCTAAAAAATCCTCGTGATGACAACGCAGAGGAAATCGTTGATGGACGTGTAAGCTTTAAATCAAAACTTCTAACGTTAAATGTTTTTCTACGTGTATACGATCTCAATGCATTAACGTTGTGATGATTGAGCAATTCTTTTGACTGGACTTGCTTCTTTTTGAGTTTAGTTGGCTTTAAAGACAGAGGCTTGATTGGTTGAACCTCCTGTTTAGGTGAAATTGTTTCCAAGTCGTCGGATGAAGATGACAGGCGAGTTGACAGCCAGCCCCAGCTGCGATCTGCTGCTTTACGAACCTTTCTTCTCAAGCGCAATGGAGATTCAAATGAATTGGATTGCATAGAAAAGAATGAGTAGAATAATGTTTGCTCAATTCTGCTGATAAACCGGTCATTTAGACCTGGCTTGTGACATTTAAAGCAAACTGGCTTTCAACACCAGTAAAATTCTCTCACAAAAAAGACTTATAAACGAATTCTTAAAGNGAGAAGATCCACTTCGTAACCTAAAGAATCGAATATACACATTACTTAACGCCAGGATCTTGCTACGTGGCGCTTACTGTGCTTGTAATTTTGAGACATGTCGCGATCCAGAATTCGTCTACAGACAAGTTGTCGAGATCAATTGCACTGTTTAAAACCTCAATTCGTTAAGCCATTAAAATCGCTGTTCACGCCTAAACGATCAAATTCATGCGATAAAAGATCTTGAACAAATGAATCGATCAAAATGCCATTATGGCCGATCATCAGTCCTCAGTTAAATCTTACGAAATAACCAGGGTCCCAAAAATCGGATCAATGTAGGCATCACAATCCACGTCATGTTTCCGACGATCACTGAAACAAGAAGCAATGTTGCAAGGGGTTTGGGCAGGTCACCAAACAACAGCACAAGCCTCGGTGACAACCAATAGATCAGTGGATACAGACCTATAGTAGTCACTAAAGCCATCTTCCAAGCAGGAGGCGGTTGACGCCCAGCGGTATCTGGAAGAGTGAACCAAAACTCCAATCCAGTCAGTTTCTTGACGCTTAGTTTCTCCGTCATCGGTTCCACCTTGGCTAGCCAAACGTTCCGTTCATCAGATTGCTCCCATCGGGAGAGGTGTCTCTCTGACTCGAACCGGAAGATCACAACCCAATCTTGTTGAAGGGTTCCTGATGGCCGGATCACCTCGACGCCAATATGACCTTCAAATTGAGACACAATATTAATCACGTNCTTGAGCTGTTGTTCGAACTCCATCGTGCAGTCCGAATGAATTGTTCGACGAAAGACCACTGTCACCCCTTGAACTGATGGTATTGGAGTTGATCCATCAGCCATCGTGGTGGTGGCAGCATTGGTCGTATCGGTGTCGTCCGTCGTCATGATGTTTTCGTCGTAAGAGGCGAGACATTCAAGCCCGTCTAGGCTGTGAATTCATTTCGATATCATGTCTTAAGTTTAGACCGCAGGGCAAGCGAGGCGCCGCTTGAGCGTGATGCATCTGATTGATGAATGCAATTGANGAGTTGCAGCGGTTGTTTTAGAAGACTGCCTAGCATTTAAAAACATCATTCACCTTGAATCATAATACTTGAATGTTGTTGTCATAACTGCCCCTACAATTTAATCTTCAAACATCCTGATGATCCCACATTATCCTCAAAGGCTACCGACACAATCTCATTCGTCGGCCCCTTTAAAGTTGGTTGAGCGTAAATATAAGTTCGCTTTAGCAAACATCCCTCAAACGACCAGGTTTGAGTTGCAATGGAATTGGGGGAAAGGACGAGAGATCTAAAATCACCGTAAGCGGAATCCCGAGCGACGTGGATTCAACAAAGTGTCTATAGCTTATGTGATCATCCTCCCACTCATCCTTTTTGAACAACACCATCTTGAGACCAGATCAACCAAGAGCTATGACCGGTCTTCATTGATCTAAACGATGGTGAACGCAGACACCACTTTCGCGAACATTTTGACGAATAAAGCGACTAGTTCTGAGCGAATGAGATTCATACTTAGAACCATTTTAATCAGCACGAAGTGAACCCTTCTCACGTAAGCATCAGCTCCTCGATCTCAACCTGTTGTGTTGTCTTGAACCTTCTTGCAACGCTCTGATCGGCAGTTCAATTGAATCGATCCAGGTGAATCCAACGAACTTTCTTTTGGAGGGCCGCAATGGCTCTAGTAGCCAGCGCGGCCTGCAGCAGAAGCGTTTCGGCATCGAGTCCGTTCCTGACCTATCAGCCAAATGTGCGGCCCTTGACCTCCACGACCAGTAAGTAGTCGGCTGTCCTTGCTGAGAAGCAGATCAAACTAACCCCAGAGGCACAAACAAGGCGCAGATCATATTAATCGCCTGTGTCATGTCAAACACCTTGTTATCACGGGAATCTCGCCCTGCAACNTCTCACCACATGCTGATTGAGCGGCCGTTGATCAGCGCCGTTTTTGACGATGTCGCTTAGCGNAAATAAGACACTCTGGTCGTCAAGACCAAGGAAGAATTCTGGCTGGTCTCCCTTCACGGTTCTCTGATCTGGGAGTTTGGATGATCGTCAGATCACCATCAGCCTTGCTGTAGAGAGCAAAGGACAAACCTACATTGCTGTGTTTAGTGACATCAGACCGATTGAGTCTGCTAATGTGATCGTCTTCGAGCGCATCAAATTATCATTTTTGCTCATCAACCAAAGCATGCACCACCACAAATTCATGCCTTTACGAATTAAAACCATCAACGAAGGTAACAGGAATATCTGCGCGCAACGACTTGACAAGCGAATAGATTGCTGGGATAAAAAAACTAAGAGTAGGGTTAGAATGATCAAAGAATTGCAGACGATTTAGCAATAGCGTTGGCACGGTTTATTTAGAATATCACCTCACTCCCAAAGACGAGGCACAATCAAGGGCAAACTTAAAACGTGGAGAATTGCTGACTGATCCATTTATTCCGAGCCTTATTTGATCAGTGAACAGATACATGCTTCCAACAATCTTTATGTTTTCGCAGCAACCCCTGTTAAAGGGAAATTCGGTTGCAATTTTTATGCACTCACAGCTTGCCCAGTTGACGTGTTTAGACGTGAGCAATGGACATATTACTCTTTTATAGATGCTCAATTCTTTAAGATGTTAGCAATTTAGATCAATATTGGATCGTCACACTGCAGATCAATGGCTCAAAGATAATGATAAAAATGAAGAAGCTTCGNAAAAGAAANATCAGAGGCTTTGGCGTTCAGCATGCATTTCTTCAAAAAGATCGATTGTCATGCCTGATTCGCTCGAAAAAGTAAATTCCTTCATATACTTTGGAGAAATCGGCAATGCTAATGTGTTGAAACTCGCCATGCTCCCAAGTTCGAACTCATAATTAAGATTTGACTCTTTCTCCTTCTTGATTTTCTTGACGGAAGAAAATCCCTTTAGTTTAAGCCAGCCATAACCAGGAACTGCATCAGCATAGAGAAAGTCTTTAATATCGTATTTTGGGCCTTTACCAGTACTAATTATTTTGTCAGATCGCCGATCATATTTTTTGTCGCAGTTAGCGTCCTTTAAAATTTTTACGCGGCCTTTCCTTTTAGCGAAGAAACCACATGCAATCGACCCTGCTTCATATTCTCCAAAGGTATCAATATGCCAGTTCGCAAAGACTTTGCCTTTGCCAAAATTCAATTTAACTTCGCTAGAACCCCTTCGAGCCCCCCGCTGCAACTCCCAACTGCCTGCTTCACCAAATTCAACCTCTGACAGGAACTCATCCCGATCAGACGTTAATGAATCTGTCGTCTCAGAGCCATCGAAAAGATCGTTTAAATCCATAAGGGCAATTTTTTTGTGACTTTACAGCTTTCCGGCAAAAAGTCAATATTGCAATAATCCATGATCAAATTCCAGGGCTGGGCAACCCAAGGACTAGAAAGCAATTAAGATGTATAGATCAATACCGCNAACTCTACGATCACAAGTTATCGCCAAATTTTGTCTCAATAGCTTTTGCATAAGCCATTAATAAGCAAATGCAACGTATTAAACATTATCTTGAGAATATTGACGAATCTTCAACAAGAATTTTGGCTTATCGTGCTGTCGTGCAATTCCATTGATTGCTCCTACGTCGATCATCACGGCTTAAAACTTGGTGAGCCGAGCGTGCAAACTTTTGCTTTTAGCAAGCAATATGGCACGACATCAATTGACTTCTCACGACCTAAAGAGTGACTGCTGCCTGCCTTGCGTTCTGAATCCACTTGCAAAGGTTTTACACGCGGGCAATACTCATCAGCAATGATTAGGGCAACACACACACCATCAGATCGCAGCTTCGCTTAGGCCCGTCGAGAACCCTATTCACAACTGCCAATCCTTCTGTGCGAGCTCTCCATCGGCGAACATTNANGCGATGACGTCATCCCGCNTTGTTCGAAACCGATGCCTCAAGCACAGGGATCCAGCGAACTTGCAGAGTCGAAACAGGTAAACGCACAAGAGCCAAAACCATTTGAACCGGATAGCTCTGGTAAGTCGAGTGAAGGGATAACCAGCAGGCAAAGGTCCTGCCTAAACGAAGGCGTTTCCTGCTATCCAGCTTTGAAGCTCCCCATGCGTCAAAACCAGCCTGACGTCTTGCTTTCACCTCAACCAGGAGAAGTCTGCCTGGCTTGATTAAAAGCAGATCAAACTCGCCCCAGCGACAGCGCCAATTACGCTCGACCAACTGCCATCGGCGTGACAACAGCAGCTGTAAGACCCGATCCTCGGCAAGCCCCCCCTTGTGCAGATTCAAGATGTTGACATTCACTGTTGAAAAGATTCCACTCCCAGAAGCAGCGAAGGCCAGGGCTAGGTGTTGATGATGTCTCAAGACATCAGAATCATCCAATGACCACGTCCCACGATTAGAGTTGCCGACAGGTTTCGGATCACCAATGAGACAACGTTTGCTCAGTCTTTTGGCCACGATCCTGCTGATTGTCCCGCTGCTGCTAGCCAGTGCTGGACAAGCTTTCGCAGCAATGGATGTGGCTAAGCAAGTGCTGATTGGTGCCGATTACTCCAATAAGGACCTGCGCGGAGCAACTTTTAATCTCACAAATTTGAGGGAAGCCAATCTGTCTGGATCCGATTTGCGTGACGCAAGCCTCTACGGAGCAAAGCTTCAGGATGCTGACTTCAGTAATGCTGACTTACGCAATGCCACTCTTGACTCAGCAATTTTAACCGGAACGAATCTAACTAATGCCTTATTAGAAGGGGCGTTCGCGTTCAACACACGTTTCAAAGATGTCACCATCACTGGCGCGGATTTTACTGATGTTCCGATGCGGGGAGATCAGCTCAAAAGCCTCTGCTCCTTAGCAGATGGAACCAACCCAACCACAGGTCGCGACACACGAACCACTCTCGGCTGCAACTAATTCATCAAATCAATGAGTTTCGATCCCCGCAGCCTCGAACGCCTCCGCGACTTGGGTCGCCAACTACCACAAAAGCTTCCTGACCCAGAACATCCCAAACCAGCCTCCAGCAAACCCAGTCAAAAACAGCACAAGGTTGAAACGGAGCAAAATCCTGAGGCCTTGTTTCGGGAACTGATGCAAATCAGTCCTGATGGCACTGTTCCTGAGCATTTGATGGCACGTCTCAAAGAACTGGAAACTCGCAACGACAATCAGGATAATCATCAAAGAACAAATGCATCCGAACAACCCACAGATTTACCTGCTTTACCGAAAACAAATAGTGGAAAAGGAAAAACAACAAGGCCCAACCACCCTCAAGTTGAACCAGGAAGTGAAGAAGAAAGTTTGTATATTGCTTTTGGTCAAATGATGCTTGAAGATGAGGAGGATAACGCTTGAATCCCTCGCGTTGTCGCATCATTGCTATCGGAAAAGTTCGTCGAGACTGGATCAAGCAAGGCATATCTTTTTACCTGAAGCGATTATCCGGACTCTCTATTATTGAATTGCGAGATAGTAATCCTGAAAAGGAAGCTCAAGCAATCAAATCAGCGTTAAAACCGCACGAAAAGATGATTGTTTTAATGGAGCAAGCCGAACCGATCAGTTCGATCTGCTTTGCCAACCGTCTGAAGCAGTTCGGCCTCGAACGGCTCGCCTTTGTGATTGGTGGTGCCGATGGATTAACGAATGCTCTGAAGACAGAATCATGCTGGCAACTCAGCCTGTCACCAATGACCTACCCCCACGAATTGGCGCGCCTCATGCTTGTAGAACAACTATTCCGTGCTCAATCAATCCTGCAGGGGAGCCCTTATCATCGCGCCTAAACGGGCAACACACCTCAAGTCTAGATCAAATCAGAAATCAGAATATGCTCACCCTGCTTGCAAAGACCATGAAACTATGAACTGCTCTACATTGCTAAAAGTCATCCGACCCAACTAAGTTGATATCCGCACCCTACTGATCACTTTAGACCGACAAAGAGACTTGCCTCGCCAGAATAAATATATCACAATTAAACGTGCTTAACTGGATTATTTCAATTAAAGATTATCTCATGAAACCCATCGATTGATCTGATTAGGATGACAACATCGCCGCACAGAAATCCTCTGGACTGCAATGATCAATCAATGATTAGATCAAGATCTACCCTTTCAAGCAAGCACTTGATTTGACTGATGTATGTACGACTTCTTCGCTCCAACCTTCATAACTTAGCCACCACAATTGCTTCGATGTTGCTTGTCATCGATAATCTGCTTCCAGAGTACGAACTGGCTGGCCTACGCACCCTTTGCCTTAGCCATCACCAGTTGCGGCAATTTATGGATGGTAGCGGTCTATTCAGCTGGCTACCCACCCAAGATCTTTCCTCAACAGCCCGTTCAGCTCACAGCACAAAAAGTCAGGCCATTGTTCAGCATTATCTGAACCAGCATCTGCTGCCCCGGGTCGAACAGTTCACTGGCAGCCACGCAGGTGCCGAATGGTGGTGTAACACAAATAACGACCTTGACTGGCACATCGACAAAGATGAAGCGGAATATCAACGCACTGGCTGTTTCCAGCTGCCCCTGTTATCCACAGTTTTTTATCCCTACGTTAGCTGTGCTGGTGGTGAGTTATTGATCGCCGACAACCCACCTGTGATGCCTGGCAGCTGTGGCGATCTGCCCGACTTTCGTTCGGTGATCTCCATTCCACCGGTGATAAACCGACTGGTGCTGTTTTCGGCCGGATTAATTCATAGGATTAATCCTTTTGATGGAGAGCGTTACTCCGTGGCCGTCAACATCTGGGCGAATCGACCCAGCGTGATCAGTTGCCAAGAGAATTGAGCAAATGCTCAGGCACATTGTGCACTCGCATGCTCTGAATAATGGGATCTATGAATCAACTGACGTGAATACACTCTTCCAGCACGATGAGCCTCAGTCAATGTCATAAAGTTACCAACAAAGTCATAGTCCAACCCATTAGATGTCGCTGCTACTGCATAGAGACCTGTTGAAACCTTTGTGACAGTCCAGCTCAAATGGCAGGCTGGAGCAGGCTTGCCGACAGTCATCCGCACCTCCAGTATTGAATGTCAGCAAGCTAAGACAAAACAAAGATCGCGCTACATTCACTTATTAATTCGCAAACTTATATTCGCATTCACCGTGTCAATCCCAGCCTAATAATTCAACACAAAACCTTTAGCAACAAACGATAAGCAATTCATCCTAGGTACTTTGCCAGCCTTTACATCATGCTTTTGAATTCTCATTAGCGGTGATAAATATCAGAGATCACGTCAAACCGTCGCACGAGGGAAGCCATGAATGACTTCAAACCATTGACATCTACGGGCGACCGCTGGGCTGCTGTAGATAACTACCTCGTCTGCGTGTCCGAATGCAGCCTTGATGACGGAGCCTGCGTCACACGCTGCATGGAAGTTCACCTGAAACCAGACGAAAGCGACGAACAGGACGCATGAGCGGCACGACGCAATTGAGAATCACTTGCATTTTCTCGACAAACCCTGTTGAATTGAGAAAACTTCTCAACTGGCTGACATGATTCGCGTTTTTGGCACTCGAGATTCCCTGCTCTCCGCTCTGATTGCCAATTGGGCCAACGAGCGACTTGGTCTGGGGCGTCCTCAACCGGCTCCTCGCAATGATGCACGCCCCCGCCAGAGCTGAAATCTTTTCAAATCAGCTCACCACACCGGTGTCAGCGACACCGGTTGAAATTTCGCGACGGACACACTCCAGGCTCGCAGAGTGATTGCCTTTAAAGCCTTCATCAACGCAGCCGTATCACCGGTATTCAGCCACGCAGCCTTGAGGTTGGGCAGGTCTTCGGGTAATCGCTCCATGGACAGCTCCACCAGCAACAAACTCTCAACGCCTGCGGCGCGTTTGAGCACACCTTCATCACTCCGCTGCCAGACCCTTAATAAGAGCTCCAGCGCCAGCACGTGCCCTAACTCCTGCGGGGCCTCACCCTCCGCAGCAATCGACTTCTGAGACCGTCCTGATAGCGGAAGAGCTCGCCGACCGTCCTGCTCAATCAACGCCAGAGCCACCAGATAAGGAGAGTCAGCCACACCTGATCAACAAGCTCAAGAAACTCTCTCACTCGGCGCCCAACTCGAGCAGAACATTAGTACTATTCAGGTCTGGATATCGCGACGGCTTGGAGTTTCATCACCCACCAGTCCCCCTGCAGCCCAGGCGATCTCGGCTACGACTGCCGCTTGCAGGCGAGCGGATCGCCGCAGGATTCCCCTCACCCGCCGACGATTACATCGACGTTGGGATCGATCTCAACGAGCAGCTGATCCGGCATCCCACCAGCACTTTCTTCCTGCGGGTCAGCGGCGACTCAATGATCGGAGCAGGTATTCATCACGGTGACCTACTTGTGGTGGACCGCAGTCTGGATCCGACACCGGGGCGGGTGGTGGTAGCCATCCTTGACGGAGCCTTCACGCTCAAGCGACTCGCCCACCACCGCGGACGCCTACGCCTCGAAGCAGCCAACCCCACTTACCCAGCTCTTGAATTGCACCGCTGCGGTGATGTTCAGATTTGGGGAGTCGCCATTCACGTGATTCACTCTCTCTAAGACTCATGGCCATAGCCACGGCCCTGATCGACGGCAATAACTTCTACGCCTCCTGCGAACAGAGCCTGGATCCGGCGCTGATCGGCCGACCGGTCGTCGTTCTCTCGAACAACGACGGCTGCATCGTGGCTCGTAGTGCCGAAGCCCGCGCTCTCGGCATTGCCATGGGTACGCCTTACTTCAAAGCGAGGAAAGACCTGCAAAGAAACAATGTCGTGGTTCGCAGCTCCAATTACGCGCTCTACGCCGACATGAGCCAGCGGATGATGAGTTTGCTGGAGGCCCATTGCGAAGAACTGGAGATTTATTCAATCGATGAAGCCTTCGGTCGATTGAGTCGTCCGCGCAGCGATGAACTGTTGCCTTGGGCCCGGCGCCTGCGGACACGAGTACGACAGGACTTAGGCCTACCGATCGCCATCGGCCTTGGAGCCAGCAAAGGGCAAGCGAAATTAGCCAATCGACTAGCCAAACAAGTGGTCAACCACGCTGGCATTTTCGACCTAAGCCGTTGCGACAATCCAGATCAATGGCTAGAGACCATTGCCATTGAAGATGTCTGGGGCATTGGTCGCAAACTATCTCGCTGGTGCCGCCTACGCGGTGTCACCAATGCACGTCAACTGCGAGACATGCCCAGCGGAGAACTACGATCAAGAAGTGGCGTCGTGGGATTGCGACTGCAACAAGAGCTGAGAGGCTATGCCTGCCTTCCACTTGAATTAGCGCCAGGCCCGAAGCAAGAAACCTGCGTCAGCCGCAGTTTCAGCCACCCAATCAGCTCACTCGAAGAGCTACGAGAGGCAATCGCCAGCTATGTGGTGCGAGCCGCCGAAAAACTGCGCAAACAGCAGCAACGTGCTGCCGCTCTGAGTATCTACACACGCACAAGTCCCTTTGTTCCAGCGTTTTATAGCCAAGCCGCCAGTCAAAAACTGGACCTTCCAAGCAACGACACCGCTGTACTTCTACGAGCTGCACTTCCCTTGGTGGAACGCATCTTTCAACCCCACCGACAGCTCGCCAAGGCTGGCGTCTTAATGCAGCACTTACAAAGCAACGACATCCTCCAAACCCATCTGATGGTGCCAATCAGCGAAGAACATCAACACAAACGAGAATGCCTGATGCAAACGGTTGACCGCCTCAACAACCGCTACGGACGCGGAACCATTCAATGGGCAGCCTGCGGAATACACACCACTTGGATGATGCGACGGGAGCAGCTGGGACCTGCAGCAACAACACGATTCAAGGATGTACCCACCGTGCATGCCTGAACAAAAAAATACACGACAAACACAACCGGAGAACAAACAATCAAGCCAAAAAACAAATAGATCCAAGCACACTCAAAACGACCATCAATGGAAAAAGTCTCTCAACAAGAGCAGAGTAATCAAACCAAGACATGGCAATGAATGAGCGAAGCTAAAGATAAATGTGAGACAATATCAGAGCGATCAATTGCGACAACATGCCTCGCCCTTCGCCTTGATCAAAGGCGAAGACATCAACACAAAACAAACGCGATGCCCGAGAAAAAGTTGGATCTAAGCAGAGATTAAAACTTGATAAACCCATAAAAAGCGTCAACAATTGAGCTTTGGATCAACACTGATGCGCGAATGTAATGTCTATCGACGAGGCCTAAACCTGACGCAATAGTTGAAGCTGCTTATCACGAAGACTCACCAACAACACGACCGGATCTTGATGCACGTGAAAACCAGTCTGGTCACGAAAAAGATCAACGTTGATCAAAGCAATCCCGCATGTTTCCATCAAAAGAATGGGCAACGTGGCAGCATGACCCTGCATATTCTGCAAATCCAAAGCCTGCCGAACCGCCTGTTGAGCTTTCATACTGCCAAGGCGTTGCACAAGCGCAGGCCAGAGATGATTCACTGGCAAACATGTGGAGAAGTCAAAGTGATGATCAACCATCAGGAGGGGAGAAGAGATAGCGCGTCAATAATCATCTGAGCTGTAACGGGAATCGTCTCCAAAGCATCAGCATTATCAAGATAAGCATCGAAAGAGGAAAACCGGTCAATATGGGGCGTCGCCTCATCAGCAGAGCATGCGGCAATCCAATCATCGTCATCAGGCTTCACACTGATAAAAGCCTGAAGTGCTTCCTCAAGATCACCCCCATCACCGATACCTTCGCCATACCAGATCGCCTCGAAAAATTCAGACATGTCATTCAATACGGCAGCGAGTGGTGATCGTATTAACAAGACCACCACAAAATAGCTTAGGCATCAATCGTCAAAACATCCACCAGCCATCAACTGGAGTGACCTGATCGAAAGCCCCGACACAGATCATGAGCATCGATGCATGGAAATGCTCATCAATGACCTCCAACTATATGCATGACAGTCAAAATACAACTAGGGCCCTACTCCGGGGGGTCGTCACTACCACAAGACATGAACCACCCACCAACAGAATCACTCGTAAACGCCATAAAACTATCTGTGACACCTGTATTTCTATTGGTTGGCATTAATAGTTTCATGACCATACTTGCTGGTCGGCTGACACGTGTAATCGACCGCTATCAAGCAACTGCAACAAAAATGATTCAGTGTGGGGACGAGAACCACGATCGAATTAGATATGAATTGAAAATCATGAAAAACAGAATGCACATCACACTACGGGCCATTCAACTACTGACTCTAGGCATGGTCGGAACAGCATTGGTTGTCATTCTGATTTTCGTCGCAACAATTACAAAGATAGATTTAACACATATCACAACGTTTTTATTTTTCAGTGTTATGCTCTTAATTGCGATTGCGGCCTTTTTATTTCACCAGGAAATACAATTAACAACGAAACAAACAGATCGGTTTACAGATCTATGGGCATCAGGCCATGATTTATAGCGACAAACGAAACGGATTCAAAACGCTCAAGAGACGATTCAAATTGCAAACAATCGATCATTCCTGTTTCCTAAAGCACCCAAGCAGCACGACAACATTAAAGCAACGGCAGTTCAGCAAAGAACAAAAAGACAGTTAACGAGGAAAAAAATCAAAAGACAGACTCATCAAAACCAAAATTGCCAACTAGTGAGATGAGACATCGCATCAATTATTAATAGAGTCGCAACCAACAATCAACTTGAGAAGGCAGAGGATCGTAATGGCCAAGCAGTGTGGATCTGTGGCATCGTAATGACGATGAGTGAGCTGCCATGACATGTCAGCAATGACCATTGAGAGCTACTGCCAACCCTTCTCAGGAGCAGACAACAGCTGGCCTGATCTGCCATTAGCCGACGACGCAGCAGCTCACTGGTGGACACAATGGATGGCGAACAACGCTGAGGCTGAGCACTGGACAGAATTAAGAAAGGTCTTGCCACAGCTATGGATCAAACCACAACAGGATGTATGCAAGACAGAACGTTATAAAGCACTCGTGCTCAGAGGTGAAACAGCTGAACCGATTGACAAAGAACAAGCTCCGCAGCTTTCAGACCCGCAAGGCTTTCGATTTTTTCTAAAAAAGCATCCATGTGGAACGCTGCCAGTCATGACATTCGAGAATCACGATGACTTTGTACTCGCTAAAAGATGCCTTGCTCACCGTGGAGAGCCAGTGAATGTTCAACCAAGCGTTCATGCCCAGGCCATCGCAGGGTTGATCCACTGGGGGTTGATCCGTGACGTCAGTCGTCAACAGCGCTGTGAAATTTTAATGCTGCATCGTGCGCCATACAGTTCATTGCCAGTCAGCATGATTCCAGGTCAAGACGAGCCAGAATTATGGATCGATCTATCGCAGACATGGCGCCTTGAGCATGAACTCACCCACATCGCATGTAAACGTTTAGTTGGGGAGATGCGCATCAACCTGTTTGACGAACTCATTGCTGATGCGATAGGTATGTTGACAGCGCTCGGCTACTTCAATGCCGAAGTCTTCCGTCATGGTCTGGGATTGAATGCGAAGGGAGGAATCATGGACGGAGCCAGAGCGCTTGTTTATCTCGAAAATCTGGACTTAGCTGAGCATCGCAAAGCATGCCAGATGGTTCTAAAGCGTGCGGAGGAACTTGAGGGTCTTCTCCTTGAAGGAAAAATCACAAGTCATCCGATTGAACTCTTACGTTATCTCACCCGTTGCCGATTAGATCAACCACTCACGCCAACCATCTGAACGAAGCCAATTCCAAACTTTAAAGGTCTTGTGACGAGCGTCGATCTGGAATTTTCTTGCAATTTCCTGGCAAACGTCGACGCGTATATTCACCTCCCCAAGCGGCAAGATAATAAAAAGCAGATCCCTCAAGTTTCTTTCCTCCCGAAACATCAACATGATCAACAATTGATCCTGTACCAACACCAGTTGACAGGTCAATTGCATCGTGATGATGAATAGGAGAAGCCGTTTCAGGATGGCCAAGATGAAACAAGGTACCATCTAAAAGTGAGCGCGATAAATCAACATCCGTCAGATCACAGCCGGAGAAGTTGGCATTACGCAGATCACATCCACGCAAGTTGGCACCGCGTAAATCAGCCTGATTAAAATCAACCTCACGCAAATCTGTCCCGGAAAGATCAACTGAGCGAAGCATTCGGCGTAGTTGGACAACCGCTATGCCATGAACGCGATCAATTTCATAATTGCCATGGCCATCCAGGATGGCTCGGCCCAGACGATTGTCACGACGCAATGGGGTCAACAGACGAGCTTGGGATAGAAAACGCAGCAAACGTGCCTTGCCATCTCGATCAACACTGCTGAGAACAGCCGCGAGCCGCCCCTCTAACAACATCCGCTCCAGAGGCCAATCCTCCAGCAAACCCTCATCATCAACAATGAGCTGAGAAATTCCTTGGATGAAACCATCAATCGTCTGCGCCTGAGTAATCAAATTCTGTTGCGTACTGAGTCTTTGATCGACAGAAACCTGCCGCCAAGCAATCGTGAGTGCAACCAGTGCCACAAGAATCTGTCCAAATGCACCGATCACACCCTCACCAAGTGCACCAATCGCTTGCCAGTTCTGATTGGCATAAATTGAAATTAGGGGATCCAACCAGCCAAAAGCCAAAGGCAGAGCAACGATCAGAAGCAGAAGTGCAACAACAGACAAAACCCTGCTGACAAGGGAAGCCTGTGGACGTGAGGTCAGCAGCCGCCAGAGTGGAGGCAACCACTGAACAAGCACAAACGCTGTGAGCGGAATAGAAACAGCGAGAACAAGCCAAGTGAGTCGCAGCACAGCTGCGACAACAAGCACACCAAACAACAGCACCATGGCAGTTGGTAGTGAACGTTGAAAACGATCACGAAAAGAAATCATGATCAGACTGGTGTAATTTGGAAAAAGAATCCGGCTGCCAATATCGCATAAGCTGCCAGAAGAAGAATACCCTCAAGCCAGTCAGAACGTCCATCAAGCGAAACAAGATTACTCACTACAACAGCAAATATTACGGCCACAACTTCATAGATACCAAAGTTGAGATCAAAGGGGTGACCCATCATTGGACCTGTCAAAACAAGAACTGGAACGACCAGCAGTGCGATCAGCAGTGTTGAACTGAGAGCAACTGATACCGAGAGATCCATTTTATTTTTCCGAGCCATACTAACCGCTGTGAAATACTCAGCAGTACCGCCAAGAAGAGGCAAAAGAATCACGCCAGTAAACACATCTGATAGACCGATGCGATCCGTGACAACTTCAACGACTCCAACAAATAATTCTGATTCATAGGCAATTGCTATCGTCACAACAAGTAAAGTGCACAACCAGGGGATGAGGGGTGGCGTGGACTGATTCTGATGATTAGATCCAGAGTTCAGTTCGGCCACTGGTTGATACAGGCTTCGATGCGTTTTCAACGAGAAAAGCAAAGTCAATGCGTAAACGATCAGGAGAATCCATGCAACAAATTCAGAAAAATGAATTGAATCCTCTCGAACGACAGCAGTCCCAACACGACTGAGACCGCTGAGGCTTGGAATCAGAATCGAAAGAACAGCCAGTGTCATGGCAGTGCCATTCACCCTCGGAATGACAGAACTAAATCCCTGCTCCTGACGACCGAGACCTCCAATGAGCATTGAAAGTCCCAAAGCAAGCAACAGGTTCGCCATGACGGAACCGGTGATACTGGCTTTGACAATGTCAGTCAAACCAGCTCGCAAGGCAATCAAAGCAATGATTAATTCTGTGGCGTTACCAAACAGAGCTGTGAGCAAAGCACCGATCGAAGGGCCGAGTCGTTCTGCCAGACGCTCAGTGGCTGTTCCTAGCAATATCGCCAACGGAATAATCGACGCGATTGAAGAGATGAAAATCCATTCTTCCGAGGCACCAAAGCGATGAAGGAGCACGGAAAGAGGGAGTAGAACAGTCAGAACAATCAAAATCCGTGACTGCGACGCCATAATCGCCACCCTCAGGTGAAATCAACAGTATGAATGTCATCCATCGCAGCAATGTCTATATTTCAGCAAGAATGACGGATTCAGCAAAATTGTTCCAAGAGGCGGCAGCAGTCGCTGCAAAATCAAGTCAAGCTGATCGTGTAAAGAGCTCTCCATTCCAGCCTTGAGCATTGGGCTGACAACCGTTGCAAATCAAACAGACAAATCTTCCCATAGCGCTGACAAATGATCTTGACACTACGAATGATGCATAGAACAACCTAGTTTTAAGATTGGATAGGGCCCATAATCCCTAGCAACACCGAACTAAACAGAAGCGCATGCAGGATAAAGACACAACAAAGGATGGCAACAGAACAAGATCAATCGTGCAACAGGCCAAGCGAACCCGATCAGACATTGATTCTCTACCTGAAAATAAACCCAGGAGACGTGAGCACGAAATCAAAAAAACGACCAATTAATCGAAAGATTCAATGGCTACAGCGCTGCTGATCCAAATGTTGAATGTGTTTCCGTTCGCTGTAATAGAGATCCTGATAACGGAGTGCATCACGATTAAGATCATCGAATAGAGATTGAATCCGCTGTTCCATGTCGATATCTTGCAGGGCTGCATCTTGTGTCTGTTCAATCAGCACTGCAATGCAGGATTCGAGAGTTTGCAACCGCTGACCACTCCAGGCCTCCAAAAGATGACGACAGCGTTTGAGACTTTTTTGACGCTCCAGCAATGCCGCGGTGCCGCGCAATTGCACGAGAGGTTCAGATAATGCAAGTTGTTGTAACTCACCAGGCTCGAGCAGAGGTGTCAAGCGTGAGATCAAGTCACTGTTTTCCAACAACAATTGATCCGTCAGCAAACGTGGTAGATCGAGCTCAATCAATGCATCACCAGCATCATCCCCTCGATTGATCGCTTCCAACTGTCCGCTACCAAGATTGGTTTCCTCCAACTCTGCAATCGCAGCCCACAACAAACGATGAGGTTGTAAAGCAAAGTCCTCCAATTCTCGAGAGCGAAGTTCCTGACGAATGGCCCCTCGATGGCGGGGACAGTGGAGATACAAACGCAGAAGATCTGCTTCACAACGTTCGCGCTGGCTCGCTTCTCCAGGTTGCTCATAGCGACTGGAACGACCATGCCAGCGCTGACCTTGCACCTGCTGCCTGAGGTCCTCCTCCAACTGCAAAGCAAGCCGGGCTTGTCCTCCGCTGAGACGTTCAGCAACCCGCTGCAAGTAATGGGTACGAACGGCAGATTGCGGCAGCTTGCCCAGAAGAGCAACCAACTCGGTCACCGCAAGCTGAAATTGATCCGATCGACTGAGATCACGGGGGGCCAACACCTGCTCGATTTGCCAGTCGAGCCAGAGAGGCGCCTGATCAAGAAGGGCTCGATATTCACCAGGACCGTGGTCCCTCAGGAACTCATCGGGATCCTTGCCGGAGGGAAGATGTAAAACGCGCAGCTCCAGCTGACCTTGCATGGCCTGTTGCTCCACTTCACCGATGGCACGATTCGCTGCACGAACACCGGCACCATCGGAATCAAAATTGAGAACGAGCCGTTTGCTATCGCAACAACGACATAACTGCGTAATCTGCTGAGCACTGAGCGCTGTACCCAAAGCAGCTACAGCATTTGTGACTCCGGAAGCATGCAAGGCAATTACATCGAAATGCCCCTCGACAACCACGGCTCGGTCGTCTTTACGGATGGCATTAGCGGCCTTATCCAGACCAAATAAATGTTTTCCCTTCTCAAACAGTTCCGTTTCGGGAGAATTGAGATATTTGGGTTCTGCACCATCCAAGCTACGCCCTCCAAAACCGATCACTCGCCCTTGGCGATCGTGAATTGGCACCATGACCCGATGACGAAACCGGTCGTAAAAGCCTTGACCTCCCTTTCGAGGTACAACGAGCCCAGCGGCCTCAAGCATATTCGCTGACAACCCTTCCACATGCTGTAAATGCTTCAGCAAGCCGTCCCATTGATCGGGCGCATAACCCATCTGAAAGTGCTCAAGAGTGGCAGGATCCAACCCGCGTTGATCCTTCAGATACGCACGAGCAGCAACACCGGCTGACCCCTGTAACTGAGAGCGAAACCAGCCAGAAGCAAGCGCCATAACCCGTTGCAATGTCTCACGTCGGGACAATTGCTGCCGTAAACGTTCTTGTTGCGGACCATCAACAGTTTCGACCGGGAGTTGATAACGACGCGCCAATTCCAGCACAACGTCGCTAAAACTCTGACGCTGAAATTCCATCAAAAACTTGATGGAATTTCCACCAGCCCCACACGAAAAACAATAATAAAACTGCTTCGCTGGTGAAACAGTCATCGACGGCTTGCTGTCGTCATGAAAAGGACAAATGCCAACGAATTCACGTCCTTTCTTTTTCAGAACAACGTGCTCACCGACGACATCAACAATGTCTGCCCGCTCCTTGACGGCCTCAATCGTGCGGGGGTGAAGTCGAACACTGGCCATAGGAGTCATTCTGAACAACCGACAGCCAAAAGCCAGCCCAACGGTGGGCCAGCCAAGCTTCAGACTCAGCACCTTCCCAATCGGGGCAAGAGCTTGAATCTGAGACAGCTGACCTGGGAGCAATGGAAGACCGAATGCAGGATCTGTGCTCCCTGCATTTTGAGTTCTCTGGCCTTCAGTCTGATGACGGTCTGCGTCAAGCAGATCGGCGGTCGCCTGCCTGTCGCAGAAATCGTTCTAGTGAGAGCTCTAATCAGTGTGCTGCTCACGGCCATCGGTCTGCGGATTGCTGGGATCTCTCCTTGGGGACAGCGCAAAGGATTGCTGCTGCTACGAGGACTCTGCGGAAGCATCGCGCTGCTTTGCTTTTTCCAGGCGATTAGCGATCTGCCTCTCGCCTCAGCAACGGTCCTGCAATACACCTACCCCACCTTCACTGCACTCGCGGCTTGGCTGTTTCTGGGAGAACAACTTCGCCGCAGCATTGTGCTGGCCGTTGTTTTGGGCTGGATCGGCATCACGCTGGTGGTCCAACCAAGTTGGCTAACCCAAGGGTTGCAGGGTCTCCCTCTTCTGGCTGTGCTGATCGCTCTGGGTGGAGCGCTGTTCACGGCACTGGCTTATGTCTGTGTAAGGCGCTTATCCACCACTGAACATCCACTGGTGATCATCCTCTATTTTCCGATGCTCTCCATTCCGTTGACACTTCCAGCTGCGATTCAGCAAGGAAGCTGGCCAACAAGTATGGAATGGTTGTGGCTGATTGGAGTGGGGGTATTTACACAATTAGGGCAAATCTGGGTGACACAAGCTCTGAGCACATTGCCTGCAGCAAGAGCAACATCGATTAATTATGTGCAGGTCATCTTCGCAGCTATGTGGGGTTGGTTTATTTTCGAAGAGCGCCTCAATCATTGGGTCATCAGTGGCGGTGCTCTTGTTCTTGTTTCAACATTGATGAGTTTATCATCACGCCAACAGATCAATCACAGCCATGAACAATGAACGTCAAACCAATCAATCATTTGAGGAAGGGCTAAAGCCTAACCATTGACAATAGCGCGGGAGCGTCAAGCCCTGAATACATAGGTTTAGAACCACAATCATAAAGACAAGAGCTTGAAAATACTCTTGAACAACAACAAGCTCCTCTCCTACAAGACCCGTTACAGATTTAAGTTCCGTTAAAACGATATAAACCAAGGCAAGTGGTACAGCTCCTCGCAACCCACACCAGCAAACGAGAGCATTCTCTCGATTTGTCAATGGCGAGAATCGACGAAACAAAATCACACTAATTGGCCTCACTAACAACATTAAAACCAGGGCGGCCAACAATCCAGGCAACCAATACAAAACCAACAAGCTCGGATCGAAAAGCATACCGAATAAAAGAAACACCATTAATTCCATCAAAGCACTAAAGGGCTCAAGGCTGTGTTCAATCAACTCTTTTGTCAGATAAGGATTATCGTAAATATTGTTGGAGAGGAAACAACCAGTCACAAAAGCAGCGATGAAGCCTGAACCTCCAAATAAAGTCGTAAACCCATAGGCAGCCATCGCAATCGACATACCAAGCACGAGAACCTGATCGCGACTAATAAGAACTCCCTTAAGCACGTATTGAGCAATATATGTTAGGATCAAGCCGCACAATATACCACTTCCAACATTCCTCAGAAACGACTGAAATTGCTCAGCTATTAGTGTCAAAGGCATCATATTTGGCTCCTGCATAGCAATAAAAACTCCAGTTGTCGCTGACAAGAAAAGGATGGCAGCAGGATCATTTAATGACGATTCAAATTCAAGGACACATTTGACGCGTTGGGGAACCAGACCAGAAACACGACCAAGAACATTCATCGTTGCACTGGCATCTGTTGAGCCCAAGCAAGCAGCGACCAAAAAGCAAACGGAAAGAGGAAGTGCAGGCAGCGAAGGGAGAAAATAATGAAGAGACACAGCGATCAGCCAGATCAAAGAACCGAACATCAATGAAGAAACAATTACACCTCCAACAGCAAGAAGCAAACCAAAACCAACCAACCCCTTCAACTTGGAAAAAGACGTCGACAAACCGGCGTAGAACAACAACAAGGCCAACGACGAACTCTGCAAAACTTCAACCATGGTTGGAGACAGGTACTCGTTAATCAATTCGAGATTGATGCATACCCCTAGAATCAGAACCCCAAAAATCGACGGCACGCCTACATGTAAAGATATCTTGCAAGCTATTAATGCACCAAAGAAGAAACTTGAGATCAATGCAATAACAGTTGGGACAGAAAGAGGCCCATGATTTGCCGCCAAAGCCAATGGCGCCAAAGTTGCATCAAACAGATTGAAAGCAGGAACAATCAGCAGGACACTCATCATGACAATTCAGGCAGAGATGGTTCAGAGTTAAGCCGAAAGAAATCCTGACGCGATGCATGAACCGTTTTAAAGAAGAAGGGTGAAAGTATGATCAACCCCAAAAGATTTGGTAGACAGGCAAGCGTCACCACCAATGCAATCAACTGAGCAATAGAAGATGCGGGAATAAAAACAGAGAGCACAATGGATCCGATCCAAAGAAAACGATAAACCGATCGATACTTTGCATGGAAAATAAATTCAAAACATCGTTCTCCAATAAACGAGTAAGTCACAATCGTCGTGAGAGCAAATGGAATGGCAAGCAAAAAAAACAACCAACTGCTTCCCTGCAATCCCCAATCAAAGGAGTTGCCAATAATAGAAACTGGATCACTCGAAACAAGATAACTACCACTCATGACAATCACAACAGCCATTAAAGGAACAGCTAGTAGCTCAATAAAAGAAACAACAAGACTGAGACAAGCCTGATAGAAAGGATTGCCAGGTGATGCTGATGATTGAATAATGACTGACCGGCCTAAGCCAGCACCATTAACGAAAACACCAAGGCGTATTCCTTCAGCCATCAACAGTGAAGACACCCCACCAACGGCAGATTGTGGTTTAAGTGCATCTTCATAAATTAAGGAAAAAGCAGCAGGTAGCTGATCAATATGCAAACCAATGTAGACGAGACAAATCAAGATAAAGAGCAAAATAGACCAGGGTATTAGCAGCAAACAAAATCTTGAAATCCGTAAAAGACCGCCAGCGATCACAATTGAAGTGATTATCGCGATCACAACAGCGCTTAAAGTGAGAGGCACATGCGCAACCAAATTCAAAGCATGACTTGTGGAATGAGTCTGAGCAAGACTACCAATAGCGAACATCGTCAACATCATAAATACTGCAAAAAAGCCTCCCAACCATTTCAAGCCAACTGGCATTTTCTTCAAAAGATAATACATGGGCCCACCCACCCATTCCTGACGACTATTTTTAATACGGTAATGGGCACAAAGGAAGGCTTCTGTAAAATGAATTGCAAGGCCAACAAAATTAGATAGACAGGACCAAAGAATCACCCCAGGCCCCGCAAGTAAAATTGCCCCTGCCAAAAACGTAAAATTTCCAATACTAAACATGGCGCCTGATGTTGCCATCAGGTTTAAAAGAGGGCCAACTTGACCTTCATCGGGAGAGAATGTTTGCCGCAAAGATCCCCAAACAATCTTAAAGGCATACGGCAATATCCTAAAGGACAAAAAATCAAGACCCAATGTTAAATATATACAAGTAAAGACAATCCACTCAGAAAGCAAACCCCAGATAAAGCCAGTTAAGCCATTTACAAAATAGTTAAAGTCCATCGCCTAATCCAGTAAAGGCCAGATCCAATGATTGTGAAGCCCAGGCACTCGAAAAACAAGTGCGTGCCGTGTTCGCTTTTAATCAGCCCAGGGGGAGTGGATATGTAAGCCAATCTTGAGAGAGACCATCGCTTGAACCACTGGGTCGCGCCAATCTCCAACTCTCCCCGCGCTCTCCCTGCTCCAAATAGATCTCAAACGGACTATCCACCTGAACCCGATCACCTGGCAACTGCCAGTCGAAGCGACCGACAAGCTTTAAACCCCGTTGTTCGCCAAAGCGCAGTGGTTCTTCGTCTTCAATTCGCACACGACTCACCACCGGATCACCCATCACATCAGGAAGTTCCAAGGTACGGGAAATCGCCGATTGCGTGAGCTGTATTTGCAAAGACAGCGCCTTGAGCAAAACAGAGCGGGGCGGGTCGACTCGATTTCCGCAGGCCGTTAACACGCAAACCAATGCAACAGCCACCAAGCAAGCCAGTCCATGACGACACCAGCGCTTGATCAGATCGGGCAGCATGGTTGACATCGACAACACGTCCATGATCGGTTGGTTGCGGGGACGGCCCAAGGAGTGCTGGACGCAAGGCAACCACAGTGGAATTCTGCTGGTCTGTAGCCATGTCGGCTACGAGGTTCATCTCACCTCACGCCATCAACAGCAACTCAAGATGGAAACAGAGACGGAACTCTGGGTTCATCAGGTTCAGAGGGATGATGGAAGCAGCCTGTTTGGCTTTCCGGACCAAAGCGAACGCGACTTATTTCGTCGTTTGATCGGAGTCAGTGGAGTCGGTCCTCAAGCGGGCATGTCACTTCTTCAGGAATGCACAGTCAACGAGCTGATTGAAGCCATCTGTTCGGGTGACCTGCGTCGACTCTGTCGAGCCCAAGGAATCGGCAAACGCACCGCGGAACGTCTCGCGGTTGAACTGCGCACCTCACTAGCCGAAAGCTTTGGACGAAACGCTGAACCCTCCCTCGTCGAAGGCGCATCCTTTGGCGAAACGCCAGCCGCGATCATGGAACTGGAAGAAACGTTGTCAACACTGGGATATGAGGATCTTGAAATCAGACGAGCAATCCGCTCTGTGCAGGAGGGACAAACTGCTGTGCCACCTGACGATGACAGTGAGGCCTGGATTCGAGCCTGCTTGCAGTGGTTGAGTCGTGACTCAGCTTGAAAAGCTCCTTCGAGAGTTAAACTGTTTGTTTGCACCTCTAGGGCTAGCCCCAGCGCATGACGCTCGACACTTCAGAAAAGCAGGAACTGATCAACAACCATCAGACCCATGGAACCGACACTGGGTCTCCCGAGGTGCAAGTCGCCATGCTCACCGAGCGAATCTCACGGTTGAGTAGCCATCTTCAGAAAAACAACCACGATTTCTCGTCCCGCCAAGGACTGTTGAAGATGATCGGTCGTCGCAAGCGATTACTGGGTTATGTACGGAATAAGAGTGAGCAACGTTATTCAGACCTGATCAGCAAACTTGGCATTCGCGGTTGATTGCAAGGCTTGCTTCCAACTGAAGTGATTGTTTCTCACCATGGCTGATAAGCGCAAGCCAATGCCGTTTGAGCCTGATCAAAATAACAAGGGGAAAGCGGCAAAAAAATCGCAAGTTCAAGCGTCTAGTGCCATTCCAAGAGCTGTGGCTGATCGCATGGCACGACGGGTTGCCTTGTTTACAGGGCTTCCAACGCTGGCGGGGATGGGGGTGTTTGTTGGCAGTTACCTCGTAGTGACCAAAGGAATTGTCGATATCCCTCCTGGCCTCACATTGGCAAGTTCAGGATTTTTTTTCCTACTTGGACTTGGGGGCTTGAGTTTTGGAGTTCTATCAGCGAGTTGGGATAAAGATCCGGGTACATTATTGGGCTTTGAGAATATTCGAACAAATTTGAGCCGCCTGAGGGGATCGTTACGCCAAGACAGGCAATCAAATCAACAGTAATACTTACTACGTTAAAGCATTCTTACCCTGTTAAATGGTGTGCTTAAGCAACAAGTAAACGCTCAGTACAGCGAGCAGCAAATGCGGCAGACTTCAATGATTCGGCAGCAGATAGCGGATCACGTACACAAAATTGTGAACCCAAACGAACATAACGATGCATCTTGCCATTACAAACATCAGCAATAACAGGTACCTTCACACCCAATTCCTCGCGATCAGGACGATGCTGTTGCAAACACTCTCGAAGTTTATGCTGCACAGCAATATCACTAGCTTGCTGTGGAGAGAGTTCAACGAGCAAAAGCTGCACATCATCAATCGAACGACAATCGTCAATTATGAGTTGAACGCGATCATCACGTCGATCCACACCTGCCCAAATCAACAAACGTGCTTCAGCCATCAAGTGATCTGATAAACGGGCATAACTTTTTGGGAAGACCACCGCTTCACAACTGCCCGTAAGATCTTCTAACTGCAAAATCGCCATCCGATCACCCTTGCGTGTGGTGACTTGACGTAATTCACTAATCATGGCGATCGCACTGACCTTGGACTTATCAGCTTGTTCCTCTAAGACGGCCAGACCAATGGGAGCCAATAACCGAGCTGGAGGTGCCAGCTGCTTGAGGGGATGATCGGACAAATAGAAGCCCACAAGCTCTTTCTCTAGACGTAATTTTTCCGTGGGTGGATAGTCAGAAACTGGCGCAGCCTTCGGAGCCAAGCTGAGATCAGAGGCCGATGAATCATTCTCTGAAGCAGAAGATGACATCAAATCAAACAAATTGCCTTGACCACTGTCACGATCCTTTGCCCGGGAGGAAGCCCAATCCAAGAGGAGATCTAAATCAGCCATGAGCTGAGCACGGTTGGCCTGAGCATCAAGAGCATCTAAGGCTCCGCAATGGATTAAAGATTCCAGGCCTCGACGGTTGAGTACAGAGGACGGAAGACGATCACATAAATCAGCCAACGAACGAAACGGACCATCCGTATCGCGCGCTTTGATGAGCTGCCGAATCGCGCCATCGCCCAAATTACGGACGGCCGATAATCCAAAAAGAATCTTCTCACCAGTTGGCGTGAAATCTGTACGTGATGCATTCACATCGGGAGGCATCACCTCAATGCCCATAGCATTGCAATTGGAGATATAACGCTGCACTTTGTCTGCAGCTCCAGAATTCACCGTGAGCAAAGCAGCCATATAGGCCACCGGATAGTGAGCCTTTAAATAGGCGGTTTGATACGTCACTGCACCATAAGCAGTGGAATGACTCTTGTTAAAACAATACTCCGCAAAAAGCACCATTTGATCAAACAATTCATCAGAAACTTTCTGATCAACACCACGCTCTGCTGCGCCCTGAACGAAAATTCCTCGATGCTTCTGCATCTCCGAAACCTTTTTCTTACCCATGGCGCGACGAAGCAAATCGGCTTGGCCGAGCGAATATCCCGCTAAATCCTGAGCGATCCGCATAATCTGCTCTTGATAAACCATGATCCCGTATGTTTCACTGAGGATCGGTTCAAGAATGGTGTGAGCAAAATCAATCGCCTCACGACCATGCTTACGATTAATAAATTTGGGAATCAAACCGGCGTCTAGAGGTCCGGGCCGGTAAAGAGCCAAAATAGAAGAAATATCTTCGAGAGATGAAGGCTTAAGATCACGGACAATCTGACGCATACCACTGGACTCAAGTTGAAAAATACCTTCAAGATCTCCTCGAGCTAGTAGAGCAAAAGTATCAGGATCTTGGGGTGGCAATTTGTCAGGATTGACCCGTTCACCACTACTCACTTCAACAAGTTCAAGAGTCTTATCAATCATCGTGAGGTTCTTCAAACCCAAGAAATCCATCTTCAACAGTCCCATCGACTCCACGTCTTCCATGAAGTACTGGGTGATTACCTGGCCATCGTTATTGCGCTGCAACGGCACAAGTTCGTCCAATGGATCTGCAGCAATGACAACACCCGCTGCATGCACACCAAACGTCTTATTCGTACCCTCAATACGCATGGCCATATCGACCCAACGCTTCACAACAGGATCACCTTGATACTTGTCACGAAATTCTGGATTAGGAGACTCATCTCCAATCATTGCCTTGAGCTTGGCAGGTTTACCACGAACCACAGGAATTAACTTAGCCAACCGATCGGCATCTCCATAAGGAATATCAAGAACCCTCGCAACGTCCTTCAACACCGCCTTTGATGTCATACGGTTGAAGGTAATAATTTGAGCGACCTTATCCTCGCCATAGCGTTCAGTAACGTAGTCGATTACTTCTCCACGACGCTGAATACAGAAATCGGTGTCAATATCTGGCATGGACTTGCGTTCCGGATTAAGGAAACGCTCAAACAACAAGCCGTTACTGACTGGGTCAATATTGGTAATCCCCAGGGCATAAGCCACCAAAGAACCGGCGGCAGAACCACGACCAGGCCCAACAGGGATGTTTTGCTCTCGTGCAAAACGGATGTAATCCCAAACCACTAAAAAGTAAGTAGGAAAACCCATTTGCTCCATAATCTTGAGCTCATGCACCATTCGCTCGGCGTAAAGCGGTTGAATCGGAGATTCTGCAGAAAGCTCTAGGCGGTCGCGCAAACCTTGTTCTGTGACTTCTCGCAGATAGGTCACAGGTGTATGCCCCTGAGGGATCGGGAAACGGGGCATCTGATATTTACCGAGAATATCGTAATCCTCGACCTTTTCAGCAACTTTGACCGTGTTAGCGATAGCCTCTTGCACCACGGATCGTTCAAGATGATCAGCAAAGAGGCTTTGCATCTCTTGTTCTGTCTTGATGTACTCAGTGCCTGTATATCGCAAACGTTTTTCGTCACTGATCAACTTGCCAGTGAGTACACAGAGCAAGGCATCATGAGCTTCCACATCATGCTTACTCAAATAATGAGCATCATTAGTAGCAATAAGCTGTATGCCTAGTTCTCGAGCGATCTTTACAATTTCTACATTGACGATCCGATCTTCAGGAGAACCATGATCTTGGATTTCGAGATAAAAATCATCGCCAAAAACCTCTTGATACCAGCTGGCTACAGATCGAGCGACGTCAGGCCTGCCTCGAAGGATCGCCTGTGGAATTTCTCCACCAAGGCATGCGGTGGCGATCATTAATCCTTCGCTATATTGTTGGAGAAGCTGCTTGTCAACACAGGCACGCGAAAAGATGCCGCGCCCCCGCATTCCACGCAAATGGCTGATGCTGGTGAGCTTAACTAAATTTCGATATCCAATTTCATTTTTAGCGAGCACCACAAGGTGATATCGCTTTTCCTTTTTCTGTTGCGGATCATCGATCGAACCATTAATGACATACATTTCGTTGCCAATGATCGGCTTGATATCAGTGCCCTTGCACAGTTTCAACAGCTCGATCGCTCCATACATCACCCCGTGATCCGTGAGGGCAATCGCAGGCATATTCAGTTGTTTCGCCCGCTCCACCATCGCCGGTAATTGCGACGCGCCATCAAGCAGGCTGTAATCGCTGTGGTTGTGGAGGGGAACAAAAGCCATAGGTTTATCCTAGGACCAAACGCAAGATCCAGGGAGCCCATAATCGCGTCACACTATCTGTGGTGTGATCTTCCGACCAGGCCCCTCCCAGCCTGCTCAGCTTCAGATCACGCCCATAACGGAATTCACATCGGCACCTGCTTCAGCTCCCCATCCAGCTGAAGCCCACTGGCATTCCAGACAATTTGCAACTTGTGACCTCAAAGGCCTTTGGTTGGCTCCCAGACCAAACTCCAAACGTTGCGTTTGCTACATCGATCAACGCTTCCGGGTCTTGACGATAAATCTTCTCAAAATAATCTGGCGACAAATTTGGTCGAGCAAGACCTTCACCTCAGGCACCATCAAGCACCCGAACAAGCAGAATATTAATCCATAGAGAAAACAAAAGTCCAGAAAAAAGGCTAAACAAGATACTAAAGTTAAACGATTAAATATAGCCAAACACAAGAGAATTGGCTATCGTAAAATACACCTTCAAAGCTATGATGCTTTCAAAGAAAACAAGCCCGACCTTAATTGTGTTAAGAACGAATCAGGATTAAAATTCAATGCTTTGAAATAAGCTCAGCGTCTGGACTTGAGCTCATTACTGCTGCTGATTGCTCATAGTGATGAGCCACCTGTAGCAAGCGACCTTCATCCAAGACATTGCCGATTAATTGAACTCCAATCGGAAGCCCAGCCGAACTAAAGCCACAAGGCACGCTGATCGCAGGAAGACCAGCCAAGTTGACAGGAATGGTGAGTAAATCGGCCAAATACATCGACAATGGATTATCGGCATGAGCCCCTGCCTTGAATGCCGTGGATGGCGCTGTAGGGGTAAGCAGCACATCAGCGCTTTGGAATGCCGCATCGAAATCACGGCGGATCAGGGTGCGCACCTGCTGAGCCTTCTTGTAGTAAGCATCGACATAACCGGCAGACAGCGCATAGGTCCCGATCAAGATGCGACGCTGCACCTCTTCACCAAAGCCTTCTGCCCGGCTACGAGCCGTCATCGCGGCCAAACTTTCTGCATCCTCAGCGCGAAATCCATATTTCACCCCGTCATAACGAGCCAAGTTGGCCGAAGCTTCCGATGGCGCAATCACGTAATAAGTGGCTATGCCATCCGTAAATCGAGGACAACTCAACTCGACCAACTCAGCGCCAAGTTGCTCAAGCTGGGTCGCAGCGGCCAAAACAGACGTTTTCACCTCCGAATCCAACCCCTCCGCCTCAAAGCACTCGCGAATCAGGGCCACCTTCATTCCCTTGATCGACTGATTCAAAGTCGCGCTGTAGTCGGGGACCGGCGCCTTCAGACAGGTGGAATCCAAGGGGTCTGGACCGGCAATCACCTGCAAGAGTTCTGCCGCATCAGCCACATTGTTCGCGAAAGGGCCCACCTGATCCAACGAACTGGCAAAGGCCACAAGCCCCCATCGGCTGACCCGGCCATAGGTGGGCTTCAAACCAACCACTCCGCAGAACGACGCCGGCTGACGTATCGAGCCCCCGGTGTCAGATCCAAGTGACGCGATGCATTCACCTGCGGCCACAGCAGCGGCACTGCCTCCAGAGCTGCCTCCTGGAACGTGACCAGCATTCCACGGATTGCATGTAGGACCGAATGCAGACGTCTCTGTTGAGCCGCCCATGGCGAACTCATCGAGGTTGGTCTTGCCGATTAAAACTGCGCCGGCTTTCCAAAGACGATCGGTGACGGTCGACTCATAGGGAGGCACAAAGTCCTGCAGCATCCTGCTGGAGCAAGTGGTGCGCACACCTCGCGTGCACAAGTTGTCCTTAATGGCCAACGGAAGGCCAGCGAGGGGCCCAAGGGTCTCACCGTCCCTGCGACGTTCATCAATGGCATCAGCCTGCTGCCGAGCTTGGTCAGCGGTCAACTCGACAAAAGCATGAACACTGGGTTCAACAGCTTCAATGCGCTGCAATTGCTGATCGACTAGCTCTCTTGCCGAGAGATCACCCGCCTGCAGTTGCTGACGCCACGCGCTGATCGTCATCGTCCTGCGATCTGATGCAGGGGCGACGCTATCAGCTGCCTGACTGATGGTCGCAATCGGTCAGCTCTCGGAAGCGATTGTCAGTGGTTCGCCACGCCGGGTTCTCAAAATCGAATGTTGCATGGAATCAGGTTGTTCAGAATTGATGTCATCGAGAAACGCATCGAGTTCTGCCTCTAGTTCTTGTCGAAGAAGGAAAGGACCAAACCAATAGGTGACATCAGGGCCGCTGGTTTCTACCCTCGCCCACCAGGCCAGACCAAGTCCATTGGCAAGGCTACGTAGCGGCCGGATCAGGGGACTCATGGACCGGAGGAATCACACGCGCATTGTGCCCTGATTGAGGCAAAAAAAATGTGAGTTCAGGGAGATAGCTGGATGCTCTGATCAAACCGGATTTCAGATTGACCCTCACTGGGGGACAGGTCCAACTGAATCGGTGCCGCCTGATTGCGTTCTTCAGTGGTCTCATCGCTCGCGTCCGGCTTTTCTGCCTGCAAAGAAACTGTGCGCGGTCGACTGATTGGAGGCGAAGGAGCTTGTCCATGGATGTCCTTCATCCAGCTGCGTCGCGTCACCTCGTAAACGCACAGCGCCGTTGCAACAGAGGCATTCAGGCTGGGTGTAATCCCCCTCAATGGGATGCGAACAAGTTGATCACAATGACGCCTAGTCAGCAGAGACAGGCCTTGATCCTCCGATCCGGTCACCAGAACAAGCGGTCCATCCAAATCGGCGTCCAACAAGGTGACATCCCCTTCGGACGCCAGTCCGATCACGCGGTAACCGGAGTCCTTGAGCTTTTCTAAGGATCGATTCAGATTCACCACTCGAGCGACTGGAAGATGTTCCAGCGCCCCCGCAGCCACTTTGGCCACTGAACCGGTCAATCCAGCACTACGGCGTTGAGGCACGACGACACCATGCGCTCCCATCGCTTCAGCAGATCGCACCACAGCGCCGAGATTGTGTGGATCGGTCACGCCATCCAAAGCCAGCAAAAGCGGCGGTTCGCCGAGATCAGCACAACCTTCGATCAGAGTCTCTAGGTCGAGGGTCTCCGCCGCTGCGGTCTGCAAAGCGATGCCTTGATGGACAGAGCCACCCGTAATCTGACCCAGACGGGCCCAGGTGACTTCCTCGACAAGAACTCCAGAGGCTTTGGCATCTCGCAAAAGCTGGAGGAATTTCGCAGCACTCCGCATCTCGGACGTGCACCAGATGCGGTGGATCGGTCGACCCGATTCCAGAGCTGCCTGACTGGCATGACGCCCCCAGATCAGATCATCAGAAGGAGGGATTGCGGCTGCGGCCTCAGGCTCAGCATCACGCTGTGATCGCAGCATTGCAGGTTGTCGGCGCTCATCACCAGAGCGCCGGCGAGCCTCTTGACGAGAAGGGAATGGGCCAGATCGTGGTGATCCAAACCGTGGTGATCCAGACCGTGGTGATCCTGACCGTGGTGATCCTGAACCGGACGGTTCATAGCGAGATGGCCCTGAACGCCGACGGTCCGAGAAAGAACGCTCAATTCGACTGCGATCCGGACGATTTCCATCCCGACGAGTCCCTTCCAGAGGACTTGCATCTGGGCGCCCCCCATCCCGGCGTCTCCCTTCCAGAGAACCTGCATCCCGGGAACCCCTATCCGAGCGATCCATCCCAGGACGCGGACGATCGGATCGCCCTGAAAAGCGTTCACCAGAACGGCGCCGATCGTCACGAGCTGCATTGCGTTCACCATCGGGCTTCCAGTCGCGTTTCCACTCCCGACGGATACGACTATCGGGTTCGGAACGGGAGGTTCCTGCCGATCGACGCCGATCACCACCGCCCTGTAAAGGCCTGCCGTCCCGAGGAGGTCGCCCATCGCGGGGTGGGCGACCATCTTGGGTCGAACGGCCATTACGAGGTGTGCCTCCGGGACGACGGTCGTAGCGAGGACTCATGGAGGCACTCATAGAAAGCCAGCCAACCATTCTCTCAAACTCCCTGTTGACATCCAACCAAACGGAAGTTTTTAAAAAGCTCGGTCTTACACACCAAACGATCACAACTGGATCGATCTCACTCTTATGGACAAACCCTGTTGACAATCATCTCAGGATCGGCACCACTGATCTATCGACCTCGTTCAGACAATCAATGCCTTGCGTTGAATCCTGTCATCAGCTCAGCACAATCAATGCAAGACGTCCTGGGAACAATCTGATCCTGTCGAAGCAGATCCGATCCGGTCGAGGCTGGTGAGTAGTTCTGACAATCGAGCCGGATTATGCAGAAATAACCATCCGACCAATGTCTCCAAGCCAGTGGCCTGACCATAAACAGCAGCATCAGCGTGACGAGGGCCACGACCAGCACGATTGCGACCCCGTCGCACCAAATCAAGTTCTTGCTCGTTGAGCAATGGCATCAACGAGTTCAAAGCATTCGCTTGCGCATCAGCGCGAACCTCATGGACGACAGCACGATGCAAATCATTTAAACGACCTGGCTGATGACAATGCTGAAGCCGCTGATGCAACTCCCAAACAGCATCACCAAGCCATGCAAGCTGCAAAGGGCCAAGTTCTGAAGACGCTTTCAAAGACGCCGAAAGACTGAACCAATCGCTCAAGCTGCCAACTGGTTGAGAGCTGTTGGCAAATCATCCACGAGATGGAGAAATGCTTCTAGACGCACAAGCTTGACGGTTTGCGTGACTCGAGAATTTCCGACGAGTACAAACGAACGTTTGGCATCCGTGCACTGCTTGGCAAGTTGAACAAGAGCACCTAATCCGGAAGAATCCAGAAAATCGATTTTGCTCAAATCGATCACCGATGGAAGTGTGCTGGCTTTCAGCACATCGGTGACGTACTCCATGAACTGCTTCTCGGAGTAAGCATCCAGTTGACCAGTGAAATGGAACACCAGACATCCGTCTCTTTGCTCAAAGCCTCCACGGAGCGAAACGGTCAGTCGCTGCAATTCGCTGATGGAACCAACCCCTCCAGGCATTCACGGCAGAAGTGTAGGGATCTTGGCGCTGGTCAACCACGACCTGCTCGTTGTTCCTCCATCAACGCAACGAATCGAGCGAAATGGTGATCGGCGTCGTGGGGGCCAGGGCTGGCTTCTGGGTGGTATTGAACGCCAAAAACTGGTTGATGACGATGGGAGAGAGCGGCCACAGTCCTGTCGTTGAGATTGATATGAGTCACCTCAATCGAATCACTGGGTAGCGTTGCAGCGTCCAGAGCAAACCCGTGATTCTGACTTGTAATTTCCACTTGGCCCGTGGTGCCGCAAGGGTGGTTGAGTCCTCGATGGCCATAGGCCAATTTGAACGTGCTGCCCCCCAGGGCTAAGCCGAGGATCTGATGACCAAGACAAATCCCAAATAAAGGCAAATCAGGCTGATCGATCAGCTCACGTGCCAGAGCAATACCCCCATTAACAGCAGCTGGATCTCCAGGACCATTCGAGAGAAAGACCCCCTCGGGGCATTGGCTCAACACGGTTTCGGCATTGGAACTCGCTGGTAACACCGTGACCTCGCAACCATGGGCCACGAGTCGATCAAGAATCGCTCGCTTGATCCCGAAATCGATCGCAACCACGCGATAAGGGGATTCAGGCCGGTGGCGAAGACGCTGATCGAAACCAACCGCACAGCTGGACGTCCAGGAGTAGGGCTGCCGGGTGCTGACGCGATCGGCCAGGTTCAGTCCCTCCATCGGAGGAACATGTTGCAAATCCTGGAAAAGGGCTTCGGGAGAACGGCCATCACTGCTGATGACACCGTTCATCGCTCCACCCTCTCGCAAATGACGGACCAGTGCCCGTGTATCCACACCGCAGATCCCAACCACGCCATGTCGATCCATCCAGGCCTCCAGTGGCTGATGGCAACGCCAATTGCTCGGACGCGGAGCGATTTGACGGGCAATCACCCCTTTGGCATGCGGTTGATCCGCCTCTTGATCATCGGGGTTTACGCCCGTATTGCCGAGTTCCGGATACGTAAAAGTGATCAACTGGCCGGAATAACTGGGATCGGTCAACACCTCCTGATACCCCGTCATACCGGTGTTGAACACCACTTCACCCACAACGACACCACGGTGCCCAAAGGCTTGACCAGTCAAAACTGTTCCATCAGACAAGACCAAATGGGCCTGACCGGACGGGGAATCGGACATCAACGCGGCAATCCGTGGAGCATCAACTTTTCATTCTCCATTTCCAGCGGCCAGCGCGCCCTGCAGAGCCTCGAAACGCTGCCAAGGCAAACCCTGCTGCAGGACCTCTGAGGCACGTGTTGCCGCCTTGGCGAAATCGTCCTCCACAGCGGCAACCCAAAGCACCAGGGCCGTGTTGAACGCAACAACATCGGTTTGAGCCTGCGTGCCTTGACCCTGCAAAACCTTGCGCAGGATGTCCTGATTGGTGGATAGGTCACCACCACTCAACTCATCAATCGATGCCGTCACCAAATTGATCTGCTCAGAGCTGAGTGATTGGGCTCTGATGCTCCCATGTTCAATCAGGCGCAATTGATTCGGGCCACACAGAGAAGCTTCATCCAGGCCCCCTGCGCCATGAACAACGATGGCTCGCCTCAGACCAAGCTGCTGAAGGGCTCCTGCCATCGGGTCCAACAGATCCTCACGGGCAACACCAAGCACCTGACCCTGCGGGTTTAAAGGATTGACCAAGGGACCAAGCAGATTGAACACCGTGCGGACGCCGAGACTTCGACGCAGGGGAGCCAAATTGACTAAGGCTGGGTGCCAAGCGGGAGCAAATAAAAAGGTGACCCCTGTGGTCGTGAGTGCTTCTACCACTGAAGTCAGCGGCGCTTTTAAATGCAGTCCAAGCCCTTCAAGAACATCAGCGGAACCAACCTTGCCGCTAGCACTGCGGTTGCCATGTTTCGCCACATTCACTCCGCAAGCGGCGGCGGTAAAGGCCACCGCTGTTGAGATATTGAAGGTGTCAGCACCATCACCACCGGTGCCACAGGTGTCGACCATGGCAAGAGAGGGGCGCTCACAAGGCAAGGGGCAGGCCTGACGCAGCACAGCTGCCATCGCCGCTAATTCAGCAGCCACCATCCCTTTCGCTCTCAGTCCAGCCAAAAAAGCTCCGGTCTGAACAGGGGTGAGCTGCTCTGAAAGCCATGCACTCATCAGAGCTGTCGCTTGCTCAGCGGAGAGAGCCTCTCCCTGCAGCAGCGATTCGAGCAGAGCTGGCCAGGAGAGCTGTTCAGAGGTCATCACAACGAACCTTTGGCAAGAAAAAACCCGGGTGCTCAGCACGCCGGGCCGGGTGATGGGGACACTTCCACTATCACTCAAATCCCTCATGCCTGGCCAGAGAGATTTGCGGGAGTTCAACCTGAGTCGGATTCGCTCGTATCAAATCCAGAGCCAACGGCATCTTCAACGGCGGGTCCAGGACGAAAACCGCTGGACCAAAGCTCTCGAACCCGTGCATTGAGCTCACTACGACTGAGATTCCAGATCGAGAGCAAACGCTGCATATCCTCCTGGAGTGACTCGGCCCCCGGAAAGCCGTCATAACGAATCAACAGGCGGGCCAAATCCGCTAGGTCGGCCTCAGCCGGTGTCTGACAGGCCAAAAGGCGATCGACATGATCGCGATCGATTGCTTCCAAGGGATGACACTGACTTGATTGCTCGGCCGATTCCGACATCCAGATTTGGCGGATGTTGCCCAGCATGATTCAACTCTGAATGGTCCAAACGACTGATCGGCAAGCCGGCTGTTTAGGTTGACGACCCCATGCGACCCGGAATGGCCGCCCTGCGACTGGATCTGATCGGACGCTACCTGCGCCCCCATCGCAAGGCCGTCGTGCTCGGCGGCATTGCTCTCGTTGTGGTCAACGTTTTAAGCGTGACCATCCCGCTCGAGGTGCGTCGAATCGTCGACGAACTGCAGGACGGTTTTGCCTACAACGCCGTGCTCAAGCAAGCGGTTTGGATCGTGCTGCTCGCGACAACCATGGCTGTTGTGCGCTTGATCTCACGTCAGCTTGTCTTCGGGGTAGGGCGTCAAGTTGAGGTTGATCTGCGCCAGAGATTGTTTAGCCACATGTTGAAGCAGGAACCTGCTTGGATCCAAACCACAGGAAGTGGAGAAGTCATTGCTCGGGCTACCAGTGATGTCGAAAACATTCGGCGCTTGCTGGGCTTTGCCGTCCTTAGCCTCACCAACACCGTTCTGGCGTACTGCTTCACCCTGCCAGCGATGCTGGCGATCGATCCATGGCTAACGCTGGCTGCCGTAGGCCTTTATCCAGTGATGTTGACGACGGTGCGGCTGTTTGGCGGTCGAATGATGCGACAACAGCGCCGTCAACAACAAAATCTCGCCAGTTTGAGTGAACTCATTCAGGAGGATCTCTCTGGCATTGCGGCCATCAAGATTTATGGGCAGGAATCCGCTGAACTCAAGGCGTTCAACACGCAAAACCGCAACTATCGCGATAGTGCAATCCGCCTAGCCCGGACTCGCAGCACCCTGTTTCCACTGCTCGAAGGGATCTCCTCGATCTCACTGTTGCTGCTCCTAGCACTGGGGAGCGGCAAGTTGGAAGCAGGCACTCTCAGCATCGGTGGCCTCGTTGCACTGATTCTCTACGTCGAACGCTTGGTCTTCCCAACAGCGCTGCTTGGCTTCACTCTCAACACATTCCAAACAGGGCAGGTGAGCTTGGAACGTGTGGAGGAATTGCTGCAACGGGTCCCGTTGATTCGAGATCAAGACAAGCTGGCGATTCAAAAGCCCTCACAAACTGCGAAAGGACGCCTAGACGCTCGCAATTTGCGCGTGACCTATGAAGGCTCCGAGCGCGAGACATTAGCGGGACTGAACTTCACGATTGCTGCCGGCGAACTGGTCGCCGTGGTTGGGTCAGTGGGCTGCGGTAAGACCACTCTGGCCAGAGCCTTTGGACGCATGGTCCAGGTGCCAGCGGGACAGCTTTTTTTGGATGGGGTAGACGTCACCGACTTACCTCTGCAGACGTTGAGAGGTGACGTGGCGATGGTGCCGCAGGAAGGGTTTTTGTTCACGAGCAGTTTGGCTGACAACCTGCGCTACGGAGAGCCTGATGCCGACAACGCAAGAGTTGAGAAAGCCGCACAACAGGCAAGGCTCGGCGATGACATCCGCGGCTTCCCCGATGGCTTCGAGACGTTGGTCGGCGAACGCGGCATCACATTGAGCGGTGGTCAACGCCAACGCACCGCTTTAGGCCGGGCCTTGCTGGTCTCCTCTCCTGTTCTCGTCCTCGATGACGCGCTAGCCAGCGTTGATAACAACACAGCAGCAGCGATTTTGCAGTCCATTCGCCAGCAGGACTCTCGCACCATCGTGATGATCAGCCATCAGCTCTCAGCGGCTGCAGCCTGCGACCGAATTTTGGTCATGGAAAACGGCAGAATTGTGCAGGAAGGCCATCACAGTGAACTGATCAATCGCCACGGGGTTTATCAACGGCTTTGGGAACGCCAACAGGCTGCGGAGCAACTCGATGCGATGGCTTCTTGAAAGAGTTGCAAACACTGCCAGACAACCGTCGGTCGTCAGGCTTAGCTGAGTGAAGCTCCTTTCAACCATGACAAGCAGCAACCCATACATCGTGCGCTGCACACTGACGTTCGGTGACATCTACGGCCAGGTGTTGGCCTGGATGGCTGTGATCTTCGTGAGCCTGGCAGCCGGACTTGCCCTGATGGGATCCTCTCGCCCCCTGTTCGCTCTCGTGGGTGTAGGGCTGATTTTGGTACTGAGCCTGCCATTTCTTCTGTTCGCCTTCGTCACCACCTTGTTAAATCACATCCAAGTCGAATCAAACTCCGAAAACATCGGGGCTGCTAAAACGAATTGAATCAATAGATGGGGGCAAATCCATCAAAGTCCTTTCACTTGAAGGTTCTACTCTTCTTGAAGAGATGACATCAAGATGAATTAACATTTGCCAAGGAATCACAGCCATCCATTACCCATTCATTGCCTCCATTAAAAAAGCAATCGCAATGACCAGACGTCATCAATACTGCCTGGATGAACGGATGCCATAGTTAAATCATTATCGGGCCAATACGCACGACAAATCACCTTATTTTAGGCTAACAAATTAGCCAAAATAAGCGCTGCATCAAAAGGGCAGCGCAAGAGTTTCACTCAAATGTGATAGGCCACACTTTAGTGCATCAACCATGAAACAGCTTTAGGCATAAGCAGGCAACCAGAATGCAGGCATAAATCCCTGCTCAAAGGGATCACCGCTATGAGAGACAACAAACAAGCGCAAGCGTAAGCAAGTTCGAACAGAACTGGACAGCTCAACATCAGACCAATCAAAACTAAAAATCAGAAAATAGACGATTAAAACTCAAGAAAACCCAGAAGATACGATCATGGATGACCGCAAGAGAGAGCCTGTGCAAAGCAAACCGTCAACTCGAATTTGGCACGTCTAAGCCATGCCAGGGATGGAGAGCGATCAAACGTCAGAGAATGTGTGCAAAATAGACCTTAAAATCCTTCAAATAACAAGACACACCAACTTGCACTGATACAGTTGTCAATCAATGGAAATTTTCGAGATGCAAAAAAGAAGGATGATCATTACATTAAGCCTAGCCGTTTTGCTTTTGAGTTGCGAACAGCATCTAACAACGGCAGCATCCTCAAAATCAAAAGCAAGTAGCATCGCTTCAAAGCAAGAAAACATGCAACAACACCATCAGGATGATGGTTGCGTTTTTAACTTAGAGCTACCGAAGCCTAAGGTGATTGCTTTTTGGCAGCAGATCAAAGAAGGTTTAACTAGCAATCAAAAAGAACAAGTAATGGCACTGATCCAATATCCATTGCTCGTTAATAGCATTTCCCTCAATGCAACTACATTGCCAGATGGTAGCAACAGGAGCGAACTCCCCACTGTAAAAACACGTGCCTACGATCGAAAAGAAATCGACGTCAATTATTCGCAACTATTCACAAAGAAATTGATCGAAAAGATCAAGAACGCGGATGTCAATGACGTCTTCTGCAACTACAAAGGAACCATGATCGCTCATGGACTGCTATGGGCATACCCCAATCAAGAAGGACATCTCCGCATCACAGTGCTGAACCAGAGCGAGCAGTAAGACAGAACGCCTAAATTCATTATAAGAACCGAAATTTCCATCCACCGGCTCATCCTTGATCGTCGATCAAAGCAATTCAGAACGATAGCCGAGGCGAATATGAACTCTCGTTATACGCCTTACAACACATCTCACGATCATACCCACTCGGCCTGAACAGTCAAAGTAAGGTCGATCTGGGCAGTCACGGTCAGACCAAGCTTTAAGCATGATCGTCTTGATTGAGAGTGTTAAAAGAGCATTAGATGAATCTGCAAGGAATGAGCCGTCGAAGGAGTCAAGACGGGCTCGGCAATATCGCCGAGCTGAATGTTGAGTATCCCAACGTAGGACATCTCATCATCGACGGCATTTACGTCAGTACCAGGAGAGAATCTCGCAAAGCTCGTTCCACTGAGCAGGACTCAATGTTTTGGACTCAATGTTTTGGAATCAATTGCCCTTACTGCAAACAAATGAACAACTTAATTCTCACCATAGTCAAACAAGAGAAACGCAATTTTGGCGCCTCAAGCGATAACAAAGGAAGAGATGCTGATTCTTTATCCACAAATTTGATTCAAACATGTGACTTCGTTTTATCGACGATTTTAGATACGATCCATCTTGTCGCAATAATCGCAATCCCACTTCGAAGAGACTTAGAGATGACAACCATTCTTTTCTTTGCCTTCGTTGTTGCTATATTTTCACTTATTTACTGCACAACAGGTGCACGCGAAAGAAGAATTATCCGTGGCCTACATCTGAACGATTAACCGTTGGAATTGGGACTGGAGAGCTTGCACATGAATTCAAGCCAAAAGATATACGCGAGTGTAAGTATATGATATGGGGAGAATATTCTGGCAGCGGCAACCATATACAGGTTGCTGGACCCGTCATGTTTGGTGATAACGAAAAACAGTCACTTATTCCTGCTTTCGACATAGCATGTGATGGTCTTGACGTGTTATAAGCTTAATGGCAAGCAAAAATAAAATACAGTGCTGATGAACCTCATCGTGCAACAATTTAGGATATGCGGTGCTGTTTTGGCGGCAAAGCAAAACTTTTGACGAAAGAATATAATGAAGGATGAGGTGAAATTTTCGTTTAAATTGGTTTATGGGCAATCGATTGATGAAGGCATTAAACACCTACGAAGTTCAAGATTTAACCGCAACTTAGAAGACGTAGCAACAAAGTGGATCAAGCCGAGGAATTAAACTTCCCAGCCAATCGTTACTCTCACTAGCATAGAGAGACTTCATACAAGAAACTCTGGGTTGTAGGACAGGAGAAGTTTTTGGTGCGCCTTTTATGACATAGGATGGCTTCGCGCAGTCCGGGATCTCTACAGAGGCAAAGGCGCTTGGTATCGGCTCTAACCAAGCATTATGGGGTAGAGCCGCATGTCGATGTAGATCGAGAGGCACAGACCAATCATTGACGTTTAAAGAATCAGCCAAACAGTCATCCAAAGGATTTCTTCACTTGAATTGCAATCATGTTTTAGAAGCCATAAAAGACCATCAAAGATTGGTTGAACATGGGCTTGCGGCAAGCCTGATCAAACCTGCGAAGCCAAACCACAAAGGATTTGTTTTATTATTCAGCAAATCTTCCGCTTTGATCTATGAAGCTGTTGTAGACAGGCATAGTGGCACTTGCTTGAGTAACAGTAATGACAAAACCCCTGTGCTTGGCTCACCTCGTGAACGCCTGAACAAACTTCTCGCCCTGCGATGGACGCAAATGGGGGAACCATCCTTACTCGAGCAACATCAATATCAAGTTCTGCTGAGGTCAATTAGACGAGAAAAGAAACTTGTTGCCGTTCATTTAATTGAACTAATGCTAGATGAAGTTACTGAAGAACTGGAAGCAAGCTAGGCAACTGGATCAACAAGCTCGAGAATGAACTGAGGATATCCATGCGCAGAAGGCAAACACGAAACATCTCAGCAAGACTCAATCACAACGAACTATGATCACTTAAAACCCAAAAAAGCAAAAATATACACCAGCCTAAATTCATCCTCACGATATTATTAAGCCTAAACACTATACAGAAAGCGAGGATAAGGGCAAATTTACCATGCAAATTACCGTTCACGGGCCAAGCAATACAACGATCACAAACTCCTGTTGCACCCGATTTCCAGCACAGGCAAATCTAAACAATCAAACAATCCATCAAGCTAGAAAGAACCAAACAACGTCGTGAACCATTGACGGATCACAAAACGCCAAGCAGATTGCCTTTAAACCGATCCAACTTGAATAATAAATATCATAGCAATATGGCTTCACAAGTGCCTAGTTAATCACAAAGATTTGAGATCATCATTCATCATTTTAAGCGATATTCGATTGACATTGGCACATCACAATCATCTGTTCGCAATCAACTGGGCCGCATTGCGCTTCATCAACCATCAAGCTGCCTAAGCTTGACACCGTGAGGTCAAACCGCATGCTTCCCTCCTGGATGTCTCCCCGCAACAATGCCGCAGAAACGACAGAAGAACGTCATGCGGTGCTGGGCACACCGCTGAGAGCCCCACTGATGACGGACCAGGAGGAAGCGATCTTTGCTTGCGGATGCTTTTGGGGTGCTGAAAAGGGCTTTTGGCGACTACCAGGAGTTGTCAACACAGCGGTTGGCTATGCCGGTGGTCATTCCAGCGAACCGTCCTATGAACAGGTCTGCTCAGGGCGCACTGGTCATACAGAGGTTGTGCGTGTTGTGTGGAGCACGCCAGCAGTGGATTTCTCAGATCTATTGAAACTGTTCTGGGAGTGTCACGACCCCACTCAGGGAAATCGGCAAGGCAATGACCGGGGAAGTCAATATCGCTCAGCGATTTACACGACAACACCGAGTCAAATGACGATGGCCTTAGCAAGCAAAGATCATTATCAAGGTTCTCTTCTCGCAAAGGGATACGGTCAAATCACAACCGAAATCAAAGCCGATCAAGACTTCTATTTTGCTGAGTATTACCATCAGCAATACCTGGCCAAACCTGGCAGTCGGCCCTACTGCTCAGCAATGCCAACACAAGTGCAGCTCACTGACTTTGATGGTGCAAACTTCAAGATGCCTGCAAATGTTTGGACCAATTATGATTGGGGTGTTCAACACTGCATCCTGCGCAGCGACAACACCCCTATTTCGTTGAACTGATGACAGAAAAATTGAGTGATCGAACTGCTATTCTTGCGATCTTTTTGACATTGCTGATCGTCTTCGGGCTCATCTTCTCAACCCGTGGCAATCAGCAAAACCAGGATCCACCTATCCTTTGGAGAGAACAACCTCCAAGTGAAAGCATCGATCTGCAGCAATCTGGGCCCTTGAGCATCTGAGCACCACAGGCCCATCCGGGCTAGGAATAATGTCATCGTAGGTCTGTATTGGGCTGCAGGCTCTGTTCCAGTGACGGTTCCTCCAGAACACGATGAGCAACGTCAACTCCATCCTCTTCCCAAGGGACTGGTCGAGCTCTATGGGCTGATCGCTGTGTTGATGGTGCTCATCCCTGAGTGGCTTGCGGATGGCACCCTCTCGCTTCGCAACGCAACGTCCCCAGACACCATGCCCGTGCGCGCACGAGCCTGGAGAACAATTCCTGAATTACGCCTAGCGGCGATGAGCATGCTCGAACTGCGGCAATTAGCCAGACAACTCAGGCTGTATGGCTACGCAGCGCAAAATCGTGACCGCGTCAGCGGTCGTCTGCTTCGCAAACTGCGCAGGATCCACAATGCCGAAATGGCTGCTCAGAGGATCCGCAGGCGGAATTCGCTGTGATAACTTGCAGCTGACGGGGCGTAGCGCAGCTTGGTAGCGCACCACTTTGGGGTAGTGGGGGTCGTGGGTTCAAATCCCGCCGCTCCGATTTTTCCAGCACCTGTCACCCCAGATGTGAAGGGCGTTCTCAGCGATGAGGCGCCCTTTTTTATCGAGCTGACGTCTGGCGCCTGCCGTGTCCAAGCCCAGCAAGACAAGGAGGCGAGAACTTGTGATCAAGCCAAATCGACAGTTGAGTGAGGGATTGTCGGTTCAGAACAAATTGAGTGTGTGTGAACGTGTTTGCGAACGAACCAGCAACAAACAGAGACGAGCATCAGAAGGCCAGTGACACAGGCAGAGACAACATCCACAGATCAACCTGGGTGAGCGGAATATTGAATGGAGCTGCAATTGCCTCCTTCGTGATTTAAACTAGAGAACAAATAACAACGTCGAGGGCAGGGACAAATCAACGTATCGCTAGACCGATAAAACAACGAAAAAAGTTAGCAGCATTGGAGAATATAGACAGAGAGGCGACACAGCTTGAATCACCAGCTCAGACGAATCAACAACACCCCTTAAAGGATCAATCCGATGATATCCACAAGCAAGAATTCAAAGAACGGCTAAAGCTTAAAACAGCTTGCATAACGCAGCTATTGACTTGCAGATCAAGAAAATAGACCGCATAAGCTCAACTCATTAAACGTAGAATTACTGTACAGATAAAGATTGGATAGCAACAAGAACGACGATATTCTTCTCGGAAGAAAAAACTTTTGAAGCGCGCTGATTCATCCATTCCCTTGAGATTCGTAGCGATGACAGCTGACGAGACAATAAAGCGAATCCCCGTTCTGGTGAGCGGGGATTGAGAATGAAATTGATTGATCGTTTCAGTGGTTTACTTCAAGCATTACAAAAGAAATTAGCATTGAACGTCCTCCGTTAATAGCTTCTAATTCTTCATCGATGAATTCTATGCAGACAATGTCATCTTGATCCTGGTTGGTCATGAGAGTGAGCGAGTGCGTCATGCTGGAATGAGTGACTGGTGGTTGTCTCAACATGCATAAGCTCACAGCGGCTGTGGTGAATTCCCCTCATAGCTTCTGGTGTCAATCCCATAGAAACATGGTGAAAAGCTGGTGACAGTAAAAGACAAGGAAGAGTATTAACAACTTGCCTTCCAAAAGGCACTTCATGATCAAAATAAACATGACAAGCCCATGCTTTCAAGTGGAAATCAGAATAATCACAAGCAATCAATCATCAGAAGGCAAAAACCTGGTCGTTGTTGTAACCTGACATGGCCGAGGTTCAACTTAGGCAGCTGTGAATCAGGGTTTACAACAGTCACCAGCAGCCATTCTGAGACATTATCTTATAGCCACCATCCTGAACAATCCATCTACCATCCATCAAACAGAACAATTAACACTGGCATGATAAAAGCATGGGCAAGAATTTCGGTAAGTGCGGTAAATCTAGCTATCGATTAAGAAGGTACACAGCAGCAACTGACATCATTCACCATCGAACAGGAGCCATCGAAAAGGAGCAAACCGAATCTCTTGCCTTTTTGGCTACGATAATGTTATCTTTACAAGATAAGATTATAAATGGAGTTCAAAGAAGTGATGTGGCTTAACCCGTGGTCGACTCAAAATTACTCAACTAAGGACGTAGATCGAGGCAAACGACAATGGCCACCGATCAGTCAAACAGTTGTTTCTGTGTAATTTTATGTTTTGGATTCATGCTGGACCACACAAAACAGCTAGCAGCTATATCCAAGACATCCTTCAAGTCAATAGGCAACACCTACAGCAAAGAGGCGTTTTTGTTGCCAAAAAGTCGGAAGCAAAAACATTTGCTCGTCACTTCAATAATGGAGAGATAGAAGCGATTCGACAGTTAAAATTTCTTCGAAAAAAGGGAAATAAATGCAAATTACTGAGTTCTGAATGGCTACATCCAACAATCCTAAACACTGACGGCATCTCAAAGTTGGAACTTCTTTCCAGAAAAATAAATTCGAAAATAGGTCTTATCTTTTTCATAAGAGATCAAGCAAGCTGGATCAATTCAATGTATTGCCATACCATTCGACGTTTGTACCACCGAAGAGACTTCGCACAATATGCAAAATCCTGGTGCGTACAAAAAAGCTACTGGACACTTGATTGGTGTACAAAATTTGAAAATCTCAATACCAGTGGAATTGATCATAAATATATTGTAATGAGCAGCATTAAAAGTCGTGACCCCGTCGAGGACCTCATGCAGGCAATCGGTTTCAGCTATCCGCAAAGCGAATGGCAAACAAAAACAATCAACAGCGTCAACATACAACCTGGAACAAGGGGTATTTGGCTATCAAAGATCTGCAAGGAAATTTGTGATGACTTGGATGTAAATACTGATGAACTAAATAATAGGGGGCAAGAAATAAGGAATATTGCAATCAAAAAACGTTGGCATCTAGAAAAATTTTATGGATTCAATCAGGATCTCTACAATGAAATAACAACAAATTTTGACGACGGCAATAAGACGTTTGCCGAGAAATACCTTAACAATGAGTGGCAGCATTTCTTTCCCCACAAACAAGTTATCGAGAGCGTTTACCATTCCCCTAAGGATGAACATGAACTGATCGAGCTGCAGAAGAGCCTCTTGGAGGCATTAGAACGTATGAATTTCCCAAAATCAAAAATAAAAGAAGCCTCAAGCCTATTTCAGGACTATGCAATACGACAACAACCTATCTAATCGGCAATGTCATTAAAATTCTGAAAAAGATCCATCTGGAAACATCAATAACTGCGCTACACTTTTAAAATTTGTATTTAATTTTTGATTGGCATCGGCAGAAATGGCAGGCCAAATGCGAGCAGAAGCTCGTGATCATTGATATTGAACAAATAAGCAATGAATCGTTTCTTTTAATCTAATAGTAGCTGTCAATAAATGCTATCACAATCAAGTATAGGTACGGATCACTGGTGTGTTATTCAAATAGAATAGCGAAGATCAAGCTATAAATGCCTATCAAGGTCGCTACATGCATTCTCAAGCCAATGGCTCAAACAGGGCTTTCGAATGCAGATGATGACGACGTAGAATCATCAAAACCCCGTCTTGCGACGGGGCCAGAGCAAGACCGAACGAGTTGCTGAAAGAATCAGTTGTTCGTTAGTCAAGGTGCTTGAACAATCAGATTGCTTTGATCGCTCCGATGATGTCTTCTGCGGTGGTTCCTGCTGTGGTTTGAATGCCGGTTAATCCCATGTCTGACTTAAGCCAGAACTGTGATTCACCATTGCTGCCTGTTCCGGCATGGCTGACTTCAACACTATCAATGTTGCGTTTGCGAATCAGCAGCTGGTCGCCTTCTGTGTGGTCAAAATCACCAATAATATTCTGGTCATGTTGTTTCATCAAGCCAAAGCGATCGGCACCTGCTTCTCCGTAATACATGTTGGAGCCATGGCCAGCCAGCAGCAGGTCATCTCCTTCACCGCCTTGCAGTTGGTCATCTCCTTTGCCTCCAAGTAATTTATCGTTGCCGTCGCCGCCGAACATCTGATCATCACCATCGCCACCAATCAATTTATCAGTGCCGCCATAACCAAACAACTTATCATCGCCAGTACCGCCATTGATATAATCTTTAAAGTGCTCTGAACCATGAATATAATCATCGCCCTCATGGCCAAACATCCAATTCATATTTCTGTCGGTTCCTTGCATGTAATCATTGCCGCCACCTCCTTTCAGCACCCATTTGTGCGTGCTTTGTGATGGTGCGGTTACGTAATCATCATTTTCAGTGCCTGTAATCCAAGAGACTGGTTTTGGGTCGGCTGTCATATATTCAGCTCCTTGATTCTGAATAAGGCCGGGCTGATCGACATAGTCCGAATATCCTTTACGAAAGGTGCGAACGAGGAATGTGGAGCCATTGATGAGGATCGACATCGGTTTAATCCATGCTGTGTGGGTTGTTTCTTTGGGGTTGCTCCCCTCCGATGCACACACCATCGCCGCTTTGAAGGGTTGACTCGATGACCCCAGTCAGCCCTATCTGTGCTATTGCTCACAGCTGCACGATCCATTGCAGCAACACGGTTTCTGAGAGTCCAGTCCAAGCTCAATCGAGCCGTTTTTCTCCGCAATGGCTTGGTTCTGCTCAGATGGTTCAATACACTGCGTCGTTCGGTTGTGATGGAGAGGGTTATTGCTTCGCTCTGATGGGAGATGTCGCCATGAATGGCTCTTCAGCAGCTCGCCTGTGGATGGAATGTATGACTTAGAGGTATCAGCCCATGAGTAGGCTTCTACTGTGGATGGCTTCCACTGTCTTTGATCTGGAAACTGATCGAGAAGATGTGGAGAGTATTTTGTTAACGCGATTGTTGGCAAGAGTGATTCTGCTGAAGGGATTGCTGTTCTATCGGGGTGAAAAGATCGGTACTGTTTGATTGATGCCTTTAATTGGTTGATCGCCAATGTGTCGCATCGTGATCTCGTCTTGAGCGAGTTCAGCGGTGTGTTGGTCGAGCAGGATGGTCGTGTTGAGTTGGCGGGTCAGCGCTTCCAGGCGACTGGCCAGGTTGACCGTATCTCCGATGACAGTGAATTCTTTGCGTTGAGGGCTGCCAATTTCGCCGACAACAGCATCACCGCTGGCGATCCCAATGCCACAGCTCAGTGGAGCAATCTGCTGGTCCCCCCAACTCTGATTCAGTTGATTGAGTGCGCTGCACATCGCTCGTGCGCATTGCACGGCGGCGACCGCTTCGATGTGAACACCGCGACCTCTCGGTGAGCCAAATACAGCCATGACGCAGTCACCGATGAATTTGTCGACGGTGCCACCATGTGCATCGATGACCTCAACCATTTGGCCGAGATATCCATTCAGTTGCCGGACTAATTCCTCACTGCGCCCTTCTCGTGATCGTTGGCGAGTGAGTGCTGTAAACCCTTGCAGATCACTAAACAAAACGGTGACCGGACGGGTACGGCCACTGAGCAAATCTTCAACATTGGCGCGATCCTCAAGGATTTCCTCCACCACCGATGGTGCGACGTAGCGCTCGAAGGTGCGGCGAAGCCGTCGTCGTTCTCGCTCTTCGCGGAGATAGCTATTGAGGACTAGGCCTCCTGACAGCACAACCACACCAGCGCCGGGTGGAAGTAGTGGCAAGGCACGATTCCAGATCAGCAGCACAACAACGCCGATGCCCAATAGAACAATCAGACCGATGGTGCAGCTGGCGAGACGCCATTGCAGAGAGGGTCGCCGTAGAGCGATCAACGCCACAACCAACAAGCCAAAACTGCCTGTGAGGCCGCGTTGCCAGGGTTGTGTGGGCCAGCGGGCCAGCCCTGATCCGTTGAGACTGTTCCCGGTTGCTGTCGCCAACAGCTCAACACCAGACATGGTTCCAAACGGTGTGGCATGTCCGATGCGGGTCTCTTCCAGGGTTGGGCCGATCAGAACGATGCTGTTGGCGATTTGATCGCGCAGCGGATGGCTAGACCAGCGTTGGGGATCGAGAATTTCCCAGGCTGAGAGTCGCTTGATCGTGCCTTCTGGACCGTAAAAACGCAGAAACCGTTGGGAGTCGTCAATTGCTGGTTTGAGTCCGGCGGCGTGCAGCAAAGCGGAGGGCAAGGATTGCTGTAAAGCAAACCCATGTGGTTTCAATAACCGCTCGATGTAGGCCTCAGGATGGGGACCGATCGCTCCATCTTCAGCACTGAGCATGTTGGTGATACCAAGCCCCTTGAACCCTCCAACGGCGGATTGAAGCAAGGGGTGGGGCGTTTCGAGCGTCAGTCCCCCGGCCCCCTGCTCGTCGATCGGCTCCAGCATTTCGGCTGCGAGCACGACATGCGGTTGATGTCGGCGCAAGGCGGTTGCAAAGGACGCGTCATCTGCAACGCCGCGCGCACTAATACCAGAAAAGAGAACGTTGACCGCGACGGCTCGGGCACCTGCCTTGATCAGGCGATCGATCAAGATCCCATACGTTGATCTCGGCCAGGGCCATCGCTCCAGTTCTTCACTCCAGCCCGAGGCATCGGCTTGTTCCTGAAACCACCGCGATTGTTGGAGAGATGCATCATCGACGGCGACCACGATCAGATTCGCCGGTGGTTGGATGGGGCCAGCCCACACAATCACCTGATCAGCGATTTGCTTCGACCAACTGCGCCAAAGTGCCGGAGGCCAGCCGCTTAGTCCGCCACAGATCAGTGCAAGGGTCAGAACCGCTGATGGTCGAATGAACCGCTTGGCTGATGGCAGAACCATGCCTGGTTAGTGGGGGCTTTTTTTTAGAAGAACCGGGGTATCGAAATCGGGGGAGTTGTTGGTGTGGTTGGTATCGGTACGCGGATGGATGGTGATAGCGGCAGATTGACTCCAGGAACGTTCAAATTCAGGTATCGCTCGAGTTGAGAGAAGCCTGGGACGGGTTGCGTGAACCCGCTGAACATTGGTCCGGCGAGGATGGTTTGGTAGTCACCTGCCACTAGTTTTAAAACGCTGAGCACAACGCCTGCTGGGTTGAGTTTGAGCCGTTGGCCGGCTTCAACGGTGACCGGCTCTTCTTTCCCTTCAGTGCTTTCCACGACGACGGAACCTTCCAAAACGGCAAGGTCAGCATTGCCATCTGCATCAACCTCGAGCAGATAATTGGTTCCACGAACACTCATGCGGTTCGAGCGAGTGCAACCGTCCTGCCGTCCTGACACCAGGATTTGACCTTTGTTCAGTAAAAAGCAGCTGCTCCCCAGTTTCAATAGCGATTGACGATTGATCCGTCCGACAGCGTTGCCGCTGAATTGCAATTGGCCTCGGCTATCGCCGGTGCTGATCACCTGTGGTGTTTGCGCGGTCTCTTTCACCTTGGCTTTTTTGCTGTCGATGTAGAGCTGATCCCCATCCAGGATTTCCTGGATGGTCGCTAGATCAGCAGCGGCGTGAGCCGGCGGGGATGCGTTGACCAGAAGGCAGCCAAGCAGAGATCCCGTCAACAGCAGCCGGGGGGTATGCATTGTGATGTCGTGCGTGTGTTCGTCCTTTGGATAGTTTCGACCAGACGCACAGTTTTCACCAGTGATCTGTCATCTTTCGGCTGTCTGAATCGGCTCGAGGCAGCTTGTCCAGCGTTTTTGGGACACGTCTTTCTGTTCAGCTCACCATGGACTGTGCAAAGCATGAGGGATCATGTAGGGGGCATGATTGGTATGCAGTTGACGAACCTAGATGGCTGTGATTGAGAATAGCTGTGATTGCGATCTCTCGGGGTTGAATTTTAGGTTGCATATGATGTTTAGGCCTTCGCTAAGACGTTAACTTGCGCAATTAAATGCTCTTTGCTGCCTCGGTTGTCAATGATTTGATCGGCATAGGGGCGCTTTTGAGCGAGTGGCCATTGACAAGCGATGCGTTGTTTGGCTTCCGCTTCCGGTAGGCCGTCACGTTGGATCATGCGTGTGAGTTGTTGTTTTTCATCGCAGTCCACAAGCCAAATCTCTGTGCAAAGTGTGGTGAGATTGGCTTCGAACAGGAGTGGAACCATGAGGACCACGATCGGTTCGGCAGAACGTGCCGCGAGTTCCTGCTCAAAACGTTGTCGGACTAGCGGATGAATCAGTTGCTCGAGCCATTGTCGCTGTGTTGCCTCAGCAAAGATCAGTTCCCCGAGGGCGGCACGATTAATCGTTGCGATTTCATTCTGTTGCTGCACCGAAGCGCCAAATTTTTCGAGCACAGCTGTGCTGGCTGCGCTGCCTGGGGCCAAGATGTCGCGGGCGTAGCGATCTGCATCTAAAACGGGCCACCCCTGCGCCTCGAGCAGATGGCCAACCGTGCTTTTGCCGCTGGCAATTCCACCCGTGAGACCGATTTGACGTTGCTGCATGGCCTGTTTTCAACGATGGGGTTCTTTTGAGGCGGCTTTTGATCAGGAGCTGATGCTGTTGACCCACACATTGTTAAGAGCTGATTCGAGGTCATTCTTTCTATTAAGTCCTCAATCAATGCAATGCAAATGTCAATCGTGCTTCATTTGTTTTTGTTTCGATGATGCAAGCAATGATGATAATTGATTGATTCTCTAAGCGTATGCGTAACGAACGCATCAAAGTGGTTGTGACGCTTCGGTGTGTTCGCTTTTTCGTGACATTGAGGGCTGATCTGCGACGGCTGCGGTTGGTCCTTCTGACTGCATTGGACTGTTGACAGCGTGCTGAGGGAACAAACACTTCGTGCAGGTCACATCCCCAGGCAAGATGCCTGAGTGACGTTCCAATTGTGTCGTTTATGGACCCGGGAATCTGGTGTCCTATCGAGGGAGGGATCTCGGCGCCAAGAGGGTTCAAAGCCTCGGGTATCACGGCGGGATTGAAGGCATCGGGTCGGCCGGATTTAGCCTTGGTTTTGGCTCCTGAATCGGCCGCGTGCGCTGGCACGTTCACCAAATCATGCGTGCGAGCAGCCTGTGTAGACCTTTGCGCGAGGCGGTTGCAGCAGAGCGGGGGGCGTGCCCAGGCTGTCCTGATTAATTCTGGTCAGGCCAATGCCTGCACGGGTGATCGTGGCCTCATGGACAGCGTTCGGGCCACCAGAATTTTGGCTGATCATTTGGGTTTGGCGGAAGAACAGGTGTTGATCTGTTCAACGGGAGTGATCGGTGTCCCGATCCCCATGCCCACCTTGCTGGCGGGATTGGAGCCACTCATGGGTGCCTTGTCTGATTGCGGTGGCACTGCAGCAGCGACCGCCATCTTGACCACTGATTTGGTCGAGAAGCAGATCGCACTTGAGGGGATGTTTGGTGATCGGGTTGTACGCATCGGAGGCATGGCCAAGGGGTCCGGAATGATTCACCCCGATATGGCAACAATGCTGGCCTTTTTAAGTTGTGATGCGGGAATCGAGCCGGCGATCTGGCAAGCGATGGTGTGCCGCGCGGTGAAGCGCTCGTTTAATGCCATCACTGTGGATGGAGATACCAGTACGAATGACACCCTGCTCGCTTTTGCTGCGGGTGAAGCCCTGCCTGAACAGCATCATCCGGTATTGGAACAGGGATTAACCGCTGTGATGCAACACCTTGCCCAGGCGATCGCCCGAGATGGTGAGGGTGCCACCTGTTTGATCGAGGTTCAGGTGGAGGGGACTGTGGATGAGGCGTCAGCTTTGCAGATTGCCCGCACCATCTGTGGGTCTTCGTTGGTGAAAACGGCTGTGCACGGACGCGATCCCAATTGGGGCAGGATTGCCGCTGCTGCAGGTCGATCCGCTGTCCCTTTTGATGCAGAGGCCTTAGCGGTTTGGATCGGGGAGCATCAATTAATGCAGGCTGGTCAGCCTTTGCCTTTTGATCGAGATGCCGCCAGTACGGCTTTAAAACGTGAAACAGTTCTGATTCGTTGTTCGGTGGGGGATGGTTTGGGCCATGCCAAGGCCTGGGGATGTGATCTTTCCGATCAATATGTGCGCATTAACGCCGATTACACTACGTAGCGCAAAGAGCTAGTGCTAGCAGCAGATTGTAGCGATCACTTTCTTCTGTTAGCGCAATGTTAGCACTTGTAAAAGACGTAGTGCTCATTGGCTCCTTTGCTCTGGTGGTCCTCGCTCAACGCACCTTGTTCGCCCTAACAGATCATGTCTCAAAGAAATAGTCGTGCTTTGCAGGGGGGCTATGGGGACAATGAGGCCCGCTTCCGATTGTTAAATGGCGTGAAAGATTTGTGTGATTTTTCTCTCTGTCTCCTGCTGACTGCTAAATATAAATCTAAAATCTAATGTCAGAAGAACAACTGAAGGCATTCATTGCCAAGGTTCAAGGCGATACTTCACTGGAGGAACAGCTCAAAGCAGAAGGCGCTGACCCTGTTGCTATTGCAAAGGCTGCTGGGTTCACGATTACCACGGAAGACCTAAACTATCGTCGCCAATATCTGACTGATGATGAGCTGGAAGGTATGGCTGGGGGGATGGATACAGGAGCAGCCTGTGTGGAATGGATGTCTCAAGTGAAGCCTACCTGTGATTGCTGGTTGTCTACCTGTTCAGGGGATGTGGGATGTTAATGGAATTTCTAAAAACTGAAGATTCTACCAGGTACCTAACCAGGAATTTAATGAATTAAGATCAGTAGTTGTACCAATGCTGCATATCTCTGCAGGGATGGTGAGATGGGATTGGTAAAGATGAAGGTAACTATGACTACAAGCTAACAAGTTTAGCCTGACTATATATTTTAAATCTGAAGAATTCCATTAATCTTCTCATTAAGCGTATAAAAAGCCTTCAGGGGGCTTTTTATTTTAGGCATCTTCCCTATTATTCGCTTAATCAACGACTTCCCTATTCGCTTAAAACGGCATCCGATACCTAGCAAGAACTTGATGAATAGACACTAGCCAATCCTTACATTATTCATCCAGTCCAACATCTCCTGCTTTTTCTTTTTAAGTTCACCTGACGAAGGCTTGCTAGGTTTAGTTGGATTTGCTTTGGCATACGGAGCTTCAAGGAGGTTAGCTATTTTTTGTTTTGTTGGTTTACCTGTTGCCTTTACATTCCTCTTTGATGTCTGTTTGACTGTCTTATTAATCGTTAGCGGTCTTTGCGTTTGTAGCTCCTTTTGTTGTAGCTGCTCTATTTCAGGTATTAGTAGCTGCTGAACTTTAAGTTGTCTTCTTGTGTTGGGTTGTTCTTGCTTGGGGCGTAATGATTTAGTAGGCATTTATTGATCAGTTTAAGGAGTTAAGGAAGTGGTATTCAAGATGGAGGTTCACTCGCTCGCTTTGCTCGCTCGTTCACCTCACCATCAGCAATAGGGAGCTAAAGAGCTGTTGTGTCTTGCGTCAATGGTGTGTGGTCCTTATGAGCAGAGCAACCTCTCCAGCCTGTTCATCAGATGAGTGTGATGCAGATAGAGGTGTTTGATTGTCTCTGTGTCTTTACCTTCTTGTGCTTCTAACAGCATCTTTTCGTAGATGCCGACTTTGCTGAGCATGGAGCGGCAAAGCTTTTCTTTAGCGGTAGTGAGTGTCGTCATGGTGTTGGTATGTCTATGTTGTCTTTCCTCTTAGAGTAGGGGGGTAGGTGTCTTTTTCTAGTGCTTGCAAGGGTTTTCAGTCAAGATCATCAAAGAAGCGCTTGATGATCAGCTCTTCTGGTGTCGTTGATGCTTTAGGTCTTTTAGGAGTCAGCTGTAGGGGAGTAGTCGTTGGTTGATTTGCTTTGTCTTGAGTCTCTTCTCTAATCCCCTTGAGCCATTCATCGAGCATCTCATCTGTCATTTCAGGTTCTAAGGCTTCTGCTTGTTTTCGTTGTTGCTCTTGTTGCCAGATCTCAGTTGCGAGCTGCTCATCCCAAATCTGGTAAGAGAGCATGATGCGGAAGATCTCCTCTTCTGTTTGATCTAGAGCTTCTGTGTCTTTGAAGCCATTGATGATCTGATCAATGAGTTCGTCTGCTTCTCGCTGCAGCATGGCGTCGATAGTCGTTAGCTGTGCTTGATCGCCAAGCTGCTGCATCATCAAACCCCGTTGCTCGTAGAGCTGCTTGTCTTTTTCTTGGCCCAATGCTTCTGCTTGTTGGTAAGCAGCTTTGGCTGATGCTTTGAGCCTTGTGAGTTTGGATGGCTCGCCTTTGTGGGTTTGGCTCCATTGCTTAGCTAATGAATCTTGAGAGAGCTTGGCAGTGTCTTGCAGCTTGGTGATGGTTTCATCTTTGATGCCTTTAGCTAGCCAGATGATTGCAAGCCTGAGGATTTCTTTGTCTGTGAGTTCGAGTTGATCGGCCAAGCAGATTGCCTGATGCTTTTCTGCTTTAGGAAGACTCACCCAGAGAGGCCTAGAGCGCCCTGTATGCCCCTTGTCTGTTGTTGACGCTCTTGCGCATCTAGAGGTGCTTTGCAGAGCCTTAAAGCCGCTTCTAGAGGCCTCATGCAAGGCGATGCGAATGGCTTCCCTTTGATTACATTGAAGAGAGTTAGTAAGACCTTCTAGCATTTGATCTTCTTGAGCTGAGAGCATCGTTGTCATGCGTGCTGCACACTTTTGAGTTGATTGAATGATTGGATGCTTTGCAGAATCAAAGCGATGCTGCTTGATGGGAAAGAAGGACTTGGACTTTGATGTTGTATTGAACTTGTTTTGCTTGCTTTGACCCATGAGTTCGTGTTGGTGATACGTGTTTTATTGTTTGATTTAACCAATCCAATGGAGGTGATTTTCTGCAGCTTTAATTGTCTTTCTGCCTTTGCTAAGTAGATCTGTTGCTTCATCGGCTCGGTAGTGGAAGTAATGGTCTTCTATGTATTTCATGCTGGTGTCGGTGTTAGCTGCAATCACAGGAACTGGTACACCGGCTTTAAGACGCATGCTGATGTGAGTGTGTCGAAAGCTGTACCAGGTGAGGTTCTTGTCGGAGTGGATGTTGATGCGCCTTTGGTTGTTGCTGTCATCATCGGCCCAATCGGCGAGTCGTGCCTCTACTAATGCCTCAGCGAAAGCGTCTTTCCAGATGCGTTCACTAAAGGCTTGCCCTGTCCGTTGATTGACAAAAAGCAAGTCGTCGGGCTTCTTGAATCTGGTGATCTCTCTGAGGGTCTCAAGGTAACGAGCGATGGGAGCAGAGATGCGGTAATAGCGAGCTGTTTTGGTGTTCTCTGGCGGCACCTCAACAATGATCCATGTCTTCCTTTCTGCTTTGGGGATAGCAGTGTTCTCTGAGATGTGCTTCCACTTGATCTTGCGTAGGGAGCCAGGACGGATGCCGCTATCCATCGAGATGCGCATCGCGTAGTAGATGAGTTGCCGATGGATGAGCTGTGCTGCAGAGCGGGGCGAAAGGCCATCAACGCTGACCGTTGTGATGTATTTGCCGCTGGAATCTTTGAGTAGCTGACCTTGTTCATCGAAAGTGCGTTGCAAGCCTTTGCTCCACCAGAGCCGGCAGCTTTTTTCAAGCTCTAACCACTCTTTGTCTGAGAAGTCATCACGGCGATGCTTTTGATCTTTCGGCAGCTTGATGCGTGGGATCTCAGGAAGGCTCTCTCGCGTGACAAAACCATGGGCGACGCCGACTTCCTCAAAGGCGCGTTTAAGGGCAGACATCTCTTGGAGGATGGTGGTTTGCACTGGAATCTTTTTGCCGATTTGTATGGCTCGTTCTTTGCGCCATGTCTCGTAGTTCAAAAAGGCCGAGCGCCGAAACTTGTGAATGGGCTTTTTGTCATCTCCGACGTAGTCCCTGAGCCAGCGCATCTGATTGGCAAGCAGCCTGTAGCGAGCAGCTGTAATCCCTTGCAGTGGGATAGAGCTGATCTTCTTTTGTTCTTTGGCTAGGAACTGTTGAGCCATCTCAGCGAATGAGATCGAATGGATGGCTTCTCCGCGATCAGCTTTGGCTTTTAGATCAATGAAAGTAGCGACACCGAGCATCCAGGCATCGTCTTGACCAGAGATATCTGGTTTTGGATATGTCCCATTGCCGTCTTTTAAGACCCGTAGATGTCTACCGCCTGACTCACGGTCGTAGAAATAGAGGTACCACCGACCATCACGACTGCCATTCCTAAACACAAAAGCGTTGGGATCGGAAGGAATTGCTTTCTTATCTAGGGCCCAAGACTCCGCCATTGCTTGAGGATGAAAGGAGGCACTTGTTAGCGCGTTGTCAGCAGTGTGATGACAAGGACTGAGCTGCAAGGAGCTCTTTGCCTTTGTTAGCACCATGTTAGCGCAAGTAGCATCACTTATAATCCCTTGCAATAACTAGGTTATGATTAGTATGTGTGCATCAACGCCGATTACACGACCTAGACCGAGATCCAATGTGTTCCATGTCATCAAGTCATCATTCATTGAGGTTGATGTCTTGGTGAACATTGAATGGTGAGATGTGAGATGTCTGGAGATGATTTGTGGGTGCTAGCATTCCAAGGAGTGTTCTAACGCTGAGAAGTGATTGATGGGAAACCTGAGAGGAATTGAGTTTAACTTGAATCGCTTTGATTGAGGGATTTGTTTGACGCCATTGTTTCTTCGTGGGCTGTTTCTCTCCTCGTTNTTGAAGGCACTGGGATGGATTCTTAAGGGCATGAATNATAATTGTGCTGCTGATTCGTTTCCCAACGAGCTTAAATNCTCATCTCCTTTAAGATTGTTTTGATTGANTTTTCTTGTCTTTATATCGCGCTTTGGACTGCATTTGCATGAGTTCTTGCGTTCCATTGTCTTGTATTGTCTGATAATATGAGACGCTTAACCCTCCTTTCTCTTGCTAATGCGCCTGGGGAAATGAGGTCATGAATAATTTCTATTCTCAGGAAATTCCTGTCACCTGAAGTAATTCGGGTAAGTCGTCGATTTGGATTGGGTCTTTGTTCCTTTCGTCTACAAAGGTCACTTCATATCCTTCATAGTTTTTCATCAGATCCAATTCGAGGATGTCACCATTGAGAAACATGCGCACATTAATGCCCCAGTCAGCACATTGAACGAGCAGTGATTCAACCTTATCGTTCTTAAGGTTTGCAAAAAGGGCTCTGATCTCCCCTTCGATCTTTTGATTGTCCATCTCTAACTCTTCCTCCAATGAGGTAGTTGTGAAGACCTTACCCGTGTCGTGGAGGTGATTCCGTATCGAAATAAGCTTAGGTGCATATTCGGTCCAGAAGCTTGCTGATCTATCGACGAGTTGGTATCTTTTGCCAGTGCGACTGGCATCTCTCTGCGGTGATGACTGAATCTCATTCGGTATGGTCGGTATTGTTTTGTTGAAGTGAAATGCGCGTCTACAGGTTGTGATAAATCATTGAAAACCGGATTGGTTGCATCATGATCTGTTTTGTGATCCATCGCTTTAGCGTCGGCCATGTACATTTCAACTGATATATTTAAATCAATTTGCTTACATCATGATGTTTATGTCGTTGTGATAATCTTCTTATGTTCAGCCCCTGTTTCTGCAAGTAAGAAGTACGGGTGAACATCTAATGAGTGTTAACGTTTGCTTATTGCGTTGGTTTTGTGAAACTCTCTCCTGACCCTTGAAGTTCCATTCCAGTGATCAGGTCTTTTTTCTTCTCGACGCATGCACTGATGATTGGATCATTGGCATTTATTTTAGTTCTTTGGCGCTTAGTTCTTTCTAGAAATCACGTCCCTGCATTTGGGATCAGCGTTCACATCACATGCTGTTAAAAGATCAATCATCATGATTGGATGAGTCGTTTGCCGCTATGGAAGACAAGCTGTTTAACGTTCTGCAATTAAAAAGGGATAGTGCCGAGTGGAAGAGTGTATCGGTGTTTTCGTTCCTTGTTCCTTGTCCCGCAAGACGGTTATTAATTTTGTGCTGTTGAACTGCAGCTTGGATGCTCTTAGGCCTTAAGCTTGATCTTGCTAAATGCTTAAATCTAAAGTAATAAAAGATTTTGCGATTTTGCGATTATTTTCTTCGCAAGTGCAGAGGTTTTGCTTTTAAGGTAAAGCTCCGCTTTTGCGCAATGCATGTTGACGAAGTCCGAGACGACTTTAATCAGGTTTTGAGATCCATTGAGCCTGAATCAAGGCATTTAGGCTTTGCATTCAGCCTGGACATACGCCGTTCCTCGTAAAATATGGCCTCTTCTTCTGATGATCTTTCAAAGCATTTAAACGACTACTGGACTAGCCTTTGGTGGAAGCAGCGCGTTTGCTTTCTGCTCAAAGAGGGTTCCATTAAAGAGGCTCAGTCGCTCTATAATGAATTTGATGTTGGTTAGTTTCATGTTTATATTTCCTTTCTTGATTCTCTATATGGGCACCGCTGCAGCATCTTTTGGCATTTTAATGAGCGATTAGAGTAGGAATGGTCTTTCGCTTTCAAGCTTGAAATTCATCTCGCCTAAGAAGATGTAAGTGTGGCGACGACGCTAGCTGAGCTTCTTGCTCACGGACTTGCTGATGCCTTCATGGTGCTTGCTGTGACGTTTGCAATAAAGTTGCGATGAGCGTTGCTTAATCCGTCAAAAGATTATCTTTTGGGCACATTCATTCCAGATTGGATCACCTTTGTGATTCATTTTCGTTTGTCTTTGTTCTTTCGTGCTGGCTGAGATTGCGCTTGGAATCAAGCTTAATTGTGATCTCTCAACTATGTTTCCAGATCTTTGTCCTGAAAAACTGGGTCTCATGCCTGTAGATGCACTCCTTTGAGCGGCTGAGGCATATCAGCCCCTGTCGTGCTCCTTATGGGCTTCACAATCAAGATCAGCCTGAATAACATGCCGCGCTCTTAATATTTCAGAGAAAGGGCATTCATTGATGTTGGATCGATCTGACTACTGAGGGTTCAAGGCCAATGACGACTGAGCTGACCGCAGATTTGAGCAAGCATTGAGCTGAGTTGTTAGGGATGTCGCTTCAAACCGTGAGGACTGCGCTCGCCCGTTTCTGACCGTGCATGCCTGATTGAGCTGTGTGAGCCAGCGATGTCTGGTTGCATGGACCATGCACCGCACGTCTCCAGTTTGTCTTGGCGTTGTTCGAACGGTCTTTTCCTGCTCTGCTGACCTATGACCTTTTTGGTGCGCATCCCTACAAACAGAGTTGAATGGATCCATGAAAATTTCACAGTGCTTGAGGACTTGATTTCCACGAGAAATGCGTTGTAGTAGGGAAGGTCCGGGGGGGCCTTCTTTTTTTGTGCTTCGAGATAATGTTTAATTTGATATGTGCAGTGCCAGAGTCCAGAGGGCTTTTCTTTGATTTGCATCTAAAGTTACAGTCCTTGAGATAAAAATTACTTATAGCCTAGATATGGAGCTCTAGGAGGATAAATCTTTGTTCTGTAAAATTAGCCACACAATTTCGCGTGGAATTCTATATATTCATTCCAATTTAATTTTTCCCAATGTCACTTTCCAAGCGCTATCGAGAGCTCATGGACCAGGCAAATCAAGCGAAAGATCGTCAGACGTATTTTTATTATGTGAAAAAAGCAGAGCTTCTGTTGAGAAGTGAATCTCCTGACCATTATGGAATTTCAGGAGCTTTCTCCCCTGTTCCAGAGCAGATGGACATCAGTGCAGCCTGATTAATCCTTTTAAACTGATTGATGTGTGGATGATTTCCCTTAGAGGTTATTTCGCAAATCAGCCTTTTTATTTGAAATTTCTTAAGCTATTAATTGGTCTTTTTGACTATTCTTTTTTGCAAGTGTCTACTGTTGTTAGAGTTTGGGTAAAATTATATGCAAATGCAAGTCTTTTTCGTTTGAATGATTGCCTGAGCGATATGAGTTGAGCTCTTGAAAATTTATGGTTGACTTCATTGTTAGGCTGGAAATTTCTCGGTGTTGGGGTGGGAATCATTGGTTTTTAAGAGTATAAGCTTGCCTGCTCAATTATGTTGCTTTTGCTGCGAAAATTAGGTTTTTTGGTGTTGTAAGATGTTTGTGTAAGAACTGTTTGATTGGTTGCTCTGTCTTGGCTGCTTTCGTGGACGGCCCTTCATGTTTGCTGATCCTTGCTGCTAAATTCAATCAAGCGGATTGACGAGTTTTATAGGAATGTTAATAGAGGGATCGACGTTAAATGTGATTGGGTTTTTGTTTAAACTTGGTTCAGATCGATCGGTGAATTGCTTGATTCGCTGTCATGTGCGGGTATGCCCACGTGATTGGCGCGTGATGGCTCAGAGGCTGTTGTCATTGCGCTGGGGTGATCATTTCACATGGTTCACAACAGACCCTTTTTGATTAGGCCGCAAAAGGTGCTCAGTCTGTTTGCTGAAATTGCTTTTGAGCGATTTACGACTGAGCCGATGGTGTTTCTCACAGTTGATTCTTGGCAAACCATCAACAGATCTCTGAATTTCTGTCAAAATCGAATTCTGAATCCAATTGCCTGTGCCTCCCAGTTCTCTCCCTGAGGAGCAGCAACCACAACAGCAGAAGCGGCCTCGTTGCTGGGTGGGTCCATTTTTAGCTGGATCGTGCTTTGCACTGGGCTACGGCCTGACCCAACGGATCGTGACGCTGCAGAGCAATGCAGTGGAACCATCGGCTCAAGCTTTTGAGGCCTCTGCATTCCCCGGTGATTCTCTGGATGGCATGCGACTTCGATCCGGTGAGGATGGTGCGTTTGATTTACAGGTTGATGTGAAGGCGATTGAGGAGAAAAGAGAAGCTGGGGAGAAGGCCAAGAAGGATGCTGAGCAGCTTGCTGCAGAGGCCAAACGTTCTGAAGGCTCGCTTCAAGCCGTTCTCACTCCCCCCAAAGTGGAGCCTCAGCCCGTTTGGACGGATCCCACCCTCAACACTCCGGAACCTGCTCTGCAACCGCCTGCACTGCAATCGCCGGATGCTCAACCTGAGCCACAACCAGCGGTCATTGAGCCTGCATCGCGTCCCGAGCCGACTTTTGACCCCACGGCGTTGCCCGACACTATCCCCTCAGATATCGATTTGACTCCCCCGACGGAGTCTTCCCCTTCGATCGAAGCTGATACAACACCTGTTGGCATCCCTTCTGCCTCCCCTGTTGTGATTGCAGATCCTGATCCGGTTGCAGATCCAGCATTGTTCCTTCCGATCGAACCACCTCCTGCGGTCCCCAGATGACCGTGCGGATCTGCCACAGTCTCACTGGTTTGATGCAGGCTGATGGGAACTCCGGCAGCAGTGATCCTTGCCACTGTTCATCGGCTCGGGGCTCGGCTCGGCCATGGTCTGGCTGATGTTGCTGCGGAATTGGCGATTTTTGCTCAGGACGCACCAGATCGAATTCGCCAGGAATGGGATCTCTTTCAGGAAGAGGTGATGGCGGAAGCAGAACGCTTGGAACGTGATCAATCGCCAGATTCGTCATCTACATCCGCTGACACCGCATCCACATCTGTTTCCTCAACACCGTTTTCATCAAGAAAGGCAGCAAGTCAATCATCACCACAGGAGTTGATTGATCGTCTACGTGCTGAGGTGGCTGACCTCAGCGGGCAACTAGAGGGACGCTCCTGATGCTGCTCTGGCCTGGCCGCTTGGCACCTTTGCGCCGGGCTCTTCGGGCGCTGAGAATCTGGCGTGCAGTTCTGACGCTTCTTGTTCTGCTCTGGTGGGACGGGCAAAATTGGTCTTATCGGGGTGGATACAGCTCAGAGAAGCGTCAGTCCAGACAGTTGCAGCGGGCTCGTTGGTTAACGCAAGAACTGATTCGGCTCGGCTCTGCATTCATCAAGCTCGGACAGCTTCTATCCGCTCGTCCGGACGTGCTTCCAGCCGGTTGGGTCGCCGAGTTGGCCGCCCTTCAAGACAGTGTGCCTGCCTTCAGTTTCGATCGGGTTCAGTCGATGTTGGAGGAAGAGCTTGCAGAGCGTTGTGCCGAAGTGGTTGATCTGGATCCGGACCCTCTAGGAGCGGCTTCTTTGGCACAGGTGCATCGCGCCAGCCTGCGCAGCGGTCGCCAGGTGGTGTTGAAAGTGCAGCGTCCAGGTCTGGATCAGTTGTTCCGACTCGATCTGGAGGTGATGCAGCAGGTGGCAGTGGTCTTGCAGCGTCATCCCAGCTGGGGACGCGGGCGAGATTGGCCTGCGATGGCACGAGAATGCAGGCGAGTTTTGCTGCGCGAACTCGATTTCCGCGTCGAAGCGCAATACGCGGCGCGGTTTCGCCAGCAGTTTTTGGATGACGATCGCATCCGAATTCCGAGTGTGATCTGGGAATTGAGCACACGTCGTGTTCTTTGTTTGGATTATTTGCCTGGCATCAAGATCACCGAACGCGAGGCATTGTTAGCTGCTGAGATCGATCCAAGTGCCGTGGCAGAGATCGGAGCGGCCAGCTATCTGCAGCAATTGGTCCGCTATGGCTTTTTCCATGCCGACCCTCATCCAGGCAATCTTGCGGTCGCCAGTGATGGAGCCCTCATTTATTACGACTTCGGAATGATGGGGCTGCTCTCGGACGGATTGCGTCGTCGTCTGGGCGCGATGGTTAGGGCTGCTGCTGCCCGAGATGCTGCTGCGTTGGTGGAAGAGATGCAAGCGGCAGGGGTGATAACGACTGGGATTGATGTTGGTCCTGTACGCCGTTTGGTGCGGGTGATGTTGCAGGAGGCTCTGACCCCTCCCTTTAGTTCCAGCGTCATCGACAAACTGTCTGGTGATCTGTACGACCTCGTCTACGGCCAACCCTTTCGCTTACCGGTGGAGTTGATTTTCGTCATGCGGGCGTTGTCAACATTTGAGGGAGTCGGACGTGCATTAGATCCCGCTTTTAGCCTTGTAGCGATTGCTAAGCCTTACCTTCTTCCTCTGATGACTTCTAGTGGCTCTGGATCCAGTGATTTGTTCAACGAACTAGGCCGTCAGGTTGGCGCCTTGAGCAGTCGAGCAGCCGCTTTACCGAGGCGGTTGGATGAAAGCCTCGAGCGACTTGAACAGGGTGATTTGCAGCTCCAAGTGAGATTGGGCGAATCCGATCGTCAGTTTCGGCGCATGACCCTGGCACAACAGTCGATCGGTCAGTCTGTGTTGCTGGGTTGTTTGGCATTGGCGACAGCCATCATTGCGGCCAGTGCACGTCCGATCTGGTTCATTCTTCCAGCATTGGCCATGATTCCTGTGGGTCTTGGTTGGATTCGAATGCAAGTGAGGTTGCGTCGAGATACTCGAATTGACAATCTTTCTGAATCTCGATAACGCTTGGCTGTCAAAATCCCTGCTGTCCTACATCAGATTGGTCGTGATCAATCAATTCCACAACATTTAGAGGGATTTTGTCGCAGCTGGAAGCAATGGAATCCTGACCTAGAAATAATGTATTGGTCGGATCAAACGCTTCGAGAATTTATAGCTCAACAAGCTCCACGATATCTTTCATGGTTTGATGGTTATGTCCAGGGTGTATGCCGTGCTGACTTGGGCCGCTATCTATTGCTGCAGCATTATGGTGGGATTTATGCTGATCTTGATTGCCAATGTTTACGTGCTTTGGCGCCCCTTCTTGACGGGCGGGAGTTATTGATTGCGCCTGAGCCGGCTATTCATCAGCAGCAGAGAAATGTTTTGGAGCGTGGCCTTAGTAGAATTATTTGTCCTTCTTTTATGGCTTCGATTCCGGTTCATCCTTTTTGGGAGGACGTATTGGCTGTTTTGAAGAATTATCCGCCTTCATCGGTTCAAACCAGTGACGATGTTCTTGATGCTACTGGTCCTTTTTTGCTGAGTCGTGTGATGGAGGAGCGGCCCACATATAAGCGTTACTTAGTGCCAGAGACTTGGATTTACCCATTTAGTAAATCTGAATCTTGGCAAGGTCTTGTGTTTGATCCAATCTTTTGGAGTGAGCGCACCTCTGGAGCCTTTGTCGCTCATTACTGGGATGGATCCTGGTTTCAATTATCGCGCGGTCTGCATGCATTTGTTCCTTCCCAGGCACCTGTACATGTGCAAGAACCGCATTGGCGCGCAGCGATTCCTGGTGTTGTGAAAAGGAACACGGGTGATCCATCTGAATTACCGTTGATTTCTTGCTTGATGGTGGTCACCAGTAAATGGCCAGTGGCAATTTTCGCGTTGAATTGCTTTTTGGCCCAGTCTTATCCTCATAAAGAGTTAATCCTTGTGGATGCCTCTGCTGAGGGTCGGATGGCTATGGCCGTGGAAGCGGCTAGCTCGGCAGAGATCCGTTATGTCTCGATAGATGATGAGAGTCTCACTCTTTCAAGGTTGCATAATATGGCCCTTGATCATGCCTTGGGAGATTATATCTGCCATTGGAATAGTGATGATCTGCATGATCCATTGCGACTTGAGATGCAGTGGAAAGTGTTGCAATCCACTGAGGCTCAGGCTTCTCTTTTGGCACGCTGGATGATCTGGTGGCCTGGCCAAAAGGTTTTTGCCATGTCGTCCTATCGTGATGTGGGGCAATCTGTCCTGTGCGAACGCTCTTTATTTCCTCGCTACGCTCAGGACATGTCAGGTGAAAAATGCGACGATTTGGATCGCTTGAGTGATGCTGTCCGAATCGCAAAACTAGATTTGCCGCGGCTTTGCATTCATCGTGATACGGGAAAGTTTTGTAGTACCTCTGACGCGAGAGAGGGAGAAGCTGAGCGGAAATATCCTTGCCTTTGGACGCAGCAAGAATATGAGCACCTTGCCTATGAATTGGCTCGACGAGTCCCTTTATTCCCTGGCCATGGTCAAGACAAGTCTGGTTCTCTTCCGTGTCGTGCTCCTGAGAGTTGTGAACCTCTTGGTGGTGGTGAGGTGGATCCAAATGTATTAATTTTAACGCCAGTGCGAGATGCGCAGCGACATTTAGATCGCTATGCGAGTTTGTTGGAACGCCTAAACTTTGACTCTGGTAGATTGTCATTGGCTTGGTTAGAAGGAGATAGTTCCGATCAGACATTTACGGGTCTTGAAGAGCTTCGAGTCAGGCTTGCAGGACATTTTCATCGGATTTCTCTTCATCGATCTCATCATTATCCCCCTCGCACGCAGGCTGAACGCTGGCAACAATCTTTGCAGCGTGATCGGCGTGAACGTCTCGCGAGAGTCAGGAATCAGCTTTTAATGGAAGCGTTGCAGGACGAAGATTGGGTCCTCTGGTTGGATGTTGATGTCTGCGATTATCCTGCTGACCTTCTCGATCAGTTGCTGGCTGCGCGGCGCGATATTGTGACTGCAAACTGCCTTAATTTGTCTGGCGAGCCGTTTGACTTAAATAGCTATCGTCTCAAACGTGAGTCTGAACAAGGGGAAGCTTTTCAGCAGGAGTTTATGTTGGGTGGTTTGTATCAGCCGCCAGTTGGTTTTGGCAGGCATTATGTCAATCATTTTCGAGCTCAATCGTTGGTTGAGCTCGATGCAGTGGGTGCAACTGTTCTTTTGGTGCGAGCTGACCTGCATCGCCAGGGTCTTAATTTTCCCTCTTATCCAACGAACGGTTTGATTGAAACAGAGGCATTCTCACTTGTGGCGCGAGCTCAAGGCGTTCGCAGTTGGGCTTTGCCGCAATTGATTGTGCGGCACGGTTAAGGTCTTGGCTGCAAGGATGTCCAATTCAGATGTGGTGCAGGCCATTCCGTTTGTTCTGCACCAGATTGGTCGTGATGACTCAATCCCAGATCATCTTGCGGCATTTTGCCGGAGCTGGAAGGAATGGAATCCTGACCTCAATGTGATCTATTGGTCGGCACAAACACTGCGGCAATTTGTTGTTGATCAGGCTCCTTCATATTTGTCTTTATTTGATGGTTATTCGCATGACATGTGTCGAGCTAATTTGGGGCGATATCTGCTCTTGCAATATTACGGAGGAATTTATGCTGATCTTGGTTGTCAGTGCCTATGCCGTTTGGAACCTCTGCTTCAAGGTCGAGAGTTGTTGATTGCACCCGAGCCTGCGTCTCATCATCAGCAAAGTAATGTGTTGGATCGAGGCTTAGAAAAGGTGTTTTCCCCTGCCTTTATGGCATCGATTGCTGCGCATCCATTTTGGTCGGATGTCTTGGATGTTTTGTGTGAGTTTGAGCCTTCATCAGTTCAAACATATGACGATGTTCTGGATGCTACAGGCTCCTTTTTACTCGGTCGTGTGCTTATGGCGAAGCCTATGTATGAGAGGCATCTTGTTCCGCAGGCTTGGATTTATCCATTCAGTCAAGTTGAATGTTGGCATGGTCTTGTCTTTGACCCAATCTTTTGGATGAGGCGCACGTCAGAATCATTTGTGGCTCATTACTGGGATGGATCCTGGTTTCAGTCATCGCGTGGGTTGCATGCATTTGTTCCTTCCAAGGCACCTGTGAATATCAGCAGCCCTTCACTTCCGACAGTGAAAGGAACCAAGCATAATCAGGGCTTAATCATTCGAGATTCAAACAATCCTCTCCCTTTGATCTCTTGTTTAATGATCACGCGAGGTCGTGTTTGTCAGGCAAGGCTGGCCATCCAATCCTTTCTGAATCAGACCTATCTAAGGCGGGAGTTGATTGTGGTTGATGATGATTCAGATGCATCTCTTTCTGACTGGATATCTGGATTGAGTTGTGACATGATTCGACTTTTTCGCTTGCCAAATGAGGGCATGAGTCTCGGAGAATTGCGCAACTTTTCGGTGCTCCAATCTTTGGGCGAATATGTTTGCCAGTGGGATGATGATGATTTGTATGATCCAGTTCGGCTTGAAATGCAAATGGGTGCGTTGCTCAGCACTGGGTCTGACGTTGCGGTCTTGGCTCGTTTTTTAATTTGGTGGCCTCATCGTAAACGGTTGGCAGTATCTTGTTTCCGTGATTGGGAGGGATCTTTTTTGTGTAGGCGAGATTGCTTGCCTCTCTATCCTGCACGACGTCAAGGAGAAGATAGTGCTGTTTTTGAACAGCTAAGAAAACGGAACCACTTGGCGAGGATTGATATGCCACGCCTCTATCTCTATGTCGTTCATGGCTTGAATACATTTCATCCATCTCACTTTGATCGGCATTGGGAGGTGGCGACTGCACGTTGGCAAGGAGCTGACTTAGAGCGTTTACGGCCTGAATTGCAGCGTCGCCTGTTGATGCGAGAGTATTTAGAATGCGTTTAATTCTTGCAACACAAGGCACGCTTGGTGACCACCTCCCGATGGTTGGTTTGGCACAACATTTGATGGAATATGGGTTTGAGGTTCGGCTGGCCTGTAATCGTGAAATGCATGCTTTCGTTCAAGCTGCTGGTGTTCAGCCTTTAACGTTTGGAATGCCCCTTGCGTCAGTTCAGGCGTGTGAGAAAGCCTTATTCTGGGATCATTGGCAGTATCCCCCACAGGACCACATTTGGTCAGAGAAAATTGAAAAAAGTTTGAGTTCTGATGTTCGTTCATTGATCAAATTTTTGCGACCTGGTGATGTTTTGGTTGGTGCAAAAAATCTATTTTTTCTTC
>NZVB01000044.1 GCA_002701375.1 Cyanobium sp. NAT70 | reverse complement strand
TTGCTCTTCTGACATCAGGCTTTAGTTAGGTTGCTTTAGGTATAGCACAAGAATTTATTTAAGTCGTTCATGATATTTAGCAGGGCAATTGTGTCAGGTATTGAAGGCTGATTGATGGGATTAGTCGGGCTATTGAACAAATAAAAAGCCCCTGCGGCAAAAGGGGAATTGATACGTAGATTGCAGTAAATTGGCAAGCATCACAATAGTATTAGCCCTCAGCATATACATAAGATTGGGCATGTGCACATATGCCACCAGCCACCCTTTCAAGATCATCATCTGATAACTCGATCGTAGCAGATTGCGTCGATTGAATGTCTTCTGCAGTGATTGCAAAGCCAGCCTCTTTTGCAATCGCAACAGCTGCATTGGTATCTGCAGAGCTCTTGAGCTTCTCCTGGAGGCTTGTGTCGGTCTTGACCTTCTCCAGGAAGGACTTGAGTTGCTCTTCTGACATTTGGATTTAGTTGGGTTGCTCTAGTTGTAGCACGAGACTTCGATTGAGGTGTTCAAGATATTTAGCGAAGTGATTAAGCCAGGTATTGAAAGCTGATTGATGGGATTGGTCGGGCTATTGAAGAAATAAAAACCTCCCGTCAATTGGAGGGCTTTAATTGTTGGCAGCTCCTTAAGTTTCATCCACCACACATCGTTCCATGTTGTTTAATTGAGTGGATGATAAGATGGAAGATACCGCCAGCCAAGCTTTCCAGCTCTTCATCTGATAACTCCGTCGTAGCAGATTGCATCGATTGAATGTCTTCTGCGGTAATTGCAAAGCCAGCCTCTTTTGCAATGGCCAGAGCTGCATCGGCATCTGCTGCGCCCTTGAGCTTCTCCTGAAGACTGATGTCTGTCTTGACCTTCTCCAGGAAGGACTTGAGTTGCTCTTCTGACATCAGCCTTTGATTGAATTACTTTCGTTGCAGTACAAGAATTCAATTGTAGCGTTCATGGTTTTTTGGGATGCAATGGTGCCGGGCAACAGATTGCATTTTAGGCAATTTGGCAGTTGTTTTAGGTAATAAAATCAGCCGCGGGGTGTGACCTCGGAGTGAGCAAATGGTGAAGATTGGTTCATCTTAGATTGAACAGGGTCCGTCAACGGGATTCAGTTTGTTGGTTAAGCGCGCGACCTCGATGTAAATGGTTGGAGATGCACCCCCAGAGATTGCTTCAATCTCATCTTCTGATAACTCTGCCGTCGATTGAATGGATTGAATGTCTTCTGCAGTAATTGCAAATCCAGCTTCTTTGGCAATAGCGATAACCGCATCAACATTAGCAGCTGTTTTGAGTTTCTCCTCGATGCTTGCGTCAGTCTTTGCCTTTTCCAGGAAAAACTTGAGTTGCTCTTCTGACATCTGGCTTGGAGATAGATTTTTCAGTGATAGCACAAGAACTCTTTGACGATTTGTCTCGAGGGAAGAATTGATTAAGTCGACCGAGTTGCGATCTTGATTGGATTTCCTTGCATCAACTTCAGGATCCACTAGATGACGCAATTGGTCTGATTGTGAGCACCTGAGGTGGTGTTGAATCGGCTGGATAGATCAGTTGGATGCGCACATCGCGCTGTTCTCCAGGAGCGAGTGTGAGTTGACCGAGCGCTGGACCGGGTTGCCCTTGACGGAGGACCAGATGGGTGATGTGGCGACCCAGTGGAACGCCATGACTATCTTCGAGTCCAGTCACTTCAACTGGGCCGCGGAACATGACTGGCCCGTTGAGACTGCTGCGGAATCTCAAATGGCTGGCTGGTCCATCGCTCTTCAAGGGGGATTCCAGAGCGAGTTCAACAGTGGAGGGCTGATTGCTGTTGTTCTTGAGGGGAAGAATCAGGTCGTAATCAACGCCGTAGTTGCCATGGGCTGCCCAGGCGGTGTCGGGATAGAGGACTTTCAGCTCAGCAGTTTGGACCTGACCTGTGCCTAATGAACCACGCTCCAGGCTGCTGATCGGCCACGACAGAGGTTGTGACGGGATCGAAAGCACGTTGCGTCCCGGGTCGGTGATTCGGCTCCGCCAGCGACGGCCAATTTGAACGCCACTCACTCGCGAATAGATGATTTTGCCTTTTGTTCCTCGCGTCGTTGGGCTGTGTTCTTTCGAGCTGAGTTTCTTACTCTTGAGCAACTTGGTCCAGCGGCTTGCCGGTGGAGCTTTCGCTGTTGGCCCGAGCCCGGCGAGTGTGGCCAGCGCGACGGGGCCCGAACTCTGCAGGCGTAATTGCAAATTGCGGCCATTGAGTAGTGGATCGAGACCCGCCACAGGGATCGGCAGAGCAAGGAGCAAGGTGGGATGATCTGGTTTGAGCTCCCAACTGGTTTTGACGAGTTCGGCAGCTCGACGACCACGGAGTAGGTCTCCGGCCACACGGCTGCCTGGTCCGGCTGCGATCACCTCGTTGGTTTCGCGGATCAGCGTGGGCAGGGGTAGGAAGGGGGCGGCGGTTTGTCCAGGTTGTGTGGCTTGCGACAGAGACGTGCTGCCTTCTAAGAGTTGGAGCTTCACCGCATGGTCTCCCAGCGGTGCTGCGAGGACGGCAAGCCAGAGAGTCGAATCAAGACCTTCACTCTCTTCATCGCCCGCATAAACGTGATGACTGAACAGATCAAAACGACCGTTTAACGGCACCTCAAGACTTGAGGCTCCACCGTCCGGGAATGTGGAGAGGAGGATCCCTTCGTCTGTGATCAACTCAGGGTTGTTGTCATTGACCATCAACACCTTGTCCAAGGCGCCAGGCAATGGCCTCACCTGTTGTTCTCGCACAATGACGTCATCGACGTTGGCCAGAACCGGGCTACTCGCAGGTAGACAAATCAGGGCTGCCGTCAGCAGCGATGGCAGTCTCATGGGTTGGGAGCAGGTTTTGCAGCTGGTTTGGATTTGGCGGCTGTTGGCCGTGGAGGAGCAGGCCTGGGTTTGAGGTGCGGAGCCATCGCCGATGCCATGGCTCGGATCAAATTGGTGGAGCGAGGATCATTGAAGGGGCCCTTGACGAGGAACCCAGCCACAGCTCGCCGCCCATCGGGAAGTTCGATCAACCCTGCATCGGCGTAGGCAATGCCGATATCACCAGTTTTGTTGTAGACCCTGTAGCCCTTTCTGGCCAGGCTGTCATCAGGTGCTCCTTGAGCACCGCCTAGCCCACGCAGCAAGCCGGTGGGCAGCAAGGTGTTTGTGACCGATGTGGACATCACTTCGCGAAAGAGGTCACGACTCCGGGGGCCCAGCTGATCACCGCTGTCCACCAGCGCAATCGACCGACTCAGATCCTTCGCACTGGTGGTGTTGGTGCCATCGAGGTCTGGAAGCCAGTTGTTCACTTCCGTGGCGGGGAGGTCTAGGACCTTGAATCGATCATTGATTGCCGTCTTGCCTCCCACCCGCTGGATCAAAAGATTGGTCGCTGAATTGTCGCTGACGCGAATCATTTCAGTGGCCACTTCAAAAGTGGGGAAGCGGCTTCCCAGTGGTTTGCTCGCCATCCAGCCGGCGCCACCACCCACAAGCTCTTTGGTGAGCGTGAGCGGCTCGTTCCATTGCAGGTCACCGCTGTCAACAAGTTCGAGCGCCGCGAGCAGGATCGGTGTCTTGATCGAGCTGGCTGCAGGCATCGGTTGCTCGGCGTTCATTTGAGCGAAGCGTCCGTCGTCGAGAACGAGCATGTAGCCACTCGCTTGCAGATCCTTGTGCTGACTTGCAAGCTGTTTCCATTTCTCCGAAAGCGCTTTGATCTCCTGCTTTGGATCAAAGCTGCCGAGAGGTAAGCCCACCCCTTTCTTCGGTTTGGCTTCCTCTGGGGAGGGAGTTCCCTCACGGCTGTCGTCAGATGTGGTCCCAGGCCCGAGCCCCGTCAACCAAGCTTGTTCGGAGATCCAGGCGTGCTGGGACAGCCAGCCAGGCAAGGCGAGCCGTTGCTGGCGAACCTGCGGAGCGAGGAGTTTGAGCGCAGATCCAGTGAGGACTCCGAGGCCGACACCCATCAAAATCAGCCGCAGCATCAGGCGCACTGGTTTGCCCCAGCCCGGTGAATCTCGTGATGGACGACTCTTTGTCACCCGCGTTGTTGCCCATTGATCGGCAGAGATTAGGAGCGCTTTGCGCGGATGGCCCAGCGGAGTTGACGCACCATTCCACGCAACAGTGCGACTTCTTCGCTGCGCGTGCTGGCTCGTTGAAGGAGGTCGCGAACCTTGGCCATTCGTGCCGAAGCGGTGTGGTCCAGAAGAAATCCAGCTTCGAGTAATAACGCTGTGGCGTCATCCAGAAAGTCACTCATCTGCTGTGCTGGTGCCGGGTCAGGGCTGTCCTCGATCGCATCCCATGGGCTGGTGCGTAAATGCGCCAGTTCGTGCAGAACCACTGCGACCGCATGGGACAAATTCAGCGATGGATAGCTGGCATCGCTGTTGAGTGTCAAAACACGTTGACAAAGACGCAGTTCACCATTGCTCAACCCTCGGTTTTCACGGCCGAAAACAAGGGCTACAGGGGCATTTAACCCTGGACCTGTGGTCGTTCCATCACGGCTGAGAAGCCAGCGCAATGCCGTCTCTGGAGGGAGCAGGGGGATCTCTCCGTGATCCAAACGACCGCACGTTGCCACTGAGCGACGACAGTCGCTGATGGCGCTGAGGAGGGAGTCATGAATGACGGCTTTCTCCAAGAGATCTGCTCCATGAACTGCCATTCGCCTGGATTCATCGGAATACGGATCGCAGCGGGGCTGGACAAGCCGTAGTTCTGCTACGCCAAAATTGGCGCAAAGCCTGGCGACGCTTCCCACGTTGATTGGTCCTGCGGGTTCCACAAGAACAACCACGGTTGGTTGATTTGGTCTTGCTGAAATCAATGCAGCGTGTGGAGATAGGCCAGCAGATCTGCCATCTCCGCTGGCTCAATTTGAAAGCTGGGCATGGGAGGCGTTTCGCCGCTCACGATCTGATGGATGAGACGTTGATCGCGTTGATGGTCTGATATCCCAATCAGTTCTGGGCCCAATAGTCCCTGGCCGGCCAGCCCATGACAGCCGGCGCAGTTGATCCGAAACAGTTGTCCCCCATGTTCAGTGGATCCCTGGAGGTCAAGCGTTGCCTTCAGATAAGGGTCTTGGCGGGCATTGCCGATGAACCAAAGCAGCAGAACAACACAGGCTGCTGCAGCGAGAACAACGAGGGCGGTGATGAGGCCGCGGCCGCCATCGCCTTGTGTTGCAGCAGTTGATGTCGGCTCGACCACGGTGCAGGGTTGTGCATGAAAGAATTGTGGTCAATCTTCCAACCCCGTGTGCGGACATGATCGAGCCACTGCTCTGCGGCATTGTTTTGGGTTTGATCCCCGTGACACTCACAGGTTTGTTTGTGGCCGCTTGGAATCAATACCGTCGTGGAGGGAGTGCGTTAGGGGGGTGAGAAATAAAAGGCTTGTTAGGCCATAGCGGCGTTGATCGACCACAGTCCACGTGGATTCCGCTTTCAAGTCATGATCAGACGCGTGTTCGCAGATCACCCAACTGCTTGTGTTGAGCCAGCCACCTTGGCGAAGCAGGCTCAACGTCTGGTCATGAATGGCTAACTGGTAGGGAGGATCGAAGTAGACCAGATCGAAGGGAGCTTGATTCCATCCTTGGCTTAGCCAACGGATTAAGTCCCTTCGGATCACAACGATCGACGCGTTGGTGTTGCATCCGTCGCGTGTTTGTTTGAGGTTTTGTTCGCAGGTCCTTGCAGTGCTTGCATGAGATTCAACGGCCACGACCTTGGACGCCCCTCGTTGCAGAGCCTCGCAGCCCATGATTCCGCTGCCACTGCATAGATCAAGCCATCGGCAGCCAGGCAGACGCGGTCCGAGGATGTTCATCACAGCCTCTCGTACACGTGCGGTGGTGGGTCTTGTTCCCATGCCACTGGGACTGATCAGCTTGCGGCCACCACAGAGCCGTAAATGGCCTTTTGCACTCAATTCTCCACAGGGGCGCCGTCTTGAAGCCAGCTCAACCAACGTTGCAGAAGCTTGGTGCCAGCGTCGGACGACTTTTCGGGGTGAAATTGACAAGCGCCGAGACGCCCCTTCCACACCATCGCCGTCACGGTTGTGTCACCAAAGGGGGCCGTGGCAGCCTGAATTCCTGCCTGACTTGGTACGGCTGCATAGGTGTGAACGAAATACACCCATGACGGCGCATCGTTTTGGTTGAGCAAGGGGCAGTTGTTCACCACCGACAAGGGAGCCCATCCCATGTGAGGAATCCGCTCCTTTGGATCATCGGGAAGTCGTTCGACGCGTCCGGGTAGCAGTGCAAGTCCTTGACGAGATCCCTCAGCACTCGTCTCAAACAGCAACTGAAGCCCAAGGCAAATTCCGAGAAGAGGTTTGGATTGATCCACCCATGTTTTGAGATGGGGGACAAGACCAGTGGCCTCGAGATTATCCATGGCTGGATCAAAGGCTCCAACACCAGGAAGAATCAATGCGTCTTGATCACTTAGATCTGCTTCATTTCGAACATCATTAACGACATGTCCAAGTCGTGCAAAAGCTTGACGCACGGAATGGAGATTCCCCATTCCGTAATCGACTAAACCGAGGGTGAGGCTCAAGGTTTTTGAACGAACAAGATGACTTTGATCAACCTTTCAAAATAAATCCGTTTGTTGATCAGAGATATTTAGAGATCGTTCCAGACAGAGTCGCTTTCGGCACTGCTCCTACAACGGTGTCAACTTTCTGCCCCCCTTTAAAAACCATCAAAGTGGGGATGCTTCGGATTCCGTACTGACTGGCGACGTTGGGATTTTCGTCCGTATTCAATTTGAACACTTTGATCTGACCCTCGAACTCCTTGGCGATCTCCTCAACGATTGGAGCAACCATCCGGCAAGGACCGCACCAAGGGGCCCAGAAGTCGACCAGTACTGGTACGTCACTCTGCAGAACATCCTGTTCGAAAGAGGAGTCGGTTACAGCAGCGGCGCTGGACATATGGCCTGGAAGATGTGCTCAGAACTTAGCAACATTTAGACAGAAGGTCTTTGTTGCAGGATGTTTGCCGATGGGATCTGTGATACTGAAAAAAGAAGAGTGAAAGCCCGAGCGCGTCGGGCTAGGGGGTGTGAGGAGTGTGAGGGCACTCGCCCGCACACTGCTTCAGCCTAGCCCTCACTTATTTGCCCATCCCCAATTGCTGGGCCTTCTGGTAAACCTTCCCTTCTGTCAGTAGTGATGGTGCGACGACGACTTCCACCTGCTGCATCTCGCGCAGGGTGCGGGCGCCGAGGGTGCCCATGGATGTCTTGAGGGCGCCTAGCAGGTTATGTGTGCCGTCATCCAGTAGAGCAGGTCCCTTCAAGATCCTCTCAAGACTGCCTGTGCTGCCGACATTAATTCTGGTCCCTCGCGGTAACACTGGGCTCGGGGTAGCCATCCCCCAGTGAAAACCACGTCCTGGTGCTTCCTTGGCCCTTGCGATCGGTGATCCGATCATCACAGCATCTGCACCGCATGCGATGCATTTGCAGATGTCTCCTCCCGTCACGATGCCACCGTCGGCCACGATAGGGACATAACGACCACTCTCTTGCTCGTAGTCGTTGCGCGCCGCCGCGCAGTCTGCGACAGCGGTGGCCTGAGGAATGCCAACCCCAAGAACGCCACGAGATGTGCAGGCGGCTCCTGGTCCAATCCCAACGAGTACACCGGCTGCTCCAGCCCGCATCAGCTGCAGTGCTACGTCGTAGGTGACGCAGTTCCCAATCACCACAGGGACTCCCATGTCCCGGCAAAGGGCTTCGAGATCGAGACTTTCCCGTCCTTCTGGACCGATGTGTTCTGTGGATACCACGGTCGCCTGAACAAAGAAAAGATCTGTCCCTGCTTCGGTAATCACATCCTTGTACTTCAATGCAGCTACGGGCGTACCACTGACCGCAGCAATGCCTCCACCCTGTTTGATTTCCGCAATGCGTCGGCGGATCAGCTGCTCTTGAACCGGTTGGCTGTAAAGCTCCTGCATGAGGGGGACAAAGGCGTCCTTGCCGATCGCCGCAATCCGATCCAGGACTGGGTTGGGATCGTCATAGCGGGTTTGAACGCCCTCCAGATTCAGGACGCCAAGGGCTCCTAGCTTGGAAAGCCCAACGGCCATCTCAACATCCACAACGCCATCCATGGCACTGGCGATGATTGGGATGGTGCGTTCAATCCCTCCAAGAGTCCAAGTTGTGTCAGTGACGTCGGGATCAACCGTGCGGCCGCCGGGAACCAGCGCAATCTCATCGATTCCGTAGGCCCGGCGAACGACTTTGGAGCGTCCGAGCTGAATGTCCACCGCACAATTGCTTCAATTCAAAGAAAGCTACCAATTCGGAACCTGATGGCTCCCACTTAGCTGCCTGTGATGTTCTTCCAGCGGGAGCGAAGCTGCTCGATCATTTTGCTGCGATCACTGCTGCGCAGGAGGTTGCTGAGCAAGAAGCTGCTAAACCAAATCAGTCCAACAAGCTCCAATAAGCCGGAGACCAGGGGCATGCTTTCAATCGTGCCAATGATTCCTCCATAGACCTTCAAAACGACAATCACGCCGATCAACACACCAATCACCCGGATGGGAGTTTGTAGTTGTGACCAGATGTTCGTGAGATCAGTCGATGCGATCAGGCTGCTGACTTTTTCTTTCAGCATGTCCCACTCGCCACCTCCGCTCTCGTCGTCTTGAGCAGGGATGTTGACGCTGGTCGCGAAAGCCGAATCCAGGGTTGGACTTGGCGTGGGGATGGGAGTCGGCGCAGGTGTCGGCGCAGGAGTCGGCGCGGGTGTTGGATCTGGTTCAGGAGACGGAGATGGTTCCGACTCCAATGAGGCTGTCGTCAATAAAGAGGGGCTCGACCCCGATGAAGGGGTCGGTCTTGGCTCTTGGGACTGATCCGGTGTGGGTTCAGGTGTCGGACTTGGTTCCGAAAGCTGAGAATCCTCGGTCTGCCCCATGACGGCAACGAAAAATGGAATTGGAGCTTATCCGAGGTTTTTTTCAACTTCTTACCTGGCCGAGATATTCTGATTAACGGAAATCAGCTCTTGTATGGCGGATCCAGTGGGACCTGGTTCAGGCGGTCCCGGCGATTCGGACGATCGGATCATTCAGACTGATCTGCGAAACGAAATGTCGCGCTCCTATTTGGAGTACGCGATGAGTGTGATCGTCGGTCGCGCGTTGCCAGATGCGCGTGATGGGCTCAAACCAGTACATCGCCGCATTCTCTACGCGATGTACGAGTTGGGGCTCACCAGTGACCGGCCCTATCGCAAGTGTGCGCGTGTCGTCGGCGAAGTGCTTGGTAAATACCATCCGCATGGGGATACGGCGGTGTACGACGCCCTGGTGCGCATGGCCCAGGACTTTTCGATGTCGATGCCCCTGATTGATGGGCATGGCAATTTCGGTTCGGTGGACAACGATCCACCAGCAGCCATGCGATACACCGAATCTCGGCTGCAGGCACTTACGACGGACAGCTTGCTGGAAGATATCGAGGCTGAGACCGTTGATTTCGCTGACAACTTCGATGGCTCTCAGCAAGAGCCAACGGTTCTGCCGGCACGGATTCCACAGCTGTTGCTCAATGGCTCTGCAGGAATTGCAGTGGGCATGGCGACCAACATCCCACCCCACAATCTTCATGAGTTGATCGAGGGTCTTTTAGCTCTGATTGAGAACCCTGAAATCAGCGATCAAGATTTGATTCGTTTGATCCCTGGACCAGATTTCCCCACAGGTGGTCAAATTTTAGGCCGTGAAGGCATTCGTGAAACTTATTTAAGCGGCCGTGGTTCGATCACCATGCGCGGCGTGGCGGAGATTGAGACGATTGAATCTCCAGGTCGCCCCGATCGTGACGCGGTGATCATTACTGAGTTGCCTTATCAAACCAATAAGGCGGCATTGATCGAGCGCATCGCAGAGATGGTGAATGATAAAAAACTGGAAGGAATTTCTGATATTCGCGATGAGAGTGATCGCGACGGAATGCGCATCGTCGTTGAGCTTCGACGTGATGCTTATCCCCAGGTGGTGCTCAACAACTTGTTCAAGTTGACGCCGCTGCAGAGCAATTTCAGCGCTCATATGTTGGCCCTGGTGAATGGGGAACCGATTCTTCTGACGTTGCGTCGGATGCTTGAAGTGTTCCTGGACTTCCGGGTCGACACGATTGAACGACGCACGCGATATCTGCTGCGCAAAGCCGAAGAACGCGATCACATCTTGCTCGGCTTACTGCTGGCTCTTGATCAGTTGGATCCGATCATCGCCTTGATTCGTGCGGCAGCAGATACCGCAACAGCGCGTCAGCAACTTCAGGACCGCCATGGTTTAACCGCCATTCAGTCGGACGCCATTCTCCAGATGCAACTGAGACGGCTCACTGCATTGGAAGCCGACAAGATCCGACTCGAGCACGAGGATCTGGTCACCAAAATCGCGGACTACAAAGACATCCTGGGTCGACGCGAGCGGGTGTTCGGGCTGATTCAAGAGGAGCTTCTGCAGCTGCAGGGCCGATATCCGATCAAGCGCCGCACCGAAATTTTGGATCTCGGTGGTGGTTTGGACGACATCGATCTGATCGCTAATGAGCGCTCGGTGGTGTTGCTGACAGAAACCGGGTATCTCAAACGGATGCCGGTGAGCGAGTTCGAAGCCACCAGTCGCGGGACGCGAGGCAAAGCTGGCACACGGAGCCAAGGAGAAGAGGCGGTGAAGCTGTTTATCAGCTGCAACGACCACGACACCTTGCTGTTGTTCAGTGACCGTGGTGTGTCCTATGCCCTACCGGCCTATCGGGTCCCCCAGTGCAGCAGAACGGCGAAGGGAACACCGGTGGTGCAGCTGTTGCCGATTCCCAGAGAGGAGGCCATCACATCGCTTTTGGCGGTCAGCTCCTTTGATGACGACACTGATTTGTTGATGCTCACCCAAGGCGGTTTCATTAAGCGCACCCGTCTTTCGGCTTTCTCCAACATTCGCTCCAACGGGTTGATCGCGATTGGACTCGAGGATGGCGATGCCTTGAACTGGGTTCGTTTGGCCATTGCCGGCGACAGTGTGTTGATCGGTTCTCAGGCCGGGATGACCATCCACTTCCGTCTCAGCGACGAGGAGTTGCGTCCGTTGGGACGCACCGCCCGTGGGGTGCGTGCCATGAATCTCCGCAATGGAGACAGCTTGGTCAGCATGGATGTCCTGCCCGCAGAGCTTGCCGATCAAGTGGCGGCGAGTGGTGGAGACGACAATGGCGCCGACGAGACAGAAGAGCAAACAGCAGAGGGCCCCTGGGTGTTGGTGGCGTCAGCTAGTGGTCTCGGAAAGCGCGTGCCTGTCACCCAATTCCGCTTGCAGAAGCGGGCCGGCATGGGACTGCGCGCGATTAAATTTCGGCGAGATGGAGATGCTCTGGTCGGGCTGCGTGTCTTGGGCAGTGGTGAGGAGCTTCTCTTGGTGAGTGAGAAAGGCGTGATCGTACGAACCAGTGCTGACGCTATCCCTCAGCAATCCCGCGCGGCGACTGGTGTTCGTCTGCAAAGGTTGGATTCCGGTGATCGGCTTTCGGAAGTGGTGTTGGTGCCGCCTGAACCGGACGAGGTCGAGCCTGAAGGCGAGGCTTGAAGCGGACGCTATGGACGATGTTTTGGTGTTGGGGGGTGGTCCAGCTGCACTGTGCATTGCCTCTGAATTGAAGCAGCGCGGTGTAGCGGTGTCTGGCATCGCCGCCGATCCGATCGACGATCCCTGGCCCAACACCTACGGAATCTGGGCGAAGGAGCTGGAACAGCTTGATCTCGCCAATTTGCTGGAGCATCGCTGGTCAGACACGATCAGTTTTTTCGGGAGTGGTGGATCAGCGCAAGAGGATCAACCCATTCCGCATCAATTGGATTACGGCCTGTTTAATCGGTCTGCCTTACAGCGTTATTGGTTGAAGCGTTGTGGCGAGATGACTTGGCACGTTGACCGCGCTCATCAGATTGACGTTGGCCAGGATGACACCAAGGTGACCTGTGCATCGGGACAAAGCCACGTGGCTCGCTTGGTGATTGATGCCTCGGGCCATCGATCCACTCATCTTCAAAGGCCAAACCATGGGCCGGTTGCTGGTCAGGCGGCTTACGGAGTGGTAGCTCGTTTCAACCGCCCTCCTATTGCATCGGGGCAATTCGTGCTGATGGATTTTCGTTCCGATCATTTGACGGCCGAGCAGCGTCGTGAGCCGCCGACTTTTTTGTATGCCATGGATCTGGGGCAAGATCTTTTTTTTGTCGAAGAAACTTCGCTGGCTTTGGCACCGCCCGTTGCACAGGAGGTCCTGCAGCAACGGCTGCAGCAGCGTTTGACCCATCGCGGTGTTGCCATCACTGCTGTGGAGCATGAAGAGCATTGCTTGTTCCCGATGAACCTGCCGCTCCCCGATCTCCAGCAGCCTGTTTTGGCGTTTGGAGGGGCCGCCAGCATGGTTCATCCCGCTTCCGGCTACATGGTCGGTGCTTTGCTCCGTCGTGGTCCTGGTCTTGCAGAAGCAATCGCATCGGCCCTTGCGGTGGAACCTCGCTTGGGTTCTGCTGCTTTAGCGAGGGAAGGCTGGCGCACCCTTTGGTCTCCTGAGTTGGTGTGGAGACATCGCTTGTTCCAATTTGGGCTGAATCGCTTGATGGGATTTAATCAAGCGTTGTTGCGTCGATTCTTCTCCAGCTTTTTTTCGTTGTCCCAACAGGATTGGAGCGGTTTTCTGACCAATACGCTTCCCTTGCCTCGACTGATGGCGTTGATGTTGCGACTATTTCTGGTGTCGCCTTGGGATGTACGACGAGGGTTGGTTTGCGGCGCACCAAAATCTCAAGCTCCTGTGCCTTGGCCGTCGAACGGAACGACGAGCCCAGGATCCCCTGTTTGATGATGTGATTTAGAATGGATGGTTGACTGATTGAAGAGTTATATCGGCGGCCTTGACGATTGCAATAATTCAGTGGGTTTGTGATGGCTTAACTCATTTCAAATTGCAGGCGATGATTGAACTGATGTGAAGTACCTGTGGAGAAAAATCATTTTTTATCAATGACGTGTGGATCAACACAAGCGGCGTAATTTGTTCACAATTTGGAGTCTCCATTGCGATGTATTCTTAAGGAAAGGGTTTCACTTGCTCTGGCATAAGTAGATGTTGGGTTGATCAGCTCCAATCACGTTTGATTTGGTCTAAAACAGCATCCTTCGTTGGGTTGATGGGTCTGAGTCCTCCTCTTTCAATCAGCAGCGCATGGTCAGCCGCATTGAGTTCTTCTTCTGTGGTTGTAATCATCACGACAGTACACCCCTGCTTTCTGATTAGATCGAGCAAACGCTTATGTTGATTTTCTGGGATGCCAACGAGGAACTCATCGAGGAGGAGGATCGCTGGTCGCCGCAAGAGAGCTCGCGTCAGTGCGATAAGTTTTTTCTGGACAAAGCTGAGTGGTCTTCCATCCTTCGTCAGTTCGGTGTCTAGTTCAAGAGGCAGTGCCTTGATTGCAGTATCCACTCCCGTGACCTTTAGGATCGACCAAATCTCTTCATCTGAAACTTGTCTGTTGTCAGAAAGAAGTTGACGAAGATCGATCGGTTCGAGGACAATATTCTGTGGTAGGTAGCCAACTTGACGACGGTATCCCCTTGATGACAGTTGCTTCAGTGGTGTGAAATTAATTAGAATTTCACCACTTTTTAGGGGTGTGAGGCCAAGAATTGTCTTCAGCAATAAGGTTTTGCCTGAGGCTTTTTTCCCGCAGACTGAGATCAAGGCTCCATTGGGTATTTCGATATTGAGGTTGTTGAGAAGAGGCTTGATCATGCCTGTTAATTGGACATTGACTTGTCTGAAGCTGATAGCACCGTTGATGATTTGATTGGGAACGGTTGCTTGCCAGCCAGGCTCAATCTCTGCTGAGAAAATTATTTTTGCGTTGTCCCAAAGTACAAAGACGTTGGCAAATATTTCAGTCAGATTTGCTGCCGCATCAGCAATTGAGGCACTAAAGGCAAGAAATGCGGTGTAGAATGCAATGAAACTACCAATCAGTGCAGGATCTGCAGACCGTTCTGGTTGCGATAATATTTGAGAGACCGCCACAGCAAATAAAATGACAGAACCAATTCGGCTTATGGACTTTAAAATGACATCTATAGACTGTTCAAGCATATTTAGCTGGAGAGAGTTGTCCGCTAGTTTTGTATTCCTGTCCATCCATCTTTTGAGTAATGAAACCTCTGCGCCGAGGGATCGAATGCTGAGGAAATTGTTGGCTAGCTCATAGCTCATCGCACTGATTCTGCCCCTAATGTTGAAAACTGTTTTATTTAATTGAATCGCTTGTCTTGCCATTAGGCCAACGATGCAAAGAGTCGCAAGGATGAAAAGGATCATCCAAATAGATAGATTACTGTTGTAATTAAACATCAATCCTAGGAACGCAAATGAGAACAATGCAGACAGGACTGATTTCAGTGCGCCGGCCCCTAAATATTGTCGGATCTTTGCAATAGAAGTGACTCCTACATAGACTTCGCCGCGAGTTAGGGTGGCTGCGAAGGTTGTTGGGAGTTTGAGAAAATGCGCCCAGATCGCAATTTGTAGCCTTTGATTGCCAATTGTCTCCAGTCGCAGGATAATTATTTCTTGTAGGTATTGGCTCACGATAGATGCTATGACGATCAAGATAACAATGGCAAGGCTTTCGATCAGGAAATTTAGATTGCTTTCCGGTAAAACAATGCTGACAAGTGTATTGGTCAGGATAGGAATTGAAAGGCTGAATATAAGAACAACGAGTGATACAACTAACAAAATGTTGATTGAAGCAATCTCTGGCTCATAGGCAAGCTTTATGATTTCAATGATGTTATTAAGCCCCCCTCTAAAGCTTCTGTGTAGTTCGAAGCAAGTTGTCTTGAAAGTAGGCCATTGATTATCTTGAACATCAATGATCAAGCCATGCTCTGCTGTGATGAGTACATTCTGATTCCGCTTTCTGACGAGGAGATAAGGACGTGAATCTTTGCAATCAAGAAGCAGCAAAAGAGGGTATTCTCCTTTTTTTATATTTGATGGTAACCCAACTTTTCTAGAGTAAATACTATTATGTTCAAGGAGTTCGAGAATGCCGCCAGCCGTTTTTTCTATTCTCTTGTTCTTTGAGTTCAGCAGCTTCATTGCATGACTAATGAGGAGAATATTGGTGTTTGATTCTGTGCTAAAAGGGGCGCTTGGCTTGATGGAAAAGATATTTTGATCAAGTTTTTCTAGGTATGATTCGACGCGTTTTTTCGTTGGTTGCGTATTGTGGTTATTGTTTGGATGTTGTGACTCTTCTTTCATGATTCCACGACTTGTTTTCCTGGGAGTGGGTGATTTTGAGAAACAATAATCCCATCATTGATGGTGATAACTTGATCATAGGGTATGTATCGTAAACTGCGTTCTGAAATGCTAATAACTGTGATCAATTGCTCTCGGCAGTATTGATAAAATCGTTGTTCATCTTCGCAACTTAGTCTGCTGCTATCAAGATCCATCAGCAGAATCGTTGGTTTCGCGCAGAGAGCTCTTGCGATTGCAAGTTGAGCGATTTGGCTATTGCAAAGCTGTTGTGATGCGTTGTTCAGAAAATGATCAAAGCCTTTCTCATAGTTTTGAATGAAATTTGCAATTCCAACGACCTTGGCTGATTCGATGGCATGTTCATGTGTGCATCCCTCTCGCCAAAGAGTGATATTTTCAAGGAAACTACATTCAAATAGAGCTGTATTTTCGGTTATATAGCTTACATTTTTATGCCAAATTCTACTGTCAATGACTTGAATCGGCTGATGATTTACCAATAGCATTCCATCTGTCGGCTCTATTAAGCCAGCGAGGAGTTGTAGGAGAATTGTTTTGCCGGAACCAGATGGGCCTCGTAGTAAGATTTGCTGGCCACGGTGAATTGTTAAATCGAAGTGATGAAGAAATGGGGGGTCCAGTTGGCTGAAGGCATATGCCATCGCTTTGCAGCTGATCTCTTGGATGCATGTGGACTGCTCGCTAGCAAGAGTCAGATCACGTTTAAATGAAGAGTTCCAGGGGTCCTTTTTTGCTTGCTGTAGATCGGAGAATAAAAGTAATGATCCTTGTACCGATTGCCAGCTATTGCTGATTTCAGGAATGGCATAAAGCGAGTCTGAGATTTGGTTTTCAATAAAGATAAAAGCTAATAAGTTCCCCAAGGAGACGTTCCCTTGGATGATAAGTAGCCCTCCGATTCCCAGCATTAATGCTCTAGATGCAAAAATAAATCCATTAAGGCTGCTGTCGCGGATTATTTTTTTAGTGCCAATGATTTGGTTTTGTTCAACTGTATCTGCAAAATGCTGATGCCAGCACTGAAGGATTGAGAATTCTGTGGCACTTCCTTTGAAATCCTCTAATTTGTCAATCATTTCGAGTGCTAGTGATGTTCTCGCACTCAAAGCTTTTTGGCGGATTGCAAGGTTGGGTTTGGTTTTAATTGTGATCTTGTAGGAAACGTATAGGATGGCAACAAAGCTTGTGAGAGTGATTAAAAAAAGTTGGACTGATATAAATGCGGAGAAGAAGACAAGCAATGTGTTTGTCCACAAGCCAAGGGCAGGTGTAAGGCAATTGATAATGGCTCCGCGGGGTAAGTTGTATGGGTACATCAATCGTGCGGCAAGATCACCGCTTCGACGATGCTCGAAGAAACTTATGGTGCGAGTAAAAAGAGTTTCGTAAATACTGTCGGCAAGAAATCTTTGTGCCACATAATTCATGCGCCTGATGATGGTGTTTCTTAGTAGTGTCATGCTGATGCTGATTAGGATGGCAATCAGTGCAAGCCAGATAATTGGTATTCCAAAAGAGAGACGTTTTTGTTCTAGGAATTGATCAATGAATTGTGCTGAGCATGCCGCGATCATCAATGTCGGGATGACCGCTCCGCTCGCTAGCATAAACAGAACCGCAATTTTTGAAATTAGTGGCTTGAGCAGGTCTGCATTCCTTTCAGTAAGTTGATGTTCCCGTTTGCTGGGCTTAAAATTACTTGTTGGCGAAAATGTAAGGATTTCCTGGCTATTTAGGTCGCTAAGCTTGCAGGTTTGTAGACCTTTCGCTGAGTTATAAATTTTGGCTTTCTCCTCTTGTGCTTTTAGGATGACGCAGTACTGATTTTTTCTGTCTCTGCTGATAAATGGTGTTTGAATATTTTGCCAGCCTGAGCATTCTTTTAATTTGTCCTGTGTTGGTTGCCATTTTCCCTTGAGCCCTTCCACCATTGCCGCATGCATTAGTTTGCGTGGGCTTGTTCCATTCCGTGTGGTCCCACAAGCATCGGTTAGTTCATTGAGAGAACAATGGCGTCCGTGGTACGCCAGCACAATCCCGAGAGCAACAGCCCCTGATTCAGTGGCAGTGTTTTGAAGGAGAAGCGGTAACCTATTCGTTCTATCGGTGTTCATGTCACTCTTATCGAGTTGGGGAACTTGTCTCTGACAGGACTGGGCTTGGGGGGGTGGACCCACTCAGCTTGCGCGCCCAAGGGAGCAGCAAGCTGATGGGTGTGACTTTTTGAGTGGTGATTTGTAATCGCAGAAGATCTCCGCGTTTGACCGGATAAGGAATTTCGCCCGAAGAAGACCACTTGATTCCTTGCTTCGATGTCCCTTGGTTTGCAGGATCTTGTTCAAGTTGAATGGTGACTTGGATGGGTTCAGGAATGAGGCCAGTAAGATCCGATGCAATTGCCTCACTTCCTAAAATTTTGGTGAGGTCATTGTTGGATGAGGGCAACATCTTGACTCCTGTCACGACACCTAGCATTCCACCGTGTTGTGCTCGACTCATGCCAGTAGGCGTGGCTAGAACTTTCATTCCCGCCCTAACTTGTTGAGCACTGCGTTGACTGAGGAATCCTGGGATGTTCTCAGTGGGTACAAGAATTTTTTGTTTTGAGATTCTAAAAATAGAATCTTTGTGTGAGACTTGGGTCAGGTTAGGGGCAAGGATATCGGTGACAAAAAGATCATGCTCGGCAAAAATTAAAGTTTTGTCGATATGGGCTCGGATTGCAGTTTGTAGCTTGATTGCGGCTTGATTATGGTCAGTCTTGTTGAGAATTAGTGCGTCCTTATTGGCATCCAATTTGTCTTGCTCGGTGAGGATTTGGTTTAAAAGTGCGTCGACCTTGGCCTCTTCCTCGAGCAGTAATGCCCGACTGGCTATGCCCTCAATGTTGAGCTCTTTGACCGCTTGAAAGAATTTATACTGTAGTTGGGTCTGCTTTTTTAGGAGCTTGATTTTTTTGCTTAGATTTTGATTTGATCGACTTATTTCTTGTTGCTTTGCTTCAAGCTTTGTTTTTTTGATTCGATATGTGTCAAGGCTTTGCTTGAGAAGAGTGAAGGCTGAAGGGTCGTTGATCCAGGCTAAAAGGGACCCCTCCCGGACTTTGCTCGTGCCAAAATCTTTTTGTTGCATCGTTTCTCGATCTCGTATCGCCATTACTGTGTCAATAAGTTCTTCTGTCTGAGCTGGGTTAAGTTTTAGATCTTGTCTGCTGAATTTATAGATTTTCTGGTCAGTGATACTTGTATCGGAGTTTTTTGTGGTGAAATTGTGATTGACTTCTCCTTCGGTTTGGCTCGGTAATTCGAGATTGTTGCCAGTGCGAACAAGCAGTGCAAATCCATTCACATAGATTGGAATTCTTGCAAAGCAGGCCCAGAGCATGCCTCCAGCACTGATCAATAGGCAGATCAAGATTGAGGCACGCATGGGTGATGAAATCAACCCAACCGATGGGGGCGGTCTGTTTTTTGTGTCGGTATCGCTCATCGAAAGATGCCTGTGCAATCAACGTTGCATCGTTTCACGATGAACCATTGCCCAGTCCAGTGGCTGTATCAATGGGAAGAGCCGATCGTCCATCTGAACCTCTTCTAGCCATCCATGCGGTAAGGATTCGTTGTCATCAATGGCAGCCATTAACAACCAAAATCGTTCTAAATGGCGTTTGATTCGATTGCGGGCCAGATCTGTTGTAGTGCCAGCTCGCAAGATGAAGCTCCAGTCAGACGATTGGGCCAGCAGCAGTTCACGAGCTGCCTGGCGCAGCAGGTCAAGATCTTGCTCACGCCCCACGCCACGACTGCAACGTCGCACCATGGCCTCACCGGCACGATCCCATTCAGAGACGACCCAGGCGTTGGTCTCATTCAGCCAGTAGTTGTGAAAACCGCCTTGTCCCCAACTTGAAGGACAAGGATCACAAAGTTGAAGCTGCCCAGCGGTTTGAAGTACGTCACGCAGGCGTGTGAATTGGATGCCTTCGGTTGGACCTTGTTTGAACAGTTCGTTGAGAAATGCTGGTCCTTCAAACCACCAATGACCGAACAGTTCTGCGTCGAAAGGAGCCACCAACAAAGGATTGATTTGCATGGTTGCCGCCAGCTGCTCCAGCTGTTGGCGTCGACCTCGCAGGTAATGCTGTGCATGCTGCCGGATCCGTTCGGCGGCGATATCGGGGGCGTAAGGCTGTTTCTGATCGAGCGAGAGAGTGTGGTCGGTCACCCGGTGCAGCTTGAGGCCCAAGGGCCGCGGTTCCTTCAGACCAAGGGGTTCCAATTTTTCTAGAGGGAGGTCCCAACCGAGGTCACGGTGAAATTCTCGGTACTGCGGATCTCCCGGGTAGCCATCCTTGGCAGACCAGACCGGCAGGGTTGCATCGCTGTCACGTCCGAAAAAGGCGACGCCGTTTCGACTGCAGATCGGCGCATAAACCCCATAACGCGGACGTGGATGGGCATGCAGAAGGCCATGCCCATCCAGTACGGCGTAGCGCAGGCCTGCATCTCGCATCCAGCGATCAAGGCCCTCGTAATAAGCACATTCGGGCAACCAGATTCCCAGCGGGCGTTCGCCAATCAGCCGTTGGTGTTCGCGAACGGCGGTACGTAATTGGCCGCGAATCGCCTCAGGGTTTTGTCGGAGCAGTGGCAGATATCCATGGGTGGCTCCGCAGGTGAGCAGATCCACAACGCCGCGTTGCTGCAGCCTTGCGAATCGGCCGATCAAATCACCGTTGCAATCAAGCCAGGATTGTCGATGGCGTTCGATCGTCCAAGCCAAATGGACTGCGGCATGTCGCAGGCTTGGCTCCGCTTCTGGCAGCAGCTGAAGCCTTGCTTCCAGCCAATTTGGGAAACGGTTTCTTAGCTCATCGTCATCCAGGAGAGAGAGCAGGGTGGGCGAAAGCCCAATCGTGATCTTCGGTGCAGTGGCTGCATCGTCATCGTTGTGTTCCAGGACCCCCAAGAGAGGGAGATAACACTCGATTAGGGCCTGGAAAAACCAATCCTCTTCCAGCGAGCCTGGTTGTGTCGACCGCACATAGGGGAGATGGGCGTGGAGAACCAGGGCGACAGCGCCTTTGGTCACGGAACCCCCAAAACGGTGGCTGAATTTAGAACGTACTTGCCAGCCCGCTGACGTCAATCAGCGCGGATGTGATGGAAGGACGAGGAGCCTCGCTTAAACTTGGCTTATTCATAGTCACTCCGACTAAGCCCGCCGCTGGAGCGTCGTCATGGCCAAGGATCCAGGTCGTGTTCTGATTTTTGACACCACTCTCCGAGATGGTGAACAGTCTCCTGGTGCCAGCTTGAATCTTGAGGAGAAGTTGGCCATCGCTCAGCAGCTGGCCCGTCTTGGGGTGGATGTGATCGAAGCGGGCTTTCCGTTCGCGAGCCCAGGCGACTTCGTCGCTGTTCAGCGCATTGCCCAGCAGGTGGGTGGCGATCAGGGTCCGATCATTTGTGGCTTAGCCCGCGCCTCCAGGGCTGATATCAAAGCTTGTGCTGATTCAGTGGCTCCGGCACCTAGGCGTCGCATCCATACCTTTATCGCGACAAGCGACATCCATCTCGAGCACAAATTGCGCAAAAGCCGAGCTGATGTCCTTGGAATCGTGCCAGAGATGGTGAGCTATGCCCGTTCCTTGGTTGAAGACGTGGAGTTCTCTTGTGAGGATGCTGGCCGCAGTGATCCTGAATTTTTATATGAGGTGATTGAGGCCGCTATTTCTGCTGGCGCTACCACGATCAACATTCCTGACACCGTCGGCTACACCACACCGACGGAGTTTGGTGCTCTCATAGCAGGCATTAATCGTCATGTGCCCAATATCGATGAGGCCGTGCTTTCGGTGCACGGTCATAACGATTTGGGTCTTGCCGTGGCCAACTTTTTAGAGGCTGTCAAGAACGGCGCAAGGCAGCTGGAATGCACGGTCAACGGCATTGGTGAACGGGCCGGTAACGCCTCGCTTGAGGAGTTGGTGATGGCTTTGCATGTGCGTCGTCGTTACTACAACCCTTACTTCGGCCGTCAAGAGGACAGCCCAACGCCTCTGACAGGCGTCCGCACTGAGGAGATCACCAAGACCTCGCGCTTGGTGTCCAATTTGACCGGGATGGTGGTTCAGCCGAATAAGGCGATTGTGGGTGCCAATGCCTTTGCGCACGAGTCCGGTATTCACCAGGACGGTGTGTTGAAGAACCGCCTCACCTACGAGATCATCGATGCTCGTACCGTTGGATTGAGTGATAACCGCATTTCGCTCGGCAAGCTCAGTGGGCGCAGTGCTGTGCGGGCACGGCTTGAGGAGCTTGGTTATGACCTCACGCGAGAGGATCTAGATGAAGCGTTCGCCCGGTTTAAGGATCTAGCTGACCGCAAGCGAGAAATCACCGATCGAGACCTCGAAGCGATTGTGAGTGAACAGGTTCAGCAACCGGAGGCCCGTTTTCAGTTGAAATTGGTGCAGGTCAGTTGTGGCAACAGTTTGCGCCCAACTGCCACGGTCACTCTCGCTGACGAGGAGGGGGGGGAACGCACGGGTTCAGCGGTCGGAACGGGACCTGTTGATGCGGTTTGTCGCGCCTTAAACAACCTGGCCGATATTCCGAACGAGCTGATTGAATTCTCGGTGAAATCAGTCACCGAAGGAATTGATGCCATCGGCGAGGTGACCATCCGATTAAGGCGCGATGGCTCCCTTTATTCGGGTCATGCGGCGGACACGGATGTGGTTGTGGCGGCTGCACAAGCGTTCATTAATGCTTTGAATCGCTTGGTTGCTGGTCTGAACAGTCAGCCACTGCATCCCCAAAAGGATGACTTAGTTGTCAACGGGCGTCCCACTCTTTGAACGTGTTTGATGCGTCATTCAATCAGAGCTGCTCTTCAGCTTGGCCTCCTACTTTTATTGGCCCTTTTGGTGCTCGTTCCACTGTTGTGGCTTGTGAGTACATCACTGAAGGGGGCTGGTGAGGATATTTTCAGTAGCCCACCGGCTCTGCTGCCCGCGGCACCAAGCTTTGAGGCTTATCTGCGTTTGTTTCAGGAGAATCCACTCACCACTTATTTGATCAATAGCACCATTGTTAGCGCTCTCGCCGTTGTCGCCAATTTGTTGTTTTGCTCCTTAGCGGCCTATCCACTGGCGCGCATGCGTTTTGCTGGTCGTGGTCTTGTGCTGGGCTTAGTTGTGGCCACGATCTTGATTCCCTTTCAAGTAGTGATGATCCCGCTTTATCTTTTGATGGTGCAGTTGGGATTGCGCAATACGTTGTTGGCACTGGTGATTCCACAGGCTGCAACAGCGTTTGGTCTTTATTTGTTGCGTCAGAGTTTTTTAGGGGTGCCGTTGGAATTGGAAGAGGCAGCGCGTATTGATGGATGCAATCGCCTTGGCCAATGGTGGAATGTGATGGTCCCCGCCGCACGCGCTGACCTGATCACCCTGGCGATGTTTGTGTTCATCGGCACTTGGAGTGACTTTCTCTGGCCTCTGGTGATTCTGGATGATCCTGGGCTCTACACGCTGCCTCTGGGATTGCAACAGCTCTCTAGTAGCTTCTCGCTCGATTGGCGGGTTGTAGCCGCTGGTTCCATCGTTTCTATCCTTCCTGTCCTCCTTCTTTTTGTCTTACTGCAGCGTTTTATTCTTCCCAGCGCAACGGGCGATGCGGTTAAGGGTTAGCAGCGCGCCGGCATTGATGATCGGCATTGCAGTTGGGGGTGGAATAGAACGGTGACTGCGCTCAGCTTGTTGTGTCTTTAAGCGAATTGGATCGTTTGTTGGAACGTCGTCGCCATGACCCTGATCTCGCCGAGAAATTGCGCGAGCCAATGGATCTGGAGGCTTTTCTGGCCTTGGCGTCTGAATACGGTTGCGATGTCACGGAAACCGATGTGATCGCTGCTCAGCAACGGGAATTGTCTGGACAGGCCGCGGCTGAGCTTCAACGTCAGCAAGCGGTCGACTCGCGCCGGCTCCGTTCGTTCATCCAGGGCTAAGGCTCGCATTGGCGTGATCCTGAGCACATTTCAGCGTGACTGGGATCACAGCTCAGATGGACCGAGATGCGAGAGGGTTTGTTCGTTATTCATGAACTGATGAGCCAGTTGCAGAGCGCTGTTGATGTCCGCCAGAGGGATGGCGGAATGGACTTCAATGCGGAAGGACGTTTATCTCGTGCAGAGCTGAGTGAGAACGCAGGAGTTGCGGACGAACAGAAGAACCTATTTCTAAGCTGGACCGATCTTATTGGAGAGCGTTGATCATCCTCCCAGTAGCAAGAACTTGTCATGATTCACTGCCAGGATGTAGGGCACCTGCCTGATGATTTCATTGGGTCTGCAATGCCCTTCTGTGTGAAATTGCATTTGAAAATAGTTTTGAAATGCCGAATCAATGCAGGCGTTTTGAAAGGTTATGACTCGCTCCATCGAGTCATAAATTAAATGGATTTTTGCATCTCATGTGAAGTGTTTTCTTCTCGATTCCGTATCCCTGAACAATTTCTATCGCCTGTTTACCTTGGGAGAGGATTATTCCGATCTGGCGGCACGCTTAACTCAGCCTCTTGATCTCGAGCCTGTTCTGGCCTTGGCGTCTGGATCCGGTTGCGGCGTGTCAGTGTCTGATGTGATCGCTGCTTAAAAAAGACATTCGGGTCAATGCTCGTCTGCAGAATTGCACCAGCTACAGGCTGGTCAGGCCAGGTGCTTCAGAACCTTGATCCACGGTTAGCACTCTTGAGCTCCGTGCTTGCTGAACCAGGGTGTTGTTGATTGCAAACATTATTGTCTCGAGTGAGACGACTGGTAAGACGGCTATCTCGACATGGATTGTTGGCTTGACTTGATCATGCTGTCCTTAAATTTGTTTTGGTCTACAGCCTGTGGGGATGATCAATTCCCAGTTCCTGGTGAGAGCTGATCATGCCCCTGTGGCGGTGCGAACCGATCTGGTCTGTTGTTGTTTCCTAGGAGGATCTTGAGGCGGAACGATCAGGTTTTGCTCAGAGCGCAACCTTGACGACGTCAGGAGTTTCTCCGTGAACCTCGCCAATCCAGCGAGCATGAGTGATGGCGCCATCATGGGTATGGAAGACCCAGGCATCGTCGAGAGATTTGGCTGATTCGATGTGTTGGTTGGTCGTATTCACAGTGAGGTAATGACCCGCTGAACAGGAACGCAGCACATAGCGTTCCGCGTAATTGGAGAACATGGTGTTGCGAATGTCTCTGGAGCTTCCATAGCGGTGCTGAGACACAGTGAGACGCCATGTACTGAATTTCTCTCGGTTTTCATTCCGGCAAAGTTAATAAGCTCTGTTGTTGCCAAATCAGTTGCTTTGGCGGTGTGAACCGCATCTGATAACCGCCGTTTCGGAACCAGGGCTCTGAGCTGTGTTCGAGCTTGAGTTGTTTCGCGTCCAGCTCCCAGCAGCGTTGCAAGTAGTTCAGGACCTGGTCGTTGACAGGTTGAGCCATGCTTTGCCAGTGCACCAGTGCTAAGCGGACGGGACGTGCGGTGAGTGTGACGATGCGATGCCCCTCTTCGCCATCAGGAGCGGGTTGCTGTGATTCGTCCAGTTGTTCTTCGCAGACGTAAAGACGAAGCGAGGTGTCGTCTGTCGAGTGAGGCAGTGGATATTTGTTGAGATATAGGGTGCGGGCACGAGGGAACGCGGCACCTGGAGCTTTCGCCATCAGGGCGTTGTATGCCTGCTGCAGGATCTCAGACATCGTCTGCTGTGCATTTGCGGAGAGTCTTGCGTCAGTGTCGGGGATGGAGGCGGCTCTTGGAGAAGGTGCTCTCCGCATGAAATGATGAAGACAATTTCGGGATTGTCCTGTGATGAGGTCACATCGCTCCCGCTACCGTCTCGCTGGCTTAGATGGCCAGCCACACCCGGTGCTGGACACACCCTACGAAACACTTGAATCAGCGCTTGCCGAGGCGCGCAATTGGTGCTGTGGTCAAGGCGCTTTGTGCTCGCTTGGGCAACGAGGCATTGCCGTTCAGGTGCGCACGAGTAGTGGTAATTGGCGCACGATCGATTATCCAAGCAGTTGCCTGACTCGTCCGACGCCGATCAGCCCATAGGGGCATCGGCCAAGTGTTGTTTGTGTGATCGCTTCATTAATCGGGTGTTGATCTGAAGCTCCAATACGGATTGGATGACGAGCTTTTGCCGGGTCTCTAGCCTGAGGTGATAGTACGTGTGTACTTTTTATGGTGATTGCGTCAGATCGCGACCGGCCTCCATTTCTTGGTTTCGAAGTCGGTGACCTTGTTCTTGTTCAGCCAGGGCAAAACCTTCGGCAAGGTTCCATGCCTGATTGGTGGATGGGACAGATTATTTGCCTTGACCTTGGAGCAAGGGATCCTTCTGCGCTGCTTCTTTTGCAGGTCTCAGATGTGGATACAGGGGCTGTTCATTGGGTTAATGCAGATTTTTGCACTCGTGTCGTCTTGCCTGGTTTGCAGGGATCTGGGCATCAGCCGCGCTATCGAAAAAAGTTGCTTTCCGTGCAGGCATGCAAGCAGGCCAGCTAGTTGGCCACATGCTCTTCCTCGGCTGTTGATCAAGTTGTTGTGGTTGAGCGTTGTTGCTACCAAGCTTGATTCCCCCAGTCTGTTGTTGTTCGAAATTCAGTCCTCACTTGCAAGATCCATGCTTTCTCCTCTTGGAGTGAATGGTGGTTCTCAGCCAACGGTTGACGGTGATATTGACAGGAATGTGGAGTTGATCGCTGTATGAGCTGCCATCGAGCAAGCACAAAAAAGGGCCCGATGCCGATCGGGCCCTCTTGGTTTCGAACCATTCAAGGTTTTTGAATGAACTCTTAGGCGTCAGTCGGCGTTGGATGCATCATCCGCCTCGATATCACCGGATCCCTCACCGATTTCTTCATCGGTGCCCCCAACAGGAATAAGGCGGATGGCTTTTTTGCCTAGTTTGATTTGGAACTCATCGCCAGGGCTTAGGTCCAACATTGCGGTGTATGCCTTGCCAATCAACAGGTTCCCGTTGCCTTGAACTGTGGCGACGTAGGACAGCTTTCGCCCTCCTTTCCCGATGCCAGCGGAGCCTGTGCCAAGGTCAATTCCCTTGGCATTCAGAAGAGCTTCGTAGAAGGCTGTGAAGTTAACCCGATCCGAGCCATCCTTTTTCTTAGAGACATACCCGCAGGCTGTCGCTAATTCGGTTTTGGAGACATCTCCGAGGTCTTTGACTTTCGTCAGGAGATCAGTGCCAGTAAGCATTAGTTTGTTGGAACTGATCTTTTTTACACCATATCTAGTGTTGGGTGCAAGTATTGAGCACCATATGTGCAGAATTTGAGAAATGTCTGGTTGGCCCTCGAGGTGCTTGCAGCTAAGAATTGGCTGATCTGAACACCTGGAAAAAGGCCGCTCCACCGACATTTTGTCAGGGAAATGGCTGGAATGCACCCTGGAGATTGATGTTTGGCTCTCTTTCAGAATGCGCCATTTTGCTCAGGGCAAAATCCGATCACCAAAATGATGTCGGATCAGGGTTGCTGCTTTCGCAGCTTGATCTCTGGCTCTGAAGCCTGTCTGTCATGGTTTCTGCTTCAGGCTGATGCTTCTGGGATCAGAGAATTTACTTTCGCGGTCAGGATCGCTTCCGCTCATGGATTGATAGAGCTTGAGGGATCAGTGTTGAGGAGTGGCTGATTGATGGGGCGTGAATTGCGGATTTTGGAGCATTGCTTGTTGTTTGCGTGTGTTTTGAAGCGGCTCGGCTCCGTGCCAACCCTTGCGAACCGCTGTGCAGAATCTTGAGAAGTTCAGGGAATTCAGCACCTAACAGCCAGGTTTTGAGACCAATGAGAACAGTTTTGAGCCGCGCCCATGGTTAAGGGTCGCCTGTCACTCGCTTTATTGGTTGTGCTGCTGGCAGGGTTGCTTCCCGCTGTACCGGTACAAGCCTCCACTTGGGACCGCATTGGTGGATACATCCGTCTGCTGCGAAAGGCCGGTGTGAAGCCTTTGGTTGCGAAGGATTGTCCGGAAGGGTTGCTCGGCGCTTTTCACGAAGGCCGGAAAGTGCTTTTGATGTGTGGCAATAACTTGCCGGATGATCCTGCTTACGTGTGGGTGGTTCTGGCCCATGAATCAGCACACGTCATGCAGTTCTGCAATGGAGGCCCATTGATGCCGCCAGCGTTGTTGAATCGGGCGATGGATCAAGCACGCCGGCGCAGCCCGGATGCCTTCCATGAGCTTCAGCTTTATCACGTCAGCCAGCATCAGGTCGAGGCGGAGGCGCGTGTGGTGCAAGCGATGCCCCCTGATCAGGTTGAGGCCTTGTTTAACCGTCACTGCGGCAGTCGTTTTGAGGGATAACGGCCTGCAGCCATTACATCGTGATGATTGGTTGTTCGTTGTGAACAAACCTCCTGGATTGTTGAGTCAACCCGGGCTTGGCTCGGATCAACAAGACTCTGTGATCACTCGATTGCAGCAACAAGAAAGCAATCTTCGTCTCGTGCATCGTTTGGATCGAGATACGTCTGGTGTGTTGTTGCTCGCGCGCAGTTTGTCCAGTCTTAGACGCTTCAGCGAATTATTTGCTCGCCGTCAGATTCGGAAGCTTTATGTCGCCGATGTGGAGGGTCGCTTGAATGGTGGAGGTCGTATTGCATTCCCTCTCGCGCGTTTGCAATCCCATCCGCCGCGATATGGGGCGCATCCAGATGGACGGTCGGCCTTGACCCGTTGGCGGGTCCGGAAGCTGCAGGAAGGCCGGACGCGTTTGTGGCTATTTCCCTTGACAGGACGATCTCATCAGTTGCGGGCCCATCTCGCTGGGATCGGACATCCGATTGTGGGCGACCCGATTTATGGAATTGCTGCTGCAGGCCGGATGCAACTGCATGCTCTTTCCTTGGCGTTTGTTCATCCTTTTACGGGCCAACGCATGCGTGTTCATTCTCAAGACTTGAATCCATGTCCGGTTTCGTTGAGTTGATTGGTTACGGAGCTGCCGCTCTCACCACGGCGAGTTTCTTCCCGCAAGCCGTTAAAACACTGCGGAGTGATGACACTCATGCCATCTCACTTGGCATGTATGGGTTATTCACGTGTGGTGTGGCGTTGTGGTCGATCTACGGTCTTCTGGTGGGTGATGGGCCAGTGATTGCCGCGAACCTGATCACATTGTTGCCAGCTGCGGTGGTTCTGCAACGCAAGCTGAAACACAGCCGACTCCATTGATCGCTGCGGCCTAAACCTGATTGAGATCAATTCCGATCAGGCTGGCAAATGGACCTGTTGCGGAATAAGTGGATGAATCTTCAGTTTTGGAAGGGTTGACGAGCCGGGATTGGATACGGAATTCTGCGGTGGCGCATCCGGCGCCAGACCCGAACAAACGCTTGCACCACCAGTTCCACTTCGGCGCGGCTGAGACCACTTTTTCGCAGTTGACCGTCTCTCTGTCGTGCCACAACAATGCGACGCACGACGTCGATCGCTTCTGCATCTGAGGTGTCCGGTGGCAGTGAGCGCAGGGCGGCCTCGCAGCCATCGGCCAGCATCAGAACAGCTGTTTCACGTGAACGTGGTGCAGGCCCGTGGTATCTGAATCGGGTCTCATCCACATTTGGGTTTCGTTCCTTCGCCTTATGCAGGAAATAACCCATCTTCAATGTGCCTTGATGTTCGGGGATGAAATCCGCAATCGGTCGAGGCAAGCGATGGCGACGGGCCAGTTTTAGACCTTCATCAACATGGGCTTGGAGCACGGCAGCGCTAGCGATTGGATCATCCAACTGATCGTGCGGATTGGGCCCACTTTTCTGGTTTTCGATGAACCAAGTGGGGGCATGAAGTTTGCCCACATCGTGGTAAAGCGATCCTGTTTTGATCAGATCCACATCGGCACCAATCGACCGCGCACCCTCCTCAGCGAGGCCGCAGATCATCAGCGTGTGCTCGAAGGTGCCAGGTGCTTCGCAAGATAGGCGGCGCAATAAGGGGCGTTCCTGGTCTGCTAATTCGAGCAGTCTGGCGCGGGTCAGTAGGCCAAAGGAACTTTCCAGGATCGGAATCAGCAACAGGGACAGCATCAGCAGCACCCCCAGCAGCAACGCCTCTGCTGTGAGTTCATCCAGGCTGCGATGAACACTCCCCCAGACTCGCCATCCGGTGAAGGGCTGCAATTGCAGGAGGAGCCATTGGCCCAGAAGAGCTGCAAGAGGAAGCATCACGGCCATCTGCAGCAGTTGCCCACGGCTGCGTTGTCGTCCAGCCAACAAGGCTCCAGTTGCGGCAACCGTTGCGGCGATCAAAAGTCGGCCATCGCCTAAGCCGTTCATCGGGTCGGGCCAGAGCAAGGTTGCGATCGCCATCCAGGCCAGACCGCAACCAGGGCCTAACCCTTCAGTGAGTACAAGGGTCGGCGGCACGAGGACAGCCAACGGGCTGACCGTTGCTTGAAACCAAAGCTTGGCTGTTTGCACCAGCAACAGCAGCCCCAAAGCCAGGACGGCATGGCGCACTTCTAAGCCGGGCCGTTCCCTGCGCATCACCAACAACATCACGCCACAACCCGCCAGAGCTTCGATAAAACGTGCGAACCAGATCAGCGGTTGCGGTTCCCGTTTGACTTTGCCGAAGAAATCGAGAACGTCGTAAGCCTGTGGGCTAATCGTTTCTCCCTTGCGGGTGATCAGATCACCTTGACGAACTTGGATCGTGGGGATTCCTTGTTTGGTGAGCTGCTCCTCGAAGAGCTCTTTGCTGAGATTGGGGTCTGTACGCAGATTGCTGCTTCCTTGAAGCGTGCTAGTCAGCAATTTGCTGGCAAGGGTTTGCGCTGCAGGGTCATCAACCTCGAGCTGGAGTCCCCGCATCTGCAAGGTGGACGCCTGACGGAGCTGCTCCGGGGCAAGACTGCTGACGACGCCTTGGCTCAGCATGCGATTGGCGGCTTGACGGACCGCTGCATCCCAGGCGAGATGGTCTTCTTCGCTGCGTTCTTCCAGCCATCTCTGTTCTGATGGCAGCAGGTTTACAGGGCCGACGCGTGCTGCAGATCCGCTGTCGGTGACCTGTTGCAGCTGCTTGAGTTGATCCTCAAGTCTCTGTTTGAGCTGTTCGGTTTGTTCCCGATCGATGACCTTCACCACAGATCGGGCGACCAGGTTTGAGCGCCGCTGTTCCAGGGCGGTGCTGTCTTGAACAAGCGCATCCTTTGGTGCAATGGCATCAAAGGGTGCGATGGAACCCGGCTGTAGATCGGGCTTGAGCAGCCAAGGCACGCTGTAGAGCATGGCCACTGCAAGACAAATCGCAAGCAACGCAATGCTTTGAATCCGAGTCCACCGCAGCAACCTGCGGGAAGGACCTTCATGGCGCAGCCAGCTTTTCCAGAGACGACTTGTACTCAGGCTGCTCACACGTGGGAGGCGGACTAAGACAGCCCAACTGACTCATGCACGCTAGCTCTACCCGGCAGGCATGCTGGTTTGAGAGAACGTCTGAGCACATGGCCCTGCGACTGGATGGCAAGGCACTGGCGAAGCAGGTTGAGCAGCGTTTGCAGGCTTTGGTGACGGCCAATCAATCGCAGGCCGGTCGACCGCCGGGGTTGGCTTTGTTGCGGGTGGGTGATGATCCGGCGAGTGGGGTTTATGTAGCCAATAAAGAAAAGGCTTGCGCTCGGGTGGGTGTGATCAGCGTGGGAGTGCATTTGCCAGCAGAGACTCCGCCATCAGACGTGCTGAGACAGTTGCAGCTTTTCAATGACGATGACGCCGTGGACGGCATCCTGTTGCAGCTGCCCTTGCCAGCTGGTTTCGACGAGGCGCCTCTGCTGGAGGCCATCGATCCACAGAAAGACGCCGACGGCTTGCACACATTGAACTTGGGCCGTTTGTTGAAGGGGGAGCCTGGTCCGCGCAGCTGTACACCTGCCGGTGTGATGGCTTTGTTGCGCAGCAACGGTTTTGACCCTGCAGGGAAAAGAGCTGTGGTGGTGGGGCGCAGCATCTTGGTGGGCCAGCCGATGGCGTTGATGTTGCAGGCGGCCAATGCCACCGTCAGCGTGGCCCACTCACGCACCTCCGATCTGGCGGCGTTGACTCAACAGGCCGAGATCCTGGTCGTCGCAGCCGGTCGGCCCGGCATGCTCGGATCTGAGCATGTGCGTCCCGGTGCGGCGGTGGTTGATGTCGGCATCCATCGCAAGCCAGAAGGAGGTCTCTGTGGTGATGTACGTGCCGAGGAGGTGGAGTCGATTGCTGCAGCCCTTTCACCCGTACCGGGTGGAGTCGGCCCAATGACGGTCACCATGCTGTTGGTGAACACTGTGATCGCTTGGTGCCGTCGCTATGGCATGGAACATGGTCTCGATGATTTGATCGTTTGAAGTTGTGCAATGCCGTTTCATTGGCTGTTTCCTACTCCGGTATTACAAGTTGATTTGCAACCGGATCAGTCAACATCTGCTGCCATGCAGGCAGAACTTGAGGCCTTTGATCGCAATGTTTTCAACCATCCAGAATTTTGTGATCGCAACAATCTCACCGGCGATCTGCTCGGTCATGCCGGTTTAGATCAATTGCATCGCTTGCAGGCATTTGAGTGGCTCAATCATCAGCTGGCTTGGCAGACCAATTGTTTTCTCAAGGAACTGCTTGGAGAAGAGCATGCACTCCAGGTACACATTCAGAAGGCTTGGCCAGTGGTCTGCTCAAACAAAGGAGGAATGATTGAACCCCATACTCACCGCAATGCACAGCTGAGTGCGGTGTTTTATGTCAGCACTGAGGTTGGTAATGAAACGGGGGAACTGGAGTTTCAGGCGCCGGATGATTATTTCAGCCATGTGATGTCCGTTCCTTATCAGGATGCTGCGATCTCTGGTGGGGTCTTTGCTCCCCAGCAACATCGGTTGTTGCTCTTTCCTTCTGATCTGCGCCATCGAGTGATGTCTTACAACGGAAAAGCGCCGCGTTACTCCGTGTCTTATGACTTGGCGATTACGACCTCAATCGGTCAGGGTCGAGAGATGCAGATGCCCCATCCGATGGACTGGGTTCCTTTAGTGGATGAATTGAAGCAGGATAATCGTCCACAGTGAGTAGCCGAACTACAGCTTGCATACATGTTGAGATCCATGCAATACACCAATAAAAGATTGCACCTGAATGGGAATATTTTGCTTGATTGAGAATCGATTGTAGACAATCTAGTTCACAAGATCCTCTGCTGCGAGTGTGCTGTTAGAGGATTTTGATCAGATCGATGGCATGATCTCTGAGTTAAAGTGTCAACTAATTGCTCAAGAGGACTAGAAATGAGCAATTCTTTTGGCAATGAATTTATGGACTAGGCAAGGGTGATGAGGGGCTTGTTTTTATGGAAGCCGTCTGGGAGGCTCAAGCAAAGGAATGCATGAGATCAGATTGAGCAAGAATGCGGCCAATAAATTCATGGAAGCAAGGCATCGTTGGATAATGACGCTAGCCTTTCGCTGTTCTTGTTCTGATTTTTGCTGAGGTGACATGAAAAGAAGTGATATAAAATCTATGTGCGAATTATCTGGCTACGAGTTTGAAGCAAAAAGGTTTGTCGTGCCGCAGGAGGCGGAGCAGTTGCCCTCAAGACTAGATCTGATGATCAGAATCTGGCAATGATCTCATTGTTAGAACTAGGAATCTGCTCGATTTTAAAAGTCAGCGATATTAACCATCCTTCCGCGAAATCGAACTTAGCCACTAATAAGAACAACTCGCTTAAAGCGAAATATAGAATTGAATCAGATTTTTATTTCTTAGAATGTCTTATCAGAAGGCCGTAAAGTGATCGTCTTCAAGGGGATCAATGGAGTCAATAATGTTCATTGCTTCAGGTCTCAAGCAGGACGATTGTCCGAAATGTGGCGGGGATGGAGAAACAGAAGCGTCTGCCTTCTTGAAGAACGGGTTCGTTTTGTTCCCCTACGGTTTTAAAGCTCGGCCCAAGGCATAGGGATCTGAGATCGATGGCTGACGCAACAATGAGTAGGCGAGCTTTTAGGATTGTCGCTAAATTTGTCTCAAATCTGTGACTGGCTTATGTCTACACAATCACCAATCGATTCATCCTCATGGCTGTTCAGCTTCGGAGTATCCGGTGCCAACGTTAGAAATGTTGGCAGTAAAGGCAAAACAGTCTTTAGCTTCCCGCAGGATGCGGCATCTGTTGTTACTGCATTCACAGGACAGCCTGATCGCATTACCGGTCAGATGCCTTTGTCCAGACTTGCAAAGAAATTCAAGCATTGGTTCGCAAAAAGTGATCCGGATGGTGCAATCTCTTTTTGGACGTCAGAATTCAATAACGTTGTGTGCGAAATTGAATCAATCAANCGGAGGAAAGGGCAATATATAATTACGACCGATGATATCGATAGACCTTTGACAAGAGGATTGCCAAGTGGAATGATAGTGCCGGATGAAATTTCGCGAATGAATGTGATGTTATACGACGAGATTGTCCCTGGTTTGACAAGCGTCGACTTTGGCTCCTGAATATTTCAGTCTTGCCAAAAGAAATCCTCGCTTAATGTCTTGATATTCTGTTTGAATGCTCTATTGACGTTGATTCGGCGGAAGACAAGCTTATTCTATCTTGCTTTACATCATCGTATGTGACAATACATTTTTATGCGTTGAGCTAAAGTGTTCTGGTTGATTGTTCTGACCTTAGTTCTTACAGATTGATTGTCTCCAATTGCCTGTTGATTAGTTTGATATTTGTGTCTCGATCGAGAGATGGCAGTGTTGCGAGAAAAGTTTCATCTTCTCTGGATTGGATGATGACTGCTTTTTGATCACGTGTGACCACAATGTCCTTGCGGGCCAGCTCCCCAAGATCGATGACATCCGACCTTGGATCGTAATCCTGAATGACCTGATGTCCAAGAGGATGGAGCTGGAAGATGTCTTCTCCGTCACCACCTGTGAGCTGATTGATTCCTTGCGCACCAATGATGGTGTCGTTGCCGGCCCCAGCGTCAAGGGTGTCGTTGAATTGCGTGCCGATGAGTTGATCGTGATCCTTCAACAGTTCTAAATCAATTCCATTCTGATCCTCTGTGATGGCAACCAATGGTTTTTCTTCTTTTGCATGTGCGTCACCCTGTTCTGATTTGAAGTATTTTAAGCTGGAAAATATTGGATTGCCGATTGCATTTTCAAGTTGTGTTCTGAAGTAGCTGATTGGTGAAAGGTTAATGAATTCATAAGGTTTACTCCAGCTATAGATGATTTTTTGATCGGCATCAATGATGCGTGCTTTAATCTTGTTCACGCCAAAGTCGAACCAGCCTCCACCTGCAGATAGCTCTAGGTTTCCATTTTCATAGCGCCCTTTTTTGTGATTCCATTTTTTAAACTCAAGAATTTTCCCTTTGATTTTTTCGTTGTAATTGCAGTTGTGATTTTCAAATTGTTCGTTCGGCATCTTGTTGATAAGATGGCCTCCAACATCAAAGCTTTTGAAATCAAGTTCTTTGAGGGTTGCTTGGGGTCTGGATCTGGAGTCCATTCTATCTGGAAAGACTTCGCTTGATTTGGCTGAATCTATGAGTTGTGGTACTGGCGTTTGCCATCGCTTCNCTTGCGGGGACGAATAGACAGCGCTGCCATTTTTTGTTGTTTGTGTGTAAAATGCATAGGAATCATTGCTCTGATTCTTAAGGTTCTTTTTTTGATNAGAAATGCATTTATGTTCGTGAAAAAACGCTTTTAATGTGTTATTTTTCTCCCGATCTGTGGAATTAATCTCCAATTGCTCGCTTAAGCTTTTCTGCTCCTCTATGGTTGCTTCTTTTGCTTTTGTAGATTTTTTTTCTCGAGTCGCGTTTGACCGATCGCTGCTCAATCGGGACTGGATGTCAATCAGGTCATTTAACGTCATCGGTTTGAGGATTTGTTGCTGCTCTAACTGTTCCCACGTGATCTTTGGTGAGCTTTGCTTGAATAAGGATTTAGGGTAGTTTTTGAAAAACGATTGCTGACGTTGAGTTGTCTTTCCAGGTAGTAATGATTCGGTGATTGCTTCTCCCTGGTTGGATGCTATCTTCATCTCGAGATCAAGAGTTGGGTTGTTTTTCTCGCCATCGTTATCACTTGTCTCGAGATAGGCCCCGATGATCTGCTCGCCTGCGGAAAAGAACATCGGTCCTGTTTTGACTCTATTCCATAGATTGTTTTCATTGTCTGGGCCGACAACGATGGGATATGGATAGTTTGAGAAGTTGAAGGTAGCCATAAGGGTGTTGCTTGTGATGTCCTGACTTTACTGTTTAGCGTGTTTGATTTCGAGCTTTGAGATTCGCTAGCGTGATCTGCGTTGAGATGCTCTTGTTAATTATATCCTTGGTTCCTGAGTTTGATCTTGCTCTTTGGAGTAAGGCGGAAAGGAATGAACTTGTCTGTGAACGCTAGTTCTATTTTATTCGATCTAAAAGCGGTCGCAACGTCGACCATGGAATGTTTAAATCTCTTGACAATGATCAACTTTAGATGGGACAGAATGAAATCAGAGGCTCGATAAAGTAATTTGTTTGGTCGTTAAAAAGACCTCAGCTAGAGGACGTTCGAAGCCAACCTTGCAAGNAAGATTGCGTCCAGCTCATGAGCGCCTCATGAGGTCGGTCAGTCCCGGTTCTCCTGCTGTAGGTTTTTACTGCTGAAAGAATCAACCTTTCGCTGATTTGTCGCCCTTCTTGCGACTTCCGGAAAAAATGCGGCTGACGCGACGTTGCAAACGCCACCAATATTGAACTGTCTTGGTGGATGTGGTGGCTTTTGTTTCACCCAGAAGGAAGTCAAGTCGGCTTTTGATCGCCATCGCTTCACCATTGAGCTGGAAGCGTTCGTCGTTGTTGAGTTGATCGGGTGTCAGTTTCTCGAGCAAACGCTTGGACACCTGGAGGTGATGGAGAACCCGATGCGGAACTCGTTCCTGCTTCAGTTGTTGTCTGACCTCTTCGATCAGAGTCTCTATCGATCGAGCTAGTTCGCGGGGCTCTTGTGTGAGAAGAACTCGCTCAGCGATCTGTTTGAGTTGCCGGCGTCGCAGCGTCTGATCAACGCGGCTTTCGATCCATTGAGCCTCTTCGGCGACCCGTTTCAGCACCATGGTCGGCATGGCATCTGTGACTGGCAGCTCGAATGGAAACTGCCGATCCATCGTGGGTGCGAGATGGCGTCGCTGACTGATCAACAGCAGTCCAATCGTCTGCCATGGCTTCACCAGTTCCTTGGGTAGATCGCACAATTGCGCTTGCAGGCGCTGGAACAGGCGTTCGCAGGGGGCGACGGCTGAATATTGAAATGGCGTTTTGATGACATCTTTGAGATAGATCTCGACGAGCTCTAGCTCTGCCAGTTCGTTGTCTAATTGTTGGCGNGAGTCCAGCCTGTAGGCCTCCTGAACCCAGTCCGGTTCCAGGCCCAAATCTTCAATTTGACGACGCAGCTTGAGGCGTCGATCCACCCAGCCGTAGGGCAATTTCGTTTCCGGAGCGAGCTGTAGAGCTGTTTCGATGTATTCCACATCGCTGCGGGAGACCTGCTGAGGAAGCACGGCGACCAGCGGTCGCTTGAACCGTTTGAAGCGCTTTGGGTCTTCACGGAACAGCTGTCGCATGGCGGATAGGCGTCGATTTCCGTTGACGACGACACCGCTGCAATCCACGAGCAATGGTTCGGTTTGAACGGCTAACCGCTTGAGCTCTCGCAGGATCGGGCCGCGTGGATCGGCGGCCTTGTCGACCAAAAGACGATGCAGCAGCTCTTGGGTGTCTGCCTCTGCTTCTTTTTTGTGAAGGCGTTTCAGCCGTGTTTGCTGGGCGCCAAAATGTTCCTGTAANGCAGCCAAAAGCCTGCCGTTGTCCACGCGGTAGACCAAGAGGTCGTCGTCGAGATGAACAGTGGGCACTTGCATCGGCCCCTGTCTCAGGGTGACCCAATGGTCGCTAGCGACGCCTGAACAGGCTTGAGTAATGCGATTTTGCCGTTCTGCAGAGTTCGTTATGGGGGCGATCACCAGCAGCTGCCAAACGGTTGATGTCGCCAGTGTCCCTTGAATTGCTTTGCCTGAGAGAATCCCGCGAGCGATTCATCCTTCATGACCGCTGCGGCGACCTCACCTGACAGCGCCCCGACCCAGGCGGAGGACCGTTTTGATTTCACGGCCTACTTGGGCCAGCTGAAGCAACGGGTTGAGCAGGCACTGGATGTCTCACTTGGGCCTGAACGACCTGAGTCGTTACGGGAAGCGATGCGTTACTCCCTGCTTGCGGGCGGAAAGCGCCTGCGACCGATTCTTTGCCTGGCGGCCTGTGAGTTGGCAGGTGGTGAAGTGATGCAGGCGATGCCGACCGCTGTGGCGCTTGAGATGATCCACACGATGTCGTTGATTCACGACGATCTGCCAGCGATGGATGATGACGACCTCCGTCGTGGTCGTCCCACCAATCACAAGGTTTACGGAGAAGCGGTGGCGATCCTGGCAGGTGATGCCTTGCTCACCCGTGCCTTTGAGATGGTGTCGTTGCGCAGCGCAGGTGTGCCCGCTGAGCGTCTGCTCAAAGTCGTGGGAGAGCTGTCGCGGGTCGCGGGTGCACCCGGCTTAGTGGGTGGTCAGGTGGTGGATCTGGAAAGTGAGGGCAAGCAGGTGGATTTGGAGACGCTGGAGTACATCCACCTGCACAAGACTGGTGCTTTNTTGAGTGCCTGCGTGATCACTGGAGCGATCATTGGTGGTGCTGATGATGCGTTGATTGCGGCTTTACGGACCTATGCCCGTGGCATCGGCCTTGCCTTCCAAATCATTGACGACATCCTCGATATCACCGCCAGCAGTGAAGTTCTAGGCAAGACCGCCGGAAAGGATTTGGTGGCTGATAAGACCACCTACCCGAAGTTGCTGGGATTAGAGGAGTCTCGACAACGGGCGGAAGCCTTGGTTTGTGAGGCTAAACATGCCTTGGAACCTTGGTCTGAGAAGGCGCTTCCTCTGCTGGCTTTGGCGGATTTCATCACCAGTCGAGACCGATGATCGATGTCACACCAACGCACGCNGTTCTGCATGAAATTTTGGAGAACAGCGCCCTGGCTTGGGGGTTGGCGGCCTGTGGTCTTGCACAGTTATCCAAGTTGTTTCTCGAGCTGATCATTCATCGGCGTTGGCGGCCGGCGGTTCTGATCGAAACCGGCGGGATGCCCTCGAGTCATTCGGCTTTGGTGACTGGTACGGCGGCTTGCCTCGGTTGGACCCTTGGTTACGACCATCCACTCTTTGCTTTAGGTGCCACGATTGCGTTCATCGTGATGTATGACGCCAGTGGAATTCGCCGCGCGGCAGGGTTCACGGCTGAAAGGGTCAATGCGCTTCCCTCCGACCTATGGCCTCACTCTTATGAGAAGGGGCTGAAGGAAAGCCTGGGGCATAGCCGCTTGCAGGTTCTGGTCGGAAGTTTGATCGGTCCTGCGGTCGCCTTGCCAGGGCTGGTTTATCTGGGTTCACCATGGCACTTGGTGTCGATGATTGGAGCGGCCTTCGGGTGAGTGCAACGGTGGGATTGGAACTCACCGGCGATCAGCAGCGGGCTTCACAGGCTTTTGATCGATGGCTCCAGGGCCCTGCCGATGGCACTCCCTTTGTCCTTAGTGGTTTTGCAGGCAGTGGCAAGACGTTTTTGTCGATGCGATTGCTGCGGCAGGTGGAGGCCATAGGTCTTTGCTGGACCGTTGTGGCTCCGACCCACAAAGCTGTTGGGGTGCTTCGGCAGGCTTTGGACTTGGAAGGGCTGCAGCCCACGTGGTATCCCTCCACCATTCATCGACTCTTGCGGTTGAAGCTGAAACGCTCGGGAGATCGTGAACTCTGCGAGCCAACGGAGCAAACGGCCATGGCTCTCGAGCATCTGGGATTGGTGCTGATTGATGAAGCCTCGATGGTGGACAGCACCCTCCTTGGCATCGCTTTGCAATGTGCGCATCCGTTTAAGACACGCCTGGTTTTTGTGGGTGACCCTGCCCAGCTTCCTCCGGTTGGTGAGCCGCAAAGTCCAGTCTTTGCAATGCAACGGTCTTGTGACGCCACTCTGGAAGAGGTGGTCCGTCATCAGGGGCCGGTGCTTCGGCTTGCCAGTGGCTTGCGTGATGGAGTTCTTCCCTGCAGGACTCCACCGTTGATGCCGGCGATCGAGGACACACGTGGTCGGGTGGTGTCCCTGGAGAAGCAAGGCTGGTTGGATCGAGCCCGCTGCGCCTTGCGGGAGGCCTCCTTGCAGGACAACCCAGATGCTGCCCGCATCCTCTGCTACACAAATCGCACCCTGGATCGGTTGGTGCCGCATGCACGTCGGGCGATTCATGGAGAGATGGCCGATCAGATGCCAGTGCTGCCTGGCGAGGTGCTCATCAGCCGAACAGCGGTCATGGCTCCGGCGTCTCGAGACGGGGAGGAGGCAGGCGAGGAACCTGACATGGTGTTGGGCTCCAATCGCGAGGTGGTGGTCAGGGATGTGAAACCGGAGTCCTGCGATCTGGTTGATTTCGGATTGTCATCCGTGGATGGTCCAGTTCCGGTGATTGAGACCCTCTCCGCTGAGCTCACCGCAGGGGACTTGGAGCTCACCTTGCGGCTGCAACCCCCTTTGGGCAGTGATGCCAGGCGAGAGCTAGATGGGGTAATGCAGCGGTTGCGTCAGCAGGCACGTGATGCGGGGAAGAAAAATGGTCGATCGATCTGGCGCCGATATTTCCTCATCCGCGATGCCTTCGCTTCGCTTGGTCCAGCGGCAGTGCTCACGGTGCATCGCAGCCAAGGCAGCAGTTTTGGCGAGGTGTTTGTCGCTCCTGATGTGTTCTGGCCACAGGATCTGACCCTGCGGCGTCAGCTGGTGTACGTCGCGGTGAGNCGTGCGCGCACTGGCGTTTGGATGGTGGGTTCACCGCAGGACAACCTCGAGCGGGATCATTGGACCGAGCAGATGACGGGGTGATCGAATGAGGCGTGAGGGTGTTGTGTTTGAGGGTGTTGTGTTTGAGAGTGTTGTGTTTGAGGGTGTGTGGAGGATGTGAGATTGATTGCTTCGTCAAACGTCGAGTCTTGCAAATAGTTCACAGTTCGATATCACATTACCGCGATACCAAGAATGCCTTGCCAACCTAGATAGCCACCTAATCCAAGGCTCACAGTTGCGACTACGAGTTCCCCTCGTTGATACAGAAGCGTTTTACAACGTTGCAACAAAGGAATCACACTATTGCGTCCCATTGACACAGCAATGAGGGGGGAAATGAGCAACAGACTCGCTCCGATTGTGAAGGCGACTGTGCAGATCACCTCACGCTGCAGGGGCAGATCGGCAACCAGAAGCATGGAGGCTGATTTTGCAAACAGAAGTAAATCGTCTGGACTAATCACTTCAGTCATTGCACTGATCAGCAAAAGCAACGGCATAGGCATGGCGACAAATCGATCGACAGACTTGGTCCAGCNGGGTGGTTCGNCACTGCCAATAAATGCATTGATGATTTCTCGAATGCCAAGGGTCAATAAAGCTCCTCCTCCAATGAGGTCCAGACCGGTTCGATGGTGGGATCCATGGGTCATGTCCAGGACAAGTCCGTGGCCAATGGTTAACAGGGCCAGGATCACGACAAGGGTGGTGATGATCCATCCAGCAACAAAAGCTGTCCCGCGTTTCAGAGGAGAAGGGCCGAGCAGCAACAGCAGCAGTACGGCAATGTGAAGCGGGGAAAGAGACAGGCCGAACCCGAACACGCTGAGATCAGCCCAAAGCGGTGCTTCAGTCATAGAGAACACACGAGCAGCTATTGAAATCTTGTCGCGATGTTTGCGATCCAGCCACCTCTCATGGTGAGACTCGAGTATGAATTGAGATATGGCGCACATTCTTGGTCGGGGTACAATGAAAAAGTACGTTGCAAAAAATTAATCTTGATTCAACAAAAGCCGTTGTAGAGCAACGCTATCAATCAATGTTTTGGACAGTCTTGTGCAATTCGCTTCAATATTGTCGTAGAATTTTAATCGCGTGCCGACGGGAGTGAGTGAACATCCGCAAGGCGAATTACTCTCCAAGTAAGTTTGAATTTAGATATCTGCTTCAATTTGATAATAAGAGTTTTAAGGTAAGATTGATTTTTGCCAAAATATTTATGACATATGTAATATTGCCTTGAGAGGATTAGGGAATTCTCTTGATGTAATTGGTATTTTATTTTAAAACCCACTGAAAAATTAATTTCTTATGGGTGTCGTTTGTGCCGGGCAATTAAGTTAGAATTCCTCGACGCAATGGCAGTCCATTAGAAGTAGGCCTGGATTGAGGGATTGGGAGGTCTAAATGAATCAAAAGCCCGACATCAACTCGTTTCGCTGTAAAGATTCAAGGCGCATTGCGTTGTTCAAGTGTCAAGCATGCAGGAACAAAATAAGGGATTAGGTTCGCAATGGATGACACGACCTATTCTGTTGGCTAAATATTCTTTTTGAGGTTACTGCTAATCTTCATGACAAGCCGAAACTGTTGATATATTCATCTGAAAGACCACTGTTCAAGCGGGCTAGAGACTAAAATTAAAAATTTTCATTCTATAGTCCCATTCCAGCTTGCTAAGGCACTTTCCCAGTCATCTACAAAAAAGTTAGCTTGTTCAATGACTGGTGGCTTGACGCAAGCGATGCCCTGGCATCTGGCCGGATCATCAATAACCAAGTCTAAGTAGTCAGT
>NZVB01000043.1 GCA_002701375.1 Cyanobium sp. NAT70 | reverse complement strand
AAACAAACTGGCAATCAAACAGCAACATCATTGCGTACAGCAAGTTCTGAAAAACAATGCTGAACAAAGCAGCTGACAACAATTGAGCAAAAAACCTATAAGTACGAACACAGGAATGCACAGAAAGGAATTGAGAGTTGAAAAATATGCTGTGAAACAGAAAAAAAGCCTTGAATACTGAAAAGCGAAACACCACTAAATGAACAAAACAAATGTAATACTAGGTAGCAATTAAACCACGTTTGATCATTGGTTGCGGATCACAGATATACATAGCCCCATCTTCAAAGCTAAGCACAGATCGAGCTTTAAGCTTACTAATCACACGTGAAGCGGTCTCGCGAGAGAGACCAGCAAGGCAAGCTAATTCCTGTTGTGCAATTGACGGTAAACGTAAACCCATACATTCAGGATAACCTAATTTATTAACAAGATACGCGATAGCAGCTAACATACGTGTCGTAGCATCAGATGTATGCAATGCAAATCTTTGATTAAGATCTCGCAGTCGTGCACATTGAACGCGAGCTAACTCAAGAATAAAATTTGTATTATTACGCATAACATGAAGAAGCGACGAACGGGGCAACTTAACAATATCAACAGGAGTAAGCGCTACAACATCGGCGCAACGAACAGGTCCATCAAGCAAGGACATTTCACCAAAGAGTTCATCTGGACCCAGGAAACAAAAAATAATTTCATCACCCTGTTCAGTAAAAGAGCGAACCTTGACAAATCCTGATCGCAACAAAAAGACCGTCTCGCCCCAATCACCCTGAAAAGCAATAACTTGATCACGATTAAACAGTGAATGAAAAGAGCCTTTACTAATCAATAAAGCCTCATCCTCTGACAAAGAAGAAAAAATAGAAATTGAGCGTAGTTCCGAGGAAGAAAATTTGTTCATGTGTTTTGAAAGGAATAGAACGATTTGCCATGCCAAACAAAAAAGCGTGAAACAAGAAGCCTTAACAGGCACACATTGAAACATACTTTTGCAGCTAAATTCAATGTATTATAGGAAAACTAAGCGTTAACCATAGAAACAAACCTCAATAAGAAAGGGACTGAAGAGTAAAAACTCAACAAAATTAGTATGACTGGCTCTCACTAAACTCTCATTGACCTAAGTCTCAAAAAATTGTGATCTTGCTCACAAAAACAGTTGTAATCGAGATGGATGCAATTAAAAAGTACTGATTAGAACGCAAGAATTCAATCAATCGATCAATCCACGCTTAATCAAAGGTTGTAAATCAACAACATNTAAACAACCATTTTTTCGAACAATAACACCACGCTCCCGTAATTTGCTAAGAATCCTTGATGTGGTTTCACGAGATAACCCTGCAAGATTCGCAAGTTCTTGTTGTGCCATCTCAGGAACACTAAGTGCATCCTTCAAATCAGGTGCATGTTTACGTGATAAATAAGCCAATGTATCAAGTAATCGCGTTGTAGCGTCTTCACCTTGCAAGGCGAATCTCCTATTAAGATCTCTTAAACGGGCTGCTTCTAGCTTCGCAATTTCAAGAGCAAAGCTTGGGTTCGAATTCAANGATTTAAGAACAGGATTTCCCGCGAGTTTAACCAAAGTAACAGGAGTCAGCGCCACAACGTCGGCGGATCGTGATTGGCCATCAATTAATGCCATCTCACCAAAAACTTCTCCAGCCCCAAGGATGCAAAACACCCTCTCTTCACCATTTTCAGTAAAAGATCTAACCTTTGCAATTCCAGTACGAATTAAAAACAAAGATTCACCCCAATCACCCTCTAGTGTTAATGTTTGGTCATTCTCATGATCTGTCTGCAAAACACGTTGTGTCATTAAGTTAGCCTCGTCCTGGGAAAGAGAAGAAAATATTTGAAAAGCGAGTAAATCGCTTGAAGTAAATGAAGACATGTCCAGGTATAGCGAGAGGAGTTGAGAGTTTGGCTGATGTGCCTTTGCGATCAGGTTAAGCGAGACCTCATCAAATGACAACTCACCACTTGCCTGTCTGAACCTTGATCAAAAAATAGAATCATATTGCCAAATGGAATAGCTACTAAAGGTTGATCGCTCGAAACGATATTATTAAGAACATGAAAATGCTGACCTAAAATTATCTAAGGCAAAAATCATGTTATCAAAACAAATGATTGTCAGCTTGCAACAGATCAAAACGATACACTTGTCAATCAGATACAGTAGGTTAANGGGTAAAAAGAAATGGCAAGAGACTCTTGAAACTCATAACAATCCAATCTTACGAGACAACCAGCTATAGATCTGGCCTCAAGCAAAAGACACTGTCTTTAATCCCCATAGAATTTAAATAGAAAGGATTTACAATTGAACTATAAATCCAATCAAAATATAAAATTTATTGTATTTCTAATTTTATCAACGATATTTTTTGTCAATTCATCCAGTGTTTATGGCCAGAACAAGCTAAAACAGAATTCGTTGATCCTAACAAATACAGATCGTAGCAATCAAAGTAATGATAACAAAACANTCCAATCCATAGATCCTAATACTCTTGTGGAAAAATTGAATACCTTGCAAACTGTAATCAATGAAAATGCNAAAAAAATATCTTTAAAAGAGGCTATTGCTATTGGCTTGCAAAATAATCCAACGTTACTTAAATCTTTTCATGAGATTCAATCATATGAATGGCAACTGATCGCTGCACAGAGAAAATGGTATCCTACGTTGACCTTAAACGCCAATCCATTTCTAGGCTATAAATGGAACACTACATTTATAGACAATTATGCGCAAAAAAATTACAATTTGATGCAAAATGACGGCAGACTTATGCCTCGCATTAAAACAACAAAAGGGCAAGAAGCTCAGTCATATACATCAGCGATAGTAAATTGGAATTTTTTAGACCCTACAAGACAACCAAATATCAACGCAGCACAAGATTCATTGCAACAACAAAAATATTTATTCTTAAATAGTGCGCGAACGCTAATTTTAAGCATTCAGAAGTCATACTATGCCATCCAAAGCAGTAAACAATTGATTGATAACTTTAAAGATATCTACGAGATTAACTCTAAACAGTTAGAAATTCTTCAAGCACAATATGATATTGGTATGGTTTCAGTTTTTCAGATTGAGCAGACACGCTCTCAACTATTTGGACAACTAAACAACTTGATTATGTATACACAACAATACATTCAACAAACCTCTCAACTAGCAGAANTTCTTGCTCTATCAAAAGGCACATTAGCAGTTCCGAGTGATCCAGCAAAATTGTATGGTCAATGGGATCTTACACTTTCTGAGACAATCAAAAAGGCCTTAAAACAAAGAGAAGAACTTCTTGCCGCTCTATCTGCCGCAGAATCTGCACGTTGGCGAAGTATTTCGTTCTTGAAAAGTTATCTACCAGTTTTTGGATTTATTGCTCAAGGGAATTTATCAAGCACTAATGGATATAACAATGTACCAATTCCAAATGATCCTGGTGAGCAATACTTCAAAACTAGAGTGTGGGATTCATACACAGGCATAAAGTTTACTTGGAGTATTTTTGACGGGGGAATAAGCGCAGCAAACTCGCAAGCAGAAAAAGCGAAAGAATCCCAATTCAAGGATCAAGCGGCACTAACAGAATTACAGATAGCTCAACAAATTCGAACAAGCTATGCCCTGTTGAACACTTCTTTTATCGGTGTACAAAGTGCTGAGCAGGCCTATCACAGTGCCGAACTTGCACACGAAGCAGCCTTAGCGAGATTTGCGGTTGGTGTTGGAGACATTACAAGCGTCGTGCAAGCAATCAATCTTTTATCAAGCGCTGCTACACAGAAATCACACGCTATACTTAATTATAACAATGCTATTGTTGAACTATATCGCTACTCGGCCACTTGGCCGGAAACCTCAAAGGAAGAGTTAGATCAACGCATTAAGATGATGCGTAATCAGCCAAATTCCAAGTCAACCATTGAAACCACACCATGACGAATTTATTCACAAAACGCTCATTAAGCAAACATCGTAGGGTAGGCGACCGAGAGGGGCCTATCACACTATTAACTCCGCCATTAAAGGCAACATTAGGGCTAGGTCTATTAATTGCAATAAGTGGTGGCATATGGTCAACATTAGCCCGCATTCCAGTCAACGTGCGAGGAACAGGTGTTCTTTTGCCGGTGAGTACCATTAGTCCGAGCTTGAGCGGAACATCTGGTAAAGCGATATGGATGTTCAATAAACCAACACAACCCTGGCATCAAGAAGCCCTTAATTTTAAGGAAAGGCCAGATCAAGTAGAGGATCAAGATATTGTCTTATTAGCCGAAAAAATCCTCTTGGCCAGTATAAAAAGCCAAAGAAAATCACAATTTGATTCCATTGTTTCGGCGGCTGCGAGCTTTACCGATAAGTTGAAGCAAACATACAAAGGAAAGAAAGTCCCTAGCAACAAACTTTTGATGTGGGTACAATCTTCAGCACAACTCGAGCAAATCAGTAGTGCATTAGATCAGGTCAAAAGACGAACATTACCAGATACAAAAGAGCAAGAACAAAACATCAAGGCAAAGCAAAAAATACTTACAGAAGAATTAGAAAGCAGAAGTTCATACCTAGGTCAGATGCAAAGATTGGTCCAAAAAGGGTTTGTTTCAAAAGCTTCTATGTTGCAGCAAAGAGCACAAGTTGACAACATTAGATCACAATTATATAGCAATGAAAACGAGTTGATTCGATTAAACAAAGAGAGAGACTCAGCTTACCAACGTTTACGCGATGAATTGGCGAAATTAATCAACAAAGAATTGATCTATTCTACAAAAGAAGTATATATCTCCCAAGTTGTACCTAACAATGGCGATAATGTCCAAGAAGGTAGTGTTGTCATGAAACTCAGTGATGATTCACTGGACAATGCATCATTAGTGCCCGTTTTTCTTAGCAGCAAAGAAATGGCTCAAGTGTGGCCAGGAATGAGTGCTCTAGTGACGCCTATAGGATTTAAGCGCTCAGAAGTGGGCGGTATCAGAGCGATCGTAGTGTCCATGGCTAAATTACCAAGTGATAGAAGTGACGTTATAAATCGTGTTGGAGTCGAAACTCTTGCAAATGTCATTATAAACACAGAGCCATCGCCAACATTAGCTGTGATTGAGTTACAACGAAGTACAAATGACTCCGTTCTGCATAGTGGTGGATATTTATGGAGTTCCCGTGGAGATCTTCCTTATCCACCAACACCAGGAGATCGACTTGACGTTGAAATAACCACTCGAAGTGTTCCCCCAATTACATTGGTGTTGCCAGAGCTCAGACGTTTCTTTGGCTTTAGCCCACCAGAAAACAAATCTGGGGGAAATGCAAATTCGTCAAATCAATCAAGATAATGAATAAATTAAGCAATAGACGTATCAAAGCCAAAACTCGATTGCAATATGAGGCTGCAGAATGTGGAGCAGCCTCATTGGCAACGATTTTAGGATACTACGGAAAATTTGTTGAATTAAGTGAACTTCGTTATGCCTGTGGAGTGAATCGAGATGGATCAAATGCTAAGCAATTAATGCAAGCTGCTCGTTCATATGGATTGGAAGCTAAAGCATATCGTACGAACGGTGATCAACTAAAAGAGAAGGGCTTGTTTCCTTGTATTATTTTTTGGGGTTTTAATCACTTTTTAGTTGTTGAGGGTTTTTCTGATACTCATGCTTATTTGAGTGATCCAGCACAAGGCCGAATTCGAGTACTAATGGAGGAATTTCTCGATAGTTTCACAGGTATCGTCCTACAAATGGAGCCTGGCAAACAATTTATAAAATCAGGACATGACCGATCACCATTGCTGACATTACCACTTGCCTTACTGCCTTATCGCAATTCAATTGGCCAATTATTAATTACAGGCACAGGCCAAGGCATTTTAACCTTAATTGTAGCGGGATTTACCTCGACCTTTATAGACAGCTTCCTTCAAAATGAAAGATTATATTTTGGCATTCCCATCATTTGGTTATTACTAACCGCCATCATTGGCTGGTTGACCTTGCTAAGCATTCAATTTATAATATTAAGACGATTAGAGCTTTTGTTCTCAAAGAGATTAACGGCTGATTTGTTTCGTAAGCTTTTCAAAGTAACTTTTGGCTTTTATCAGGCACGCTTTCCTGGCGAAATCGCAAGTCGAATGTTACTTGGGCTAGAAACAACTCAGGTTTTAATCTCCCAGTTAATTAGATTTGGCATCAGCTTGTGGATAAGTATAATTGTGCTCATTGTTGCTTTTATCATTTCGGGGTGGCTTTCCTTACTTGTGGTAGTTATTATGAGTGCAAATTTATTTCTTAATTGGTGGCTGACTGAACAACGCTATGATGCAAATCGCAAGCTTGCCATTGAACAAGGTAAAGCACAAGGAAAAGGACTACAAGGCATTAATAATATTGAAACGTTGAAAGCTTCAGGCCTTGAATTTGATTTTTTAAGTCAATGGCAAAGTAGTTTCGGCAATGTAATTGTTCAGAATCAATTGCTTGGCTCACAAATGGCCATTGCAACAATTACAGCTAGCGGTAGTTCTTTTCTGTTGAATGCTCTTATCATTACATTTGGAGGTTTNTTAATTATTGCTGGTAAAATAACACTNGGAACATTGGTAGCCTTTCAATTCTTACAAGGTCAACTAATAGCTCCAATTTCCACACTTCCACAACTGAANTCAAATATTCAACGTCTCATTGGTAGCTTAGGACGACTAGAAGATCTCAAAAAAAGTGAAGATGATCCTCTTGTTGCCACTTTCAATGTATTTTTAGAGCCAGAAGACAGTGATAATGAAATGCCATTCAAGAAGCAAGAGAGATTAGAAGGTGAGATCGAATTAAAAAATCTTTCATATAGCTTCGATCCGGTTTCTCCTCCTTTTATTGAAGATTTAAATTTGAAAATACCGAAAGGATCTCAACTAGCGATTGTAGGAAGAAGTGGATCGGGNAAAACAACATTAATTAGAATTTTAGCTGGTCTCTATCAATATACACGTGGTAGCATTTTATATGATGGAAAAGAATGGATCGATAATGGCGACATTTTAATGCGACAAAGTTTAGCTTACGTCCCTCAACAAGTATTTATTTTTAATGCTTCAGTACGTGAGAATATGACTTTATGGAAACCTGGTTATGGTCAAAAAGAATTGGAGCAGGCTGCTAAAGATGCTCAAATCTATGAATCCATTATTTCGCATCCTGAAGCATTTGAAAGAGTACTTAAAGACAATGGCAGTGATCTCAGTGGAGGAGAAAGGCAACGTTTAGAAATCAGTCGTGCATTATTACGTAATCCATCCATACTTCTTTTTGACGAAGCAACGAGTGCTTTGGATAATAGAACGCAGAGTAGCGTTTTGGATGTCCTCAAACAACGGGGTATGACGGTGATCAGCGTTGCCCACCGCCTTGATGCAGCGCTAAGAAGCGATCAGATCCTTGTTATGGAAAATGGAAAGATTGTTGAAAGAGGTAGTCCACAAGACTTAATCAAGACACAAGGTATTTTTTATGACTTAGTTCAATCTGAGCAAAATCAACAAGTTGCCCCATGAAGAACCAAAACAGTCAAAACCTTAATGCACTGCTTGCTGCACAAAGAATTGAAGAGGAGCTACTTTTCAGCGAATCACCTGATCAAACAGGTCAAACTGAATTACNTTTGCTGGGATTTTGTCTTGCAAAATTAGGACGACGTAATCAAACATTGCAGCCGTTAACTGGGGCAACGATTGAGCAACTACTTAACCATAATGATATCCACCATAGGCAGATAGTCGCTCCAAATGATCCTGCTAACCAGGANTTCCCATTGTTAATTGTCTTTAGTTCTGANGACAATNNGCCACTAGCGCTTTACAGAAATCGAGGTAAGAACTACTACTACGATCCTGTCAATCAATCTCATATTTTAGCTAATACTGATCTACAAATTCAGGAAATTGCTTTTGAAGTCTATTTATCCTTACCACCATCAGTCAAAGGACCGCTAGAAATTCTTAAGTTTGCATTCTCAACTGAGATAGGTCCTTTATTTGCCTTACTTATAACATCAGGCGTTGTGATGTTATTCAATCTATCGATACCAATGCTGACTAATTTATTAGTCAGCAAGATTTTACCTCAAAACAACGAACAGCTCTTAATGCATGGTCTGATCATAGTGATATTAATCGTCATTGGATCTCTGGGTACACAGTATCTGCAAAATCTCATGATGCTTCGTCTCGAAAGCGTAGCAGATCTCAAACTACAATCGGCTGTTTGGGATCGCTTGATGAGATTACCAATGAGTTTTATCAGTAAATATACTACAGGTGATTTATCTTCAAGAGTTAGTTCTATTAGTCAACTGAGGCAACTGATTGGAAGTGGTGTTGTCTCAACGTTACTATCTAGTTTATTTGCAGTAAGTTATTTTGTGCTGATGTTTATTTATGATGCAAACTTGGCCTTGTGGGCAACTGCATTTACTGCGGTTTCAATGCTATCTCTTTTGTGGCTGACATTCAAATCGATAGGATTGCAAATGCCTTTGCTCGAAACTGGCGCTGAAATTACTAACTTCTCACTTCAATCTGTGATGGGAATGCCCCAGATTCGAAGTGCTGGCGCTGAGCCTTTTTTATTACTTCGTTGGATGCGTGATATCAATCACTATTCTTTAATTCAACTTCGTAGTAATATTTATTCTGATGCTATGGAGCAATATGGTACTCTAGCAACCCCCATTTCAAATCTTTTTATCTTTGCAATTGTTGCCGTCCGTCTTTTGAAAGCGGATACATCGGCAGATTTCAATGCCACCGTTGTTGCATTCATTTCATTCAATGCAGCATTTGGTAGTTTTAATGGCGCTGTTAATAATGCCGTCAATTTAATTGCAAATGTTGCGGGTAGAGCAGCTGTGTTGTGGCAACGAGCAGAGCCTGTGATGTATGCAGATGTCGAAGAAGGATACCAACCAGAAGCTCTTCATCATACCTTAGAAGGTGAATATAAATTGAAAAATATTACCTATCAATTTCCTGGTAGTAGTGAACCTTTACTTAGTAATATTAGTTTTAACATTGAGTCAGGTAAACATACAGCTATCACNGGTCCTAGTGGATGTGGAAAAACAACACTCGTCCGCATGTTACTTGGCTTTATCAGCCCGCAAGGTGGAGAGCTATTGATTGATGGAATACCTTTATCACAATTGGCCATTAGAGATTATCGTCGTCAGTTAGGTGTTGTGATGCAAACTGCAAGATTAAATTCTGGTTCCATTTATGATGTCATATGCGGTGGCATCAATCGAAGCAATGATGATGTGTGGGAAGCTCTTGAACGGGCAGCGATGGCAGATGAAGTCAAAGCGATGCCAATGCAACTTGAAACAATATTAAGTGATTCAGGCGGAAATATTTCTGGAGGTCAAGTTCAAAGAATTGCGATAGCAAGAGCCTTAATAACAAATCCTAAAGTACTTCTTATGGATGAAGCAACAAGCGCCTTAGATAATCGTTCACAAGAAAAAATAACTGAAACCATCAACAACTTTGGCATCACAAGNATTAGCATCGCACACCGTCTTGCAACGATTCGACAGGCAGATAAAATCGTTATTCTACAAAAANATATACCCGTCGAATCTGGTCATTGGAATGATCTCAAGGATCATGGCTATATAGCAAAAATGCTTGCTAGTCATTAATCAGTTACAAGTAATCCACTACTTATCAGNTGAAAAACGATTGATTTGGAANATTTATCATGCAACAATGAATGTGCCATACCACTTAAACCTGTATAAAACCCTGGAAGCATCAATGTGCCTTCAGACGTTGTGAAGCAGCGTAAATCTAATTTATCTGTTTGACATCGTGCGATAGCTAGCTTCCTGTAATGATTGGCAGATTGCTGGCATTGTTGACGCAACGTAGGATCCAAAGGCCATGGTCCTGATGCAATTATCTCTAAAATAACCATCAACCCAAGTGTTCCACAACACAGATGATCCATCTTCAGAGTCTTCATCGATAATGTCGTTTGAGTTGCTATAGAAATTTCTTCAATGCATTGCTCATCCCACAACTCTGTTCCCCAAAGGCAGGCACGTCCTAATGCAATACCAGGGGCTCCGTGACACCAACTCGTCATAAAAGTAGGAGCATCATCTGACTTGGAATTAAAGATACGAAAATCAGGCCAATTCTTCTCCTCAAGGTTAAAATGCGAGCGTTCATATGTCAGGGCTTTTTCTGCAGCGAGTTTGAATTTTTTTTCACCTGTAGCTACATTTAATCGAGCCAAAGCAGCAGCAAAACCGGCTGTACCATGGGAAAAACCTAACAAGGCTTTCTGATTTGATGTCTTACTCCAACCGCCACTATCAGCTTGATTCGTAACAAGATGTTCNCCTGATCGATACGCTAATTCTTGGGATTTTTTAGAGCCATATTGTAATAAAGATCCAATTAAGCCTGTACAACCCCCGATAACATCCATCTGTTGATCCGAATTAATATATCTAGTCAACGCGCCATCGATCAATTGCTCACCCAGCTCATACTCATGATGAAGAGCTAAAGTCAATAAAATACCGCCACACCCGCTTAAACCTAATGATTGATCACGCCACCATCGCCTAAGTTGATCACTTGACGTTGAACTTACAATTTCTTTTAATGGCTTAAGGATTGAGGATTGAACATCGACAGTACGATCCAAACAAATTTGTTTTTTTTCTAAACATCTTAGCAAACTGAAAATACCAATCGATCCACCGTAAAGTGATATGCCAACAGGACCGAAACTAAAACTTTCTCCATCTGCTCCGAGATCCATACCTAACCATTCAATATGTCCATTGGAATCACAAATAGCAGAATCAAGAATGTGCTGAACAATACTTAGAACAGCNTGGTTGATCGTTGTTTCTAAAGGTTCTGCCTGACTATTGGATGGCAATAAGGCATCAGCATCCAATGTACTGTTTANAGAAGTACCTAAGTTCCTTGCTTCAGATGCTCCACGAATAAGCCTTAATTGAAACAGAATTTCCTCTGAATTTAAATTTTTCAATCGATCTAATGCTGCTTGAAGCCCACTTTTTTTAATAAAATTAGCTAGTGTAGAATTGTTATGATCCAATACAAGTGATGAGCTATCAATTAAGTGAGTAAAGAAAGGGATATCTAAATGCTGCATCTGACTGGATTCAGCAGCATAAATAGGCCAATGAAGAGGTTTCTCTTCAGCCATTAAAAAGCTGCGTGTCAGTTGTTCTAACTTGAGAGCCTGTGACCAAGAAGAACGCAGGGAAGAAGGTTCCAGCTGTTGTCTCTGTATTGCAAAATAGACGCGGGTAGCTCTTAGAACAATACGGCGAGGCAAGCCAGCAAATTGATATAAAATACTNTNAGGTTTTAGCCAACGATCCTTAATCAATCTAATTTCATCACATTGTATTGAGAATCCATTACAAAAATCATCAAGATAACGATCAAATACATTTGTTGCCCCAATACCAACAGGAAGACTGGTTTGTAACTCGACATTTGTTTTAATTTTACCTGGCATCATGCCATCACTATTAATTCCTAACCAACCCGTAGTCTGTGTTGTTGCCTCCTTNGGAGGTGCAATTCCCAAAGCACTTATATCAAAGGCAAACTTGCCATCACCAGCAAACATCCATTGTGGAAGCAGTCCAGAACGTAATACAGAGCCCTGAAAGCGTTTATTTAGGTTAGATGGTTCACTCGATTCTGTTTGACTACGAGAGTCACTGATGTGATCTGGGAGGTCAGCTTCCAACAAGGTTTCAGTATCGATGAGTATGAGTTGGTCTTCTGACGCGATCAGATTCTCATAATGGCAGTCAGTACAACCTAATAAATTCAAAACAGCAGTGAGTCTGCCTGCGTTAGTATAAAATGCTTTAAGCTCTTTAATATCTTGACAAATTTTATGCTCAACAAATTCCATATATCCATAGCCATTCCCAGGATAGATCGACAATGTGCGCAGAGATTTTAATTTACTATGGGAATTTATATCTGCCAATGCTTGTTGATAAATAGAATCCAGTCTCATATCCTTAGGCTTATAGACAATTTTCTTGCGTAATCCAGTCTTACCTTCAAACGTCAAAACAGAAACAGCACGACCACCGCGATGTGGATCGCTTAACCCTTGTTTTACGGCAATAAGTTGGTCCAATTTTGAAATTTGAAACACCTGCTCGATCACATCGCGATCATTAATAATACGTTGAATCATCTCCTCACTGCCTTGTTGCCAAAGAGCAATAACACTGCCAATAAGGCGTCTTAATACGGGATATTCCTCCAAAATTGATGCTAAACCTTCACGTCTGTGTTTTTGAACAAATGATTCATAATGTTCGCGCGTTGGTGGTCCATTGCCATCACCCGATGAACCAAGGTGAGCGAGAAGAATTGCGCCCGCACTTCGACCTTTTGTAAATTCTTCCCATAAGACCTGATCTCCAAGCGAACATAATCTCTTCAACAAATAATGAGACAACTGTTCAAATATAGAGGGAGATATCAAAGTATTTTGAACGCCGAATTTATTTTGCAATTGCATCTTTATATCAACTGCTATGGGCCACCAAACATCAACAAAAGGCATGTCATCATACTCCTTAGTATCGAGCAAACCGATCGACCAATGATCGCTTAAACAATTGATGGCTCGCTTCAAGGCAGTCTCCCAAATACTTTCTTCGCCATATATAAACTTTGGTTGTTTAGAGAGCTGGCTATAAAAGTCATCCCAATTGAGATTTTCCCAATCAAGCCGTCTTTGTAATTTATGTGGTTCATCAGGCGATACTGTTTGTAACCATTGGTCTCTGCAGAGTTCCGTTAGATTCAAAGCAATGATTGTAATCCTTACATCGTTCTACACGAAAATCGCTCTTATGGCAGCAATAAATTCATTAGATTTCAATCATNTCTAAACGTAGACACGTGAATAGAAGATTAGAAGATTCTGGCCAAGCCATTTTCGGAATACGATTTGGCCTGAATAAATTTTCTATATATATTTTGATAGCGAATTTAATATAACTCGATGTTAACTTGCGATGGCTCTATTTGCTGCCTTGCGAATTAATCGCTTGCATAACATTGCAACAATGNATATTCATGCCACACTATTAAAATCTTGCAGCCTTATCAATTGATTATATAAGAACTGATAGAAAAGCAGTCTTTGTTTAGAGAATAAAAAATGGCTTTTGACAGTATTCTCAGATTAATAGCTCTTCTTTTAGCGACCGACCACTGATTTGTCTAGAACGATGAAAGCACCCTCCGACCATGCTCACCCGTGTTGATCTGTGTCATGTCGACACCCTGCGTTGCGTTGTACGCGTCGAAGCGTGGAAGGACGGACAGGTCCTTTGCAGTGCACTAGGTGAAGCCGAGACCAGTGAGCAAGCAGAAGACCGTGCTTTAGAGCGTCTTCAAGCGCGTCTCAGGATCAATCCGTCAAAATCTCCAACACTGGTTGCTGCAGAGACATCAACTGATCAACAATCGGTTCCAAAGTCATGGCCGACGAATACGCCACAACCAACACAACAGAGTTTGGCCTCTTCTCCAAGATCTGATCCATCCAATTCTGGTCAGACGCATCAAACAAGCAATGCCCCAACGCCAGAACACCCTTCAGAAGCACCAAGCGACCCAGAGGATTGGAGCGAAGAACTTGCTGCCATCGATGTCGAAGTCCGTCGCATCGGATGGGACAGGGAGAAGGAACGGATTTACTTGGAACGAGCGTTCGGCCATGGCAGTCGGCATCGCCTGACCCGCTACGCAGACCTTGTGGCTTTTCTACGTCAGTTACGCGCCATGAGTCCGGGTGATCGTCCGGAATCAAGTAGCGTTCCGATTCTTCGCAGCGATCTCATCAGACAGGGTGACGAGATGCTTCAACAATTGCAATGGAACGCTGAACAAGCCAGGGGGTTTCTGCAACAACACTTGGGAGCAACCAGCCGACAAAAACTTAGCGATGATCAGTTGCTACAATTCAACATGTTGCTTGAAGAATTGATCATCAATGCCAACAGCAACACTCCAGATTCGTCTGCTTAGACTCAAACAATGGCAAGCATAAATAGGCTTAATTTCAGCCTCTACAAATCAAGAGGATGCAATTAATATTCCAATTCAAAGATCAGACNCAGACAAAATTCACTTTTTGATCTCCACTAGTCCAACTAGCNCATNAACGCTCATCGTAGCTCCCCTCTCATCATCGGCGTTCTGCTTGCACGAGGAAGACAAGCACGTCTGGTGCCTGAAGATGTTCTCTAAGCTCACCGAGCTCCCAATGCACTCCAGCACCACGTGCTGAACGACACCCATCAGCTGAGTGATCAACCAAGACCGCAGCGCACGTGCTTACGTCGAGTTAAGGAGCTCGTGCTGATGGGCCTGATCTCTTAGAGGCGTCGTTTTCAAGATTACTCGGCTCGGAACTCCGCTCTCCCCCTTACACTCCCGAAAAGTCGACTCGACACAGATGAAATGGGAATACACCCAGCTGCGTTTCATTCCAAGAGGAAAATCCTGGACAGGAGAAATTGATGAATTATGGCTAGACGATCGCCAATTAATCTCTAGAAAGAATCCTCAGCGAAACGTAAGCCTTGTCGGATTGATGAATGAACTGGGAGAACAGGGTTGGGAACTCACCACTTACGCTCAGCCATTCACAGGATATCATGGAGGCTGCTATACGTTTAAACGAAGAAANGAATAGAATAATTAGCTAATGTTTTCACCATTAAGGCTTTCACTTTCTTAGANTACCTTGACGAAAAGGGGTGGNATGATCAACCCAGCATAGCATCTCAAGAAAATTTATAGCACCATCACTTTGACGACAAACAATCTGATGCATGGCTACTATCCTAATCATAACTCACAGCAGCATTGATCTCGATCCTCCACCAGCAGTGACCGACTAGTGTGCATTAGGCAAGCCACATTATTGTTAGCCAAGATCAAACGCACCGATCAGACATTCACCTTTAAATCGTTTTATATCTGCACTCTTCACGTACATTTCTCAATCCTATCAAGTATGAGGCCAGCTTTACTCGCCAAGACACGAAGGAAGTGGCCGAAGAGACTTAGTCGCAATAGACAAGAAAGAATTAACAGTTTATTTTCATGCAATGCGATCAATTTCAACGTCAATCCTTTACGCAAAGCCAAGANAAATGATAATTCTAAGCAAGCTTGTCTTGAGATTGATTCGGAGTCACTGGCGGTGCAGGTGTGAACAATACTGGAATTGAAGAAAGCACCAAAACGGAGCCGATACTGAACAAAATCAACAGGGGAACCGGACGCACTAGCGGCTGTTGCTCCATTGGCGTCTGACANCGAATGCAAAGCGGAACGGCCCCTTTCGGCGGCCTCAAAACAATGGCCGGACCACAACAACACGAGGGGCATCGATAGCGCGGCATCGAGAGGAGGGTCGCGGCTGCGCGCACCCTATTGCGAAGATCAGCCCATTCACGTCTATCTCTGCGATGCCCCTCCGCTCCCTGGTGCGTCAGCTGCAGAATGGTTCCTTGACCGCCCAGTTACTGGAGCGCAGCCAACGCTCAGATCGGCTGTTGATGCGTGGGGCAGGACGTGGTTCACGCGCATTGGTATCCAGTGCATTGGCACGTCATGCGGGACGTCCGTTGTTGGTTGTGGTTCCAACCCTTGAAGAGGCGGGCCGATGGACGGCATTACTGGAACTCATGGGCTGGCAGAGCACCCAGCTGTACCCCACGAGCGAAGGGTCCCCTTACGAACCGTTTGATCCCACGAGCGAGATCATCTGGGGCCAACTACAAGTCCTGAGCGATCTGCTGGGAGATCCAGATGGTGTGAACCGCTCCATCGTGGCGACAGAGCGCTGTTTACAACCACACTTACCGCCACCACAGGCCCTATCCGAACAATGCAGAACGCTCAAGCGAGGAGACGAATTTGATCTGGATGCCTTAGCCGAAACACTGGCCCACCTTGGTTACGAACGAGTTTCGTCGATTGATCAGGAGGGAACCTGGAGCCGACGCGGAGACATCGTCGACATTTTTCCGGTGAGCAGCGAACTCCCCGTACGACTCGAATTTTTTGGAGAGGAACTGGACAAGCTGCGTGAATTTGATCCAGCCAGCCAACGATCTCTGGATCCGATTGAACAACTGAGGCTTACACCCACTGGATTTAGTCCTCTGATTGCAGACAGTTTGAGAGATCGAATGCCGGAGGGACTGGATCGCCTCCTCAACGAACAGTCGGTCGAAGAATTGCTGGAAGGCGGTACACCTGAGGGTATGCGTCGCTTGATGGGATTAGCCTGGGACGAGCCAGCTTCCTTACTCGATTACTTACCAAAAGATTGTTTCGTTGTGCTGGACGAACGACGACATGGTCTAGCGCATGGACAACAGTGGCTCGATCATGCAATCGAGCATTATGGCGAGATGGCTGATGAACTCGACTTGTCTGAACAAGATCGAGAGATCATCTGGCCAGCATTATTGCATCGAAACATTGCTGAAGCATATGCTGCTGTAGACGTGTTTGAAGGGTGTGATCTTGCCGAACTTAAAGAAGAAGATAACCATCCCAATAGTTTTGATCTTGCAAGTCGCCCTGTCCCTGCATATCCAAACCAATTTGGCAAACTTGGTGAACTGATCAAATCCTTTCAAACAGACAAAACGTCCGTTTGGCTTGTTTCAGCGCAACCCAGCCGTGCTGTTGCGTTGTTGGAAGAACACGATTGCATCGCACGGTTCGTTCCAAATAGCGCAGATACTCCAGCTGTCGCACGTCTGATCGAACAGAACACCCCTGTTGCCTTAAAAGCGAAAGGAAGTGCTGAGCTTGAGGGATTTCAGCTTCCGGCCTGGCGCGTCGCCTTGCTGACCGACCGGGAATTTTTTGGTCAACAAACCCTCAGTTCCAGCGGTTATGTCCGAAGACGTCGCAAAGCCGCCAGTCGGACGGTCGATCCGAACAAGATGCGTGCTGGTGACTATGTCGTGCATCGAAACCACGGCATCGGTCGCTTTAAAGCGATGGAAAAACTCGCCCTCAGTGGCGACGTCCGCGATTACCTGGTGGTGCAATACGCCGATGGGATTCTGCGCGTCGCTGCTGATCAACTCGGCAGTCTTGGNCGCTATCGAGCAACCAGCGAGAAGCCGCCTCAATTGAACCGAATGGGAGGTACCGCTTGGTCTAAGGCGAAAGAACGCACAAGGAAAGCGGTTCGGAAAGTCGCTATGGATTTGGTGAAGCTCTACGCGGAGCGACATCAAGCTGAGGGCTTCGCCTTTCCAACTGATGGACCTTGGCAGATTGAATTGGAAGAGTCCTTTCCATTCGAACCAACTCCTGATCAACTCAAGGCAACATCCGAGGTCAAACGTGACATGGAAAAACCTGAGCCGATGGATCGGCTCGTCTGCGGAGACGTTGGATTCGGTAAGACCGAAGTAGCCATCAGAGCGATCTTTAAGGCGATTACAGCCGGCAAACAAGTGGCGATGCTGGCACCGACAACAGTGCTAGCCCAACAACATTGGCGAACGCTCTCAGAACGTTTTGCGCCTTATCCCATCAAAGTTGCATTGTTGAACCGTTTTCGAACGACATCCGAACGCAAAGGGATTCTTGAAGGGCTTAAGGGAGGCACAATCGATGCCGTCGTTGGCACCCATCAGCTCCTCAACAAAGGGTCAGCCTTCAATAAACTTGGTTTACTGGTCGTGGACGAGGAACAACGATTTGGAGTGAATCAAAAAGAAAAAATCAAGGTATTGCGGAAGGACGTCGATGTTCTCACACTGTCGGCGACTCCAATTCCAAGAACTCTCTATATGAGCCTTTCAGGAGTAAGAGAAATGAGCTTGATTACAACGCCACCTCCACTTAGACGCCCGATCAAAACCCATCTTGCTGCTCTTGATCCAGAGGCTGTTCGAAGTGCAATCCGTCAAGAACTCGATCGAGGCGGACAAGTGTTTTATGTGGTACCTCGCGTTGAAGGGATTGAAGAGGTCGCAGGGGGACTACGAGAAATGCTGCCAGGGCTCAAACTTTTAGTCGCCCACGGTCAGATGGCTGAAGGAGAACTCGAAAACGCAATGGTGGCATTCAACGCCGGAGAAGCCGACGTCATGCTTTGCACCACAATCGTTGAAAGCGGTCTTGATATTCCAAGAGTCAACACAATTTTGATCGAAGATGCGCATCGTTTTGGATTGGCACAGCTCTATCAATTACGCGGCCGCGTCGGCCGTAGTGGCATCCAAGCTCATGCCTGGTTGTTCTACCCAGGCAATGCTTCTCTCAGTGATGCCGCACGGCAACGGTTACGAGCGATTCAGGAGTTTGCCCAGCTTGGCAGCGGCTATCAACTCGCCATGCGCGACATGGAAATTCGTGGGGTAGGCAACCTGCTCGGGGTCGAACAGAGCGGACAAATGGAAACCATCGGCTTCGATCTTTATATGGAAATGCTCCAAGAATCCCTTGCGGAGATTCAGGGGCAGGACATACCCAGTGTTGACGAAACGCAAGTTGATCTGCAGATCACGGCTTTCGTTCCTGCCGACTGGATGACAGACGCAGACGAAAAAATTGCGGCCTATCGAGCTGCTGCCGACTGCGCAACTCCAGAAGCGCTCGTGGAATTGGCAGCGAGTTGGGCTGATCGCTATGGCGCCCTGCCGGGAGCTGTTCAATCACTGTTACAACTTATGGAATTGAAACTGCTGGCAAAACGCTGCGGCTTCTCGCGAATCAAACCAGAAAAACCAAATATCGTGCTCGAAACACCGATGGAAGAACCAGCCTTCCGGTTATTAAGACAAGGATTGCCCCAACATCTCCACGGTCGCTTGATTTATCAATCTGGCAGCGGCATCGTCCACAAGGTAATGGCCCGGGGATTAGGCGTACTGGCAACGGATCAACAACTGGAACAACTGATGGAGTGGCTGAAGCTGATGGCAGCGCAGATNCCAGGAGCAGACGGACGAACAGACGCGCAACGCCAGGTCGACCAGAAGCAGTCCAACGATGCTGTCCTGAGAGTCTGAACGACGGCATAGTCAGATTTCCGAGAAAAAAGCCACAAATACGCAATTCTTCGTTACATTGGTAGGACCAACCAAAAATGCCATGGGTGAGTTTGTCGATTTTGGTCCCAATCCTCAGGCTCTGAGCTGGATCAGCGGCATTGCTTGCTTCGTGGCATTAGGGCTTTTTGCCCTTCTTCAAACAGATCCCAGTGATGACGATGATTCCAATGGCGGTGGCGGCGGTGGCCTAATGCAACCAATTTCGTAAATCGTCGTTGACTGACCCTAGATTCACTTTAAATAGATTTACCAACCGAAAGATTCCCACAATTTAAATACTTATAANTTGCATCATTGATTCAANCAGTAACAAAACAATCAAGGCAGAAACATTATCAATTATCATCGATTTNTTGCTTTAAACTTCATCTTGATCATCTTCGTCAATCTATAGNAATTTATANTGTCCTGCAGTTTGCCAACAGAACCACCACTGGGGTTAGATCTGACTCAAAACCTAATTCCNCAAAGTAATTACAGCCAGCACTTTTTCAGTTGACATCCATTCAATCATGCACATTTGAACTTCAAAATAGGCTTGCCATCAGCGACTAGGTTGCCAACAATATCAAACTGATTTAGCCAACCACAATCAAGAAACAAAATCCAGTTCATGGACANGAAATCGAGTCAATTNTATCCAGGTAAAATCTCCTTAGTCATGTCTAGTCATATTGAACCAATACTTCTGTGACATCTAGCGATCGAAATAGAGGCATGCTTGCGACGAGGTCCAACACGATTGATGGCATCAGCAAAAAAACTAATCGGTTTCCTGTGTGCCACTGGTCTGGGTCTCTGGTCACCAGAAGCAACTGCAGGGACGTGGTCTGATGTCGATGCTCTCCGTTTTCGTTTAGAACAAAATGGCGTTCGAGTGACGCAAGGGAATTGCAAGCGAGGCTTACAGGGGGCCTATGACTCACGTCGTAACTATCTGATTGTTTGCAAAGCACACCGAACTCCGGGACAAGTCTGGAACACCCTGGCTCACGAAGCGGCACATCGAATGCAGGACTGTGCTGGAGGACCGATCTCACGGCCCGAGCATATGCAAACGATGTTTAATACGTTGAAGCGTTATTCACCACAAGATATCTCTTCATTAAGAGCGTACCCACGTCAACAGCATCGCATTGAAATTGAAGCACGTTATACCGCAAAACTCCCACCAAATCAGGTGATGCAATTGTTCGATCGCTATTGCGGTAGCTCACGCAGAGCCTGATCTGCAGCAAATCTACAAAGCAAAACAAGCGGATACTCAGTTGGATCTAGTCACATGTCTGTTGCAGATGAATCGCATCAGACTCATCGACCGATGACAACCTAAAGATGTCATCAGAAATTAAATCCACATTCACTGCTGTTCTAGTCACAGAACAGACAACAACCAAAGCAACCAATGGAATCACTCTTAATCCAATTGGCCATGGCAGCCATGAGCCAATTTGGCAACGGTACTGGAAGCCCCATGTATGGCGGTATGGGCATGCCAATGGCATATCCCATGCGACCAAACGTACCGATTCGGTATCCGCAGACCACCAGGCCAATGGCACCAAGACCTGAGTTCCCTGCAACAGATCATCGTGTGGCATCGATGCAAGCGGCTACTCTCGCTGCAACAACATGCTTACTGCGTTCCGGACAAATCGGTCGGCATCAAGCGGTATCGATGCTTGATCGACAGGGAGATTCCTATCGATGGAGCCCAGGTTGGGGACGCATGATTCCCCTGCATATCGTCGACAGAACAATTGATGCAGCGGGTGGCTGTCGATCCCTGCTGACGCGTGTACGGCACGGACACGATTTGTACGGAACAGGAACACAAATAGCCGGGGAAAGAAGTCGNAGCGAACAAGAAAGATTTGGCCTACACCCCTACCGCTAAATTTTTATCTCATTGCAAGAGTGCTAAATCCTTAGCCCCTCTCGTCTAAACAGATCAAAAGCANTAAGCATCAAGTCGGCATAGAAACATAACAAAACCAATGGCCCAAAANCCCTCCGCCTCTCTCAAAAACCGAGCAAGTCAAGCCATCAGAGGGAAAAATCAAAGCGAACCGCGAAAGATGTAGGCATCAATCAACATACCCACGAATGAGATAGTGCGTTAAGGCTTTCAAATAAAGACTTGAAAATATTAAAAAGAAAATACTAACAATCAAAAATCAAAAATCAAAAATCAAAAAAGTTTTGAATCATTTAACTAGAAATTAAAAGCCAATCAGAAAAATCAGAAAAAGCATTCCGAGAGGAATGAGACTATCCAAACAATATCACTGGGTCTTTGTCTTCAAGGCGGAGTTGAGATTTGATGCCGATGGTTGATAGGTTTGACCAGCTTTAGCCTTGGTCAAAACCTTAATCAGAGTGGTCTCTGCAACACGATATTGACTGTCTTTACCAGTTCCAAGATCCTCCACCGAAATAGAACGGATTTCCTCCTCACTCATGGAGGCCGTAACATCGGGCTTAATGCCATTTTTATGAATATCCCGACCACTTGGAGTGAGATATTTGGCAATGGTCACTGTCATCCCAGAACCATCTGCCAAACCACGCACAGATTGAACGAGACCTTTGCCAAACGTTTTCATTCCAACAAGCTGGGCACGCTCGTTGTCTTGCAGAGCACCTGAGAGGATTTCGCTGGCACTGGCAGACCCTTCATTCACCAGAACCACCATCGGTTTGTCCGTAATGGCACTCCCAGTCGCCCGACGCACATCGCGAATGCCCTCGCGAGTACGAGTACTTACAATCGTGCCTTCATTAAGCCATTGACGAGCAATATCGACACTTGCCTCGAGTAAGCCTCCTGGATTACTGCGTAAATCGAGTACATAACCGTTCGCACCTTGGCTTTCCAATTCGCGGATCGCCTTACGCATCTCGCGTGAAGCATTCGCGTTGAACTGTTTTAAGCGGATATAACCAACCTTGTTTCCATTTGAAGCCCTATTGAGCGAGGACTCAACAGCATGAATTTCAATTCTGGCCCGAGTCAATGGAACAGTCACAATATTTCCCTTACGCCTCAGGCCCAAGACAACCTTTGACCCTTCAGGACCTCGAATCAATTTGACNGCATCTGCTGTGGTCATGCCACGTGTTGATTTACCGTCAATCGTGACGATCACATCCTTCGGCTGAACTCCTGCTTTCGAAGCAGGGGTTCCTTCGATGGGTGAAACAACAGTCAACTCTTTACTGTCTTTATCCAACGTCAATTGAATCCCGACACCCATCAGCTCACCAGAGGTATCAATCTGCATCTCCTTAAATTCCTTCGGATCCAAGAACCGGGTATAAGGATCCTTGAGGCTGGCCAACATGCCTCTGATTGCCTCATACGATTCACCTGTGCCTGCATACGATTTTGCTAACAGGTCCCTACGAAGCTGCTTCCATCGATCAGGTGTATAGGTACCACTGGAATCTAGAAAATCCCGATAAACGATTTGCCATACCTGATCGATCACCTCTTTCGGACTATCGGTGATCGATCCCCCAGATGCGCTTGGCAGGCTCAGACTCGGTTGAGCCAAGGTCACAGCTGTCGTGACACCCCCCAAACCGATCAGCAGGAGCATTGGGCCGGAACCCAGAAGTGAACGCAGACGTGACGTGGTGGGCATCAGCCCTCAGCACTGTTACTTCACATTAACGACTTCAGGATGGATCCACCCAACGACCGTCCTCTTTAATCAACTGGATCAGTGCACTCACACCGTCCGCTTCAGGAACCTTGCGGATTTCATCACGTCCTCGATAAAGCGCGATGGTTCCTGGTCCCTTCCCAACATATCCGTAATCCGCATCAGCCATTTCTCCTGGTCCATTGACAATGCACCCCATCACAGCGATATCCAAACCAGTGAGATGTGAGGTGGCATTTCGCACCTTGTGCAAGACCTCCTCAAGATTGAACAGGGTCCTGCCGCAACTGGGACACGAGACGTATTCGACCATGGTCTTACGTAGACCAAGGGCTTGAAGAATGGAGTAACAAACGGGAATCTCCTTCTCCGGAGCCTCCGTCAGAGAGACCCTCAGGGTGTCCCCGAGACCATCGGCTAACAGAGTTGCAATACCAGCCGTGCTTTTGATGCGACCGTAATCGCCATCTCCAGCTTCGGTTACTCCGAGGTGAAGGGGATAGTTGAAACCCTCTCGATCCATCGTGTCTGCCATCAGACGATACGCAGCCAACATCACGGGAGCGCGCGATGCCTTCATCGAAATCACGATGTTGTGGAAATTCAGGTCATCACAAATGCGAACAAACTCCATCGCAGATTCCACCATCCCCAGCGGGGTATCGCCATAGGTGAACAACATGCGCTCAGCGAGAGAGCCGTGATTCACTCCGATCCGCAATGCCTTGTTTTGGTCCCGCAACAGGTTGACGAGCGGTTCAAACGTTTCACGAATCCGCAGGCCAATAGCCGCAAACTCCTCCTTAGAAAACTCTTCTCGATTTGGATCCGGCTTGTCGAATACAAACAAGCCCGGATTAATCCGGACCTTGTCGACGTGCTGCGCAACCTCCAAGGCAATCTTGATGCCGTTGTGATGCACATCCGCCACCAATGGAACCGTATAACCACGATGTCGAAGAGCGGCCCTGATCTTGCCCATGGCCTTGGCATGACCGATGGAGGGGGTGGTGACCCGCACGATTTCACAGCCAGCATCCACGAGACGGATGATTCCGGCCACGGATCCCTCAATATCGAGAGTGTCCTCATTGATCATCGATTGCACCACCACCGGATGATCACTGCCGATGGGGACATCTCCGACCATCACGGTCCGCGTGACACGTCGATGAATCTTGGTGTCGTAGCGACGATCCGCAGTGACGGGGATGGACTGCAGGGTGGCGGTCATAGCAAGAGGCGCCGCAAGCGATTCAACGTTCGCACAGGCGACGACCAACCGTATAAAGATCTCGACGTGTGAGGTCGAGCGGAGCCCCCTCGGCTTGGGATGGATTTCGAAGCAGATAGGAGGGATGAAAGATCGGCATCACGTCCCGCCCCTGCCAGGTTTGCCACTGCCCTCGCAAGCCTGTCATGGCCTGTTTCAAACCGAGAATCGCATCCACTGCTGTTGCCCCAGCCAGGACAATCACATCGGGATTGACCTGATCAAGCTGCAGATCCAACCAAGGACGACAAGCCAAAAGCTCAGACCGTTTCGGCCGCCGGTTGCCAGGGGGCCTGCATTTCACGGCATTGCAGATGTAAAGATCCGATTCAGGGTCAAAGCCCACCTCCTTCAGCAAACGGTCAAGCGCTTGACCAGAACGTCCAACAAAGGGTTGACCCGTGGCATCTTCCCTGGCCCCAGGGGCTTCACCAATCAACATCACTCGCGCTTTGGGCTGTCCTCGAGCGATGACCACTTGATCACGCGTCTCGGACAAGGGACAGGCTGTGCATGAACGGCAGGATTCAAGGGATGAGCAGGAATTGGTCATGAGCTCAAGATCAGTCCGTGAAGGGGACAACCAAAAGCACGGCATTGCCCTCTGGATCATGGATCCATGTTTCTGCTCCAAACCGTTCTTGTCGAGGCGGTTCCAGAACTGAAGCGCCCCTGTTCAGCAGATCAGGAATCATGGACTGAAGGAGCAACAACGGTTCTCCCGATGCTTGCAGTCGTAAACACGGAGCCAAGCAACGCCCTCGCTCGGGGAATGGGCGTGATCGTGAAGGTCTGTAGATCTCCATGCTGATCCCTTCTGCAAGAGGGATCAACCAATGCCATTGATTCAATCCCTCAGAGGCCTGAACGCCAAGAAGCTCTGCATAGAAGCTGGCCAGACGAGACGGCTGATGGGATGCCAAAACCAAGCTGAGCTGATGCAATTACGTCAATGAATGAAGTCTCAACGGTTGTAAGAAACGCTGCGTAAGGCAGGATGACATTTTGAAACGCACCGGGGTTGGTGCGTCGCCGATGCCCAGTCCGTCCGTTCTCTCCGATCGAGCCAGAGCCCTCAAACCTTCTCTGACGTTAGAGATCTCGGCACGCGCCAANGCCCTCAAGAACGACGGTCATGACATCTGCAGCCTCAGCGCAGGTGAACCGGATTTCAATACTCCCGATTTCATCATTGCAGCGGCCCAACAAGCCCTGGCCGACGGTGTGACCCGTTACGGCCCCGCAGCTGGGGACCCTGAACTGCGAGCGGCAGTGGCCGAAAAACTAACGCGAGAAAACGGAATCGAAACCTCACCGGAGCAGGTGCTGATTACCAATGGTGGAAAACAGGCGATCTACAACTTGTTCCAGGTCCTGCTGAATCCGGGAGATGAAGTCATCCTTCCTGCGCCGTACTGGCTGAGCTATCCCGAGATGGCTGGTCTTGCTGGTGCTTCGGTCCGCGTGATCCCATCGAAACCTGCCGATGGGTTCCGACTTGACCTGGCTGCCCTGGAACAATCCATTACTCCTCGCAGCCGTCTATTGGTTTTAAACAGCCCTGGCAACCCAACCGGTCAGGTCATGCAACGTACAGAACTGATCAATCTTCTCGAGCTCATACGTCGTCACGATCAATTGCATGTCGTGAGTGATGAAATCTACGAATACCTTCTCGGCGAAGGCCAACAACACATTAGTTTTGCGTCGTTGTGCGAAGAGATCAAAGATCGCTGTTTCACTGTTAATGGATTCGCGAAGGGATGGGCGATGACTGGTTGGCGAATTGGATATCTTGCAGGAAACAAGCAAATCATCAAGGCGGCATCAGCATTGCAAAGCCAAAGCACAAGCAATGTTTGCAGCTTTGCACAACGTGGAGCCCTTGCGGCACTTCAAGGCTCCAGAGATTGTGTGAAACAAATGGTGACCAGCTATAACCATCGAAGAACACTTCTTTTTAAAGGGCTGCAACAACTTGAAGGCATTGTCTTAGCAGAACCACGTGGAGCTTTCTATGCCTTTCCTCAACTGCCAGATTGTATAAGTAATTCAATGGAATTCTGCCGACGAGCCCTTGAGAATGAGGGGTTGGCTGTCGTGCCAGGAGCGGCATTTGGCAATGATCGCTGCATCAGAATGTCCTGCGCTGTCGGACCAAAAACAATTCACGAAGGATTGAATCGTTTCTCGACAGTGTTGAGTTCTTTCTAACAACGTTTATTGACGACCAAGCAAGGAATCGATCAAGGTTCAAAAATTTGCACATCGCTCCCGACTTATCCAAAAGCGTTCAAGACCTCTGCCTGTCAAGCTGACGCGCTGTGGCATGAGCGTTAAGCGACATGGTGCAAGCACCAAGGCAACTGATTGTATTGGGCGACAGCGGTGTTTTTGGATGGGGTGACCGGATTGCAGGTGGTTGGTGCACACGACTGAAACTGCACTGGATGGCATTGCCAGAAGCACCGGTCGTGTATTCCCTGGGAGTGCGCGGTGATGGCCTCGAGCGAGTCGCCGCCAGATGGAACAAAGAATGGAGTTGTCGGGGTGAGATGCGTCGTCACCAGCCGGATGGTCTTCTACTCAGTGTTGGTCTGAATGACACCGCTCGGGTGGGACGACCAGACGGTCGCCCCCAATTAAGTCTCGATGGCTACGCATTCGGAATGCGTCAGTTGTTGAGCGAGATGCGCCAAAGAACTCCCGTGATGGTGATGGGATTGACGCCGATTGATGCTCACGTGATGCCGTTCGCTGACTGTCTTTGGTACAGCAACGCGGACATCAAAGCCTATGAAGCTGCATTAGCAGAAGTGTGCCAAGAAGTCGATGTTCCATTTCTGCCGATGATGGAAGCGATGAAACACGAGCCGACCTGGTTGTCATGGTTGGAGCCCGATGGCATACATCTCAATGCGGAAGGGCATCACTGGATCAATCAAAGACTGCAGAGCTGGAGCGCCCTACTGGAATGGGCAAAACTGAGGCCTGAATCCCTAAGAACTCCAATCGGGGCATGAGCGGGGACCGATGCATCGCTAATGTGTTGATCCGACGACATGGGTTGACGGCCTTGGGCTCTGAACGCTGCTCTGACTCCGGCAAGGGATCGACGCCTGCACAGCGGAAAACGACATTGAAATGGGACAAAAATGGAGAGCTCACATCCATCGACATGACACGGATCATTGACCGGATGTCTCATCATCCAGAACTTAATCGCTGTGACTTGGAGTCAAGATAAAAAAGAGATCAAGTAGAACCAAGCCGATTAACCCTTTTGCAAATAAAAAGCTCGCGCGATACGGAGCCGAAGCGGATTGCAGTCAACAGCTCAAAAGTAAATATGTTAAGAAGATCATCTTCGCGAAATCAAGGCTCGCCGACANATGACCACACAACTTGAATAAATTTCCCCATGCAGAAAGTAATCCACAACCAATCAAAACCAGCTCAAACCAAAAACACAACCAACAAAGCAAAGAACAATTTTACAAGCAATACAACACTCTCACGANACGATNNNNATCAGTTATCGGCACNTANGTGCCGATAACTGACACGATCGTGTGCTGCAACGTAAGATCAAAACAACAACAGTGATATTGTCGATTGAAATTCAGATGAAAACATCAGCGCTAATACGACGAGAAAGACGTCGCGGCTTACCTGCAGCAATCCGGACAAGAAATCAAATGTTGCTAGAACACCTTGGTCTTGTTCATCATGTCGCACGCAATCAGATCCTAAAAGGTCCTGAAGAATACGATGATCTTCTCCAAGAATCATGCCTAGGTGCCATCGCAGCAGTAGAACATTTTGACAAGAAAAAAGGGTTTCGCCCTAGTAGTTATATTGTCAGTAGGGCCATTGGCCAAATCAAGCACTACAGAAGAGATCGATCTCAATGCATTAGAATTCCTTGGCGACAAAAAGATTTGGTAAGCAAGGGATTACGTCTACAGCAAAAGAGAAAAAGTGACTCTTTACCACTGTTGTCCGACGAAGACCTGGCCAATCATCTTGGTGTAACAACAAAACGTTGGCTTGATTGCCAACAAGCAGTCGAGGAAACGAGAATAATAAGCCTAGATCAAGAGGTATTGTCAAAAGATGCGGAGGGAATAAACTCTTTTGCAGATACAATACAATCTAGCAACCAACTGATCGATAGCCAATGGATATGGCTTCAAACGATATTGCTGGAGCTAGACCCACAAGAGCGAAAAATACTTTTAGCTCACTATCGAGACGGCATGAGCTACAACAGAATAGCTAAGGAAGTCGGGATGAATCGTCAAAAAGTGATGTTAAAAATCCAAAAAATACTAAAAAGGCTTAGAAAACNAGCGTATCTCGATTCACCAATAAGAAAAGAAGCATCGCCAGACATGCAGCAAATGCTGTTTGCAAAGCATTGACCAGTTCATTGCTCAGCCAACTGATGCGATTTTGAGCCAGAGCACCAAGAAAACTTTCGGCAATCGTGGCGATCAAACCAACAACTGCCACAACAACAGCCTGTTGAGCTGTGCTGAGCAAGCCAAGACCACACATGACAGCTGTCATCAGAATACTTCCAATAGCGCTAGCGAAAGTACCTTCCAGGCTGATCGCACCTTCCGTCCCAGCTGGCACTCTCCGGAATGTTGTAATTAAGACCGTTGTATGTCCCCAACGTTTGCCTATTTCACTGCCAAAAGTATCAGCAAGTTTGGCACTAAAACTAGCAGCAAAGCCAACCAAAAAAAGAGCACGGGGTTCCAAGCCAGTTCCAATCAATATCGCTAAAGCTGCACCAGTTGCCGCCGAGCCCCAAACATTTTCCGGGCCTCGCCTGCCTCCACGCGATTGTTCAAGCCCTTCACGCTTTTTAACCCGCCAACCGAGTCGAGTGACAGTGCTACCCATGACCAGATAAGCAACAACTGCAANCCAAGCCTGCCANCCAATTCCGCCCCAAAGCAACGTACCCAACAGTCCAGCGTGAACCCAGCCCGCCTTAGTGAGAAGAGGTAATCTCTGAGCAAGAGCGATGAGNATGGTATTGATGATCAACGCGATTAGCCAAGACATAGTAATGTTCGCCCAGAAGTTTTGTGAGAATATGATATTGGAGGACAAAAACGCAAAGAATACAACTAAAGCAAGAACTTTTGACGTTTACGGAATCATTGCNAATGTCAATTCAAATCAAGCACGAAAAAGGTTNAGAGAGCAAATCAGTACTTAGCCGAAACCACCTTTGTTGTCATCCGTATTCACTGGAGCGGCAGACGAATCAGCAGAATTAGAGCCTAAACGACTGTCAAGCCATCTCGAAAATACATATATACCAATAAACATGGGTGTATAGATCACCCACATGTTATCAAACGATAATCCGCTATTGTTAACCAGTACTAGAGCAAGATAACTAAAAATCACGTAAAGGCCTACACGTCGGAGTGCTGGAAACTTGTTAAACATAGAGGGAACCTAGCTCTAAGCAAGTATAGGCCAAATCCCAAAATAGAAAAGATGATCAGCACATGCCTTCGCATTGCGAGTCAAAGGCACACTTGACCAACAATCAGCGNCACCAACAGTGGGCAGAGATAAAGACAATCAATGATGAAAGCAGGAGGGCAAGNTCATTGACCAATCATCAACAGCAAAAACGAGTCTTCATGATTATGTTCTTTTGGCACTTGTACTTGACTGATAAAATGATTTCATGAGTGATNCCGCCAAGTCGACAATGGCCTTAACCGAGCAACGCGTCAGAGAATTATTCTCCTTTTTGGAGGAAGGGCAAGGTGATCAATTTTTTGAAGCGGTATCAGACGATGTCGACTGGCTTGTAATGCCAACACATCCAACATCTGGCCACTACCACACGAAAGAAGATTTCCTTAATCACACGATTAGGCGGGTTAGTAAGCTCGTACATGGATCATTAAAGCTTCGTGTATCAAACATATTGATTTCGGGTGATTGGTCGATCGTTGAATTACACTCAACTGCCATGGATAACAACGACAAGCCATTCACTAACTGCTATTGTTGGCTTCTACGATGGGAAAACAATAAAATCGTGCAGGTCAAAGCTTATCAGGACTCATACGTGGCAACAAAATTAATTGAGGAAAATGAGTAAATGTCGAAGCATTTGACCTCAAAAATGACCTATATATAGAGGATTGAAGGGATTTTTAAACGTCAAGTTTCCCCTTTACTGAAGCATGTGACGGCCCTTTAGATTGTTGCACTCTTCTAAGCATGCGCCTGGTATGCTCTTAAAGGGGAGATAATCCCCTATCAAAGGTCTGGAATTCCCGAAACATGGTTTTCAACAGGAAAGGTGGTGGATTCTTTCTCAACCTGGAAGACAAGCCAAGTGACCAGACCGATGTTGTGCTCTCACCAGGTGAAAGCCCTACAGCCGTAGAGCCTGAGAAGGTTGAAGAGGGCAGCGAAACTTCATCGGGCACCACAAAAGAAAACCCAACCANTCAGAAACCCGCACGCAAAACAAANGTCTCCGCTAAGACAAAGGGCGCCAAAAAGACGAAGGTCGCCAAAAAGACGAAGGGCGCTACCACCGTTGCCGAACCAGCGCCAAAAAACGCAGCAACTGGTGTTCAGACCACTGCCGAAGCGATTGCCGCCGAACTGGCAGCAGCCGAAAACGCAAAGCCAATGGTTGTTCTCACGACGTTCTCGCCTGACAACCTTTTGCCCGGAACGGGCCTACAACAACGACGTCGTCGCCCTGGGGCAAGTCTCAAGAGCTTTCGCACAATTGCAGCAGATCTGTTCAAAGGTTGATCAATTTCTGTGAAAACCTTGTTCCATCTTGAATGCATAGACAATGAGAACACAACCAAAGAACAAGCAAGATATTAATTAAAATCGTTTGTTACTAATAGACCGAAAAACAGAAGCGGCCATGACATTAAAATCTCCTCCTATCGTTGATATTTCAGGTCGAATAAACATCTACAATCACATACAATCTTAGGATTATTCTTGGTTGTATTGACATTGCAATCAAATCAGGATCAAATATTGATTGTTATCACTTCTGTGAATCCGCAAGTTCTTTCTCGTTTTGCTCTCACCAAAACAACAACATTGAACTTGTTTCATGATCAAAGCAACACAACTATTCATTGATGCTATCCGAATCAAATAAAGCAAGAATAATCGACAATCGTCTTATTTAAAATTTGTCAAAATTGAGTTTTTTCTTCTCGTGAACAATTAACAAGCTCAATCTAAACAGTCAGATAAAGAACTAAAAAAGGTAGCTACTAATCTTTAACGAATGAATGAGCATGGATCAACGGCATAACCTCTGGAAGAGAGTATCGCGAGCACGAACTACCACTTAGCGCGTTCAAATCTCAACATGCCTGAAAAGCCTCAAATCAAGACTGCAATCTCTGCAAAAACCATTCACTCAACACATACCATTGTTAACGTTATAAGCACGAATGATATAATACAAAGGGCCAACTGTAGGTATATAATATTTAATTTTTGACTTTTTAATATTAAGCTTGGCCGTCAACCCAGGCTTCTTGGTATTCTCTAAAAAGATAGATTTTTTGGACCGTCTAACTTCTTTAAAGTAGAAAGGATTGCGATCATNTGGCCCCATCTTCATCACCCACGCTCCAGGCTTGAATTCCAGGAACTGACGGTCATCAGCACGTACACAGGTGACATTTTTAACAGTCTTAATCCGAGGACCAGCAGCTGTCTGAGCTAACGCAAAAGGCATGCAAGCAACAGAAAGCGTCAAGGCTGCTGCAATTGGCTTATAAAGATTTGTTTTCATAGAATCATTATAGTGCTTTTTGAATATAGCCACTCATGAACTAAATAACAGCTTAATTTGCAAAACGATATCAACAAGCTTTTCATCTCCAAGCAAGCGGGCGCACCAATCCGGAGCACAAATACCGTGATAATACGAAAAAATCTGTAGAAACGAGTCGCCAATCTTAGAAAGACAGCACCAAATGAGCTGGTAGCATGACTCCTGATCANAAGNATGGCAAGCCGACGAACCCGGCCACACCATCGGCAATGACTGATTTCAAGATGGATCAATGAATACCATTGCGAACAACATAATTGATCAAATTATTCCTTTAGCAAGGTATACAGCCAATCCCTCCAACATCCTTCCCGCATAAATAATGACTAATCTACGAAGGTTAATGCCGAAAGAGAAAACTCTAGAGAAGGGAAATCACGATCAACAATCCGATTACCCTGAGCCATTTCTCTAGTCAGCCAGGGCAACATCCAAAATGAATTTAGATGAGATTAACATGGAAATCTCCCTGCCTTCATGAAAGAACAATCAGACGTTCAGTCCAGCGGAAGACGTGACGATTCATTCCATCTCTACCACTCTTCTGCATGATCAACTTGAATGCACACAAGGGATTAGACTGGTCATTGAAGAGCACAAAAACGATTGCTATTTAGATCCACTCATTCAAAACAATGCATCCATTGATCGCATCACAAATAAATAAACTTAAAATTCTCATTAATCAACCATGTCGCTGACCTTTTCAACACAACGGCACAGAGTTTTATGACCTGATTGAATGATCAAAGTCACGCCACCGAGCCAGCAAAACAGCACCAGTCACAGCAGCTGTTGAAGTTCGTAAAATTGTCGGGCCAAGATCAACTGGCTGCCATCCGCGATCGACAGCATCAGTGATTTCCAAATCAGTCCAACCTCCTTCGGGACCGACGACTAACCAGACTGGCCGAATGCGTTGAACCTTGGAGGCGAGCCATTGTTCTAAATCCGGAATGCCAGTTTCTCTTGCCACAGCAATGGCAACATCACAAGGGCCTGTAGGAATCCAATCCTTAACATCGGCAAGAGGTGACAGATCTGGCATCCACAAACGCTCACATTGTTCAACAGCTTCACGCAGAATCGACTGCCAACGTTCAGGTCGATACTCAGCTTGAACCGTGCAACGGTTTGTTCGCAACGGTTGAAAACAATCAACGCCCAATTCACACGCCATGCGCAACNAATCGTCCATGCCGCGTCTCACCAACGCAACAGCAAGACCAATCGAGGGCGCTGACTTTGGTTGATCTTCCATCGGTTGCTTCAAACCATTGATCAAGGACAAATGACCATCGGAGTGAAGTTGAGCCATCCACAAACGCCCCTGACCATTAGTGACGCAAAAAGAATCTCCCTGGCGCAGTCTCAGCACACGTCGGAGATAGTGCTGTTCATCATTGTTGAGTGCAAGTCGTCGACTGTTAACACAAAGTTCGTTGAGGCGATCGGGGGTGACCAACAGTCGTCGAAGCTCAGGCACTAGGAAGCCGGGAAGATGCTGTCCGGATGGTCTTCCACTGGCCAATCATCGTTGACGCCTCCGATCACTAGCTCTTCGATCTGCACCACATCGGTATCGAGCTGTCTGAGCGCATTGATCAACATGTCAATGGCGACTCCATCGGTCGTTCCCAAATCCACCCAACAACGGCCCCAATCGCGCTGATATTCCATTTGCCCCATGTTGTGCATGAGCGCTGGCATCACCGAAGCAGCAACCTCGTTGTCATACGCCATCCAGCTCAAGTCAGCACCCTGCTCGTGCACCTGCAAATTTTCAGCATTGAAACCGCCCAAGCGGCCAATCACATACCAACTGTCAAACACACCATCAACGTAATGACGCTCACCTTGGCTTGGAACGTCTGAAAAACGCAGCCACAGCCAGCAATTGAACGGATCGACCTCGCGAAATCGAATGTCCATGGGGCCCGCAAACTATCCGCATCATGGTTCAAGCTGAGAAGCATGCTTGAACTGGATCAACTTCACTACGCCCCGGCAACAGCGACCGCATCGATACTGAGCGGTGTTCAGCTGGTTGCCTCCTCTGGTCAACCTGTCCTGATTGCCGGTGATAGCGGCTCTGGGAAAACAAGTCTCCTCGAAGTGATCAGCGGCCTGGCCTCAAGCCAGCGCGGCACAATTCGATGGAACGGAGCCACAGTGAACCAACGGCAACGGCGCTCACTTTGTGGCATAGTCTTTCAGTTTCCTGAACGACATTTTCTGGGTCTCACGGTGACTCAAGAGCTCAAGCTGGGACATCGACGTGTTTCCGGCGAGCATCTGGAAGTTGTTCTGCGACGAGTCGGACTGGAACACATTGAACGCACCATCGCTCCAGAACGACTCAGTGGCGGTCAACAGCGTCGTTTAGCTCTTGCGGTGCAGTTGTTACGTGGTGCCCAGGTTCTGCTTCTCGATGAACCAACTGCTGGATTGGATTGGTCGGTCAGGGATGAAGTGCTTGCAATGCTGGCTGACCTCGCGCGTGAACGTGTGCTGATTGTGGTGACTCACGAGCCTGAATTATTTCAAGGGTGGTCCTGCAATCACTACCGCCTTCTTTCCGGCCAACTGAAGCCGATGACTACATTGCCCTGAGCAGATTTGATTTTATGACCGACCGGCTGGTCAGAGCGACAGCTGCCGGCGGCGGCATTCGTCTCGTGGCCGTCTCCACCACAGAAACAATCCGCGAAGCACAACGTCGTCATGGCCTTTCTTACTTGACCACGGTGATGCTCGGGCGTGCCATGAGTGCCGGTCTCATGCTGGCGAGCTCGATGAAAGTTCAACATGGACGGGTCAATCTTCGGCTGGGCTCAGATGGTCCTCTCAAAGGCCTGATGATCGATGCAGGGCGAGATGGAACAGTTCGTGGGTACGTCGGAACGCCCAATCTTGAACTCGATCCGATCGCCGATTCCGATGGTCATTACAGTTTTGATTTCAAAGCTGCTGCGGGAACAGGTTATCTTCACATCGTTAGAGATGATGGTAAGGGCGAACCATTCACTAGCACTGTTGAGCTAGTAAGTGGTGGTATTGGTGAAGACGTTGCATCCTATTTACTACATTCAGAGCAGACACCATCGGGAGTGTTTGTAGGTGAACGAGTGAGCAGTGAAGGAGTGCACTGCAGTGGGGGTTTACTGGTTCAGATTCTTCCCAAAGCAGCAGAAGAACCCGCTCTCGTAGAACTTCTTGATCGTCGCTGCCATGAAATCAATGATTTTAGTCAGCGCTTAGCCTGTAATAGCGAATCCCTTGAACAGCTATTAATCGATGTATTTCCAGACCTAGATCCACAACCTTTGGAAGATGCTAAGGCCAGTCAATCAGTTCGTTTCCACTGTGGTTGCAACCACAAGCGCAGCGTTGCAGCTCTAAAAATGTTTGGACGAGACGATCTCATCGAAATGCTGGAAGTCGACAAGGGGGCTGAATTGACGTGTCACTTTTGCAGCGCAAAATACCAAGTTTCTTCTGTGGAATTAGAAACATTAATCAAAGAAATAACAACTACACAACAATAGAATAAATCCAAACAAAATATGAAACTATCAACACTACCAAGCCGAGNATCAACAGATACTCAAGACATAACAGTCATAGATTAAGCAAGGAACAAAGCGGTTATCCAGAGCAATAAAGCTGCTGGAATAGCTTGAAGTTGCTCTGGATTAAGAGGCAAAGCGCTCAATGCTGTTGTGGGCACAAGTGCAAGCAGGACAGCACCTGCAACCAAGCCAATCGTAAGGATTAGAAGGCTAAGGCCCAAAGCCGATAAAGCCCGACGACCGCGGCGAACACTACTCAGGAAGCTGCCGATCAGAGCAAAGGACAACGCCAACTGGCTGCTGCCGGGACTGAGGACTAACAACGCAAGAATGACTCCCCCGCCAACCAATCTCACCACCAACCCACGCCCTTGAGCCAAGCTCCATTGAGGAGTCAAACCACTCATGGATTGAACAGGATCTGGCAGNGTCGAGCGCAAGCGCTGAATCACACCGACACCAGGACGAGATGCTGACTTCGCTTCATGCAAATCACTTTGCTCTCGGACCGAAGCTGTCGCAGCTGCCTGACTGACCTGGCCACCTTGGCGGTCCCGCAAGCGAGACATCAGAACAGCGTCATAAGCAGCCTCTACGCGAGCCTTTTCTTGAGGATCATCCGCGGCATTATCGAGACANCGCTTTCGTGCATCCTGCACAGCCTCAAAATTGGCCCCAGGAGAAAGACCCAGGCGACCATAAGGATCGGTAGAACCAGAATCAGGACCGGGTTCACTGACCGCAGCCATCGGCGGCATCTTGACGAACTGCTCTTAAGCGTATCGACGTCTGCTCAGAACAGGGGGGCTCCGTGACGGAAACCTTCAGCGGCCTCTAAACGTCGACGACAGCTGAGGGCTTCNGCCTGATTTAACCAGCGGCGCTGCTTGAGCAAAGGCATCTGAGGAGGCAAGTGGTAAGCCTCAATCATCTCGATCGGATCGCTGCTGCCACGAAAGCAAACGTAGTCCGTACCACCATCCTCCCTTGAACGTAGAAGCCAGAAGGTGTCCACTGTTCGAAAAACTTCTTAANCTCAGTCTGACGAGAGCTTGGCTTGAGCGTGGGTGTCTATTGATGCGGTTCCAGCACAAATCCCTATCGCATGACGCCTGCGCAACGAAAAACCTTGCCACAGGCCCCTTACTTCACGTCCAGCAATGCAAGACTTGACCAAAGTTAAGGGCGGGTTAAAGATGAAGTATTGAGAGGAGGGGTATGACCACGATCGAGAGGCTGATCAANCTGATGCAACTGGAGGAAAAAGCAAGAACCTGCCGAAGCAGGCATGAAGCCCAACAGACCATCCGCGCNGCAGAACGAGCCCGTGAAGAGCTCTGGGGGAATAGAAAAGCAGTGCATTAGCCAACGATGAACAGAACGGCTCCACCCTCAGAGGCTGATTGGCTCGACACCACTAACTACAGGAGCAACATTACTCAAACCAAATTCTGGGTGATCCTCTTTGAGCTGATTTAAATTCCATTCATTTTTAAACAGTAAAACAGGTCTATTCCACGCATCTCGTACTGTTTTGCAATTAAAAATACGACCAAGTTTTTCGAGCTCAGACCATCCGCCCGTCACCCAACGAGCCACCTGAAAACCGAGAGGCTCTAATCTGGTTTCAACACCATACTCGTTCTCTAGCCTATGTTGAACAACTTCAAGCTGAAGTTGTCCAACAGCTGCGAGAATGGGATCACGTTTACTTTCATCAGTATCATAAAGAATCTGAACGGCACCCTCCTCACGAAGTTCATTGACACCCTTCCGAAAATTTTTGAACGCAGAAGGATTAGGATTACGTAACCAGCTAAAAATCTCAGGACTAAAGCAAGGTATCCCTTCATATTCAACCTTGTTCCCGACGTAAAGAGTATCCCCAATGGCAAACATGCCAGGGTTGTTTAAACCGATAACATCACCAGGATAGGCATCCTCGACAACAGCACGATCCTGGCCGAACAACTTCTGTGGACGTGACAAACGAATCGCCTTACCAGTACGAGCGTGTTTCACTGTCATATCCTTCTCGAAACGGCCACTACAGACCCTGACGAAGGCCACACGATCCCGATGGCGAGGATCCATATTGGCTTGAAGCTTGAAGACAAAACCGCTAAATCCCTCTCGAAGCGGATCAACCATTCCTTCACTACTCGACCGTGCAATAGGCCTCTGGGCCATTTCCAAAAAAGCATCTAAGAAAGGACGCACTCCAAAGTTTGTCATCGCCGAGCCAAAAAATACTGGCGTAAGATCTCCTGAATGAACCAATTCAAGATCAAGCTCTGCTCCAGCAACATCTAGGAGCTCCATTTCTTCAATGGCAGTGTCCAACAACTCCTCTTCCACCAAATCGCGTAAATCAGGATCATCCAGAGATAAACATTGTTCACTTGCTTGGCGGCCACGTTCAGCGCGACTAAACAGCACAACCTCACGCGTGCGACGATCAATCACTCCACGAAATTGCTCTCCACTTCCGATCGGCCAATTCACCGCCCATGGGGTAAGACCAAGCTCTGCCTCGATTTCATCGAGGAGGGTGAGAGGTTCTCTCCCAGGTCGNTCCATCTTATTGATAAATGTAAAAATAGGGATCTTGCGTAAACGGCAGACTTCAAAAAGTTTGCGCGTCTGCGGTTCTAGCCCCTTCGCCGCATCTTCCAACATCACAGCGTTATCGGCCGCTGCCAGAGTTCGATAGGTGTCCTCAGAGAAATCCTGGTGACCAGGCGTATCAAGCAAATTGATCGTGGTGGTGTCGTAATCGAATTGAAGAACCGTGGAGGTGATCGAGATACCTCGTTGCTTCTCGAGTTCCATCCAATCCGAGGTCACTTTGCGCTGCTCACCACGGGCCTTAACTGCACCGGCCTGTTGAATCGCACCGCCATAGAGAAGCAATTTTTCAGTGAGTGTTGTCTTACCGGCGTCCGGGTGGGAAATAATCGCAAAATTGCGACGGCGGTCAACAGCAGAGGCAAGGTCGGCTGCCAAATCGGTTTCGGTGGTTGTCGTGATGCCGCTCATCAGTCGCCCTCAATTCACTAAGCCTGACACCACCAGATAACGATCGTCCTCTTCCTCCACCATCAAACGGTCAAGTCCGGCCTGATTCAGCTGATGCAGCACCTCTTGAACCGTGAACGCAGCTTGCAAGGACGCCACAAAGTCCTTGATCAGAACAGGGGGAGCTAGGGATAGATGCTTCTGCTGCAACGCCAGGACTGCATCAAATGACATAGGACGCCTCAAGTCGCGATGCAGCACGCGACACCCCGGAGCCGCAAGCAGCCGGGTGATGTGCCACAGCAAGGACGGGTCATGCAAATGATGCAGCAGACTATTGCTAACCAGTAAATCGACCTGCAGATCAGGAACTTGGCGGAGGTCGCAACACTGAAATGCAACCGGCAAGCCTCGTTGAGTCGATCGCTGCCGAGCTACAGACAGCATGGCCTTCGAACCATCCAATCCGATTACTCTCGCCTGAGGGAAGTGCTCAGCAAGCCGAAGCGTGATGTTTCCAGGCCCNCACCCCAGGTCTAAGACTGTCGAACCGACTGGAAGCGATCCTGATGATTGCACCAGCTGATCAACCAAATTCAACATCTGCGCATCACCACTGCTGAAATCAGCTTCGGCATAAGCCAGCACTTGCTGCTGATCCTCCATCAACTCGGGCTCGAGTTGGCGTTGCATCACGTCATGATGATTTGATCGACAGTCTGGCGACAAGCCAGACCAAATGGGAACCAGCAGAGATACAGAGGGCGCAGGCTGGAACTGCAACAANCAATTTAGACAATACAAATCAAGTTTAATTCATTAAGACATCAAAAATCAAACACGAACAAAGCATGTTATTCCCACGCAAAATTTAGCCATACCGATAGGCAGGACAAAGACAAGGTTTAGAGGAGAACAGATCGCGACCTTAAAACCAGGAAGAGGACCATGAANGCCTTCAAGTCATTCAAGCAATCAAGACAAGCCTTGGCACAATAAAAAAACAATGAAAAGATTAATAGACTAAAAACCAGAGCAATGGCGAGGACATCGGCGGAGANGANTGAAGANGAGGGGAGGGAAAAGAAGTGGTGAAAAGACCGCTTCTCTTTCCTGACCACTCATTTTCACCTCCGAATAAACTTTAATCGACCAAAGACAAGCGAGTTCAATCCACCCATTAAAAATTTCAATCAGACAATTAAACGCGCTAATGCAACAGCGCATCAAGGTCAATAGACGACTCCGAAAACAGGCGAGAAGGAAGACAATTACGGTCTTACCGTGCCCATTCCAACAATCACAAGAACTGCATCAAAAGCTCAGACCTCCAATAAAATACAATCAACAACGCAACAACAAACAGCACCTGCGAGAGACACAGAAAGGCAATTCCCAGCCCGAAGCACACAGAAATCAAACAATCTGTTGCNAAGATATTAAAGAAACAAAAATAAAAATAGAGCTCAAAAAGCCTTGACCCAGCAATAGAGATGTAATCAAACGAACTGAAAGCAACCGAGTGATCCAGATCGACCAGTTCCCAAGGCTGAGACCGTTAACAGCTCTGCACGAAGCAGCGAATCATCAGCGAACAACCATGAATCACATCCAGCTGGTTCCGAGCATGAACCGGTCAAAAGCCAACGCCCAACTCAAGCGACAGACCAAGCCACTGCGAGTGGTGTCAGATCTGCCTTGCTCCCCCCACCNGTGGCGTTAGTGTTCAAGGATGACCTGTGCGCCGATGCACGTGACCCTGACTCCGACTCGCGCCGAGGCAACTGCGGTTGATCAAACCTGCCTAAGCGACTTTCCCCCCAATGCTCCCGTCGCCAATCCGGTGTTCTATCGGACTTACAGCCGGCGCACTCCGCTTGGACGAGAAAGCTGGTCACAGGTTGGCGCAAGAAATCTCAAGGGCTTGCAACAGCTAGGCAATCTGAATGAAGAGGAAGTGGGGCTGCTAGCCCGAATGCAGGCAGAAAAGAAAGCTCTGCCTTCCGGACGTTGGCTCTGGATTGGTGGAACGCGCTGGATCGAGCAACCAGAGAATTTTTCCGGGGCCTACAACTGCACCTCAACCAATTTGGTCGATTGGCAAGCCTTCGGTTTGATGATGGACCTGGCGATGATGGGTTGCGGCACAGGCGCCATCATCGAGCCCCACCTAATTGAACGGCTACCGCAGATACAAAATCCTCTAAAAATAGTCCAGGTTTCAAACATTGGCATTACTCCAGCAGAGCAACGTCAAGACGTTTGTACATCCACAATCAATGGCAATAAGGTTCACATTAAAGTNGGCGATACACGCAGAGGATGGGTTGATAGTTATCAATTGTTGCTAGAGCTTAGTAGTGATCCTCGCTTCAACGGTGAACAAGTCAGTATCGAAGTAGATCTCTCCGATGTACGGCCGGTGGGAGAGACGCTAAAGGGATTTGGCGGAATGGCGAATCCAGTCAAGTTAAAAGATCTTTATCACCGGATTTCTCGCCTGCTGAATAAAGCTGTAGGGCGCCAACTAACTTCCGTGGAATGCTGTTTGCTCATCGATGAAGCAGCAGTCACAATCGTTGCAGGCAACATTCGTCGCAGTGCAGGCATGCGGCAGTTTGCAGCAGATGACATCGCTGCTGCCACAGCCAAAAACAACCTCTGGCAACAAGACGAACAGGGAAACTGGCGCATTGATCCGGAAAGAGATGCTCTGCGGATGGCTAACCACACTCGTGTTTATCACACACGACCAAGTAAAGACGTTGTTCAGGCGGCTGTAACACAGCAATTTCATTCCGGTGAGGGTGCCATTCAATTCGCCCCTGAAGCCATTGCTCGTTCTAACGCAGACCTTCTCAACACCCCTGAATTACGCAGCGAATTTATCGAGATCTATTGCGATCAGGGCAAAGACGAAGCTGCTCAATGGCTACAAACAAATCACGGTCCAATCGAGTCGGCTGAATTGGAGCACCGTCTCAGTCGTTATGGTCTCAATCCTTGTGGAGAAATCCTCGGTGCTGATTTCCACTGCAACTTGGCCGAGATTCATCTGAATCAGATCGACCCAAATGATATCGAAGCACAAACTTCTGCATTCAAAGCTGGTGCCCTATCGGTGGCCTGCTTGCTCAACCATCGATTTGAAGTTGAGCGCTACAGGCAGAGCCGAGCCTGGGATCCAATCGTGGGTGTCAGCTTCACTGGCCTCTTCGATTTCTTTGTCCACGCTTTCGGCAGTGACTGGTTGCGATGGTGGGAGGCGGGACGACCTGACACGGAAGCTGGTCGCACCTACAAGCAAAAGGAAGCCGACTATTTGAGCCGTTGGAAGCAGGTGGTGAATGACACCGTTTGGGACTACTGCGATCGGCACGGGCTGCGCCGACCTAATCGCTGCACCACCGTGCAACCGGCCGGCACCAAAAGTTTGCTGACGGGTGCAGCTCCTGGTTGGCATCCACCCAAAGCACAACGCTTCATTCGTCGTATCACCTTCCGCAAGAACGACCCTGTGGCGATGGCTTGTATGGATTACGGATACACCGTGGTGCCCTCCCAATCGGATAAGGACGAGCAGGGTCGGCTTCTTGATGATCCATTTGATCCACGCTGCACCGAGTGGCTGGTCGAAATCCCAACTGAGGTGAGCTGGGCGAATCTGCCTGGGGCAGATGAAGTCGACATCAACGGATTTTCAGCTCTCGCACAGTTCGATTTCTACATGCAGGTTCAACGCCATTACACGGCACACAACACCTCAGCCACGATTGAATTTCGAGAGCATGAGATCGAACCTCTCACCAATGCGTTGTATCAGGCGATGGAACAAGGAGATGGATACATCTCAGCCGCTCTCTTAGCCCGATTCGATGCCAATGCCACATTTCCACGTTTACCGTTCGAGCCAATCGATGCCGAAACCTATGAGCATTTACAGACTCAAGTGAACCAAAGACGCATCAACGAAGATTTCTTTGCTGCTCTACAACGCTATGACCAGGGTGAGCTCACCGAAGCCGGACCAGCAGGTTGTGATTCTGATAAATGCCTTCTCCCGCTGGCTAAACCCAGCAACTAAATAACTGAGTCACGAAAGCAAATGGGGGTCTGACAAAAAGTTAGGCCCCGCATGATTCACACCAAAAAACAAATCAACAGGCAACGCAACAATACAAATACAGCATCAAATTGATTCACATAGATTGATCGCCTAAGCNTTGTCTGACAACCTCAACACGAATCAATCAGGTTCATAACCAGAATTCACAAGCGCTTGTTTGCGATTGAGCATGCCTCATCGCAGTGACCGCTGACCAATCGAGTGCGATCCTCTAAAATTCAGAAGTCGACCCAATGGGCGTCAGACGAGTGGAGAGGTGGTCGAGTGGTTTATGGCTCTGGTCTTGAAAACCAGCGTGTCAGCAATGGCACCGTCGGTTCGAATCCGACCCTCTCCGTTTCCAAATCCTATAAAGCCAGTTAGTGACTGGCTTTTTTAGTTTCCGCGTAGAGACAGAGGTGGTCCCTAATACTTGTCTTGCAAGCCTTAAGACCTAGAGAAAGATCTCCTTTCACTCAACCGGCCAAACCGACACATGGCCCTTTTGGCGCTGAGGGAAGCCGGTTCGTCAGTTTGACCAATCGCAACATCCAACGTTGCTGGACCGTCGGAAAGCATCGATTGACCTTTTGGGGACATGGACCAATCAATGGGGTAACCGCAAGCAGAGATGGCTCAAGCTTGAAAACGCAGCCCAGCCGTTGACCTTGATGAAGGCTGATGCAGGGCGGTCACAGGGTTGAGAACAATCCACTGATGCTCTGATCTAGGCATTGTCGCTGCTCCAACTGAACCCGAAAAAGCACAGCAGATCTGCAGACCGAATCATGGCCCAGCTTTGAAAAGGCAACGAAACGCATGCCTGAAGTTCTAGAAATTAGGGGCGATCGGCTGGATTCAAATCAGACATAGACAACCCAATAGCGACATGATTGGCGCAAGCTCATCTGCGGAAGTCAGACAGCATTGGCCTGCGACAAATTGCCGCATAAACAGAACGAGTAAAAATGTTGCGACGGATATCTCTGGGCTTCCTTTTAAAAACGATCTTTTCATAGGGATCAATCGTTATCCGGTTACAAATACGCTTGACGTCCAAAAAGTTCTCCCAGCGGACATACAATCGCCGATACAAACGTTCTCCAAGCTTGTAATCATCTTTAGCATCTTCGTATAATTTCTTCGCGTGGCGACTAATAAACTCCCCAGCATCAATCCTGGCTCGAATACGATTCAGCCACTCCCTATAGGGGAGGTAGATCTGAATTGAACATACCGAGTTAAAGTGAGAAAAAATGATAGGGCAAAACTTCAGATGCTTGCCACGACTTTTTGATGTGAGGTCAAGATGCAAAATCCGATACGGCCGAGATGTCAACAAACCATCTCCCCTCCTGATCGAATCTCTAGCTTGATTGGCACCGACAGTGGCAAACTTAATACCCAAAGGAATACACAAGGATTCGAACGTTTCATCAACCAAAAGAGAGCGTTTTCTCTGTTTAATTTGACCGATAAATGTAGTCTTACCGGAAGCAGAAGGCCCAGCAACGACAACAAGTGTGGATTCGCTCGTCAAAATAATGACACTTGATCATCATTTACAATATCACTGAAAAGCCCATCCCCATTCAGGCCGTTAAAACGACAACATCCAGTCAGAATGTCTAGCCTCTTAAACGCAACCGAGCAATTGCNCCTAAGGGAATTGATTGAGGTCTCATTACCGAGGACAATCAAGACATGACAAGAAACTTCATGATGAGTTCACGAAGACCATAATAAAAATCATAGCCCTAAAAGTGAAATTCTTTATTGGCGTCGAACAGAAATCGTATACCTGCTTGAAGAGCCAAAAATCAGTGCAATAATGTTACACACTTTTAAAGCCTGGATCAATCAATCGACAGAACACAATCGAGCAGGATTCAGTAGAAGCTTGGATACAAACTTTTCATGACATCCGCAAAAACATGACTCAAAACAACATGCAACGGCAATAAAATAAATCAAGCAAAGACTTCAATTTTTCAATCAAGGCAAGCAGGTTTATAGCGGGAAGCAGAAGGCGTCTTAAAATATACAAAACTCTTGAAAAGCCAATAAAATTTGCCTATGCGCCTATCGCCATCAAGACAAACCTCGTGTATGCGCGCTACCGAGAATTGCTCTAAACTTGCTTCAACTTTTGACGTAACAGATAACATGAGAGATTCATACACTCATTTCGCCAGAAAGCCATTCTTTTTAGCTCTAGTAGCGGGCTTGATGGCAATCGGGTCAGATGACTCACTCGCCCAAACAGCTCAACAACGATTTGATCTCTGTAGATCCGTGATGGACAACCGGCCCCACGATCCAAGCAGAGACGGACCTCACGCAAAACCCACGAACTCAATCGGTTATGGTGCTTATCCACCACCAGAGCAACAAGGAGTTTGGATTAACTTAAAGTGCTGGGAAATACCAGGAATTTATNAACCGTTCTAAAGGACCGCTTGCAGATAAATGATTTTAAAAGCACTTTTTCCTTTATGGAATCTCAAGACAGGGTTGCATACGTGCACTCTCTTATTCATCAAATCGTCTTGAAAGGAATCTACGCCAGACCAATGATGCCTAGTAATAATCCAAGCATTTATGAAACATGCCTGCATACATTTACCGCAACAACCAAATAAGCAATTTATTATACAAATNGCCAGATTCAGTGTTGAACACTGAAACCTACTTTGATTTGGTTGGTTGAATGAATGAATGAACGTGAGTAAGGGTTTTCNCCATTCAAACGAAGCTCCATCAAGCCCAATCAATGTTGTGTGGGCAACCAGAGGAACTGCTGTTAACGCTGCCTCCGAAGCTGATTAGGTGGTGGATTGAAACCTGATCGATTTCGGCCTCTTACCACTGGTGTTGATGGCGATCTGGTTGATTGGGGAGATGCGTCAACAGAGCAGATGAAGAAGCGATTTCCTCGAACGGTGTTGCTGCTGGGCAGCGGTGAACTTGGCAAGGAGGTGGTAATTGCTGCACAGCGCCTCGGGTGCCGCACCGTCGCCTGTGATCGCTACGAGGGAGCGCCAGCGATGCAGGTGGCTGATGTTGCTGAAGTGCTGCCGATGAGCGATCCAGGAGCCCTAATGGACGTAGTGCGACGACATCGACCCGATGTGGTGATCCCGGAAATCGAAGCCCTGGCCGTCGACGCCCTCGCCGAACTCGAGCAGGACGGCATCACCGTCATCCCCACGGCACGGGCCACAGCCGTGACGATGAACCGAGACCGGATCCGTGATCTTGCCGCCGGGGAACTGAACCTGCGCACGGCAAGATTTGCTTACGCCTCAAGCGCCGAAGAGCTGCAACGAGCAGCCGCGCCGCTGGGCTGGCCGGTGGTGGTCAAACCGGTCATGAGTTCATCCGGCAAAGGCCAAAGCGTGGTGAACAACGCTGATGGCCTTGATCAAGCTTGGGCGGCAGCAATCGCCGGAGCACGCGGCGACTCAACTCGAGTGATCGTGGAGGAATTTCTCACTTTCGACCTCGAAATCACCCTTCTAACAATCCGGCAGTGGAACGGCGAGACCCTCTTCTGTGCACCGATTGGACATNAGCAAGAACGGGGTGATTACCAGTGCAGCTGGCAGCCGGCCCAGTTGAGCGACCAACAGCTTGAGCAGGCCCAGAGCATGGCCCGCACCGTGACAGACAACCTCGGTGGAGCCGGATTGTTCGGCGTGGAGTTCTTTTTAAGTGGGGATGAAGTGATCTTTTCAGAACTCTCACCGCGGCCCCATGACACCGGCCTCGTAACCCTNATCAGCCAAAATTTAAGTGAGTTCGAACTGCATCTGCGGGCAGTGCTGGATCTACCGATCCCGGAGATCACGACAGCAGAGGGCGCCGCTAGCCGAGTCATCCTGGCTGACGCCAACCAGCAATCCGTCGCTTATGACGGAGTCGAACAGGCACTGAGCGAACCACAAACACAGATCCTGCTGTTCGGGAAGCCAACATCCCGACCAGGACGACGAATGGGAGTGGCTCTCGCCCGAGCTGAAACTGCAACTGAAGCGAGGGCGAAGGCGGATCGATCAGCGGCCTGTATCCGAGTGATCGAACGATCAACGACTGTTCAGTAAACGGTCATGGAGAAAACCATGAAGGAGGGCATTGTCGTTCGCACATGTCGAAACAACCAAACTATGCTGCAACAAAAATTGGTTAAGCCTTACACAAATTGGCATGTGCTGAAGGAGATGGATCATTGCACCTAGATCAAAAAATATTCTCGAAACAATTGACACGACAAGCAGACTTTCTCTTTCTTAAGCCGTGACATCAGAGCACGTTCCATCACTAATATCGCCGAATCAACCAATTTAGGATCTAAANCGATATCAATACAACCTTTTCAGAGATTTCAATTGAAGACCATCAAGACATAGAAAAGAGGGAAGGACCGGCAAAAACATGGCGTTCGATATTCTAGTGATTAAGGAATTAAATATTCAACCCAGATCCGATCAACCTTGAACCAATTCAAGCCTCAACACATACTTGGATATATAACTTATTAAATCATCTCACTATCGCTAAACAGAAATTNTCTCCAAGAAAAGATTNGAAACATTAATTTTTTTGGGTTAAAAATGATGAGTCGCTTTTGAACTCCATGGCGGCTAGAACATGAGCACTGCATTGACTTCAACATGGCTGACGGACACAACCACGATCATGACCATACAGGCCATGATCACGAAGGCCATGACCACGATGGGACCACAACGGGTTCCACTGATTCCAGNGAGACAGCCTCCTGGCTATTCAGCTTCGGCGCATCCGATGTTCAAGCCAAGGCCACACGCAAAGGGCACGTGACCTTCAGCTTCAAAGCTGATGACTGTTCCGAGATCACGGCCTTCACAGACCGGCCTAATCGCCTCACACGACAGATCAAGATGAAACACTTTGCCAAGGATTTCGAAGCCATGTTCGGTGATGACATGCCGAACTCCTCAATGACACATTGGAATAGGAGTGGTGAGTTTAAAAATCACGTGTACGAAATCGTAGGGATCAAAAAAAACAAGGGGAAATATATAGTTAAAACAGATCTACTCAATGAAGACTACATTAAGACAGCTTCTGTCGCAAACAACTCGGACGACCCAAGTATAATTGGCATGCCGAATCCATTCGCAGTAGGACAAGCTAACTTTTTTATTGACTCCTGGCATTGTTATACTTGCTGTGAACTTTGCTANCAAATCANCCTTGCCAAGCCTCTTCAAAGCAAAAAGTTCATATGCTACCAATGGGATATTTNTATTGCCATTCATCTAAATCAGCTGCATATTTAATAGCCATCATCACCCCCGAGGGCAACAACTAAACCCGGCATCAGCTTTAAGTCTATACGACAACAACNTTGCTTGATGCAAACATATACTCTTAGCAACACAAGAACTAATCAATGCGCAACGATATTTTAAACGGCAACGAANAAAGACTAACAACTGCCTAATACTCACACTTAAATCACAACAGCTCTCAATCAAAAAACANATCTTCCGCAAAAGTCGAAATCAAACACATGGATCAAAGTATGTGAAGAGAAATAACCGACCAAATGCTACATCNGGACGGTTATTAAAAAAATTAATAACGCCATTAATGATTTGTTGGTGGCAATTCGTATACTTGTCTTCCCACAACCAACATGGAATTTATAGTTAGTGGGTTGGGGCTGCATTTCCTGACGCGTGAGGCAGGACCATCTATGTTCGGCCTCACATTCAACATTTTCCCAAAAAAATTCGGGTTATCCATGTCTCGCTGGGATCAAAATCAAATCAGTCATGAAACGCATCTAGCTGATTAAAAGATATCGCAAGGATTAGATAATATTCTTCTTGTTTCACAATAGAATTTCAATAAAATCATCAATCAGCGTTGATGCAACAATCAACTAGCCAAGGAATATTGAGCAAATACGTAAGGGACATCCTGCCTTTGCTTGATGTGCCAATAAGATTGAAATCAAGAGAATACGAATAGGATCTATTTGCAAGCTCGTAAAGGCCAGCTAATAAAACCAGACCTACAGATGAATGACACTCTGCATGCCCTGGAAGAATCAAGGATCTCAAGATTGAATGGTTAATTCATTACAGAATCAATTCCAACAAAGTCAAACATAATATCAGGAACAAAANTGGACAAGTTTTGATCTTCTCAGGCCTGTCCATATGTCATACCCATGCGCAGAANAAAATGATCACGCAGNAAGAAATAGAACAAATAAGTAACAGAAGCAAAACACCCATTGAAAAAATCACTACCGCCTAATCGTTCAGCACCAAACGAATCCAAAAAACTTAAATACAGCCAGATAACAATTGGAGGCCAGACACTATTCGGCCAGTTCATCTAATTATTTCTAAGGAGAAGTCATATGGATAGAAGTATTCCAACACAAATCTACAAGTTTCAACTCAAATCAATGAACATCAATAGCTCTCGACAATTCAATAACACATCTGTGTGATCGTGCGGGAGAATATCTGGACATTTGTCGCCGACAAACTGAAGCGTTAATGCATGCAAAAGTATTGACATCACTATAAGATAAAAAATTCGAGTATTCTAAAGAAGAGGGATGGANTCGGTGATTTTCATAGATGTAAAAATCGGCCTGAAGCGATCAGGATAGTGTCTAATATCTGGTACTAGAATCAAGTAGAAATATGATAACTGCACCAGGATCCATCTTGTAGGCTTACTGAAGCAATCCAAAGGGAAGCAACTGATGCCAGAAGAGGATNAAAAACCCATTAAAAAAGACAATAAGGATGACACAGCTCTTCAAGAACACGAGGCAACTACNGACGAAAAAAGCTGTTTTGACGCTGTGCTGCAACTTCTACAACTCGTAGGCTCGGGATTTCAACTTTTTTTCATTATAGGGGTATATATTATCATTTTTCAAGGTATATTTCATGCTTGCTTTCATAAACCAGATCAGGATTCATACGCTACACACCTGCAAGACGGCATTTTAAAAATGAAAAGAGGTGACCAGCAAGGAGCCATCTTAGATTTTGACATGGCAATAGAAAAAAATCCTGATCAAGCTGATTTATACATCCATCGTGCAACTGCTAAAGGTATATTAGGTAATCATCAAGGTGCCATTGATGATTACACTAAAGCGATAGAAATTTATCCTAACTATCCAGGTTATTACAATGATCGTCGAATTCTCAAGGAATTAAAGGGAGATCTCGAGGGTGCTTGTGCCGATTGGAAACAGGCGGTCGATCGTGGTTTACTAACCGACCTAAGATTCTCTGGTCTGAATCTGTCTTCGGACTCGATGAAAGGGAGGTGTCAATAAGACATTCTTTTTGGCATGAATAGCACACTTAAACGATAGCAATAAGGGCTGATTAGTTCGTTATTGTCGACACAATCCAATCTGCTCCAAGCGCATTTCTTAATGCCCTCCACATATAACGTTAACTCTNTTGAGCCAAAATAATCTCAAAAAAAATTGCAAATAACAGCATATTCAATGATGATCATTGGCAGATCAAATAATTGTCCTACCTCCAACAAANCTTGTTCANATAATATTTGCCACCTAGAAAGGATAGGCAAGGACCTCATAACACCAATCAAAGCCAACACCATTGATCACAACGTAACAATGTCTACCTTGACTGCTACGGTCTTGCTGGCGCCACTCNGCCAAAACAGATGAATGATTAGCAAATTCTTAGTTTGTTAATGAAAACAACACAGCTACGCTTGCTTCGATTAAAGATCATCATAAAAATCAAGTTGTACAAGCAAGCCTGTAAACGTAAATCTCACAAGGTCTTGCCATGGCTCCATGGGCATCGATGGCGAGCGCCTCTATGTTGTCTGCCAAGAAGCCTTCAAGGGTATGAACTGGCGTGATCAAAGCAAAGCATTCATGATTTCCTATGCCTTGCCCATACAGCTCGCTGTTGGGCTACTCGCGGTTGCAGCTGCAATCGCAAGCATCTCGTGGATTGCGTTCACTTTTTTCCCGAATGAAACGAAGCAAATAAAAACCCAAATGTGCATTAGCTCTGGCAAATGCACAGGTCCACCAACAGCTAACTAGTTGAATGCAACGATCACTAAACGCAAAGACACTAGGTATCGAGACTAAAATAGGATGATGATTTTAACGTGCAATCAGAACATCCACACAACTGTCGCGCATGAGAGTCGACGCATTACAAGCGAACGACACCATCAATAAGACGAACATGATATTAAGCCATGAAGTCAAAGCAACACTGATGATGCCGCAAGGGATAGAACAGAAATTGAGAGGTTGAGCTAACACCTAACTCCACGAGGAAAGACCATACCTAGATTCTATTTAATCAATAAACAGAGAACAAACCTCTTAGAATCAGTTACAGTATCAGAAACCCAACCATAGGCCATGGATCAATCAATCTAAACCATAGGAAACATTATGACCTCGCCAGAATCAATGCAATTCTCAAAAAATTACCAAAGTTATTGAAAAATATCGCCAAAAGACTACGGAATAAAGAACACTGCAAAAGAATTTCTACTCTGATGGTAATCAGAGATCATTCAACAAGACAGATGGCAACGACTGGCAAATGAATCTTGGTATTCACCAAGCAACAAGTGAATCACGATCCACATCCCACCCACTTGAGTGACGCCAAAAATGAAAAACATTCGCCAATCAAACTATTCTGCTTCACCCCAAAGATCAGCACAATCAGAAAAGTCTTCTGCCAAGATTTTTTCAATAGCTGGATCACCATTGAGATAATCCATGCACTGCTCATAAGGCGTCATCGCCGTGTACCAATCCCAAGCATCATCTCCAACNGCCATCGCTGCTCCAGCCGTTAACCAAAGCAAGAGAGAAACGAAACCGAACATTCGCATCCATCCCTCAGCCAGGTCTTGCATTCTGATGCACTACCCATCCCATGCCTGCGCAGCCATGCAGCCCCCAACAAGAAGCAAGAGCGGAAGAAGCCNCTGAGTTGCTCTNGAGTTACTTCCAAGGTACTTTAANGCTGCTCAGTGGCAGTAGTGTGATCAAATCCACCACTCGCGAAAACCAGGTCAAGCTGACGGTTTCAGTCCCCCCAAGCCTGCATGTCTTGCTTCGTAGCTGGGCCATCTGTGAAGGGCGCGAACTCACCAGTGTGGTCCTTCAATGCGTTGAACTCTCCGTCCGACAGCTGAAAAGCAATGGCTCGATCCCAACGGCCGCAATCCATCAATATGAGAAAGCTTGTGATGAACGCCTCGCCATCGGAAGGGCCTGACATGCAATTCGATCAAATCGAACAAGCTTTACAGGCACCCACGATGGAAGCCGTCATTGCGTTGACTGAACGCCTGCAAACGTTGGAATTCAATCCAAAAGCAACGATTTACACTTTTTTTCGGAATATTGATCAAACCGTTGCGATTGGATATAGCGAAAATATTACGGCAGTAAAAGAAGACTTCGAGCAACGGGGCTTCAAGTTGATTGCGATTCGGCGTGGCACTCGCCGCGAAGAAAAATTGCTACTGCTCACCCTCAAGGAAATTGGAATCAGTTGTAGCTACACAAGCAACTGCTTCTTAGCAGATCAAAAGTTAATTCTTCACCTCAATCAGTTGGGTTGGCCAATGGGAGAACTAAAAGAATCTAACATTAGCAAAACGGAACGCTATCAACATTTNACTCGCCGTGCAGAAACATAGAAATGAAACCAATCGCTTGCAGATCAATCATTTAACAAACTTTATCGTTGTAGACGACAATCAATGCTGCTGGCCAGCATGCGAAGGATAAACAGTGGACAAACAAAGCCTCAATTTTTTCAAATCAAAAACCCAAATCAATTCGNNTAAGGGCCAACAAAAAGAAGTTTTTCAACGTACAGATGACAACTCAACTGGCCAACTTTATCAAAAGTGCCAGTGCAANAGGGATCCGTCTCAGCGACAGAGTTCGGATAGATAAAGATTGATCTAAATAGTCAGCCGACGTGCCCGATGCACCACATCCTCAACCGCCTTGGCTGGAGCCGCCTCGCAATCGCCAAGTTCAACAGAGCGATAGTAATCGGCAACAGACCAAGCTGATGTAGCAGGGTTGCTGATAAAACGTGGAATCAAATGCAGATGAAGATGAGGTGCTCCCTCCCCAAATGCGATGGCATAAACACGATCACATCCTGTCAGACCCCTCACCAAACGACTGGCATGACGCACGGCATCCCCCCAGTCACTCGCTTCATCATCCAGGAAATCAATCGGTCCAGAACAATGACGAATGCTATCCAGCAATAACCATCCCTNTAGAGGTGATGGATCGGGGTGATGACGCAGGATCCACAAACGCGAACGTCGGATCTCATAGCGCTCGATCATCTGACGATTGCGATGAATCGCACAAATCGGACAGTCCTCTGCCGTTGTTGGCGATGTTTGACGACATGGAACGGATCGATCAGCACTCACAGTTCAGCTCAGATTTGCCTGATCCTGGCCGTGAAAACAAAACCAAACAAGGGATGCTGCACAATTTCAATAATCGAAGTCATCAGAACAAATCGCACAATCGAAGATTAAACACAAAACAATGAAGAAGTCTGCGACGGCAAAAGCTGCCGCTTACATAACAATACGTGCAACTCGAGCTGCGATGACATCGCTTGACGTTCACAACCGACAAGAGCACTCCTGTCTGAGAGACAGTACTGTCTAGGCAGCGATCATCCTGCAAGCGATTTCGAGTCGAGGCCGAATAAGGTCCAGTTTGGTTGGGCGGTTTGTTCTAAGCCTCTCAATTGGCTGGTTCGGCATGGTGATTCCAGTGCTGATGGCCGATGCTGTGCGCAACATCAGCTGGGGGCTCAGACTGGTCTTGCCGGATTGGATTGTGAACGGCACATTCGCTGTTCTGCTTCTTGCTTGGATCGCCCTCGTCTGGAAGTTGATGGAACGTCTCTGGCAACGCCCGCGCAGCAAAGTGACCTATGGCCATGCTGATCAGCGCTTGGCGATGCCGCGACCATTTCCAATCAAACCGAGATCAATGATCACACCGATCGCAACAACCAATATGCCGCTGAAATTAGAGACGCCACCCAACGATGACGATGCGAAGCAATAAGCAAGGGTCGTCGTAGGTAGCAGAAACAAACCGACCACAGGAACCAATGGATTCGGCAATGCAAGTCCTTCAAACGGACTAAGCACGAAACTGCTATTGAACAACCACATCAGAACAAGGATCAAACGCGGTGCCAGCAGTCCGATGGCAGCCATCAAACACATGGTGAACAAGACAGTTCTGCACCCAATTTTGTAGCGATGGAATCAAAACGATGCCTGATGTGTCAAAAGGGTTTCAACAACCTGGAGAGAATCAGTGCAGTGACTGGGAGCGGGGTAAATCCCATCTAACACATGCTTTAGCGATTGGAAACGTGGTGCTCACTACTCAAACGCGTCTACGTCTGCAGTCAATTTTGCACCGAATGGCATCGGGGCGGAACGTAAGTCTGAACGAACGGATTGAACTTCAGAAATTTGCCGATCGTGACCAGACCGTCGCCACTTGGTTAAAAAGAGCCCGACGGCGTCAATCTCAGCAAAACGGAGTTAGCCCAGAAGATCCTTTGCTTGACAATCTCGATCTTGGAACCAGCGAACCAGATGGAGCATTCCGCCCCGGCGAAGATGATCTTGGGGATTGGTTCAGTGGTGCACCCAGCTGGCTGAGACGCAGCTAAGCCAGCCACAACTGTTCCAAACCCAGAATGTGCGAAGAGTGATCCTGCAAAAACCAGGCCTCACTTGAAGTCGCATTGCTTATAGACCTGATAAAAAGCGTTCAGATGTGATCACTCCTTTAAGCTTGATTGTGTCAACATATCTTAGAGTGTTGATTTTCACTATATCTAAAAAGAGCTCGGCAAATAAGTTTCTCAACATCATTGAAATACTTGAATAAGTTTCCTCAATGGAAGTCAGATGGCCATAGCAATCATCAACAATGTTTCAATATCGCATCAACTAGACAGACAGGGTCTGAATCAACAATCAAAAGATTACGATGTTCTCGTTTCATAAAACCCTGCTCGACCGAATGATCCATAAATTCAAGCAAGTAATCGAAATAACCCCGAACATTTAAAAGACCACAGGGTTTGGAGTGAAAATTGAGTTGTGACCAAGTTAGAGCCTCAAAAAGCTCTTCAAGCGTCCCAAGCCCACCAGGCAGAGCCACCAAACCATCGGCCAAAGCAATCATCCTTTCCTTGCGAGCATGCATAGAAGGAACCACTTCGAGTCGCGACAAGCCGTCGTGACATATTTCATCCTGGCAAAGAGACTCTGGAATCACTCCGACAACCTTGCCTCCACCAGCAATCACAGCATTTGCAACAACCCCCATCAAGCCAATCTGAGCACCTCCGTAAATCAAGCCTGCCTTTCGTTGCAACAAGGCCTGTGCCAGCCGCTCAGCGGATTCAGCAAAAGCCTGATCCAATCCGCAACTGGAGCCACAGTAAACACAAATTTGNCTCAAAGTTCAATCTCAAACAATCCAATTATCCACGATTTTCTTGAACAAAAGTGACGACCAATAAAAATTGAACACAATTTAAGAAATGTATTGACTCAAATGCTGCTTAAATCGGTCAAAATCTTCATCAATTTTTGGATTTTTAATAACATCATAACAAACAAAGGTGGGCAAAGGCTCCATCGCGAAGAATCTAAAATTCATATGCTGCGGATAAAACAAATCATCAATAGTACGACCCTGAAAAAGATATTCATTAGAATCATTAAATGCACCGCGTGGCGCATTTAATGTGAGAGACAACATATATCGTTTGCCCTGCAGAACTCCCCCCGCTCCATAGCCCTTTTCCGGATCACTGCGATGACGACCATCACCACGACACATCAAGCCATTATCGGAACCAGCGCTATAAACTTCGTCAATATATTTTTTGAAGCTCCACGGAACACCCATCCAGTTCACTGGAGACTGAACAATGACAACATCGGCCCAACGATGATTTTCAATTTCCTCATCAATATCGTAACCATCTGCGCTCTTCACACAACGGATATCACAACCCTTTGCTTGAAGCACATCAATGGCAATCTCAACGAGGGAGGCATTCAAGCGTCCTGGTGAAAATGCATAGGGCTGATGGGCATTNATCAGGAGAATGTTACTCATCAAGCCAAANTTTCAACCCACATTCTGACGCAAGCATGAAGGTAAAGCAGTAATTCTCAGCACTTGAACACTTTTCCACTTTAATGATGAAAATGAACAAAATTCAAGTGACCTGCGCAACATGGCTAAATGGCTCATGCAAGCAAATCATCAAGCCCATGGTTTTATAGTGATGTGAACACATCAGACCATCTGCCAACATGCTTATTGTAAGATTTATCAACCTTTGACGTTCAAACAAAACAACCACATCTCTCAAGGTACCACATTACAATTAAGAACCTTCGGAGGGTATTCAAGCTGTGGCTAATCAACAAAAACTGACTCTAAAACTACATGCAGAGCATCAAATAATTGATAAAGCAGTAGGCCTAAATGAACCCTCAGGTCTAACATTAAACGGCGACGGCACAGCACTGTATACCGTCAGTGACGATACCAAAGCGATTTTTAAATTGGACCTCAAAGGCCGCTTGAACATTAGTGATTCTTTTTTCATTGACATAGATGATTTAGAGGGCATCGCGATTTCATCAGACGGCAAAAGATTATATTCCGTGCAAGAAGCAACCAATAGCATCATCTCAATTGATATCGGAAGCCGAAAAGTACTACGANTTAAGCCTCTTGCGGCCATGCAAAATTACAATTCGATTGCCAAATATTTTGCAGATACACCTGACAACAAAGGCCTTGAAGGGATCACTGTAAACAGCGACACGAACCATCTATTTGTCGTAAAAGAGAGTCAACCAGGCCTATTAATTCAAATCAGTGCTGACCATAATCAAATCCTAGATTCACGTCTTTTGACGAAAAGAAATGGCTTTTCTCATCCCGAACTTGAAACAGAAAAACTTGACTTTTCAGGTCTAAGCTATGACAAAAATCACCATTCTATCTGGATTACAAGTGACAAAGGTAAGTGTCTTTTTCACTATGATTGGTCAAATGACATTGTTTTGCAACGGTTAGACTTAAATCTCGATACAAACAGCAAATCAAAATCTATTCGCAAATCTGAAGGCGTGGCTTACGATCCAACAAAAAATCGCTTATATGTGATTAGCGAACGTGATGGTCGACTCTATGTCTACAAAATCCATGAAGAAAAATAAACTGCAANGGATTTTCATTACAGGGGCTAGCTCAGGAATTGGTTTGAAAGCTAGTCAATGCTTAGCCCTCGCAGGCCATCATCTCACTCTGCCTTGCCGTTCTCTCGAACGATCAAAGCAGACCCTTGATCAACTGACAACAGCAGGAGCCGATCCCAATAAACTAGAAACTATCACAATGGATATGTCTGACCTGGACAGTGTGCTGAGGTCATGCAATCAACTACTCAACCGTGGAGAAGCTTTCGACGGGATCATCCTCAATGCTGGCCTACAGAGTGCTGGAATCAAACAACCATTATTTAGTAAACAGGGAATCGAGCTGACTATTGCTGTAAATCACCTGGCACATCAATTAATAAGCACCAGACTATTACCATTACTATTAAAGGGTGATCAACCACGCTTGATTATTACTGCATCAGAGGTGCACAACCCCTCGACAGGCGGAGGTCGTGTCGGCCGACCGGCAGGCTTGAAATCAATGAATGGACTCAAGCAGGGAGCTGGTTTCACAATGATCGATGGGGTCAGTTCGTTTGATGCCGACAAGGCTTATAAAGACAGTAAACTATGCAATCTCTTGATGGCTAAGGAACTACACCGACAATTGCAGGCATCAAACCAATCGATACCTGTGGTTTCGTGGAGTCCAGGACTTGTTATTCCTCGTAATTCGCAAGGATTTTTTCGAACAAGTCGTCGCCAAAATCCGATTGGTTTTGCACTATTTGCTCTGCTTGCACGCGATCTTTTTAGAGTGACCGAATCTCTCGATCAAGCTGGTGTACTTCTCAGCAAGCTTGCCATAGATCCACAATTTAGCGAGCCAGATTTTAACTATTACAGTAACCGCTTACTACGTCCTGGACGACATCTCTTTGACAAAACACAACCAAGTCAAGAAGCTTCTGACCCAAACAAAGCAGCGGAATTATGGAGTTTAAGTGAAGCCCTAATCAATGCAACTCTGCGCCAATGAAGGCCAACCCTAAATAGCAAAATCATGGCCTTGAACACANGTGCGCTTCAAATCAATCCATGACAGGGGTCCTGGCGGGCTTAACGGCGGCACTGGCCTGGACGACAGCCAGTGCTATTTGGAGAACACTGAGTTCATTCGGCTCAGCGCTCAAGCTCAACAGCCTGAAAAATGCACTGGCAACACTCTTCTTTCTACCTGTTCTGATTACATTGCCATGGCAAGAGCAACAATGGCAGGTTTGGCACCTTCTATTCAGCGGTGTTGTTGGAATTGCCATCGGAGATAGTTTTTATCTTGCTGCATTGCGTCGACTGGGAACACGACGAACCTTAACCGTGGAAGCGTTAGGCCCTGTTCTGGCCAATATTGGCAGCGTCAGCCTGATGGGAGAAGCACTTCCAGTTCAAGCATGGATCGGAGCATGCCTGGTCAGTGTGGCTGTTTTGATCATCGCCAATTCGTCTCAATCGAAGACAGAATCAGAACACAACCGGTCTGGGCTTTTGTTTGCCCTATGTGCTGTCCTCAGCGGTTTAACCGGAGCTTTTATTGCCCGACAAGTGCTCATTCAAGGCAGTCTCTCACCAATACAAACCGCCGCGGTGAGACTACTCGGAGGGTGGCTGGCATTACTACCATTCTCAAGTTTCTCCGTTCATTTCTGTCGTCACCAAAACCTTTCGGCAGTTNTTCGAATCTTGATGGCGACAGCAATCGGTACCAACCTCGGTATCGCTCTTCAACAGTTGGTGTTTCAAAAACTTCCCGTTGGTCCTGGAGTGACCTTAATGAGCACTGCTCCAGTGATGGCACTGGCTTTTNCAAGGTACGAGGGGGATCCCCTTCACCGTTCTGGTGTCATTGCGGCCTTGCTCGCTGTGATCGGAGTGGCCTTAACCAGTCTCTGGAGTTGAGTGGCGAGGCTTGACGCCGCTTCAGCCTGAAAGGAGAGCACGACCAAATCAATCCCACTTCCGGCTGTTGGGTGCCAAGCCTCTGCAGGAGCCTGCTCAAACCAACTATTCAAACGCGGGCCAACCATCTGCAATTGCAACGGCAAAGTCTTGTTCTCGAACCAAACGCGTCCTTTCAGTCGCAGCACCTGATGTTGACGTACGAAATCCGGCAAAACAGCTTCTAGCTGCTTGCGATCAAGCCGGCCCTCAAGCCGCACCACTCCACTGACAATCTCCACATGGCTGTGATCGTGATGATCATGGCTGTGATCATGCTCATGGCTGTGATCATGCTCNTGGCTGTGATCATGCTCGTGGCTGTGATCATGGCTGTGAACTTGATCAGGATGATCTTGTTCCGGCCGATGCTCAAGACCCAGCACGACCGAGGGATCGATCNCTCCATGACCAATCGGCAGCAAGGCAGTTCCTTCACGGACTTGAGCGCTGAGATCGGTCTGAATGGTCTGCACCTGATTGAGGGAAAGGCAATCAGCTCGGCTAATCAAAACCAAATCTGCTGCCTGTAATTGATCCTCAAATAATTCATCGATCGCCGTGACATGATCGAGACTGGGATCCGCTTGTCGTTGCCTTTCCAAGGCCTCAACATCACTCACAGGGCTGCCAGCGGCTAACGCCTCTCCATCCACCAAAGTGACAACGCCGTTGACATGCACGCGGCTACGAATTTCAGGCCAATCGAGAGCCTGTAGTAAAGGTCGCGGTAAAGCCAAGCCGCTTGTTTCGACAACGATCCCATCGAGCTGATCGGACCGTTGAAGCAATTGCTGCATGGTTGGCAAGAAATCATCTTGAACCGTGCAACACAAACAGCCGTTATTGAGTTCAACCAGCCGACCTTCAAGATCATCATCTGGACAAAAACCACAGCTGCGAATTAAGTCACCATCCAAACCAACGCTTCCAAATTCATTCACCATGACGGCCAAGCGTTGACCGCTTCTAGTGAGCAGATGCCGAAGCACTGTGGTCTTGCCTGCGCCAAGAAACCCAGTAATCACCGTTACTGGAAGACGTTTCACCATGGAGTGTTCCGCTCAAGCTCAAGGTCGACAGCCCAGGCTCTCACGAGTTGAGACACCGCTCATTGCATTAGTTCCTTCAGCGCGGCTGCAAAGCGCCCGTTGTTGTGGCAGATCAAGCACNGCNTCACTAAAGTCNGCACCTTCAATCAGNGCATTTGTGAATCGACTTTGCATCAGCATGGCGTTTGTGAAGTTAGCGCCTCGCAAATCAGCTTCATCAAAACGACTGGCAAAGCCAACAATATTTGAGAGGTCAGCATCGTGAAGATCAGCACCTTGAAGTTGAGATGTATTAATCACAGCACCACGTAAATCACTACCGCTTAGATTGACATCGCGTAAATCAGCCTTCAAAAACTCTTTCTCCTTGAGATCAAGTCCATGCATNTCTGAGCTGATGTCTTGTACNGCATATTGACCNCGCAATTCCGGAGCTGTGATTGCCATACANGGCTCAATCGATACCCAATTGATCACTAAACCAACAATCACTGCGAATAACAGTGATGCCAGGCGTGAAGGAAGGTGCATCAGATGAACGGTCCCCTAGGGGTAATTTGTGCGATCACGTTATGGCAATTGCCAACGCANCGAGGCTTATGGCCATGACCCTGAGGGTGGTCGTCCCACCTCATCCCTTGATTGGACATTGGCTCACGGTGCTACGTCACCGTGAAACGCCGGCGGCTCTCTACTCAACAGCGCTGCAAGAACTGGGACGTTGGCTGACCTATGAGTCCTTGCGCGATTGGCTGCCCCACCGTCGCGATGTCATCACAACGGATTGTGCCGAGACCGAAGGGACCGTGATCGAATCGAGCGTCCCTCTTTTGACCCTGCCNCTGTTGCCAGCAGGTTTGGAATTGTGGCAAGGAGCTCGAAGTGTGCTGCCCAACGCAGCCCTTTGCTTACAAGGNGTACCGCAAGGGATTGAAGCCAATGCTGGTGTGATCGTGTTCATCGATCAGATCAGCGATGGAACTCGTTTGTTAAATCTTTTGCAGCAACTGCAGGCTCAAGGGGTCGAAGGGCGCCGGCTCAGGGTGATCACAGCCCTGACAGCCAGCCCAGGACTGACGCGCCTTGGCGAACAGATGCCTGACCTCACAGTGCACACCGCCTGCATTGACGCCGAACTCCAAGACAATGGCAACATCAAACCCGGCATCGGCGACCCAGTCACTCGACTCAACCTCAGAACTCCAGCCCGCAACTAGCATTCGATCAGGTAGAGACGATTGATGGGTCAGCACCCCGACACAGCCCCAGCAACCCTGGCAACCTTGATCACTGGCGCCGTGATCGGCGCAGCAGGTTTGGCCTGGTGGTTGCTCAACGAAGCCGATCGACGGCGTCAATTGGGCAGTCAAAAAGCCATGCTTTATGCCCCACGCATGCAAGACGGATCAGAGGTCCTCGACCCCCACACCAATGGTCACAATCGCAATAAGCAGCTTGAGGAACGAGTTGAAAAGCTGAATGCCGCCATCGCCGACGTACGACGGCAACTCGAAGGAATGGGGAAGTCCGATTGAGTGATCAGTAGGTTGGCCAGAACCGTCCAAGGTCGCCTACACCATGCTTCGTTCCGATGCTGTGACCAAAGGAATTCAGCGGTCACCTAACCGCGCCATGCTGCGGGCCGTTGGATTTGACGATGAGGATTTCGGCAAGCCAATCGTTGGAATCGCCAACGGCTACAGCACAATCACACCCTGCAATGTTGGCCTAAACGACTTGGCACGCCGGGCGGAAGACGCCGCCCGAGAGGTTGGTGCGATGCCTCAGATGTTCGGAACAATNACCGTCAGCGACGGTATTTCAATGGGGACCGAAGGGATGAAGTACTCCCTGGTCAGTCGTGAAGTGATCGCTGATGCGATCGAAACAGCCTGCAATGGCCAGAGCATGGATGGTGTCCTCGCGGTTGGAGGCTGTGACAAGAACATGCCTGGCGCCATGCTCGCCATGGCTCGCATGAACATTCCTGCCATCTTTGTTTATGGCGGNACAATCAAGCCTGGCAAGCTCGGTGGCTGTGACCTCACGGTGGTGAGTGCATTTGAGGCGGTCGGTCAACTCACAAGCGGCAAGATCGATGAAGCACAGCTCACCGCGGTCGAGAAAAACGCCTGTCCTGGGGCCGGCAGCTGCGGGGGGATGTTTACCGCCAACACCATGAGTGCTGCCATCGAAACGATGGGGCTCAGTCTCCCGATGAGCTCAACCATGGCGGCAGAAGACGAGGAAAAAGCGGATAGCGCTGCCCGTTCTGCTCAAGTGCTTGTGGAAGCCGTCAAATCCAACATTCGTCCACTTGACCTACTCACCAAACAAGCATTCGAAAATGCCATCAGCGTGATCATGGCGGTCGGTGGGTCCACCAATGCGGTGTTGCATCTGCTCGCGATTGCCCGCACGGCTGGCGTCGACCTCAGCATTGACGACTTCGAACGGATTCGTCAGCAAGTACCGGTGATCTGCGACCTCAAACCCAGCGGCCGCTACGTCACCGTTGATCTCCACAATGCCGGAGGCATTCCGCAGGTGATGAAGCTATTGCTTGATGCCGGATTGCTGCATGGAGAGTGCCGCACGGTGGAAGGAAAAACGCTCCAACAATCCCTGGCCGATGTTCCGTCTGCTCCACCAGCAGATCAGGACGTGATCCGCCCTCTGAGCAATCCGCTTTACAGCAAGGGACATTTGGCCATTCTCAAAGGCAACCTCGCCGGGGAGGGAAGTGTCGCCAAGATCAGCGGAGTGAAGACGCCAGTGCTGACGGGACCGGCTCGGGTCTTCGAAAGCGAGGAAGACTGCCTCGATGCCATTTTGAATAAATCCATCCAGGCCGGTGATGTACTCGTCGTACGCAATGAAGGCCCCGTCGGAGGGCCAGGCATGCGCGAAATGCTTGCGCCTACCTCCGCCATCGTTGGTCAGGGACTAGGGGACAAGGTTGCACTGATCACCGATGGGCGTTTCAGCGGAGGGACATACGGACTTGTGGTTGGCCACGTGGCACCCGAAGCGGCTGTTGGCGGAACCATTGGATTAGTCCAAGAGGGAGACAGCATCACGGTCGATGCCGATCAGCTTTTGCTGCAGCTCAATGTGGAAAACGCTGAGTTGGAGCGCCGACGGGCCACCTGGACTCGTCCTGAACCTCGATACAAAACAGGGATCCTCGGCAAGTACTCACGGCTTGTATCAAGCTCCAGTGAGGGTGCCGTAACAGACCAACCCTGATCCCCAAAGACCTTTATATCGACATGTGCCGAGCTGTTCTCCATGCTGCTTCGACAGAGCCAACTGAATCACCAAACCTGTTATTTAGTTCTTAAACGCAAGCCCCCTTTGGCACACAAAAGATGCACTAAACGGGACGACTTAATCAACACGTTATGATAGGTTATTGAAATTATTCCCATTCGGATCACCTGAACATACATCCACAAAGCGAATCGAATTTGCGTCTAGACAAATCTTGGTTGCTTAACGACTGACTTCAGTGTGACCAATAATCGATCAAGGGAATAGGCAGCAAATGCGACTGCGACAAGTCCAACAGCAAACTCAATAAATGTAAACGTAGAAACAAGAATTGAAGATCTAACAACTTGCTCAAATCCAATAATCTTGGCCAATCCAGCATCAAATATTTCGAGTAGCGCCGCCGAAATCATAAAGACAGCAAAAAAGGTAAACCTTTGNGCTCTCTCAGCCTCTTTAATGGACAGCATGACCCTGCAAAAAGTCAGCTCAAGATTGGCTAACAAGAAAAAAGCGGCAAACATCGTCAGATGAAGAATCTCCTTGCCAGACATGGTCTCAATAGTTTCAATATAACAATAGAAAAGGATGGCGATAACAAGCAAGATCCTTAATGCCGACAACATGTACAAAAGAGGCTTTGCTGGAGCCTTGCCCTGTGACATCAAATCCATGAACCTTTCAAAATAAAAATCGAGCCAGCCGACAACAGGCGCATCAAATTGATTTTAAACCAGCTTTTCATGGCTGTCTATTAATGTCTCAGCCTGCTGAAGAGCAAAACAATGAATTCACGCAACATCTGCTACCAAAGTTTTCGTGAAAAAGCACAGGAGAACGCAGAAGTNGCATCAAACCAATCGAAATCACATGAAGGNAAATGTCAACTGCTAGCACCGCAACCGATCCAAAGCCTCGATAGAACCTGAGAGAAACAACGCAGAGGCCATCACCATCCTCTTCAAATGCCAGACTTAAAAAGGTAACAACTACTTTGATGACAAAAAATAATTAGTTTAGAACAATAAAGGAGCGATCGCAACAGATCATCAACCGAATACACTGCTATCGGAAGAGAACAAGAACGATCAAAGGGGGGACATGGCTAAACAGCCTACCAATGTCAAAAATAAACGATAAAATCAAGCTAAAGATATGGATTGAACATTGAAAATGCATAACATCAGAACAAGTGATGATTAACATCTAACTCTCGGGCAATTTTAAACAATTCACGCACTCATTTAAATCAGCAATCGTCCCGCTGGAGATCAAAATTCCGAACTTCGGCGATTCCTATAAAAAATCGTAATTTGATTACCATTGTCAACATTCGTATAGATCACATTCGTGCTGTCGCCATTCAACGTAACACTCTCCTGACTCCAGAGACCACCATACGCATCAGTAAAAGGAGTATTCTGTGCCGACCCGACCACTCGACTCAATCTTGTCACTGGACCATCGCTCCAGCGAATCGTTGTCTGCATATTGTCCATACGGCCTGTGTACTCGTGTTTAATGTCGCAACTCATCTGGATCAATTGATTGTACTGACACCGATGACTTTCAAACTGACCAGAGGGCGAAGCTTGAACAAGTGAAGGCAAGATCAGCGATATAGAAAAAGCAGCAACCAAAAGACGATTTGAGAACATGACTGAAACGATGAAATCGTGGAGCAATCTTGCTCCCGGCGTACAAAAACATAGCCAGATCTTTGGCTTGAGTCATGAACGATGATCAACGATTTTTGTGATCCTGATCAAAAGTTTAAGGCGATCAATCAGAAATCAGGAACAAAAACGATCCATCCTCAGCACAACACCGACATCCGACCCGACCTAAATGAGGTTTAGCCGATCTAAATCCATTGCAATAGGAGACGCGACAACAAACGAAGTATTCAACCAAAAAGACGCCTAAATTCTTGAATTCCGAACCAATAGATCAGCTTGCAATAGCAAAAAGCAAGCACACTGCATGAAAGCAAGAAAGCCCTGCAATGATCAGTGAATCATATTGAGGATGACATTTACTGAAATGACGCAGCTAGATTGATCAATGTGTATACGAGTGCACTCTATAAGAGCAGGAATCCATCAAATCAATGCGACTACCTAATCCATACAACACGATGGTCACAACAATGGCACAACGAACCTTTGTACAGATTTAAACCGCTATCTTGAAGGCTTATCACGATAGAGGTCGCAACGCACAACCAAAATGATCAATGGCAAACTCGTGGTAGGAGCACTTGCGCTGATCGTGCTGGCGATTGAAATCTACGAATTTCTGCTGCTCAGAGGGTTGGCGTCGGCAACCTGACTCTCGCATGCATAGGTCACAATCGAGCCTCGTCGTTGGCGGAACTCAGGATGATCAGGGTCATCGACTCTCCACCACCAGCGGCCATCGGTATAGCTGGGAGCACCGGAGTTGTTCGTACGGGGAAGCTGAAGCTTCAAGTCACGCCAACGCAACACAATCCCATCGCCAGGCAACGTGCCATCGGCACTGTTAGGGATTGGCCCAGCCATTGGACCGATCGCATCCTGAGCCAGGGTCGTCCGTTCCACGGTGATGGGGTCTCCGTCGCACAGCCATGTTTCTGCTATTGCTGGTGACGCGAAGACCAACAACCACAGCAGCAAGCAAAAGCCAGAGGAAAGCAGAAAGCGCACCTCAGTTCCAACGCAGGACATTCAACAAAGCACGCTTCATCACAAAGACGAAACCAATCAAACTGCAGTGGTTCTAACCGAGACGTGTGCTAACCGACGAGAGGTCATCCCTCATGAATTCATCATTGCTGTTCCATCCGTTCGAGACATCACCCAAACGAGCGATCTTGCTTCAGCGTGGACGACGGAGCATTGCTGCCAGGTTGCGAACGCTTGGCGGTGCTGGATCCCGCAACATCAAAAAAGCAAACGAAGCAAAGGTTTCTGCAACTAATACATTTGCAAAAACGATCCAACCATTAGTTGAACCATTGAGAGATGCAGGTAAGACATTCCAGGAGATTGCTGATGTCTTGAATGCAATGAAAATTCAGACACCATCAGGGAAGTGCTTCTATCCAGCATCTGTTCGTAACTACACGTTGAGATTCACCTGATGAAAAGGTTTTTTCTTCTCATTCTTATTTGCATCGCCACTCCAGCTATGTCTGCACCCAAGTATAAAATTCAAGCAAGAAATCAATTTGGAGGTTGGATACCTTATCAAACTGTTCATCATCTTCCATCAGCATCACGATCAGCACAAAACAAAGCAACTCAATCTGGTAAGCAATATAGAATTATTGATGAAGATGGAAATTTAGTGGATTTATTTTATCCCTAATCA
>NZVB01000042.1 GCA_002701375.1 Cyanobium sp. NAT70 | reverse complement strand
TGTTTAAGCTTTATTTGCTTCTGGCTAATTCGGCTTTTTCTTCAGTTTTGATTCTCGTTCACTATATTGAGACTCGTTGAGAATGAATCTATTGGACAGTTACTTTGACGGCATTTACCCTACTTTTATTGGTTTTTTGTCTTTGGGTGCTGGTTTGTTTTAGATTAATTTCCACGTTGCATATGACCGCCTTTCTAGTATATGGGTATGGATATCACGATGCTTCCCTCGATCAGTGACTGGTTTGAGGGTGTTGATCAATGGGGAGAGGTTCTGGCATTGCTTCCAGTGCTTGTCGTTCTTGAGATTGTTCTTTCAGCAGATAATGCCGTTGCTTTGGCTGCTATTGCAAGACAGTGTCGTCATCTTCAGCAAGAACGGCTTGCTCTTAATATTGGGATCATCCTTGCCTTGATCCTGAGACTTGGCTTGATTATTGTTGCTCAATGGGTCTTGCAAAATGATGTTGTACAACTTATTGCGGCGGCTTATCTTCTTTGGTTGTTTTTTGATCATTTTAACAGTAGTTCCCATCAAAGTCCTGAACAGGGATCATTTCCTGACTCATCTATTCAATCGTTAACACTTATAAGGACTGTTCTTTTACTTGCTTTTACTGATCTTGCTTTCTCCATAGATAGTGTGGCAGCAGCAGTAGCAATCAGTGATCAAACTGTTTTGATTACAACTGGAGCTTTCATTGGTATTGTAGCCCTACGCTTTACTTCTGAATTGTTTATCCGTTGGCTTGAAGTGTATCCACGCTTGGAAACAGCTGGCTTTCTTGCGGTCGCTTTTGTTGCTTTACGTCTTATAATTCATGTTGTAATGCCTTTTGTACACCAACCTGATTGGCTTACGCTAGTTGTCGTGTTTGTATTTTTTAGTTGGGGTCTCTCATTAAAAACACCGATTCAAACAACAGATCAAGATCATGCTAGTTGAATTGCGTCAAGCCGACAGCGAAGTTTTGCTTGATCGGTTCGACCTCTCAGACCCACCCTATCCGGGGCGTTGGGTCACCCTGCATGGAACTTGTTATCTCGTTTTACAGCGACGTCATCGTTACACACTTTTGAGTGGGCAATACAAGTTGTCTTCAATTGCGCTTTTGGTCAAAATCCAAAAGCCTCCCGTTGATGCACAGCAATGGAACCATGGGTGGGTGATTGGTGATCCTCAATGTCGTTTTAATGCTCTTAGCCCTCTGTTACGTTGTGCTGTTTGGCCAGAAGGGCCNTGTGATCGATGTGCTCATCGCCAGTTGAGATGATCCAGTCCGTTGGANTGCTTTTTTACGGTTTGTTTNGTTGATGGAACTNACTTCATTCGTTCNNTCNACTCTCTTTTTTCCTTGAGANNNTAATACCGTTGATCCTTTCTTGTGAGACTGATCTCTTTGATTGCTANCGTNNTATGATTAAATTGGATTTTCTTCATTCCCATTAAGGTCTTATGATCTTAGNCATTTTAATGCCCTCTTTGCTACACATAAATAGGTTTCTGAAGACCTTGNCCTAGAGAGTGATTCTCCGTTCTGATGGTTCAATAAATATNNCTGTCCGGATTTGTANANTTCACTCTNTTCTCACCNCAGTATNCTTTTCAGTGGTATAAGTCGTTTNAGCTTNNCCTCTATNGATTGTTGGCTTTAATGTTTTAAACCTTCTATTCTCTTTGACGATAAGCATCTACTGCGTTTGATTGACGCAAGTCGTCTTTGTTTCTATTTTCCTATNACTCTTAAATTTTGCCTTTTAGCTGAGCAGGAACAGTTTTACGTTGATGATTTATTGACGTATCAGCCTCAGTTGAGGGCTTGTATTCAACGTTTCCTCTGCTGATCACTCTGTTGGATTGGAGTTGTGACATTGACAAGTTCTGCTCGCTTCTGTCGTGATGCTCAAGCCGNACCCGTGGCTTGAGCAGTTCAGCCGCCCTGGTTCTGTGTGGCTATTGGTTTGATCCGAATTAGCGATAACGTCGTGCCTGCAAAGCCAGGGGAATCACTAGCCATTGCGTTTGAGACGCTCCCACAATGGTCGTCATCCGTCATTGNGATCAGTTGGATTGAACCGTCGGATTGTTGTGCACCGTCAAGGCTAGAGAAGTGCACTTCGTAGCGATCTGTATCCAGTCCGCTTGTTTGTTCCAGTTGCCTNANGAGTACTTGCTTTTCAAGATGAATGGGAGAAATAGNTTTCTGTTCTGTAACCCGATCGGGAAGTCGGCTGGTGAAAATCACATTTCGATCGGTTGANTCNGGCCCAAATTCAAGGACAGCAATGGTGGAGGGGTTTATCAAGGCCAATCCCATAATTCCGAGTTTTTTTGAAACTGGGTATAAATATTCCTGTTTGAGTTGGAATGTTTTGTTTGTTGCACTCCGTTTGTAATGTAAAATTCTTGTTTGTGGATGTTGGTCTTGTTTTAAAGGCAGTTGGGCACCGATAAACAGTTCTGTTCCATCTTTGTTGCATGCGGCTCCCTGAAACCCACGATAATAAGCAAGCCCTGTCGTCTCTGTTGTTTTGTAATGATCAGGAATTGATAGGTCGTAAAGATAATCGCCATTGGTACTTATGGCGAGCAAGCGGCTGTCTTGGTGCGTGTCCTTGGAGAGAGCCTTTTTGGGAAGTGGTTCTGTCCCAACGATGAGTTGATTCTCGCAGAATGCAATTGTTCCAAGTTTGGTTAACGATTCATTGAGTGGGTCGGATTTGATATCGATTTTCTCCTTCATCTTGACGTTCAAGCTCTTGCCTGATGACTCGATCGACAACTTGAACAAGTTGGGTTGTTCCTCTGTGACGGCCCACCAGTCAGCTCCTTCTCCTTGGCTCAGTCCACTGACGCCCCCTAAATCCTGAAGACCTTTTGATGCTTTCGCGTCGCAGTTGATGGTGGTGTTCAGCGTAGAGGTCACCATCCATGCTATTGCTGCGGTTGCCGTTAAGGCAGCGTCGAGAGGCATAAGGTTTAAGTCGTTCTGATGTTGTCAAAATATCTACGAACTGCAATTTTGTCATCTTGTACGTTGATGACATGGTAATCCGAAGAATTTATGATTGCTCGCGNTGTTCATTGCTAAACTTGGCTAACGGAGAGTCGTCAACNTGTTGAGTGGTTGGTCANCGCAGATCCAATGTTGTTGACNGCTANTTTATTTTGCTTGAGCAAGCAATGCTATTNCTNGAGAGGATTGTTGGTTTGTTTCGCTCTGGTATGCCTGCCAAACCCAGATTCCACCTCCCTCCCGTTGACCTTTTCACCTTGACCTTTCCGGNCTGCTTTTGGGTGATGTCGCTGACTCCGTGTGTTGTCGATGATGCTGTGTTTTTGAGGTTGTCAACGTTCCGTCTCCGTTGTAGTTATGCAGCGTNTTGAGCATGNNTTGGCGGNGACGGATGCTGATCTGGAGCAGTGGATGACAACATCGACCAGCTCAATTGAGGGCTTAGCAAATTGGAACGGATCTTCTCGGTGATTCCTTCACAGTTGATCTCGTGTCTGGCGATAATGAACCTTGCTATTGGCGTTTCCGGTTCGTCCTGGATTCCTCTCTGATGGTTAGGCCCTGTTTTCTATTCGTAGGCAGCCGTGAAAACGTTTTACCAGCAGGCAGATGATCTGGCGCCGTTTATCCCCACGCAGTCTGTGTCATCATATTTGATCAGTCAGTTGTTCGAAATTAAAGCCGTCAGTGAGATCGTATGATCTCGATTAAAATGTCTCTTTGTTGGGCTGCACTGGTTTCGATTGTTTCTGCGGGTGTTCCTCTCACCTTTGCAGAGTATAGATCTTGTTTGAGTTGTTTCTTCTGACTTAACTTTGTCACATTGATCACTTCTTTGAAAATTGTCTTCTTTGTTATTATTCAGTGACGATTTTATATTCCTTTGCTTTCACTCCAGGCTTTTTTACTGTTGTGTTGATTTGGTCTCTGCTTGTTAGCGCATCCTAGATTTTATATCGTCTAGCATTCTTGAAACTGATCTCCCGGTTTAGCTGCCATTTGCTGTAGAAGCATATTGGCATCGCTTTTGGTTTTGCCTTGTAATTGAGCAGCTCGAATCAGTAATGGGCAGCCATTGGTACTCACAACTAATCCCAAATCTTTTTCACATGCAATGATTTGTCCAGATGGTGTTGTTCCACTTGGCCATCGTCCTAAAAGGTTTTGCGCTTGCTTGGATAGATTTGGCCGTAGCCTCTCGATTAATGGTTCACTCTCTTGGATTTTGAGACGCATGCCGTTCCATTTTGTGTAGGTATTTGGATAGAGTGCCATGATTCGCCGGTGAATGTTCAACGCAGATTCATTCCAATCCAGCTCATAATCTTCCTTTTTTAGCATTCTTGCATAGGTTATTGATTCATTGATGTCTTTTTGATCTGTTAATTGAAGACGTTGCCATCGTTCCTTTTTTTGTGAGGCAGGCCCTGCTGCATTGATCATTGGCATCGCTTTCACCATGAGTTCAGCTGTGATTTCGCTTAATCGTTGAGCCAATTGTTCTGCATTATCCAGCAGATGGATCGGTGTTCTTTGCTCGATCAAGACTGGTCCGGTATCGAGTCCTTCTTCCATGGCCATCACTCCCACCCCTGTCTCCTGATCACCCTCGAGAATTGACCATTGAATGGGGCCTGCCCCGCGCCATCGGGGCAGCAGTGAACCATGGCCATTCCAACAACCTAAGGGTGGTTGATCCAGCACTTCTTTGGGGAGGATTTGCCCAAATGCGACGACGACGGACACATCTGCACCAAGACCAGCCAGTGCCTCTTTGCATTCCTCCTCGTGTCTGATCCGCTCTGGTGTAAACACTGGGACCAAAAGTTGATTCGCCATCGCTTTGACTGGAGAAGCCATGAGTTGCTTGCCCCGTCCACGGCGACGATCTGGCTGTGTTACGACCCCCACGATGGTGTGTCCAGCCTGATGAAGTGCAGACAACGTCGGCACCGCATAGGTCGGGGTTCCCCAAAACAGAATCTTCATGTCTATGCGAACCTCCCTTGTTTTGCTCCTTCAGTGTTCAATGCAAACTCCGACTCTTTCCAGGCAACCTGCCTGTTGCAGCAGTGAATCCATTCCTTCGATACACATAAACAAGCTGTGTTCTTTGGTTTTCTTGTTGTTGCTATAGATAAATCCTTTGGCTTCACGTTTATATTGAATGGCTTCACGCGAGAAGGTGCCATATATTCTAATCGACGATTTCTTTTGGCACCGGTCTGTCTCTGATGTGATCTCATTTTGTTCGCGCGACAGCCTATGTCATCAACAGTTTACTCTATGATTGATTAAGTACCAGTTTCGTAAGGTCAGACTTTGAATATCTATATAAAAGTTGTGCAATCTTGCTGCTGCTGATTCTCTGTCTTTGTAGCTCATTTCTTGTTGTTTACGAGTCGCTTGTTGGGGCGTCGAAAGTCCCTTCGACGGTTGACAGACTTCTATGATCAGCCTGTCTTTTTTTTGCTGTTACTCGGTCTTGGGGCTGAGTAGAATGGTTTTGAATGATTATGACTTAGTACGTTTCTTTTGATGTTTGCCATACTCAGTCTGTAATGGATTGAAGAGCGCTCGGGTGGGCTGATGTATGACCATTTATCTTGTTTGAATTATTTTCACATTTTTTCATTGACGCTTTCTATTCAAACCAGTTTTTGCAATGCTTGAAGCGATGATTGCTTGAGGGGAGGTTTAGCTTTTAATGGATCTCTTTTTCTATTCTGGCCTGCACTTTGTATGAGATCTTCATCTTTACTCTAGGTGTTTGAGAAGTGTGTTTGATTTGTTGTTTTCCGGCCAATATGAGGTCATCCTTCTGTTCTTGTTAAACAATATGGCTAGGTATTGATTTGCTTGGGCATATCTTTATTTTCGTCAAATTTAAAATAGAGAATTGAGGATGTTAATCAGCTTCACTTCTTTTAACGCAATCAGGCTTCGCCTGTGATGGATAAGCCATCAACCCAAACATGTGGTGAAACACCACGTGGAGTCACCTCTGCATTTGGTTCTAAATGCAAAATACTTTTGAGTAGTTCACGGATGTCTCCAGCTACTGTGGCCGCTTCCACAGAAAAACGTTCTCCCCCTTTGACCAGCCAACCATCAAAAGGTAGAGAAAACGATCCTTGGCTTGCTTTCACTCCAGCATGTAATGCTGACAAATCTTCAATCAGGATGAACGGATCTGATTCGATTTGATGATTGAGATTGCTGCCACTGCTGCATCCTTCTTTTGTGCTGACGACAAGCCAATCAGGGCCAACAGACACCTTGGCACCTAATCCAGCATGGCCAGTAGGTTGCACACCAAATGTTCTTGCCGTCGCTTCGGAATGCAGAAAACTCTTTAACTGGCCACCATCAATCAGACAAATTTTTTGGGTTGGCGTTCCTTCCCCGTCAAATGCTGCTGCCCCAATGTTTCCCTCGTGCAATCCGTCATCGTGTAAAGATAGAAAAGGGACAGCAACGGTTGAACCAATCGAGTCTCGTTGACTGAGACTGACTCCATCAAGCACAGCTCTTGCATTGACCATGCTGCTGAAAGCGCCAATTAGGGATAAAAATGCTTCTGGAGTAAAGCAAATGCGATACGTTCCGGTTTCAATTGGACGATAGTCAAGATGACTAATTGTCCTGTCCGCAGCTTCTCGAATACAACCTTCAATATCTAGCTCTTCACTTCCGAGTGCGAGCCGAATGGCGCCAGAGCTGCGAGGTTTGCGGCCTTCTTCCTCTGCTCTTGCGTAGAGATAGAGACTCGCTTGCGTTCGTTCCATCTGCCTCATTGCTCCATCACTGTTTAAATAGAGACTTTGCGACAATGATTCTGCGAGTCCGTTATAAGGAACTGTTTGGATCGCAGAATGTCGACTTAATAGATCTGATTCTGCCTGTCGTAATGTTTCAAGCAAGGGCAGGATTCCACGCCGATCCTTGAGAGGTCGGTCGAGTTGAGGGAGAGGTGCTGTTGCTAGAGGCGAAAAGGCCGGTATATCTTCGGGATTGCCAAAATAACTGGCCTGATGGGCTCCAGTCAGTGCTTGTTCCAATCCCTCATCTGAAAGGTCTGTGGTGCTGGTGATTCCAACAAGGCCTTCACTATTCCAGACTCTTACAGTGATGGAACTGCGCTGAGATGCTTTAAGTTGCTTTGCTTCTCCACGGTCGACTTGAACGGAACAGTCTTCACTGCATGCAGCACCAAGATCCCACTGTTTAATCCCCTCACGTTGAGCATACATTTGGAGACGATCTCTTAAACCTTCTGCGTTTAAAGTATTTGTTGATGCCATGCTTAACGTCCTCCAACAGTGATCGAATCAACCTTGATATGTGGTTGGCCAACGGTGACAAAAATACTTCCGCTCACGGATCCGCAAAAACCTGCAGCTAACTCCAGATCATTGGCACACATCGAGATGCGAGGCATTACTTCTTTGGCATCACCAATTAAGGTTGCTCCTTTGACAGGTTTGGTCAGTGTGCCATTTTCTATCAAATAACCCTCTTCGACAGAGAAATTGAATTGTCCTGTTGGACCAACACTTCCCCCACCCATCGCTTTGCAATAAAGCCCTTTATCCACCGATGCGATTAGCTCTTGAGGTTGATGCGGTCCGGCATCAATGTAAGTATTTCTCATACGGCTTGCTGCTGGAAAGGCGTGGCTTTGTCGTCGTCCACTACCGGTTCTTGGGTGGCCAGTTCTCAGTTCACCAGCACGATCACTAATGAAGCGTTGCAGAATTCCGTCTTTGATCAAGACTGTCCGTTCGGGAAGCATCCCTTCGTCATCCATAGAAATTGAGCCAAAACTCCCACCACTTAATCCTTCATCGATAGCGGTGAGAGCGGGGTTGGCAATCAATGTGCCTACGCTATCTGCGAAAGGAGTGGTCCCCCTCTCGATTTGTGTGGTTTCTAGCAGGTGGCCACAGGCTTCGTGAAAAATCACACCGCCAAAACGATTTGCCAAAACAGCAGGCATTTGACCTGCATCGACATATTCAGCTCGTAGCATTGTCCCAGCACTATCACAAACTTCAGTAGCGCTGGCTTCACAATCCCAGTTAACTAAATCATCTGGACGATCTGTGCTTCCGTAGCGTCGACCAACGCTGGATCGATGCTCGCCATCAGCTGCTAGGACAGAAAGTCCGGTTGATTGGTGAAGACGAATGTCATGGGCAAACGTTCCATCTGAGGCAGCGATTAATACTTCCTGCCAATCGCGTGAATAACTTCCTCTTCGGACTTGTAGGTGTTGGCCCAACCGTTGTAAATGATTGGTTCCTTCTAATAAGCGTTGGCTTGCATCAGAAAGAGTGGGGCAGCGTTGAAGCCAATCTAATTTGTTTGCTCCATGCTCACTCAATTCCAGCAAACCTGAAAAGTTTGACCTGGTGATTTGATTTGGAGCTGATAACTCAAGCATCGCAAGTGCCTGATCCAGGGCTCGAGTTAGCCCATCACGACTGAGGTCATTTGTACTGACAAAGCCATCGCGACTATTGCGGAATACTCGCAGTCCTGCACCACGAGTGAATGCTGGATTGACACTTGTAATGCAATCTTGCTCGGCCAGAAGGCCGAGATGATCGGTACGCTCAAGAAAAATCTCCACTAAATCTGCTCCTGCAGCAGAGCCGCGATGGAGCAGATCTTCAAGGAGTTGTTTCCAGTGATTAGAAAATGCTGCAGTCAAGGGGTCACCAATGAGAGCCGCTTTAGCGGACGGCGGGTTGAAACTTTTCGCTGGGAATGGGAGCCATGAAGAACAACTTCGCCATCAAGGATATGTTGCCAAGCCAACGGGGAAGTTTGCGAATCATTTTCACCGGGGCTGGACTTTGGCTGGCATCGGCCTCTGTTAGAGCCGCGTTGTTAGAGACCAGTCTCTCTAAACGATCCCAAAACTTGTCATTGCGAACATCGAGTACAACGGGGAACACGCGTGCAGATGTCTCGTTGGTTTTGTCGATGACCATGCGGTCATAAGTGCGAGCATCAAGGCCTAGCGCTTCGTAGAACTCCTTACGAGCGACATCACGTACATACATTGTGGCAAAGACTGCCAACAGGAAGAAGCGACACCACAACTTGGCAATAGGACCTCGGACAGTTTTGGGTTGGGACTTCATCAGAGCATCAAAGAAATCTCCGTGTCTGTTTTCGTCTTGACACCAGTTTTCAAAGAAATTGAAAATCGGGAATATTTTGCTTTCAGGATGTTGCTCAAGATGGCGATAAATCGCAATATAACGCCAGTAACCAATCTTTTCGGATAGGTATGTGGCGTAAAATATAAATCGTGGAGCAAAATGTGTATATTTTTTATTTGCTGTTAAAAACCCTAAATCCAGCTGTACGCCAAAATCACTCATCGATTTGTTGAGGAAACCTGCGTGGCGAGCCTCATCTCTTGCCATGTGTGCAAAGCACTCGGCAAGCAGGGGATTCTTTTGTTTGATCCGACGGCTCAACTCTTTGTAGAGAAGGAAGCCCGAAAATTCGGATGTGCAACTTTGTTCAAGGAACTCGATGAACACCTGACGGGTTTCGGGATCGAGTTGGTCTGCTGCACCATCGAATTCCTCGTTGCGCACGAAGTGATGACGGTTGTAGTCCTTGCGAAATTCTTCACATATCGCCTCGAGTTCCTCCTCGTTCGGTCGAAGGTCCATGGCGGCCATGGCCTCAAAGTCCGTGGTGTAGAACCGAGGTGTGAGGATCGTGTCCTTGACAGGATCCTTGATGGCGACAGCGTTGTCTGCTGTCTGTTCGGCCACGGCGGTGGGAGGGACCATCAGCTCCAGTCTCACGGTGTCATCCAATGTAGGGGTGACACCGCATTCCTCGACAGCTCAGTTACTTCCGAGCCATTTTTGACCATTCAGACGCTGCATCAATCGCGACACCAGGAGAGCCAGAGACATCCGTTTTTCATCAATCAAAAATGACTCGAGAAGCGTTGGCTCACTGCCTGCTTCAGCAAGGCTGATCGTCTTACCACTGCTGATGTCTTCCTTGAGAAAGCACAGCCAAAAGCGACGGCCTCCTGGCAATTCACCTAAAACCATGGGGCAGCTGCCACCCACTACCGGACGATCTGCGGTCATCAGTTCCAGCCGATCCGCCTTGACGCCATGCCGATCGAGTTGTTTGGTCAACTCAGGTAAAAAATCTTCTGCCATAAAGGCTTCGAACGGCTTGTCTTCAAGCTTTGGTGGTTTGGGCTTGGCTTTTGCCTTGGGTTCTGGTTTCGCGTCAATAGGCGCCGTTTCAGGGGTGTCGCTCACCGAATCCAGGTCTCTACCAGAACTGTAAGCAGGTCCAGCCTGGGCTTACCAATCTTGATTTGGATCATCCCCCCAATCATCTGCAAATGAGGATGCGTCAGTCGTTTTGGTCGTAGGCGTTGCAGATCGCGATGGTTTCGATGTTGCCTTCCTCCTGATCACGCGATAAGGAACGGCAACCGTCGGTGCGGGATCTCGGATGTCACGCTCGACTCGTGTCGCGGTGTATCCAGGCAGATCTGTGGGTTGGAAAGGGGTTTGGGCTGGTTCTTTCGATGTCTGGTACGACACTGATGACCGGATTGTTGGTGTGAGCAGCAGGAGAGATGCCACGCCGCTGAATGAAGCTCCGACTGTTGCAGCCAGTGCACTCCAGGCACCCAAAGGCAGAGCAGGAGATTGCCAGATCAAAAGTTTTAATCGCAGAGATGGTTCGCGATTGAATGCAGAGATGATCAGTACTGCCAAAAAGGGGGCAAGGGCAGGGATGAGAAGAACGCGCCTGATTCTCACTGTTTTGATCCTTCCCATCGCTTTAGAGGTGCAAGATCCTCTTCAAGGCCATCAAATAGCCTGACAACCAAAAAATCAATCATCTCCTCCAAACTTTTGGGTTGTGTATACCAGGCAGGAATCGGAGCTGCAATCTTGACCCCTGCTTCAGCAAGGGCAGTCAGGTTGCGCAGATGAATCAGATTGAATGGCATCTCTCTTGGAACGATCACAAGTTTCCGTCCCTCCTTGAGGTGCACATCAGCACATCGTTCGATTAAATCCCCAGCGATTCCTGCATTAATTCTGCCTACTGTCCCCATGCTGCATGGCACAATGATCATTGCTTTGGTGCGAAAACTGCCGCTGGCAATGCAAGCGGCCTGATTATTCCAGCGATGGCAAATCAGTTCGCCACCATTTTCCGAAAGATGTTCTCTCCAGAATTGAACCTGTGATTCAGGGTCGACTGGAATTGTGAGGTTTTGTTCGGCACGAAAAACATTGTGTGCCCCGCGACTTAGTACTAAGTGAACGCAACGACCTTGCTTCAAAAGCAACTGTAATGACCGCTCAGCTAATGGCTGAGCCGATGCTCCTGTTACCCCAATCACATATGGGAGCATGATTAACTTTCACTAAGTGTGACGGGGATGGGTTTACTTGTTTCGTCTTGATTGCTGGTTGGAGCCGTTTCATTGATGACCTCAAGATCTATTTGATTGCGTAGGACGTCAACCTTGATCACGCGAACACGAACTTTGTCGCCAAGTTGATAAACGCGTCGATTCTTGCGACCTACAAGACGATTTTGACGAGAACGATATTCGTACCAATCATCATTAAGTGAGCTCACATGCACCAGTCCCTCGACGATGCTTGGACCGACTTCAACAAAAAATCCGTAGCTTTGTACACCACTGATTTCTCCATCGATCTCTGTATTTACCCAGGGCTCTGCTGAGCGAGCTTGTACCATCGCAAGAAGATCTCGTTCCAAGTCCTGCACTTGTCGACAACGACTGTTGAGTCGTTGGATGAATCGATCACTGATTAAAGTTTGAAGCTTTTCGTCTTGACTTGCCGTGAATAACGGCCATGTCAATTCTGTTTGACAATCTTTCCTGCCGAGTGAAAGGCGTTGTTTGTGCCGTACCGTCGGGCGATCTTTGCCATCTTGCAATAAGCTCACGAGAACTTGTTGATTGGCCAGATCGAGATAACGAACACTGGCACACGTCCATGGAAGCAAAGGGGTGCCATTCAAAAGTGTTGGCTCTGAATCTAAGTTGCGTAGATCCTTGGAGTCTTGATCGTCACTGATCGACTCTGAGCTGTCTATATGAGGCGACATGATGCCAAAACTTCTGTCCGGCAGCGCATTGCTCAGTTGCTGTTCGAGTACACGTCTTTGCTTGGCATCGGTGAAGGCTGCCATCAATTCAGATGCAGGGGGACTGCCTTCTTCGTCGAGCTCCAACGGAAGATCAAGAGCGACAGCTGTCTTTGCTACATCTGTCAAAAGTGCTCCATCTGGCTCACATTCTATTAACTGTATTCCTGGTAATTGCAGGGCGGTAGCATGTCGTCCCCAGGCGCGATGTGCAGCTCTCAGTAATGGCTGAAGAAGCGATTGAGGGTCCGTTAAATCTGTTGCATCACTCCAGCGGTGCCGAAGACCTGTTGGATCTGCCCAGACCAAATCGCCCAGCGCTTCGATGAACGGTGGCTTTAAGTTCAATTGAATAGCACCTTGTTGCCGTTCTCTCTCCATCAAGCAACGCACACAGAATTGAATCGTTTCAAGCTGGTTCAGATGATCTTTGATCGGCTTTAGAACGCTTGGAATCGTTCTTGCACGAGGTTTTCTCTCGGCAAGTGCCTTCAACTGTTCAGGGGAAACACAAGCCACGGCACGGATCGTTGTCAGCGCGAAATCCCAATCGGTGATATCACCATCAGCAGAAATATCCAAACGAACTGAAATTGCTTCAGCTGTTTCATCAACATTAAAGCGACACGCTTTGCTTAGAGTTGGGTTGAGCAACGGCTGCCATATCTCACCTAAACAAATCGCCTCTGCTCGATCACGTAGCCAAAGATCGAGTGTATTTCCAGCGCCAATTCGTTCCGCTACAGAAGGGACATGCACCCACAGTCGACTTCCTCCAGCATGCGGGATGACATGGACCGCTGGAAGTGCAGGCGCATCCTGAACGGACCAACTGCGCATCAAGAGAGCTGGTTGATCACTCAGGTCAACTCGTTTTTTCACCGATGGTGTTTTGGACGATGCTCGTGGAGCCGCAGGCCGCTCGTGTAATCCAGCTTTGGTCAGGAGTAGATCTCGATCGGCTGAAGGGCCACCATTGAGCGGCAATGGTCTCGCGACGTGTCCTTCGGCTGAACATTGGGCTACGGGATAACGATCAATTCTGATTTCGACAACGGAGGTCGGTGGATCTTGCTGAATATGCTCTTCATCTTGATCTGGAAGCTGGATGGTTGTCAGCAATCGATCGTCGAGAGGAATCGCGAGTAGTTGCTCATCTTGACGTTCCACCTGCCCTAAAAGGGTCCTGGTGGATCGCTCAAGAATGCATTGAACACCTCCTTCAGGCGAACGTCGTCGCCCGCCCTCTCTTGTAATACGAACTAAAACGCGGTCCCCATTCCAGGCGTGATTGAGCTGATGGTCTCGAATGTAAATGTCATCTCCACAGTCATCACGGATTGCAAAGCAAAACCCCTTGCTACTGCAACGCAATCGAGCCTTAATCAAGTGTTCATCCTTGCCTCGAAGCAGTCCGTCTTCCTGGTTGATCACAACGCCGAGACGTGTGAGCGCAGCCAGAGAAAGCTCGAGCGACTGCTTGTCTGCTTTGTTGGAAAGTTTGAGTGACTTGGCCAAGGTGCCCGTCTCAGTCGGTGTCTCGGCAGACAACTGATCCAGCAGGTCGGCGACCGTGAATTTCATCAGTAGTGGGGACTGAACCGATCGTCTAGACCGGAAGAAATGGAATCGGAGTCATCCAAGGACTAAGCCGAGGACAGTGCAGAGAACACCGATCCTCTCCAACTCTAAGAGTTTGCAGTCATTGGTTCTCGCTTGTGACGTCTGTCGATCTGATCAGAGGTCGTAGCAATCGAAGACCAATGAATAAAAAGCCAAAAGAGGCAAGCAGCTGTAGCAGGTCTGATGGGATGAAGGACGCCATCGATCCCCCTGCAAGAGCTCCAATCAGGCTGGCCAGTACAAGCGCTGAAGCCGACCCGAGAAACACGGCCACAGGACGATTGGATGTGCCGCTGATGGCCACTGTCGCCAATTGAGTTTTGTCACCAAGCTCAGCCAGAAATACGGTCAGAAAAGTTGAAAAAAGCAGTGTCAGATCCATGGGTCAGGCCGTTGTGGAGACGGCATTGAGCAGGGAACGTGTGGCCTGAATGCCGAGCCAAAGACCTAGCCCCACCATCAACACACCAGCCATTAATTCAAGTCGTTCTGGGGGCAGAACCGTGGCCAGCCAACGTCCGATAACCACCCCGACAAGACTTGATGCGATCAACGCTAAAGCTGCTCCGAGAAAGACCAGCCACGGTGCTCCCGACTGGGCTGCCAGCAACAGGGTTGCGAGCTGGGTTTTGTCTCCCAGTTCTGCAATGAACACTGTCGTGAATGTGCTGACAACTACGGCGATGAACGCAGGTCGTTCATTCAGGCTCGAATCCATGGTCATTGAGAGCGCTGAGCTCGATCGAACCTACGCATCACTTTGCTGCGGCCTCCATAAAGAGATCGGATCTGTTGACGGCAGCAACTGATGGCGAAGGAATCCAACTGTTCGACTGGGACTGAAAAAATTGCCCCAAGTTCGCTCACTCTGCAGAACAAGGGTCGCTGCTCATAAATCCGGCAACGACGGCCACCACTGTCGTAGTGAATGCACCAGCCATCCTCACCAACCATCGAGAGATAGTGCTGCCGCTGATCTTCCGTCAGAGCGGCAAGTGCTTCAACCCGTTCTTCTGGACAGAGGCGGCAACAGGCGCCGCAGTGACTGATGCATTGCCAGTGAAGGTGCTCAGTTTTCATCATGATTGCTGTGACAAGCGATCACAGTGGACGTCGATCAAGGACGCTCTGGGTGACAACGCCCCGTAACCTGCAGTCACACTGTTCGTCTGACAGCGCCGAATCATCATGGGCTTCGACTTCCACCTGATCGCCAACTTCGCCGCCCTCGCGCTGATCACTCTCGCTGGTCCCGCAATTGTCTTCATTCTGTTTTACCGCCGAGGAGCCCTTTGAGTTGAGCTCAGGGTCTTAGTCCAAGTCCCAAACTGGCTTCTTCAAGCAGGGTTTTCACCTGAGGGTGAGAGGCCAATGGATCAAAGCATTGCAACTGCGATCCATTGACGACCGTGGCCAGGATCTCCTGGCCACGGTTGTTTCGCAGGATGAATTCAGTCTCGGACTGAAGAAAGGCCACATAGCGTTGTTCGCCTCGTTTCAATCCAATGCTGCTGCTGTGATGGCGGAGTGCTTTCACCTCGAGTTGCAGTCGTTGTTCCCCTTGCCAGCGATTGACCATCACCCGGAACGCCACATCGCAGTGTTCAGGAACAGGTGTTGACGCGTCCCATCGCCATGCGATAGCGCCTCTTTGGACGTCACCCTGTTGTAAGACCAGCCTCAAGTGACCTCCAGTCAGATTTCGACTGTGGACCACTTCACAGTCACGCGCCCAAAACAGGGGTGCTTGATGACCCATCCCAAAGGGCTCCAGCCGTTGGAGAGCAGCCCACAGATCCCAGTCAACTTCCTTCAGCCCGAGTAAAACCTCTGGTCGCACTGGGATCCCCAGGCCCTGAGTTTCGAGCCATCCATCGGCCAAAACGTTCAGTCGCTCGTGCAGTGTGCTGACCTTTTCTGCTGAAATCGAGAACCCGCCAGCTGCAGGATGACCTCCGAATCGCTCCAGCAGATCACCGCATTGTTCTAGTGCGGCATCCACAGCAAATCCAATTGGAGCTCTAACCGAGGCACGCAAACGTCCTTGTCCCTCTCCGGCGAGTAAGGCTGTTGGGCGGTGATATCGCTCCACCAGTCTTGCCGCCACAATTCCGATCACACCGTGATGCCAATGGGCTTGAGCCAGGAGCAAAAAGGGTGGCAATCGTTGTTCATCTGCTTCGACCAAAGCGAGCGCTTCGGCTTCGATGGCGTCGCACAAGTCACGCCGTTGCCTGTTGTAGTCATCGCAGCGCCGGGCCAAGCCCATCGCTGCATCAGCATTGGCTTCAGTGAGGAGATCAACAACCAGACGAGGCTCTCCAAGCCTGCCGACGGCGTTAATCCGTGGGGCAATCTGAAAGCCAATGTCCTCAGCCTTCAGAGCACGATCGCCCAATCCGGCAAGACGTTGCAAAGCCCTGAGGCCCTCACAGCCGCTTTGATGAAGATGCTTGAGACCCTCTTGAAGCCAAAGTCTGTTCGCGCCTGTAAGCGGTGCCATGTCGGCAACAGTGCCGATGCAAAACAGATCCCTTGCGCCTGCGATGACATCAAGCCTTTGGAGTCGTTCTGCTAAAACCAGCGCCAGAACATAGGCAAGACCCACTCCTGCAAGCCCTCGGTAGGGCGATTCCGGTGGCGTCGTGGCCGGATGGATCAGAGCTTTCATTGGAGGGCGCTGGTCTGGAATGGTGTGATGGTCAGTCACGATCACTTCAACCCCAAGTTCGTGCGCCAGTTCAAGGCCCTCTTGGGCTGAGACACCGTTATCCACGGTGATCAGGAGTCGTATCCCGTCATCGTGAAGTCGTTGGACCATTCCGGCGTTCAAGCCATAACCGTCTTGTGTTCTTGATGGGATTGCATGGGTTGGTTTTGCGCCCAGCGGTGTTAAGGCGCGCAGTAGCAAAGCCGTGCTGGTCATGCCATCTGCGTCGTAATCGCCGCAGATGGCAACAGATTCGCCGTTCTCGCATGCTTTGGCGACCCGCTCCACCGCATCGAAAAGTTCTGGAAAATGATGCAATGGATCTGGAAGTTCCTTGGGTTCAAGCCATTCCATCGCTTGCGTTTTATGGGTCAGTCCGCGACGGGCAAGAAGGCATCGCAGCGGTAGCGGTAAATCAAGTTCTTCGAGTGGATCAGGCTCGATCACCACAGGTAGGGACCAAATCCAGCGACTGGCAATCTCTGGCAAGGATGGCTGCCTCGGTTCACGATGATGCTCAGCATGGTCCATCTTGACCGCTGAATTCGATTGCAATGGCTGAATTGCGTGCTGTGTTCTGGGATGTCGATGGCACCCTGGCGGATACCGAGATGGACGGACATCGGCCCGCTTTTAATGCGGCTTTTGAGGATTTAGGTCTACCGATTCATTGGGATCCAGAGTTGTATTGCCGTCTTCTTTCGATTCCAGGTGGATTACCTCGTGTCAAGCAATATTGTTTGGACATTGGTCAGAGCATCTCAGATGATCAACTTCTTGAGCTGCGAGATCTCAAACGGAACCATTACCTCACTCGCGTGCGCCAGGGTCATGTTGGCTGGCGTCCAGGAGTTGCCAGGCTGCTGAGAGATTTGAGTGAGGCCGGTCTTCAACAATGGATCGTGACCTCTAGTGGAAGAGCGTCTGTTACCGCTCTTTTGGAGGCTGCTCCAGCTGATCTGCCAGGTTTTGACGGAATGGTTTGTTCTGATGATGTGAATGATGGCAAACCCTCACCAGCTCTCTACCAGTTGGCTCTGCATCGCAGTGGTCTGAGCTGCGTTGATGTGCTCGCTATTGAAGATTCAGCCGCTGGTTTGCAGGCTGCGGTGGCAGCGGAATTGAGCTGTTTGGTGACCCCTTCTCCTTGGGATGAAGAACTGATTCCGTTGCTACCGCTGGCTGCAGCGGTTTTCGAGCATCTTGGCGATCAGGACCAACCTGCTCCACAGCAGCACGGGCCAGCTTGCACTGAGGGCCTGGTGACGCTGAAGTACTTGCAAGCGCTGATTCACAGCCAGTCTTCATGACAACCGTTCAAGACACAAGACTGTCAAAGGTTCAACAACGTCTGGGTCGTCGTCTCAAGCCAAGTTTCACGGGGCCATGGGCCCAGCGAAGTCTGATTTTAATTGCACTGCTCAGTGGCTTTTTTCTTGGCAGCAATCTCACGGTTCATCTGGACAATGCCATTTCATTGCGGACTTTTTCTTCATTGATTGTTTTGGCGATCTGTGAATGTCTTGTGCGGTTGCGAAGTCGGGTCGAACAAACCCCGCTGCCATTCCCATGGCACATCGTCGACAACTTGCGACTTGGCCTTGTCTATGCCGTTGTTTTGGAGGCGTTCAAAGTTGGATCTTGATCGCAGCCTTGATCATCCACATTCTGATCTTCAACACCTACTGCAATCGCTTGGTGTTTCAGACCCGAATCGCTGGTTTGATCACTGGCTTGATCGAGGGATTGACTCCGTTGGCCAAGAGCTTTGGCCAACGGACAGTACGGCGGAGTGGTTGTGGTGGCTTGCTGTTCCGCTGTTGACGATCGCTGAGGCTGTACCGCAGGGGACGCGTCATTTGATTGGGCTTAGTGCATTGCCAGGTTGTGGCAAAACAACCCTCGGACGCTGGTTAGACCATGCCGCAAAAGAGTTGAATCTTTCCCTGCAGGTTGTGTCAATTGATGATTTTTATTGGGAGGGACCGGCTCTGGAGATTGCGATGCAGGGAAACCCTTGGGGTGTTCCTAGAGCTCTTCCAGGCAGTCATGATCTCGCGTTGATGCAGCGCAGTTTGACGGCATGGAAACAGGGAGAGGCTGTCGATTTGCCTCGATTTGACAAAGCGCTTCGAAACGGACGTGGAGATCGCTCTGGGTGGTTTCAGTGTGATGCCGATGTGCTGATCCTGGAGGGGTGGTTCCTGGGCTGCAGACCACTCGATTCACAGGCATCAGTCGACTGTGGCGCGGATCACCTCAATCCACCAATCCAGCCTGAGGAGCTCAGTTATAGACGAATTGTTCAAAACCAATTGGAGCGTTACCAGCCGATTTGGGATTTGATCGATCACCTCTGGCAACTCAGTGCTGATGATTTCAATGCTCCTTCTCTTTGGAAACAACAGCAAGAATCCAACCAGCGCCGTGAACGTGGGGTTGGCTTGACCTCGCAGCAGGTCGATCGGTTTATCCGGATGGTTTTGACAGCCATTCCATCCATCAGCTTCGAGTCAATCAATGCTGACGTCTGCTTGGCCGTGGACACCTGCAGACGGTTGAGTCGTATCTCGCTGCACTGCTGCGATCAGGATTCGCTGTCTTCAGATTCGCTCACGGGATAGACAAAACCCTGTGCTCGCCCACTCAGAACGGATTTCCCGATTGACATGGCTCGCTCTGCCGCAACTGCAGCCTTGGCTTTCCAAGTGGCATGGCGCTGGTTGCGCTTTGCCTTGGATGTTTTCTTCTTCGGTACGGCCATCTCGGCTGGAAAGATTCCAAAGCCAGATTGTCTCTTTCCGGGATGCCCTGCGTCAAATCGCTAGGCTTTGGCCACGACGACGTTGACGTGAGTTCAGGTACCGACGGCTCCAAGCAGCCCACTCAATCTCAAGAGAGCACATCGTCCTTTCTGCCATCTCTAAGGGGGCAGAAACTGCCGAGTTATTCGACTTTGCTCCGCCAGATCAGGGATGGCGACGTTGAGTTGCTGGAGCTGATCCCCGCTCGCCGGGAGGTGAAAGTCACCTACAAAAACGGCAAGCAGATCACTGCCCCTGTTTTGCTGAACGATCAGCTGGTTCTTCGTACAGCAGAACAGTCGGGTACACCGCTGAAGGTCATTGATATCCGGCAGCAGCAGCAGCTTGCTGGCATGGTCGGCAATCTTGCGTTGATCTTGTTGATCATTGTTGGCTTGTCGTTGCTGTTGCGTCGATCCGCTCAGGTTGCGAACCGCGCACTTGGCTTCGGCCGCAGTCAGCCACGCATTAAGCCTCAAGAGGATCTCAAGGTTCGTTTTGAGGATGTCGCTGGGATCAACCAAGCGAAGCAGGAGCTTCAAGAGGTGGTGACCTTTCTGAAGCAACCTGAAGTGTTCATTCGTCTTGGTGCCAAGATTCCCCGTGGTGTTTTGCTCATCGGGCCACCAGGAACCGGCAAAACCCTTCTAGCGCGGGCTATTGCCGGTGAAGCTGATGTGCCGTTCTTCTCAATGGCGGCATCCGAATTTGTGGAACTATTTGTTGGTGTTGGTGCGAGTCGTGTCAGAGATCTCTTTCGCAAAGCCAAAGAAAAGTCGCCGTGCATTGTCTTTATTGATGAAATTGATGCCGTCGGTCGGCAACGGGGAGCGGGAATTGGCGGTGGTAATGACGAACGCGAACAGACCTTGAATCAACTGTTGACTGAGATGGATGGCTTTGCCGACAATTCCGGCGTCATTCTTTTGGCTGCGACGAATCGGGTTGACGTCCTCGATGCTGCGCTCACACGACCTGGACGTTTTGATCGTCGGATCACTGTTGGATTACCTGATCGGAACGGTCGTCAAGCCATTCTCTCGGTTCATGCACGCAGTCGTCCGCTTGATCCATCCGTCAATCTCGAAGACTGGGCTAGACGGACACCAGGATTTTCAGGGGCTGATCTTGCCAATTTATTGAACGAAGCATCGATCCTGACGGCACGGCAACGGGCCAGCGCAATCGCGAATGAACATCTCGAAGCTGCACTCGAGAGAATCACGATGGGCTTGGTTGCAGCACCACTTCAGGACAGTGCAAAGAAACGTCTCATCGCTTATCACGAAGTGGGTCATGCGCTTGTTGCAGCTTTACTTCCCCACGCTGATCGCGTCGATAAAGTAACCCTGCTTCCTCGCGGTGGGGGCATCGGAGGGTTTACGCGTTTCTGGCCTGATGATGAGGTCCTTGATTCTGGTCTGATTACACGAGCTCATCTCATGGCTCGTCTGGTTGTTGCTTTAGGAGGGCGTGCTGCTGAACTTGTTGTTTTCGGACGCGAAGAAGTAACCCAGGGAGCTAGTGGTGATTTGCAAATGGTGGCACAATTGGCACGTGAAATGGTGACACGTTTCGGCTTTTCTTCGTTAGGGCCCGTGGCTCTTGAAGGTGCTGGAACGGAAGTTTTTCTGGGACGCGATTGGTTTAATCAACGTCCTGCATATGCCGAATCCACTGGCAGTGAGATTGATCAGCAGGTCCAGGAACTTGCTCGGCAGTCCTTACAGAAGGCCGTCGATCTTCTTCAACCGCGAAGAGACGATATGGACCGTTTGGTCAATGCGCTCATTGAGGAGGAGACTTTGCAGGGTGAGACGTTCATGAAATTAGCCGGACTCGCATGATCCTTCTGCTTCTCCTGCTCCCGCTGTCCTATGTGGCGGCAAGGATGTCGGTGGAGTGGCTCTGGTTCTCTCAGTTTGATTGGCAAAACGTTCTGCTGGAACGCTGGTGTTTGGAACTCATATTTGCGGGCATCGCTGTGGTCCCAGTTTTGCTGGCGAATCACTGTCGTCGACGTTTGTCAAGCGATCACTCATGCGAGCGACAACCGACTGGTTATGTCCTTCAGGGAGGAGGATTCTCGCTGGCTCTCTTATCGACATTGCTGGTGCTGGTGATCAGCAGTGTGTTGATTAGTTGCCTGGCTCTGCTTGCAATTCATCAACCGTTTGCCCTCGATCATTGGCCTGCTGTTCTCGCCAACAATGGCCAACCTTATCGGCATCTCATCCCTGCACAGGTGATTATCACCATCGTTCTCGCTGTTCGGCGACAACCGATGGTTTGGCTGACAAATGCCATTGATGCATGTGTTGTTTTGATTGCAGCGAGAGCCTGGGGGGTTTGGGCTCTTGCCATCAGGATTCCCGATTCTGGACTGAAGGATTCAATTCTCAAAGCAGATGTGAGTTTCGCGCTCGCTCGCTTCACAGCAATTCGCCTGGGCCTTGAATTACTTCTGCTGCTGTTGGTGTTCAACTTTGCAGCAGCCTTATGGTTGCGTTTAATCCGATCGCCAGCCCTTTCCGATTGGCGCGTTGGTCCTCTTCGTGAATCATTCGTTCATCAATGCTGTCGTTGGCTGGCGTTGATTTTTTCAACAACGGCAGCTTTGATCTGGTTGTTTCGACACCAATTGCTTTGGAGGCAAAGTGGAGTCGTCGCTGGCGCTGGATGGTTACAAGAACACCTCACGATGCCGGTGCGCTCCCTTTTCAGCGTGCTTTTGTTCGGTTGTGCAATTTTGTTGCTGCTCAACAGTGTTGGGAGACAAACACAGAAACTGAGACGTTGTTTGATTGCCTTTCTGTTGCTGACAGTGTTGTTGGAGTATCTCATAACACCGCTTAGTCGATGGTTATGGCTGCGTCCGCAGGAGTTGTTGTTACAGACCCCCTATATCGAGAAAGCAATTCAGTCCACGCGTGATGCGTTTCAGTTAAACCAAACCTTACGACGATCGGTCGATCCATCAGCTGAGTTAACAAGCAATGATCTGGATGAGGGAGCGAGTACTCTTCATAACATCCGTTTGTGGGATAGCCAGCCTCTCCTTGAGACCAACAGTCAACTTCAGGAGCTGAGGGTCTATTACAGATTTTCCAACCCTGCGGTGGATCGCTATCGACTCCATCCCGATCGTGACACGGCTCAACAAGTGATCTTGGCTGCCAGAGAGCTTGATCAATCGAAGCTCCCGAGACGTTCACGCACGTGGTTAAATCGACATTTCGTTTTTACCCATGGCTATGGATTCACCCTCAGCCCAGTTAATACTTACACAGAGGATGGATTGCCAGCTTATTTTATCAGTGATCTAGGATCTGCTACGCGAATAGAAGGAAATGAGGCATTAGATATCAGCAAGGATGATGTTCAGAAGGCTGTGCCAGTCGATCATGCAGCTCTCTATTTTGGAGCATTACCTTCTCCTTACGCCGTTGCACCGACTGACGTAGATGAGTTTGATTATCCTGAGGGCGATGAAAATGTCTATAATCGCTATAGCGGTATCGGTGGTGTTCCCATTGGTTCGTTATGGCAACGTTTGGCTGGAGCGGTTTATCTCAATGAGCCTAGGTTGCTTACTTCTCCGTCGATCAGGGATGACACGAAGTTAATGATTAGACGTGAAGTGAGACAGCGTGTGCGAGCAATTGCTCCTTTTCTTGATTTGCGGGGTGATCCTTACTTGGTTTCTGTGCCAATGAAGGAAACAAAGCCGGGATTTTTATCAAGTCAACATCAATATTGGATTGTTGAGGGATACACGCGTTCAAGCTATTATCCTTACAGCGCTGTCGTTAAGGATAAGAATAATCGTCCGGATAGATACCTTCGCAATTCCGTTAAGGCTGTAGTTGATGCCTTTAATGGAACGGTTCATCTTTATGTTAATGAGCCCAATGACCCAATTATTCAAGGTTGGGCCAATGTCTTTCCGCAGTTGTTCAAGCCGGTTGAAAGTATGCCTGAGCAGTTACGGCAGCATTTGCGAGTGCCCGAGGATTTTTTTAGAGTACAGGTTGATCAATTATTGCGTTATCATGTAACTGATCCGCGTAAATTCTATAGTGGAGATGATGTTTGGCAAGTTCCTAAAGAGGTTTACGGAAGAACGCAGGTTCCGGTAGATCCTTATCATATTACTGCTCAAATTCAAAGCAATAGTAGTTCGGAATTTTTGCTTCTACAGCCTCTTACTCCACAAAATAGACCAAATTTAACCGCTTGGCTGGCGGCGCGCAATGATGATGAGGGTTATGGTGAATTACTTTTAATTGATTTTCCTCAGGCAACGCCAATCCTTGGTCCTGAACAAATTCAAGCCTTGATCAATCAAGAACCACAAATCAGCAAATTGTTTGGGCTCTGGAACCGTGGCGGGTCAGAGGTGATTCAGGGGAATCTGCTTGTTGTACCCCTGGGGAAAACACTTTTGTATGTCGAGCCTGTGTATTTACGAGCCAGCAAAGGTGGATTACCCTCGTTAATCAGAATTGTTGTCAGTGATGGAAGAAGTATCGCCATGGGAGATTCATTACAGCAGGCAATCGATCTGCTCATAAAAAAGGGCCCGCCGGTTAAAAATCCGACAGAACCCTAAAATTTTTAATTTAAGATGAGGATCAACCGATGGAAGCGAAATACTCTTTGCTTCCCTTTGGATCTTCCTTCATGGTCTTTTCACCTGGGGTCCAGTTGGCTGGACAGACTTCATCAGGATTCGCTTCAACATATTGATAGGCCTGAAGAACTCGCAATGTTTCATCCACGTTACGTCCAACAGGTGCTTTGTTGATGGTCATGTGCATCACCATTCCCTTGGGATTAATGATGAAAAGCCCACGATCAGCTTCACCGTCTTCATTCAGAACGTTGTACGCTGCACAAATTTCCTTCTTCAGATCAGCGACAAGTGGGTAATCAATATCGCCGATGCCTCCTTGATTGCGAGGAGTCTGAATCCAAGCTAGGTGGCTGTACTTACTGTCAACAGATACGGCGAGAACCTCTGTATTCTTGCTTGAGAAATCGGCGTAGCGGTCGCTGAAGGCTGTGATTTCTGTGGGGCAGACAAACGTAAAGTCGAGAGGATAGAAGAAGAGCACGACGTACTTGCCGCGGTACTGAGACAGGCTGATCTCCTTGAACTCCTGATCCACAACAGCGGTGGCTGTAAAGTCCGGGGCCATTTGGCCAACTCGCAGGCAACCGTTTTCGGGCATGTTCAGAATGTGGTGGTGATCAACAGGATGCCGATCCTGACTTATGCGTAGTCGGATCGACTTCTAGTTCCAGTCTACAATTTATCACGACGATCAGTACCTTGACTCATACACTCAGATGACACTCGACAGACAGATGAATTGGGATCCAGGCTTGCTTCGCAAATTCAGTTCGACAGGTCACTTCAGACTTTTGAATCAGTTGCGCTCAGACTTGAAAAAACGACCCTTGGATCGTGTTGCGTTCACGGGGTCAGTCAAGATGCCTGGGCGAGGCGCTCGTCAAGCCGCTGTCAAGCCAAATCCGGTTTATCAGCCGCAAGCCACATCTCGATCAGAGCTGTCCGCTCCAATCAAAAACAACCCCCTTACATTTAGAGAACGTTTGAGTGCAATTGAGATGCGCTGATCATGATGATGGAAGAGAGACAATCTCTCTCAGTCATCGATATGGCTCGGGGGAGACTTGAACTCCCGACCTTGGGGTTATGAATCCCACGCTCTAACCAGCTGAGCTACCGAGCCAGGTATTCGATAACTCTAAACGATGGAGTGCCAATCAGGCCTTCCGAGTTGGAAGCTTTGAAAGAGGGTTGACTGCTGCACCACCTGCACGGCGAATCTCGAAATGAAGATGGGGACCTGTGCTGCGGCCCGTGCTCCCCATCAAAGAAATTCGAGAACCTTGAGGAACGATCTGACCTTTCTTTACCAGTAAACGACTGTTGTGGGCATAACGGGTTGATTCACCATCGCTGTGGGTGATCTCGACTAAATAGCCATAACCACTGCTCCAGCCTGCATAGGTAATAATTCCATCACGAGAAGCATGGATGGTTGTGCCTGTGTTGTTGGCAATATCAATTCCCTTATGCATCCTTCCCCAGCGCCAACCGTATCCAGATGTGAAAACTCCTTTGGTCGGCCACATATAACGCTTGCTGAACTGACCTGGTTGATCATGGAATGGTGACCTCAGTTGTGGCAATTTTGGCCAACTAGCAGCTCCGCTCATGCTTGGGCGTATAGCGAGCATTTTTTGTCCGCTAGCTGCTTGCGCAACACGAACTTGTCGGCCAATGGTGAGAGAGGCAACATCAAGGCCGGGATTGAATTTTTGCAGCTCATCACTGCTAAGACCATGCCTCTTGAGAAAACTGGCTAAAGAATCACCCTGTTGTACGGTTGCAACTTCTTTCTGAATTAATTCTGGATCGGGTTCTTTATCAGTCAAACTATCGAATTTAAGTTGTTTAATTGTTTCTGCTTTATTTTTTAAGGAAGAATTGAAGCGTACCCATTGATTTGGATGGTAGACGTGCCCAGTGGATCTGCCATTTTCCTTGGCCAGGTCTTCAACTTCGAGACCAAGCTCGATAGCCAATGATGCAAGAGTGACTCGATCAGAAACCTGAATCCAAATGGGATGAGTTTGCTGAGCAATTTCTTCCAAAGATGTTTCGTCTACTTCTGCTGATTCATCGTCAGACATCAACGAATAAGTCGAATCTTCAGATTCATCTGTTGATGGCTTAGAAACAATCTCAGGAAGAGGAGGTAGCTCTGATAATTCAAATGAACGACTATTTGCAATCCCTGGCAATCCATTCCACAGTGAGAAAGCCAGAATCGGTGTGGATGCAGTAATCAGGATCAATGACGGCTGCATACACGAAATAACGATGTCGTGATCGCGGTCACACATGGTGCGATCTGGCTGAAGGTAACGACGGAGTCGGCTTGGTGCAAGCTTGACTAGGGCAGTCCGGCGATCACCACATCTTCAACTGCAACCCTGCTGAATAGGTCACGACGGCACAAGCAACGGACAAGTTCAAGCTTCTGACCCCTCCCGTGCCATCGCTGAGGGCGGCTCCTGGCATCGGGATTGTGACCATCTGATCGCAGCTCTCTCGGATGTCATTGGGGAGCCCTGTGTCTTCTCTGCCAAACAGCAGCACGTCTCCGCTGCGAAATTGGAATTGACTCAGGTCGGCACCGCCATAACGACTGCATCCAATAAGACGATGCTGAACCGGCAATTGGGACTGGAAGTGATCGAGATTTGGATGTGTAGACAGTTGAACATGTGGCCAATAATCAAGTCCTGCCCGTCGTAAGTGTCTGTCATCAATATTGAATCCGAGTGGTTCGATTAGAGACAGAGGAACACGAAATGCCGCACATGTGCGGGCAATATTCCCTGTATTCGGAGGAATTCTTGGTTCGAAGAGCACAACGCGTAGGGGGGCATCTGGACATGGAAGGCTCATCGCACCGGCACACCAAGTGACTGAATGTTGATCGCACGTCCTTGGATGACCAACCAGCTGTCATCTGCTTCTGTTTGCAAAAGCTGGGCAGTTTCTCCAAGACGATCTCGGAACAGGCCGCCGACTTTGGTTGATGGGACTACACCCCAGCCCGTTTCTTCAATCACCAAGACACGCGTTTGTGACATCACAGACAGCTGTTGAACGAGTGCATCGCGTCGCTCATTCCAGGCTTCGGACGATTGATCCAAATGTTGGCCAACGAAGCCGCCGAGGGAATCAATCAGTAATGCTCCTGGCTCTCTAATCGCCGATAAAGATTCTGTCAGGTTTGGGCCTGATTCAATCAGGTTCCATTCCGGTGGGCGTTGCCTTCGATGGCGATTCAATCGTTCCTGCCAATTTGTATCTTCTGGGAAATCTGGAGAGGTTGCCACATAAGTGACCAACGCCTCATTTCGAAGCAGTGACTCAGCCCAGGCACTCTTGCCACCGCGACTTGGCCCACTAACAAGTACAAAAGATCCATTGTCTGGTCGATGCTTATCCACCTCCATTCATCCCCTTGAGAGTTGCCACGGAAGACGGAGAAACACGATTCAGATAACGGAAAATCCAATACTTGAAGATCGTTGCCAAGATCACAGGAAATGTGGCAATGAACAACATGATGAAATTTTCTTTAGCTGGAACTCCAAAGTGATGGGCAATGCCATCCAACAGAACAGTCCAGCCCTCAGGGCTGTGGTATCCGACGAAAATGTCTGTAAAGAGAATGATTGCAAATGCCTTGGCTGAATCACTCAATCCGTAAACGGCTTCATCAAGAAAACCTCTCAAAACTCTCAGTTCGTCTCGGCTCAGCAAGCAAACAACGATAAAGGCTATAAATGCAGCGATGTCAGACAGAACATTCTTGATGGCATGCAGGCTTTCAATGTCGGCATCTTTTTTTAACTCCTCAGCTTTGTGGCTAAGACTTGCTCTCAATTGTTCTGGAGAGGGAGGCTCATCACCCTTTAAAAGAGCATCAAACTCTAATTCTTGCTTGTAAATTCTCAATTTTTTGACAGCTTCCTCTTCTAGTGCTGGTTTTGGATAGCTAAGAAAAGATAATTCTGGTGAGAAATGATCGACCGCTGGTGAGAAGATATAGGTACGCGAGACTTGCTGAATTAATAGGGGTACAAGTATTAATAGGAGTAAAACTCTAAGGGAGATTAGGGTGGAGTCACGACGACGTCTGAAGCCCGCGACCAGAGTTTCTTCTGAAGTGGGATCGAGTTGACGACGTACGCTATCGAAGAAACCTAGTAACGAGCGTGGTAGAGGATCTGGAGAGCGCGATAATTTTGCTGAGTTGTTAGTACGACCTTGAGAATAACGGTTTACAACCGATTCAATCAGTTGTAATTGGCGCAATTCTTGAATGTCAAGCTGATTGCGATTGGGCTCTAATTTCTCTTTGCTAGACCTGCAGATCGATAGTGCTGTTCTGAATTTGCGTAGGATCGTGGCCTGTACTGAACGGGGAACGGAAAGTTCCAGGTCTGTTCTGATCGGCCTGTCCCCGTAATATTCGAGCTCTAAACTCTGAATGAGAAGAGCAGATTCGTATCCGCGCTCTAGCGCATTTGTGAGATCAAACGATTGATTGTGATCGAACAAACCGATCCAGTTACGGCGACTCATGAGAACAGCACATTCAACGGGAGAACACCCACCACGTGGCCATGGGAATAATTGTTCCCACGACGAGTAAAACAATGATCCATGTTGTGGCGTTACTACTTTCAGTTTGTTCCTGCGTTGGAATATTGGTAGGCAATGTTGTGCGTACAAATTCTTCTGGAGGACCAGGATCTTCGCCACCATCAAGAACGATGGATAATCGATTTAGACCATCCACAGAGGCTTGTCGATAACGATCACCTTCCCTGAGAGGGATCGCCATCGTTGTGCGCCCTGTGCTTTTTAGTAAGGCCTGAGGCAAAAGGTCGTCCAGGGATGAGTCGGCCTGAATCGATGAACGTTTGTTTTGTGTGTCGATCAAGAACAAGAGCAAGGGTGAATTGATATCGCCACTGGATGACCAGCGTTCAATCAGTTGAGTTCCGAACGTGCCAAGGCTGAGGCCGTAATCAAGACGCCGAAGGGTCACCAGTCGCGCATCAAGCTTGTTGCCGCCAAAGGCTTCAAGGCGATTTTCCAATTCTTTTCGGCTGGCGCGACTCAGCACCTCGGCATCGTCGACAACATGGCTGACCGGACGTTGATCAGGCAAATCTGTTGGTGCGATTGCTAAGGCAGCTGGAGCCATGCAGACGCCACCGATCAGAACGGCAAACAGGATGGCCAGAAACTGCTGGAGGGGTCTCGGCTGCATAGAGGCCAGGCGAGTGAACAATCCCATCTTGCCTTCACTCACCGAGACTGTCCCGATTTAGAGCTTCAATTGATCTCACAATCATGACGGCTTGGTCGTTGGGCACATCCACTTTTTCAGCCAAATCAGTCAGGAACTGGGCTTCTTCCTCGGTGACTTTGCGATCAGCGTGAACGAGATGGGCTGCTACAGCGAGAGCAGATTCCTGCTGCAAGAGTGAAAGAGTCGGCAAAGCTTGCTCGATTAATCCCGGTACACCGTTCTCCCGAAGCAGACGCAACAAACGATCGAATAAATCCCCCATTGCCGCTTCTGAGCACGTTTTGTAGAGGGAGCGGTGCTCAAGTTGGCGGCGGAGCGCATGTGCTTCCTCACGCCCCAGCGTTCCGTCGCTGGCAACGGCCGCAAGGGCAATCGCGGCAAAGGCGTCCTGGTTGTTCATCGACAAGGCTGCTTTAGACGTATTTGAGCAGGATGGATGGGTTCTGACAGCGTCCATGACACAGATGCCCGGACCAGCGCGCGCAGTCCTCGTCTTTGGCTTGTTAATCCTGTCGCTGGCACTGACCAATATCGGCATTGCCCATGCGGTCACCCCTGAGCTCTTGCGTGCGGAGGTCTTAGCGGGTCTTTCCGCTGTGATTTTGATGCTGGTTGCTGTCCTTTGGACAAGGGCCAATCCCCGCAGTTCTGAACAACAAGAGCTCATGGGTGAACAGGGATTAAACCTTGCCAATGACCTGCCGGCGATACAACAGGAGGAATTGGCTTGGGGCAGTCACATGTTGTTGACAGCCACCCCAGCAGCCACGGTGCTGATTTTTTGGCAGGGTCGAGTGATTTTGCGTCGTGGCCTGCTTGGCGACGGCTTGTTTTCACCTGGACCAATTAGTTGTAGAGCGATGACACGTCAAACGACCGTTTCGCTTGTCAAAACAGCTCTATTCCCTGGTCGAGCAGAGTTTGATCCTGTGCTCGAGGGTCTACCTGCCGTGATGATTTGTCCCTTGGGCGGGGATGGAGTGATTGTTCTTGGTGGTTGGTCAGAACGTTGTTTCAGTCGATCGGATGAACTCTGGTTGCAAGGGTGGGCAGAACGACTCAAAACCTCACTGGAGCAGGTGTCTTGTCCCGTTGGCTCCCCTTCACAGGTGAGTCCTTCAACTTGATGCTGGATTTCACTCTTTGGCCTGGCGCACCAAAGCGGAGTAATCCATCCTCACCGATTGTGCCTTCGAGTCGCTCAGCACGAGTGATCTGATTCAGGTCATCACGACGCAACTCAACATCACCGTCAGCAATGACGACATCTGTTTGCCAGTTCCAACTGCATCGTTGCGCTTTAAGTTGTTCTCCTGGTTGCCGCAAGCGACAGTTGTCAGGTGCAATGACCGTGTTAGCACGCTGATCAATAATAAAACCATTCCCACTTGCATTTCCCTTGTCAAACTCGGCATTGAAAACAGCATCGCTGCTTAATTTCTGGAGGTTGTAAAACCAGCGAGTTGTTCCTGCATTGATGTTTCCTTTCTCGTCCGGCATTGTTAGTTTTACCGGTTTGACTAGATCGATATAACCCTCACGAGTATTGCCTTTCAGCATTGAAGCAGTGAGCTTTTTACCATCGAAATGGTCGGCTTGAATCGGTCCCTGGGCGTTAAGAGAACCATCTTCGAGATTCCATGTTCCGTCTCCACTTTGAATGTCGGTTTGTGGCTTTTGATCTTTCATTGGACGATCTTTCCATCGCTTAAGCGACGTTGGACCTTGAAAAATTAATTGATTGCGTTGCTGGTAGAAGGTGAGATGGTGTGCGAACAATTGGGATTGAGCATCATCTGCTTGCGGGCGCTGATCGATCACCATCTGAGATTTTGAGGGTGTCCAAACCAACCGGTCACCACGCATTAAAACCTTGCGTTGATTGAGTTGTTGTAAGCGGATATTGCCTTCCAATACGATCAGTTCTCCATCATTGAGAACGGTGGCTAGTTCGGCACTGATTGCATAAGCAGGTTCATTCTCTCGGTACAGAACCCCACTGGGACGACGCGCTCGCACGGTGCGACTGCTGAGGTCGTAACGGGCTTCGGGACTCTTCAAATCCCAATCCCGATCTCCATTCGCTTGTCGTTGGTTCAGATCCAGAGAGCGAAACACAAAAGGTGGAGGACTCTCGCTTACCGGCGGTGAACTCTGATGGCATGCCATCAACACAGCTGCAATCGATCCAGTCGTGACCACTCCGCGCAATCGAGGCCAGAGAGAGGAAAAAGAGCAAAGCAGATCTTCTACAACATGCATGGATTTAGAGGGGCTCGTCTAGTTCCAGCCGTTGCATCACAGGACTGGGCTTCGGCAGGGGCGTGCCTGGACGCAGACCACCCCAGCACAGTTGCTCATCCCATTGGTCGCTGACAGGGGCAAGCGACAATTGATTCAGGATGCGTTCACTCAAATCTGGCAATAACGGTGTCAGCAGCACAGCAACAATTCGAGCCGCTTCTAGTACCACATAAAGGTCATCGGCCACGCTTGATTCTTGGCCAGGTTGCTTCATTCGACTCCAAGGTGCCGTGTCGTTGAGGTGTCCGTTCGCAGCGATTGCCAGTTGCAGAATCGCCTCAGCAGCCTGCTTGAACGCTAGTTCAGGCAGAGCGCCCATAACAATGTGGATGGTTTTTGTGGCTTGGATCGCTAAAGGATGTTTTTCACCACTGTTGCCATGGCGTGGCGGAACAGCGTCGTTAAACCATTTTCGTGCCATCGAGGACGTTCGGTTGAGAAGGTTCCCGATGGTGTTGGCGAGGTCGTTGTTGACCAAATCGATGAAACGCTGTTGTTGGAAATCGCCATCATCGCCAAATTGAATATCTCGCAATAAATACCAGCGCACCGCATCAACACCACAACGATCGAGAAGACGTTCAGGATCGAGCACATTGCCAAGTGATTTTCCCATTTTCTGCCCTTCACGTGTCAAAAATCCGTGACCGAAGACTCGTTTGGGAAGTGGCAAGCCGGCTGACATCAACATTGCAGGCCAGTAGACAGCATGGAACCGAAGAATATCCTTGCCAATGACATGAATTGAGGCCGGCCAACCATTGGATTCAAGCCGGCTCAATTCGATCTCTCCCCCATCATCCAATAGGGCACTTAAGTAGCCAAGTAAGGCGTCAAACCAAACGTAAAATGTATGGCCAGATTGTTCAGGAACTGGTAATCCCCAGGCCACATTCGCTCGTGATATCGAAAAATCTCTTAGTCCCTGGGCAACAAAATTGCGGATTTCTTGACGACGGCTTGCCGGAGCGATGAAGTCATCCCTCGCCACTAAAGTTTCAATGGCTTCTTGATAACGTGATAGACGAAAAAAGAGATTCTCTTCATCGCGCCACTCCAATTCACGTTGATGAATCGGGCAGGTGGGGCTGTCCGCATCGTCAGGTTCATCTTTGTATTCTTCGCAAGCGACGCAATACCAGCCAGTTTGACGTCCACTCACCACATCGCCGGATGCCTTGACGCGGAGATAAAACTGTTCGACCAGTTGGCGATGGCGAGGATTCGTGGTTCGTATAAAGCGGTCCTGACTGATGTCCCAACGGCGCCATAGGTCTCGATATGAATCACTGATCCGATCGCAGTGGATCTGAGGGCTGACCCCTGCAGCTTCAGCCGTCCGTTGAATTTTCTGACCATGCTCATCAACACCTGTAATGAACAAGACTGAGTCCTGTTGCAAGCGCTGAAAACGAGCCAGGGCATCACAAGCGATTGTGGTGTAGGTGCTGCCGAGGTGGGGACGATCGTTGACGTAATAAAGCGGAGTTGTGAGGGTGTAAGTCATTTTGAAAAGGAGAACTCCGCTGCTCCACAGCGACGAGAAATCCTAACGACCACACTCCAAACTCCCAACGCTGAAGCTTTTCTAAGGGTTACACCAAGCCCTGAGTCAATCGGTTGGGATCTTTGATCCATTGGGATGAGAGCAGTCCGACCTCGTCTGGATCTGGAATCAGCCCTTGAACAAGGGTCTCTGTTCGGTCGGCGGCTCAGAATTGGGCCATGCAATGTGGCCTGGGTTGAAGGATGACTTGGCAGGTTGTTGTTTGGGGTGGTGGAACAGGAGGTGTTGCCGCTGCCCTGCAGTCGGCACGTTGTGGTGCATCCACTCTGCTCCTGACCCCAGGGATCTGGCTCGGTGGCATGGTGAGCGCTGCCGGAGTGAGTGCTCCGGATGGGCATGAGATCAGTTGTTGGCAAAGCGGCCTGTGGGGAGCTCTGCTCCGCGAGCTTGAACAAACCACCGAACAAGGTCTTGATCAAAATTGGGTCAGTTGTTTTGGTTTTCGACCTGAACAGGCGGAGCGAATTCTCCAAACTTGGGTGGAGTCTGAGTCAACGTTGACGTGGTGGTCAGAGACAGAGCTGCTCGAGGTCAGCCGACAAGGTCATCGTGTGGAATCTCTCACGGTTCTCCACGACAACATCCGTTCACAAGTGAAGGCCGAGGTGGTCATAGACGGCAGCGATCTCGGTGAATGCATGGCTATGGCGGATGTTCCGTTTCGATGGGGCTGGGAAGCGCGAGAGATGTGGAACGAACCAAGCGCACCGGAACGTCATCAGCTGCAGAACAATCCGTTTTTCGAGCAACAACCGATTCAGTCACCCACATGGGTTGTGATGGGTCAACTCGGAGATGGTGCTCCACCTGATCACCCTGTGATCGCTCCGATAGCACCCTTCGAACACTGTTTTGAGACCTACGGACTGCGGCGCACACTCACCTATGGGCGCCTCCCAGGCGGTTTGGTGATGTTGAACTGGCCACTACATGGCAATGACTGGCATCAGGGTTTAGGTCGTTGTATTAGTGCTGATGCGATTCAACGTCAGATGTTGTCGCGAGAGATGCAGGCGCATAGTCGAGATTTTTTGCATCACCTCTGCGCTTCTAGTGACGGATGGCTGCAGCCCGGTCGAGTTTTTCCTGGCGAAGAACCTGAGTTGGCGTTGATGCCCTATTGGCGAGAGGGGCGTCGCTTAATTGGTCGTGAAACAGTTAGTGAGAAAGATCTACTGCCGATTGCACCTGAGGCAAAACGAGGACCACTGCCTCTCGATGACAAGGGGCATTGCACGAGCATTGCTGTGGGGACCTATGCCAATGATCATCACTACCCAGGAAAGGATTGGCCACTCGCACCTAAAAGTTGTCGATGGGGAGGTCGATGGACAGGAACACCTTTTTGCATTCCTTTTGGCGCCTTATTCAGTGACGATGCGACCAACCTTCTCCTCGCAGATAAGGCATTCAGTGTTAGTCATATCGCCAATGGTGCAACCCGGCTGCAACCGTTAATTCTCAACATTGGACAGGCAGCTGGAATGGCCGCAGGTCTTGCTATTCAGCGTGGTTTAGAGCCAGCAGAATTACCTGTACGGGATCTTCAGCAGGCGTTGATCAGTGATCGCCAGGCCCCAGCTGCGGTGATGCCGATCTGGTCATGGCCTGTTTGGCACCATCAATGGGCTGAAGCTCAGCGTCGCGCTTGTTTCGAGCCCAGTGGCCTTGATTGCGATGGCTGCCTCGATCGTGGTTTAACCACTGATTTACTGGCTCCTGATGCCGCAGATACCCCGATTCCGCCATTCATTAGGGCATTTCAAGGCCGGTTTCGACGCATGCCGGATGACAGCTGGCAACTCGAGACGGACCAGGGTCGTCACCCTTTGATCACGCTCGAACCTGCTGTGCAGGCCTTGATCTCCAGCTGTTCCTCTGGGGCTTGCTTGGCTTTACAGGCCTGCGTCAACCCATGGGGACCTTGGCTCAGAGTGGTTCGTGCTTCCCTCAGCTGAGCAGGAGCAAGGGAGGATCTTGTTCTTGGTTTGTGATCACCACTTTGATCTGAATGGGTTGGCCAGGAGAAGGATCGGTTGCTTCGAGGCGACCGACCAGGTCCATCGCTAGATCATCCACATGCACCAAAGCAAGTTGTTCTTGAGGACGAAGCCAACGAAGGAATTGCATGTTCCAAATCTGTTCACTGCGTTCTGCAAACCAGATGTGTTGCCAGTGCCGTTGATCTTCTCTGCTGATCTGGACAGCCTGTCTGAGTGGATGATCCAAATCCTGGATGAGTTCTGAAACTGAAGCCTCATCCATTGGATCCTCTCCTTCAAGGTGAGCGATGAGCTGTCGATGCACGAGCAGATCGGCATAGCGACGAATTGGTGACGTGGCTTGCACATAAGCCTCCAGTCCGAGGCTGAAATGCGCCATCGGTTTGGTGCCCTGCACACCACGGCTTAGACAGCGTTTGATCGCGGCGTCCCGAGCCGGACCGGCCGGGATTTGATTGAGCTCCTCGGGGGATGGCAAATCAGCTTCCGGCTGACTACGAAACGGCAGAGGCAAATCATGAATGCGACCGAATTCTGCGACGACTGCTCCCATCAACAACATCGCCTCACTGACCATCAACCGAGAAGCAGATGGCTCAATCGTCTGCAGCTCCAGATGGCCGTCACGGCGTCGGAATCGTCCCTCGGTGCGATCAAATTGAACGGCTCCGCATGACAGTCTCCAGCGTTGACGTCGTTTCAACAGTTCTGCGAGCTGTGCGAGCGTTTCATCCCCTGGAGGAGCCAGTTCAATCAAGGCATCACCATCCTCATAGGTCAGTCCGTAACGGGGACGGACCCAACTGCGCTGAATGCAAGAGTCTTGAATCGAACCGTCGTCTGCCAGGGAGACGCCAACACTCAAAGCAGCACAGCGCTGACCAGCTCGCAAGCTCAATGAACCACTCGCGAGTGACATCGGCAGCATCGGCTGCGTTGCATCGGCGAGATAAAGAGTGGTGGCACGTCGACGTGCTTCTAGATCAAGACCGCTGTCCTGCTTGATCAGTCGGGCTGGATCAGCGATGTGGATCCAGATCCATTCCCCGCTCTGATCGCTTTGCAAGGAGAGTGCGTCGTCGATTTCCCGTGTCCCAGCGTCATCGATGGTGTAAGTGCTGTGATCAGTGAGGTCGAGGCGATTTTCATCACCTGCTGCCGGTTCGACCGAGCTCAGTTCCAGACGCTCCGCCTCCTTGAGGAGGTTCTCTGAAAAATCTTTCGACCAAACACTGGCACGCAACCCATCTGGTTGATCTGGATCGAGCAGTTCTCTTTTGAGCAGCCAAACTCTGAGATCACTGCGTTGGGGAGGAATCGAGAGTTGTTTGAGAATTGGCTCAAGTCCCATCTCTGCTTGAAAGGCTCTGTCATCCAGACAGGCCAAATCGATCAGGCGCTCGATTGATGTTCGCCATTCGGCAGAGAGCTTGCTTTGAAGGTGCTCTGTTAAGGGCTGACCACTACGAAGCAGATCAAGCTGACGTTGAGCGTCTTGAGCTGCGAGGGCGTCTTGACGTGACTTCAACCTCTGTTTGCGTATCTCCGCCGCTCCTCGTGGTTGAACGGATCGGTCTCGGCGTAGACGAAACCACAGTTGAGGTCCGTGCAGCCATCTCCACAGTCCGGCTAATTGTGTAAGGCCAGTTTTGTCGTAAAGGAGTTCGGCTAAGTCAGAAATCGCAAGACAAGAGTATTGATCCGATGATGTTTCTTTGTCTTCATCAGAGATCAACAACCACCAGGCAGCTCCTACATCCTTAGGCGGCGGTGCTGCGTCTTGAACTTCTTCTGGCGAAGGCAGTACTGGTTCTGGGCCTGGATCGAAACATCCTTTGAAGGAGACAAGCTCCCTGAGAGGAAGTTCTTGATCCCGACGATTGCCGGAGAAAGCGACCGTCGCACGATTGCCCTTCACAGCCTGAATCAGGCCAACGAGAGGCTGCCCCTTGATGACAACCCCAACAATGTCCTGAGGTGCAGGATGTGACTTCAACGGGTTGGCGATTAACCTTCTGGATTAACGAAGGGTAAGAGGGCAACAATTCGCGCACGCTTCACTGCATTGGTGAGATCGCGCTGTTGCTTAGCTGTGAGGCCAGTAAGACGACGGGGAAGAATTTTGCCTCGCTCTGTAATGAACTTTTTGAGTAGATCCACATCTTTGTAATCGATGGGATCGCCTGGCTTGATTGGAGAGAGGCGCTTCTTGAAAAAGGAGCTTGACATGAGTTAGGAACAATTGGAAGGCATGAGGATCTGCAGCCTCACTTGATCTCTTTGTGCAGAGTCATCTTGTTGAGCTGCGGACAGAACTTCATCAGTTCAAGCCTTTCAGTGGTGTTCCGGCGGTTCTTTTCGGTCGTGTATCGGGACACGCCAGGGGAACGCTTTTCGGAAGCGGGAACGGACCGGCATTCGGTGCACTCGAGAGTGACAACGATCCGGACGCCCTTGTTCTTGGCCATAAAGGACGTAGCGCCGCAGGTGCGAAGCGAATTGACAAACAGGAAGCTTACCTGTTCATCACACCGAGCTCGAACAGGTTGTCTTCCTAAGATCTTGCGTTCCTTTTGCTTGAACCCATGCGGGTCTCACTCTCCTGGCTGAAGCAACTGGTCCGTGTGGACGACAGCGTGGAGGTGCTGGCAGACCGCCTCTCCATGGCAGGGTTTGAGGTGGAAGACATCGAGGATCTCAGCGCAAGGGCTCAGGGGGTCGTCGTGGGATTCGTTTTGGAACGCAAGAAACATCCGGATGCGGACAAATTGAGCGTGTGTTCTGTGGATGTCGGTGGCGATGCACCGCTGCAAATCGTGTGCGGTGCCTCCAACGTCCGCGCTGGGTTGCATGTTCCCGTGGCCACGGTCGGTGCTGTGCTGCCTGCTGTGGAACTCACAATTAAAGCCGGAGAGATCAGGGGCGTTTCAAGCCAGGGGATGATTTGTTCCTTGACGGAGTTGGGACTTGCGGAAGCGTCCGATGGGATCGCCGAACTGAATTCGATCTCCGATGCGATGCCGGCCAATGGCACCCCCGTCGCTGAACTTCTCGGTCTTGATGACACGATTTTGGACTTGGCGATTACGGCTAATCGCCCAGATGGTTTGTCAATGGTGGGAATTGCTCGAGAAGTGGCCGCTTTAACCGCTGCCGAATTAGCGCTACCAGAACTGACTTTTTCCCCATCGCACAGCACGTTGAATTGCAATGACGCCAGTGCCACTGCAATGCGAGCTGGGGGGCTGTATGGCGTCACATTGATCGAAGGTGTCGATGGGGCACAAACCAGCCCAGATTGGATGAAACAACGGCTTGATCGCGCCGGTATCAAGAGCGTGAACGCTGTTGTTGACATCACCAATTTGGTCATGCTCGAACAGGGGCAACCTCTCCATGCCTTTGACGCGGATGCCCTGGAACGTTTTTGCGGTCAGCCCGTCGATGCATCCAGCTTTGGCTTGCGTCAGGCTCGCGCAGGGGAGGTTTTTGTCGGTTTAGACGACCGGGAGTTGACCTTGGATGAACGTTCTCAAGTGGTGACGTGTCATGACCAAGTGATTGCGCTGGCTGGTGTGATGGGCAGTCGCGCAAGCGGGGTCTCAGAAACCACCAAACGTATCTGGCTGGAATCTGCGATGTTCAGTCCTGTCCATGTGCGCAGCACAGCACGTGCCGTTGGTGTACGGACTGATGCCAGCAGTCGCTACGAGAAAGGGCTGCCGGTGCAGATCACCTTGGCTTGTTCTGCACGCGCGGTGGATTTGATCCAGCAGATGTTTGAGGTCAATGTGATAGGCCGTTGGGTCTGTGGCAACGTTTCAGTAGAGCCCAAGCCTGTTCTCCTCCGGCGTCGGGCCTTGCACCAACTGCTCGGTCCGATCAACAGTGCTTCAGGTCCTGTTGCTCTCCAAGATGCTGTCGTTGAGCAGTCTCTTTCGGCTCTTGGCTGTGAACTCGAACGCTGTGATGATGGTTGGCAGGTGCATACTCCACCCTCGCGACAGCAGGATCTTCAGCGCGAAGTGGATTTGATTGAAGAAGTGGCCCGTTTGACAGGGTTTGATCGATTTACGGCTGATTTACCGGATCCCCTCTCCCCCGGAGCCTTAACTCCACGTCAGCAGGCAGAACGCCGCCTCAGACGATTGTTCTGTTCAGCTGGACTCCAAGAGGTCACGACTTTGTCGTTGGTTGGTGCGTCAGAACAAGAGCCAGGTCGTATTGCGATCAGCAACCCTTTGTTGGCTGAAACAAGTCATCTACGCACCAATCTTTGGGAAGAACATTTACAAATTTGTGTTCGTAATCTCCAGGCGTCTCAGGCTGGTTGTTGGCTGTTTGAAATGGGGAAAATTTATAGCGGAACGGATCAAGATGTTGAACAACAATCAGTGCTTGCTGGAGTGATTTGTGCAGAGCGACGATTAGAGCATTGGACCACTAATGGGAAAACTCGTATTCCCTCTTATCACGATGCTCGTGGACGCTTAACCATGGTGATGAATGCCATGCAACTTGAGCTTAGTGATCGCGTGCTTGACACTGATGAACGGTTGCACCCTGGCAGAGCTGCTACATTGATTCTTGAAGGAAAACCGTTGGGATGTTTTGGCCAGTTGCATCCCGCGATTGCAGAACAATTAGAATTGCCAGACGCCACTTATTTGTTTGAATTGAAGTTGGAACAATTGCTTGCTGCTGCGACACGAGCGAATCGCTGGGTTCCCACTTTTAAGGTTTTCCCAACAGTTCCTGCCAGTGAGCGCGACTTGTCTGTTGTGGTGGATTCACACTGCGCCGCATCCGATCTCATTCAGACCATCCGCAAGGCTGGTAAACCCTTGCTGGAACACGTGGAATTAATTGATCGTTTCGAAGGGGAACAATTGGGTTCCGGTCGAGCTAGTCAGACATTTCGCTTGCGTTATCGAGGCAAAACCACCCTCAAAGACGACGACGTTCAGCCCATACACAACAAGGTGAGGCAAGCTCTCGAGAAACAGTTCAAGGCAGAGTTGCGTAGTTGATCACTTGATTCTTTCCATGAGAGCCAACGATTCCAAATGCGTTGTTTGAGGGAAGAAATCGACTGGTTGTAATTTTTGCAGTCTGTATATTCCTTTTGGTTCTAGCAGCTCTTTTAAATCCCTGGCTTGCGTTGCTGGGTCACAACTGAGATATGCAAAATATTTGGGAGGTGCGCCCAGAATTGTGTCGATCACCTTTGCTTCAAGTCCTCGCCGCGGAGGGTCCACAATCAATGCCTCAGCATCAGAAAGAATGTCGGCTAATCGTTCGGCGACATCGCCGGCTTCGAAAGAGCAGCGATCTTCAAGAGAATTTAGGCAAGCGTTGTGGCGTGCTTGCTTGACGGAAGAGGGATGAACTTCGATACCATGAACTTGTAAGCCACGGGCTGCAAGTGGAAGGCTGATGGTTCCAATGCCTGAATAGGCATCGACCACTCTGCCAGATGGAGCCATCTGATCGACCCAAGCGGTTAAAACCCGAATAATTGCTTCAGCTTGAGGAGTATTAATCTGAAAGAAAGTTGTGCTTGTGAGTCGAAGACGTTGGCCACAAATGTATTCCTCAATGGTTTCAGATCCCGCAATTAAATCTGTTTTGGTTCCCAGGATCAGGTTGTTGTGCTTTGGTTGAAGATTGAGTGTGACACCCCGCAACTTTGGCCAACGATCCATCCATTTTGTTGCTAATCCCTTTAACCCAGGCAGCTCACGATCACTGCTCACCAAGGTGATCAGTAGATCACCTGTATGGTGACCGACTCTTAAGCCGAGATGTCTTAGGCCGCCACTCATTTGCAAGTCATGATCGGCAGGCCAGCCGCTGTCCTGTAAATCTTGTTTGAGTGGATTGATCAGTTCATCGAGTCTCGGATCGAGCACAGGACAACGATTGAGATTGATGATGCGGTGGCTGCCACGTTTGTAATACCCCAGTCGTAGGACGTTGTTCTGATCACGCCGTAGGGGGATCAAGGCTCTATTGCGATAAGCGATGCTGCGGGTCAGGTTGGCGATTGGTGGATCGGACTTGGCATCGAATTCGCCCAAACGCCGCATCGTTTCGATCAGCGTGTTCTGCTTCCAGCTCAATTGGGCCTGATCATCGAGGTGTTGCAGGGAACAACCTCCACAATCTGCCGCGAGGATGCAGGGGGGGCGCCTTCGAAACCTGGATGTTTCTGTCAGCGTTTGCCGTCGGGCTAGCCAATGGGATCGTTGGCGCTGCTGAATTTGAACCCTGGCTTGTTCGCCCGGCAGGAGATCAGGAACAACAATCACCCAACTCTGCCAACGGGCGAGGCCACGACCCTGCCGATCGAGATCTTGCCCTTCGACATCGAGGATCTGTCCGGGATGCGGAGTGGCTTCGATTTGTGGTCGTCTCTGACTCATGCTTTTGCCCATCCGGCATTGCAATGGCGTAACACCCGACGCCGCTGCTGGCGGAGTCACCACGAATGACTACTAAACTCGACACAGCCTGTTTTGTGTCATGAGTGTCGTCCGGGATCTCATCCTTCAGGCAGATGAGGATCTGCGGTATCCCACCAGTGGTGAGCTTCGCACCATGGTGGACTATCTCGATCAGGGAGCGTTGCGTGTCTCCATCGTGAAGGTGCTGACCGACAATGAAAAGAAAATCATTGGCGAATCAGCCAAGCAGCTGTTCAGCCGCAAGCCGGAATATGTGGCTCCGGGAGGAAACGCATATGGGCAACGTCAGCGAGCTCAATGCTTGCGTGATTACAGCTGGTACCTTCGACTGGTGACTTACGGGGTGCTGGCTGGAAGTACCGAGATGATCCAAGAGATTGGGCTTGTCGGCGCCCGAGAGATGTACAACAGTCTTGGCGTGCCGATGCCTGGCATGGTGGAAGCGATGAAGACGATGAAGGATGCATCCCTTGCTCTTCTTTCAGAGCAACAGATGAAGATGGCCAGTCCCTATTTCGATTACTTGATCCAGGGCATGCAAACACCTAGCTAATCAGCCGAAGACATTGTCTTACCTGGGTCTTGATCTGAGTCTTGCGGTGAGATTTAATTGAAACGTTTAATACTGCTCAGGAGCGCAATCCATGGCGGATTGAATGTTGCAAAAGTGGATTGTTCTAATCGACCTAAGTCTGGGATTTTGAGGTTGTGGTTTCACTTGACCTCCTGTGTGAGGTTCATGGTCTTGGCTTGTAAAAATTCGAGCCCAATAATTTGTCTTGCCTAAGTTTTGACCAGGTCTGATCAAGAGTCTCGACTCATTCCATGAGGCCAGCTGAAAGGTGGTCTTGAACATGAGAATGCCTGCGCATGACAAGGCCTGACGCACTTACTGATTGATCAATGGCAGGGGAGGGGGCGAGCGCCGCGATGCAGCAGCTTCATTACTTTGTCTCATGCGTCCTATTTGTGTCTTGCTATTGGTCTTGAGCCGAGTCAGCTTTGAGACCTTAGAGATTAAATGGCAGATTGCTTTTGGGTAAATTCTTCAGCCATATGGTCGCTGTTTGGGTGGTGTGAGTGCCTTGGTTTGAGAAGGCTGCATGACTTCCAAGCGATGAAGCGTGTACTTGTCATCGTTTCTTTGTTGCGTACCTGTGTTTAAGACAGATACGCCGAGCTTGTGCAGTCAATAGCAGTCTTGGATCTTCTCGCGTTGCTTTGGCACTGGACTGGACTTGGACCTTCACTTGCCCTGCGAGTGCTGCCCGATTTTGCCTTCTTTGTCGTTGTTCCAGCCTTAATCAATCCAGTAACTGGATATGCCTGCAAATAAAACCTGTCAAAAATGAGTTAATCACAGCTACTCATCTGTCTCGAGCTGGACTTGCTTTGAGTCTTATTGAGAGACTTGTCTGCTATTGCTGCGAGCACCAGTGCGGCCTCGTTTGGGCCTCGCGCTGCCTGGCGGATTGGCATGAGCTGGTTGGGATGTTTTGGGCGTCAGTCAGGTCAAATTAATCATGGTGTATGGCTGCTCGGTTCAGTGGGTCATGCGATCTGTTTTTAGTTTCAGTGCCCCCACGTAAGACTCGCTTATAGACTTAGCTTGAGACTCGTATGAGACTATTGCCTCATCTTTTGTATAGCTCCCGCAGGAGGCGATAAGCCTCATTTAAGCGGCGCATTGACTCGGTCGACCCCCCGGCATCAGGGTGGTCATTCAGGGCTTTGATTTTGAAGGCCTCTTTGATCGATGTGAGCGTTACAGAGGCGCCAGGCTGTGTTGAAAGCCCAAGTAGTTTCAACGCGCCGTGAACCGTCATGGTGGATTCCAAGGTTTCAAAGGAGGTCACCTGACGGCTTCGCCGGAATCGATTCACAAAGCGTCGAATTAACGTTGGCATGCGCTCAGCCAGCGACGCTGTTGCGAATGGATCTTCGAGTGTTCCAGCAACCACCATGACGCGACTGACGGACGGTGATTCCTTAGTCCATTCCGAACAGAGTTCTTGCATGGCTGAGTTAGCCACTGTCCACGTAAAGGGTCTTCCATCGCTGGCATCAACACTGGGCCAGAGATCACGTGCTAACCAGATCATTGCTGCTTCGATCACGGTGTCCCCTGGAGGTTGTCCGTAAAGAGAACGCCAATGGTCTTCCGCCGCCTGCTGTGCCGCTTCAAGATCAAAGCAGGAGACTGATGAGACGATTGGTTCAGGATCCAAGGATTTGATTGGATCCGCGGTTGAGAGCGTTTGTTGGAGTTGCTTGGTTCTTTTGCGAACGAATCCAGGCAGATCGATCCCTGATGAGCTTTCAGCAGCACTGTTGGGCAACCCCGTTGAGGATTGAACCGGTGGCTTCGTTGATTCATCGTTGCGCTGAATCAGGACAAGGCTGCTGGCTTCCTCGACCGGATTAGCTGCTGGTTGCTTGGACTGGTCTTGCTCACAAGATTGATCAGTTCCTTCCTCGTCTTGATGGAGGAGATGCTCAAGTAATCGCTCAACAACAGCACCACGCGAGCGAAGCCCATATTCGGGCTTCAGCTTGTCGATGGCACTGATCAATGCATCAGACAACGTGAAGGTTGTCTGCCGTTTTCGTGCACCCTCGCCTGTCAAACGGTCTGCCTCACTCCGCGCTGATTATCGACCCTGCAACTGACGCAACCACATCTGCTGGTTGCGAATCGCGTCACGTGTTTTGGGATCGGCTGGTGCCCGAAGCGCAGGCATCGGAGGCGGCCCGCCGGCTGGAACAATCGGTGTCTTTTTCGAATGAATCTGTGGTGGTGGGTGTTTGGGGACAACCTTGCGCCCTTTTTGGGATTCCAATCGCTTTTTCGCCTGCTGCTGGCGTTCCTGACGGCGACGCAGCATCGCCAGCTGTTGAACGGGAACGACGCTCAAGAGATGTCCGGGCGTTGCATCGGCCGGATAAACCAAACTGACCTTGACCGGGTTGGCTTGGCCAGGAGTCAAATTGAGATCGCTCAATGCCAGGCTTTCACCGGATCGCAGACCGACATGCACTTCCTGATAACCCTCTGGCGTTTCGATTCGAATCGAACCGCGAAAGGCTGTGAACGTTTTTTTGCCTGAGACCACCGGGTGGCTCATGACCAGTTGATGGGGACCAGATCCACTGAGATTGAGGGTGACGTCGTAACGAACGCCATAGGTTCCAATGTTGTTCAGGGCCGAATCAATCATGCGTGTGGCGAGTGGATTCACTTGCACATCACGGGTGCCGAAGTTGTGCCGTTGCGTGCTGGTCAGTGGCACGTGCAATGGTCCTTGGCGTAGATCGTGGTGAATTGAGGCGCGGTATGAATCGCCAAGCGCAACACCGGCGACCCTGGAAAAGACGCGACCCAGCCGAATGTCCCGAATTCGATTGAGATAGATGCGTCCAGGTGCGAGTTGACCTGAACGAAGGACTGAGATGAGTTGAGACTCGTCCTTTGTTTCTTCCGCTGCGACAACGGCGAGTGTGAAGGGTCCATTGCTGCGGCCATGCAGTAAGCCATTTGCAATGCCACGTGCCGGTAACACAGTGCTGACAACAACCTTCGTGCCACGTGGAGGGATGGTGATGCTGGAGGGCAGTTTGCGATCAAGTTCCTGTCGCAACAGCTGCACAGACGTGGCATCTCCTGGACCTGTATTCCAAGGTCGCTTTCCTAATGGCTTTACCCCCATCAAATTGTTGGGATGGTAAGGAGCCTCAAAACTATTTTTGACTGAGCCTCGATCAAATTTGAGGGTGACCGGGTTTCCAGTGGGGTTGCTGGCAATCAGGGCAAGGGTCAGCAAGCCACGAGCACGACGGCCGCCGAGTTTGCTGCGGTCATCGGGGTAGTACTTGTGATGCATATGCACCCCGAATTCGCCATTGAAGGTGTAAACGGGATTTCGTAATGGCCGCTTGGTTTCCGCTGCGATGGACGACCCACGAGCGGTATTGACCAGGATTCCTGGTCCAGTCACGATTTCTGGTTGATTGGAGTGGAGAACAGGAACGTTGTTGAACGTTCCATTCAGTGCACGAGCCCTTTGGCCAGCCATCAAGGCCACGTAGGCGAAGGCGGCAGGGGAGACCAGCGTCTCTGCCGCAGCAACCGAGACGCATGTCAGGACTAAGGCTGGGACTCGGCTGAAGCTCATGAGCGGCTTGTGACCTGCCGTTTCTCGCGACTTGATCGTGGAATCCCTGTCAAAACCCAAATTTAAACGCGACGCTCATTTGCGCCAAGCAAATCGATCCGACAATCGCCCGGCAAATTCGCCAGGATTGACTGGAGGTTGACGTTTTCTCATGTTCCCCCCCCTTTGTTGCACCAGTCGTGAGGACCATGCAGCGCACCGGCGTCATCATCAGCAGCGCAAAATGGCCATGCTGAGGTTCTGGCGTGATGGGTTAGAGCGGCAATTGGCAGCGATCAATGCGTCTATGGAGACGCTTCAGCAGCAAATCGATCGTGATGCTCAAGTGACCGGCTGAAGCGCGTTTAACAGGGATGACAGTTGGCTGAGTCCCCGTTTGACGCGTCGTTGTACGGTCATTGTTGAAACATTCAGCATTGCTGCAGCTTGTCTCAAACTATTGCCTTCGAGAATTACGAGCTGAATCGCTTGTCGCTCCTGAACATGCAACCGCTTAAGAGCTTTCTGCACTGCGGTTGCATGTTCATCTTTTTGTAATTCTTCCCATTGATTGTGATCATTCAAGAGGGTATTTTCGTCAAGACAGCACCACTTTGATTTTGAGCGATACAGCATCACGATTTGTTCGTCTTCAGCGGATGTTTGTATATGCGCATGTCGGCAAATTGATTGTGCCCTTTCCTCAATTCTCCTTGGAAGCCGAACCAGAGCTGAATGGTCCCTGAGATAATGAAGGATAGCTCCTCGAATATGGGGACGAGCAAACGCGGCAAAGGGAACGCAGTGATTTGGTTTAAAAGAATCACAGGCCTTGATCAATCCGAGCATGCCCACTTGGATTAGATCGTCTGAGTCCTGACCAGAACGTCGGGACAGGCTGATGGCAATTGGTCGAACGAGTTTCAAATACTGTTCAACGCGGCAATTGCGCAGGTGAATAGCGTTCATGGTCATCGTGATCAAACGGGGGTGGGTGATATCCCCCTCACTTCCAGAGATGCATCAACGCACTATCGATGCCATCTGTGGATCCACCTAATTAAGCATTTACACCAGGCAATGGTTGGAATTAAGAAGACGGAATCGGTTGCACTACATGTTTCAGCAACGCCTCTGGGCCATTGCGGTTTAACCAATCACAATCGGCTGATGCCGTGCTGAGCAGATAGCCAGCAAAGCCAAGGGCATTGACGCTAAATCCGTAACTTCCCTCCTGCTGACGCAGAATCATCGCCATCCAGGTGCGGCTAAGTAAAATGTTATAGGAATTAGAGGGTTGAGGTGAATCATTAGGGCTGCCAAGACCACACCTTTCACAGAGTTGTTGATAACGTTGATTCAACTCTTGACTGGATAGAGGAGAAGCGTTGATTGGTAGTACCGCGCAGCTCTTAGAGAGGCAATCGCCCTCTGAATGATTGACTGATTGCGAGTGTTTTTTAGAGCGTTGTTCGAACCAAGTATGGCGGGGACAGAGAGGGTCATTCTTACGACGAGGCAGGAGTTGCAGGTGTCGGTGCGGTTGACTTGCGCCTGCAGAAGGACCGCTGTTGAAGAACCACAATCCCGTTGTGTCTTGGTCCACCATCGCAACCGCATTCCAATCCTGAAGGGACAGCCAACCCGATTGGGGTTGCCACGTGCGAGTAATGAGCAGCATGTGGCCGATCTGAACCGGATATTTGTTCAGAATCAGCACATGATTTGCACCGATGGTTTCGATTTGGAGTCGTGGATCCCAAGGCCTGAAGGGGTTGGGCTTTGGGCCTTCTGCTCGAAGATGACGGGGTGGAGCGCTGGTGAGATGCCGAATTTCAAACGACACACCGCTCTCCCCCTGAAGCGTCCTCACGCTTGTGGAGAGTGGCACTAAAGCCGTTGCAGCGCGGGCAGCATCACTGCACTCCAGTGCCCGTTGCCAGAGGCGGTCAATCCCCATCGCGACGCAGACGAGCTAACGAGGCTCCCTGGTAATAGCTTCCAAGGATTTCATTGAACCGCAAACCTTGGCTTGCCAACGACTGGGCACCTTCCTGACTCATGCTTGCGCCTAAATGTCCATGCGCCTCGGCACTGATGTCTCGATTGGCTGCATAGAGGCTTTCCACAATTCCGCCCTTGTAGCTGAGAATGATTCCGCGAGTCTCTTGGGTCGCCTTTCGGGTTTTCATGGAGCGTGTGGACTCTCCTCCATAAGCCTGCCAGCGGGTTGTGTCTCCAAGGTGATAGTCGATGGTGGCTGGCCGAGCTAGATGGACCAGCGCGTAAGAACGGGCGGCCACAGCTTGTGCCTTCAGGGCTTCAAGGCTCCAGTGATGGGGCATTTCCGCTCCGACGACCGAGGCGACGTATTGCTCAAGATCAAGTTCATTCACGGCAATCCATCCGTCTTGACGGCCGATGAGATCAACGTCATGGCGATACCCACGGCCATTAATCCTGATCGCACCACCGCTGCAACGAATCCAGCCCCGTGATCTCGAATGGATCAAGTTCTTGAGTTCTTTGTTGCTCAACGCTTGACCATCCGGACGCAGACAGATGGCTCCACCTGTGGTTCGAAACGTGTTGATCGGGGATTGACTCAGCAAAGCGACGCGAATCGGTAAGGCGATGGATGCTGTGTCTGGTGGGATATCAGGAACGAGCGTTGGGAGAGCGGCTGCATTGCTCTGATTCAGTTTTGATTCCTGACGTCCGTTGTTGAAAGAGGTCTTCGGAGAGGGCGTCTTGGTGGTCTCTTGCAGAAGATCCAACAGTCGGTCCGATCGCGACTTCGATTGATTGTCTTTAGAACTGTCTGTAACCCCACTAAACAGACAAAAGAGCACCGTTAAGGCGATCGACGTCGGTATGACCAGGAATGCGGTGCGATGAGGCACAGCCACTGAACGATCCCTTCTCGGTGGTACCGAATCATGACCGAGATCAGCAACACCTTGCCGGGCCCTTCCACACTGTCGCAACCCTTATCTCAGGGGACTGATCCTTGCTGGACTGGTTTGGGCGTGGTGCTCGGTTCCGGTGGAATCGGAACAGCTGTGGCTGCCACTCTGCGCCACCGCTGTCCAAACCTGACGCTTTTGGTCTGTGGGCGTCAGGGACCACCTCGACAGGATCTCTATGTGGATCTTGAAGATGATCAATCTCTGGAATCGCTGGCAACCGATCTTCGAGAACGCAACCTTCCACTGCGTCTGCTGTTCAACTGCACCGGTCGATTGCATGGACCTGATCTGATGCCGGAGAAACGGCTTCAACAGGTCAATCGACGCCAGTTGCTAGAGCAGTTCTCCATCAATGCCATCGCCCCAGTGTTGCTAGCGCGCAGTCTTGAACCTTTGCTGAAACGGGATCAACCTTTCCACTACGCCAGTCTCAGTGCAAGGGTCGGCAGCATTGGCGACAATCGTTCTGGTGGTTGGTACGGGTATCGGGCTGCAAAAGCGGCCCAGAATCAATTGCTGCGTTGTTTAAGCATCGAGTGGGCTCGTCGATGGCCTCTGGCTACGGTCACGCTGTTTCATCCGGGAACTACAGATACAGCACTTTCAAGACCGTTTCAGTCGTTTGTCAGACCCGATGCGTTGTTTTCTCCAGAGCGTGCTGCTGAGCAGCTAGTCGATTTGTTGCTGCAACAAACCCCTGAACAATCAGGACAATTTCTCGCTTGGGATGGTCAAGCCGTTCCTTGGTGAGCATATTCACGCAATTGTTCAAGACTGACCACCTCCAGCGCAGTCTCTTCGGTGGCCTCCAGACGAACGAATGGTGCCATTCCATCGTCATAGGCTTGTTTCCATCGCGGTGCGCAAACACACCAGTGGTCTCCTGGATTGAGACCGGGGAACTGAAATGCCGGAACCGGCGTGGACAAGTCATTCCCTTGGGCTTTGCTGTAGCGCAGAAATGATTCGTTCATCACGCAGCAAATGCTGTGCTGGCCCAGATCTGACGCATCCGTTTCACAAAAACCTTTGCGAAACCAACCTGTCATTGGCTGACATCCACAGACCTCAAGAGGATCCCCGAGGACATTGCGGGACTTGGAAAGTGCAGGGCTGTTGGTGGACATCCTGGCGGTTGTATTGGAAGGAGTCTGCCGAAGGACTGGCACATTTTGACGTCAGACGGTTGACGGACCCCTAGGGGAAGGCGTTAAAGGTCAGTCAGTTATGTCCCCTCGATGGATTGGGAATTCACTGAAGACGCCGCGTTTCTGGCTCTCTGCGATGCCTTTCGCGAAAGTGGGGAGAGTTCGGCCATCGAGTTCCTAGCCAACGGCGAAGGGGCTTTTCATTTTCAGGACCTTGCTCAGAACGCTGCAGGGGAAGGCATCGACCTGAGCGAATCCAATGCTCTTGATGCCTTTCAGCAGGAGGTCATCGACACCATGGAGAAGCTCTGTCAGGACTGATCCGACAGAGCCCATCTGGGATCAGCCGAAATAGAAGGAGATCTCCTTGTCCTTGAGGCCCTCCCAACCAGCCTCGATCAACCGGCTGTTCAACACTGTCTGGTCAAAATGCTTTGCCCCTGTTTTCACCACACGGTTCCGCATCGACTTGAGCACACCGCTTCGAGCTCGTTGGCTTTCCAAGTCCATGACCTCGTTGTAAAGATCCAGCATCGGCCGAGGAATCGGGCTGCCATCGAGATCAACACCCGCCTTGATGGCGGTATCGACGCCATCGGGTCCGGCAATCGCCATGGTCTGCATGAAGAGGCGATTCAGGTTATGAGTCGTCCGCTTTTCTCAAGCGCTGAAATAACGAGCCTTGCTGTGGATGGCCACGAGTGCAGTGGTGCTTTGTTCCGGTGAGAGCTGATCACTAGCGTCCATGCTCAGACCGATCCGCTCGGCCTTAAGCCAGGTGAGTTGTTGGCGCGAATCGGCGACATTGGGACATGCTGGGTAGCCAAAGGAGTAGCGACTGCCGCGATAGCGCTGTGCCAGCACATCGCGCAGAGGCATGTCCTTGGGATCGGCGAATCCGAGTTCAGCTCGGATTCGTGAATGCACCCACTCCGCTAAGGCTTCTGCCATCTGCACAGCCAGGCCATGAAAATAGAGATAGTCGCTGTATTGATCGCCTTTGAAGAGTGCATTGGCTACCTCACTGGCTTTATCCCCCATCGTTACGGCCTGCATCGGCAAAAGATCGGTTGGCTTTTGGTCGGCATCAAGATCATTAAAAAAGTCGGCTATGCAGTAGCGATTGCCTGATCGTTGTCGTGGTAATTCAAAAAGACCGATTTCATTCACTCCTGTTGGGTCGAACACTCTCAGGCTGTTGCCGTCGCGCCCAACAGGAAAGTAACCATAGGCTGCTCTTGGCGTCAGCAATTGCTCGTTCAGACAGCGTTCAATCCACTGTTGGAGGACGGGTTCTGCTTTCTCAGCGAGCATCGCCTCATACTCTTCGCGACTTTGTTGTTGTGTCTTGCGGATCTGCCACTGACCTGCGAATAATGCGTTGCGATCGAGGTAGCTAAAGATCTCTTCGAGAGAGATCTCCTCCTCGTTCAGAACCCTTGAACCGGTAAAGGGAGACTCAAGCTTTGGTTCTGCAGGGACAGCTTCCGATCGTTCAGAACTCACCGGTAATTGGGGCTGTTTTGCTGGCTCAGGTACCGCTTCTGCACCATTGCTCGAGGAGGTCACCGCATCGTCGTTGTTGTCGAGTCCAACACCCTCTGGTGCGCCGTTGAGGAATCCGTCGGTGTTACTCCATCCATCCAAATTCTTAGCTTCCATCAGTGCATCCATAAAGCGCAAATCAGCAAAGGCATCGCGTCCATAAACAACCTTGCCGTTGTAAACCTCTCGACAATCCTTTTGGACAAATCGAGGTGTCAAAGCAGCACCACCCAGAATCACCGGAACATCAATCCCGACTTTGTTAAAAGCATCCAAATTGTCTTTCATAAAGGCCGTCGACTTGACTAATAGCCCACTCATGGCAATGCAATCCGCCTTGTGCTCCTGCTGGGCGTCGATGATTGCTTCGCACGTTTGCTTGATACCAAGATTGATGACGTCGTAACCATTGTTGGTGAGGATGATATCAACTAAGTTTTTGCCAATATCATGAACATCGCCTTTAACGGTTGCGATTAAGAATTTGCCCTTGCTGTTGCTTTCGCCCTCGAGTTTCTCCATATGCGGCTCAAGGTAAGCCACTGCTGATTTCATTGTTTCAGCACTTTGCAACACAAACGGCAACTGCATCTGACCACTGCCAAACAGTTCACCAACGACCTTCATGCCATCGAGAAGGAAGGTGTTCACGATTTCAAGTGGCTTGTATTGAGATAACCCCTCATCAAGTGCTGGTTCCAGCCCTATTCGTTCTCCATCGATGATGTGTTGTTTGAGTCGTTCTTCCACTGGTAAGTCAGCCAGAGAAGGTCCTGAGGCCCTCGCTTCCTTGGCGCTAACCCCTTCAAATAATGTTGTGAGCTCTGTCAGTGGGTCGTAACTGCAGATGTTGTTTTCAAATCGGCGCTTGTCATTGATGAGATCTAGGCAAACTTGTTGATGCTCCTCACTGATCTTGACCAGAGGAAGGATCTTGGCAGGACTGACGATGGCTGCATCCATGCCTGCTTCACAGCATTCGTGGAGGAAGACCGAATTCAGGGTGATTCTTGCTGCTGGGGAGAGACCAAAGCTGACGTTGCTCACCCCTAGGACTACATGGACCCCAGGCAGGTTTTCACGAATCATGCGAATCGAATCGACAGTGGCCTTGCCGTTGAGACGGTCCTCTTCGATCCCAGTGGAGATGGGTAGGGCTAAGGGGTCGTAAAAAATTTCATGCGCTGGAATTCCAAATTCCAGCGCATCGCGATAGGCCCTTTGGGCAATGCTGAATTTCTTCTCTGCAGTTCGTGCCATCCCGTCTTCGTCAATGGTGCCTACGACGACACCAGCGCCATAACGACGTGCAAGCTCTAAAACTTTGAAAAAGCGTTCGTCTCCGTCCTCATAATTGGTCGAATTAAGGATGCATTTACCACCAGAAACCTTTAAACCTGCTTCCATTTTTTGCCACTCAGTCGAATCGAGCATCAGCGGCAAGTTGACGTTGGTCACCAAACGACTCACCAGTTCATGCATATCTCGTTCGCCATCACGGCCGACATAGTCAACATTCACATCAAGAACATGGGCATTTTCCTTGACTTGTCCACGTGCAACTGAGACCAAACCATCCCAATCTTCTTCGGCCAGTAGTTCGCGTACTTTGCGACTACCGCTTGCATTAAGTCGTTCGCCGATGATCAGAAAAGAATTGTCTTGCTGATACGGGGTGATTCCATAGATGGACGATGCGGAAGGTTCGCTAATCCGGCTGCTTCGCTCCGCTGGTTTCAACTCGGCGGAGAGTTCCGCCAAGGCGCCAATATGAGCTGGAGTGGTTCCACAACAACCACCGATGACCTGAACACCCAGGTCTTCGACAAAATGCATGAGCTGCATTTTTAATTCAACTGGAGTCAGCCGGTAGTGGGCGACACCACCGATGTTCTCCGGCAACCCGGCATTTGGGATGCAGCTGACCGTGAAAGGCGAGTGTTCAGATAGATAGCGGATGTGCTCTTTCATCTGTTCTGGGCCTGTTGCGCAGTTAAGGCCCAAAATGTCAATCGGGAACGGTTCAAGAATCGCCACTACAGCAGCGATGTCTGAGCCGACCAGCATCGTTCCAGTGGTTTCCATCGTCACCGACACCATCAGGGGGCGACGTTCCCCGGCTGATTCGAAGGCTTGTTCAATCCCTTGCAGTGCTGCCTTGATCTGAAGCACGTCTTGGCAGGTTTCAACGATGAACAAGTCGACGTTTCCAGCGATCAAGCCCTCTGCCTGTTCCCGGAACGATGCCCGCATCGCGTCGAAACCGATATGGCCCAGTGTTGGGAGTTTGGTTGTAGGCCCCATTGAACCCGCCACAAAACGGGGCTTGTCAGGGGTGCTGTACTGCTCTGCCATCTCGCGAGCGAGTTGGGCTGCCCGCTTGTTGAGAGCGAAAGCTTGATCCTCCAGTCCGTATTCCGCCAACACAATCGAAGCAGCCCCGAATGTGTCGGTTTCGATCACATCACAGCCCACATCAAGAAACTGGCGGTGAACGGCCTGCACTGCATCCGGCCTTGTCACAACCAGGTTCTCGTTGCAACCCTCCAGTTCCAGCCCGCCGAAATCTTCTGCGGTCAGTTCCATCTCCTGCAGGCTGGTGCCCGTCGCACCATCAAAGACGAGCACTGGGCGCTGAGGACCGTTGAGGTAATTGAGAAAGCGGGAGTCGGCCAGAGAATCTTTGGTCGTGGTCGCCGCCATGAAGACTTACCAGTTGGCTTGATCCTAAGAACAGTTCATCGTGAGCATTCGTTGAGCTTCAGATGGAAATACGCGTCACCCAATGTTCATAGTCGGGATCACGCCCTTCGGTAATGGCGATCAGCCTTGTTTTGAGCTGATTCATCAAGGGACGATCGGTTTTGAGGTTGGTGGATTCAATCTTTCTGATTGGTGTGATTTTGGCGGCGGTGCCTGTGAGAAAAACCTCATCTGCGATGAACAGCTCTGTTTTGTCGACAGGCCTTTCAATCACCGTGATCTGCATGGCCCGAGCCAACTCGATCACGCTGGCGCGAGTAATCCCTTCCAGAATGTCTTGGTCGACCCCAGGGGTAATCAGTGCGCCATCGCGCACGATGAACAGGTTCATCCCACTGGCTTCACTCACCTTCCCACGACTGTTGAGCAGCAGCGCCTCATCAAAGCCGCTCTGAACNGCTTCGGTTTTGGCNAGAGANCTGGTGATNTAGGCCCCGCTGATCTTGCCGCGTAAGGGCAAGGAACGGTCTTCCTGACGAGTCCAGCTGCTGATGCGACAACTGACNCCTTCTGGTGAGAGGTAATCACCAAGCGGCAGGCCGTAGATCAGGAAGTCGGTTTCGATCTCATGGAGCCGCGGAGCGATGCCAAGATCACTTGTGTATACAAATGGGCGTAAGTAGATGGGTTGCTGTGGACGATTGGCCTGCAGCATTGCCGTCAATGCTTCGAGAATGGTTGTCTCGCTGAGCTCCGTCAGCAAAAGACTGGCGCTCTGACTGAGACGACGGGCATGACGATCGGCACGGAACAACAGCATTGTGTTGTTGTTCTNTGGATCAGGAATGGCTCGCATGCCACCGAATGCGCCCGTTCCGTAATGGAGAGCATGGGTGGCGATGGAGATCTTGGCGTCCTCAAATGGAACGCACTGGCCCTGNAACCAGGCGTAGGGGAGGAACTGATGCATCGCAGACGGGCCCAGTGGCTCTGTGCTTCAGAGGATAAGAGACCAGGGGGTAAACGTCAGTTGTGGCAAGGGATCTAAGCGAAGATANGCCNTGCTCAATTGTGGATCAAACCGGAGGCCAATGATCGGAAGCTGTGNATCGGCCACCGCTTTAAGCAACTGCTGTGCTGAATGGANCGATTATTCAGACCCCAGATTGGGAAGGACNTCAAGCAGTTGCTTGGCTGAGATCTTTACATTGANCAAGGNGGTGTGGATGTCGTTGGNTTCATCCAGCAGCAGGAGTTGATCNGGCTNGGGCTGGCTGATNCTGAGCGTGNTCGGGTTCTGAGCGGAGGTGTTGTGGGGCAATTTGATGCGATCAGCGTCCTGCAGATTGAAATCATGGATTTGATCGAAACCGGGCGAGAGCTGGAAGAGATCAGCACCGCTGCCGCCCTCGAGGGTGTCATCACCGCCACCGCCATTGAGGGTGTCGCTCTGCGGGCCACCAAGGAGCTGGTCATTTCCGTAACGCCCGATNAGGCGATCAGCACCGCTGCCTCCACTGAGGGTGTCGTGATCACGGCCACCCTTAAGCCGATCAGCNCCTGTGCCACCACGGAGCCGATCACGGCCCGCCCGTCCCCGTAGGAGGTCATCACCGTCGACTCCTTTGATCATGTCGTCTGCTTGGCTGCCAACGATCAGATCAGAACAGGGGGTGCCAAGCAGGAGCGTGAAGCGATCAAGCTGCGATTCGCTGATGGTGCTGTCGGTCTCCGCATCACAGCCAGAGCTGGGATCAGCAGCTGATGGTTGTGTTGGTGGTGAGCTGGGTTGAGGACGTTCTTTGTTCGGATTGCTGAGTGCTGAGACAACAACAGGAGCTGGAATGGATGGTGGTGTGAGCGTTGGGCTGGACGCAGGCGCGGCAGTCGGTGACAGCGGATCTGGAACTGGCGTGGGAAGAGGAACGGGCCCCAGTGTGACTGGATCGATCAATGCCGAGTAGTTCTCGACAATCAGCCCTTGAATGGCGATGGCATCGTTGCCAAAGAGGTCCTGAATGGCGAGCCGGTCATCGGCAGCGGTGGGATCGCGGTAATCGAAAAGGAGGGATTGCCCCTTGAACAGTGGGACGTTCAAGCCGAGACGGGCTTTGCTGCCCGCGATGGCGAGGGAGGAGAAAGCGGAGCGAACCCCATCTACGGAGAGGGAAAAGGCAGAGGCAGCAGGAAGGAGAGGAGAGAGGGTGTCGTCGTAGCTGAGGGAGACAAACCGCCCATCAGCAGATGTGAACGCACGGCTAATCGAAGGTGGTGTACCGGGAACGGTTGAGCGGTTCTGAACGGGGAAGCGCGCAAAGGAGGCGAGATCGTTGCCGGAGGCATCACCAACGTTCAGCTCATTGCGATCGTTGTTGCTGGAGCGACCGGTGTAGGCGAGAGCAACGGTTTGATCGTTGCTGATGCTCCGCTTCAGGCTGAGGGTGAGTTCATTGTCACTGGTTTTCTTCGCATCAACAACAGGAATATTTTGACCATCGACATCGACAACAAAGGCGGGTGATACGTGCCTTGTTGTGGCGGCCATGGGCTCATTGAATTTGAGAATTAAGGACTGACCATCGCTGGAGCTATCAGCGGATCGCAGCTCTGGTGGAATGGATTCACCATCGTCATCACTGGATGGTGTTGGTGTTGGGGAGGGCGCGGGAGTTGGAACGGGTTGCGATAGCTGAATGATCTGAATTGCTTGATCACCATTGGACGTGATCAGCGCATACGATTTCGAATCAATTGTGAAAGGGATTGCATCAACTGCTGTGGCAAGTCTTGAAAAAGTCGCGCCTTCTAAATCTTGGCTGCCGTCAGCAATGCTGCTGTCATAATAAAATTTCCCTTCTGTAGGGTTGAATTCGATGAATTCAACGCGATTCGATCCACTTTTGCTGTTGGGTAGAATCACATAATATTTGCCATCAACTTCAGTTAGCGCAATCTGACTCACCCCTTCAAGAAACGAATTACTGTCATCCGGCAACAAAGCATCTAGATATGAAGAAGGATTGGATGGGT
>NZVB01000041.1 GCA_002701375.1 Cyanobium sp. NAT70 | reverse complement strand
TGTTTCGAGGCAGAACTGCATGAGCATCGTCTCCAACTCGATCATCAACGCGGACGCCGAAGCCCGCTATCTCAGCCCTGGCGAACTCGACCAGATCAAGGCCTTCGTGACCGGCGGCCAGCGCCGTCTTCGCGTTGCCCAGGTTCTGAGCGAAAGCCGCGAGCGCATTGTGAAGCAGGCCGGCGGCCAGCTGTTTCAAAAGCGTCCTGACGTCATCTCTCCCGGAGGCAATGCCTATGGGGAAGAGATGACCGCAACATGCTTGCGCGACATGGACTACTACTTGCGCCTGGTGACTTACGGCATCGTGGCCGGAGACGTAACACCGATCGAAGAGATTGGTGTGATCGGCGCAAAGGAGCTGTATCGGTCCCTGGGCACTCCATTGGAAGCCCTGGCTGAGTCCGTTCGTGAAATGAAGACTGTCGCCATGGGACTTCTTACCGGCGCTGACGCCGAAGAAGCAGGCACCTACTTCGATTACGTGGTTGGCGCTCTCGCCTGATCGCAAGCCCTTCACACGACTCACGCCCCCCACACGGATCCATGCAAGACGCCATCACCAACGTCATCAATAAGTCAGATGTTCAGGGTCTGTACCTGGACACGGCTTCGATGAGCAGCCTTGAGTCCTATTTCGCCAGCGGTGAGCTGCGCGTTCGTGCTGCTGCCACGATTAGCGCCAACGCCTCGGTCATCATCCGTGATGCTGTGGCCAAAGCGCTGCTTTATTCGGACATCACACGTCCTGGCGGCAACATGTACACCACCCGTCGCTATGCCGCCTGCATCCGCGATTTGGATTACTACTTGCGGTATGCCACCTACGCAATGCTCGCTGGTGACACCTCGATTCTTGATGAGCGTGTTCTGAATGGTCTCAAAGAGACCTACAACTCCCTGGGTGTTCCGATCGGCGCAACCGTTCAGGCCGTTCAGGCCATGAAGGAAGTCACAGCATCCTTGGTCGGTCCTGACGCTGGCAAGGAAATGGGTGTCTATTTCGACTACATCTGCTCCGGCCTAGGGAACTAAGGCTCATGCGGTTGTTCAAAGTCACAGCCTGCATCCCAAGTCCGGAAAAAATTCGGACGCAGCGCGAACTCCAAAACACCTTTTTCACAAAATGGGTTCCTTACGACAGTTGGTTCGCTGAACAACAGCGAATCCAAAAGCAAGGGGGTCGCATCATTAAAGTTGAACTCTGCACTGGACGTTTTCAAGTCAACGTCGGGAATTAATTCAGCAAACTCATTTTGAGACCAAAAGCTCGGCATTCATGTCGGGCTTTTTTGTTGGTCGATACAAGCCTGTTTGTTATGCCAAGGTGCTGGCGACGAGAGCTTTCACATCTGGCCAANANGTTGTCTCGACTTTCGTCTCTGACAACCACAACACATACTCATGGTTCCCAGCNGGCCCAGTAATCGGTGAGGCAACCAACCCGCATGGACTCCAGCCCAGCGCTTGACCGGCTGCCATCACCGATTCAATTGCGTCCTGATGTGCACTGGCATCACGTACAACACCTCCCTTGCCCACTCGCTGACGTCCCACCTCGAATTGAGGCTTGATCAGCACTAAAGCCTCCGGCCTCTCCCGGCCCTCCGATGTCAACAATCGACGCAACGCAGGCAAAATCAGGCGTAGAGAGATAAACGACACATCCGTCACAGCGAGAGTCGGCCATGGATCATCGTCTCCATACAGCGTGCCGGGCTCTAGATGCCTCAAATTGGTGCGCTCANGTAGCACCACACGTTGATCAGTTCTCAGACTCCAAGCGGTTTGACCATAACCAACATCAACTCCATAAACCCGTTGCGCGCCATGCTGCAAAAGGCAATCTGTAAAACCACCTGTGGAGACTCCACCATCAAGGCAGACCCGCCCCTTCACCTCAATCGGGAAAGCATCCAATCCGGCCAGTAATTTCTCTCCACCGCGCGAGACAAATCGAGGCGGACGTTCTATTTGAAGCTCCACATCCACTGGTATCTCCACACCTGGCTTATCCAAACGTTGACCTGCTCTATTGCGCACCTTGCCGGCACGGATTAATTGTTGGGCCTGCTGGCGTGATGTTGCCAGGCCTCGACTGAGCAGCTGCAGGTCAAGACGCTGTTTTGCCGTCATTTTTCAAAGAAGGCAGACATGATCCCAAAGAAAACCAGGGATCCATCCACCCAAACCAAATCTGCCTAGAGGATCATTGCACTGAGTCAACCCGGCGTGTCCACCCACCGACCGACTTCAACCAAGGTGGTTCCATTGCTTCGGCCGGGAACGTTTGTGACCTTGGAGAATCAACCCGCCGATTTACCACCCTTTCAATTGATCCAGTGCAGAGGCGGCCGTTGCTGGGTCAGACAACAGGCCTGGGGTCAACACGTTCACTGGGAAGTGGAACATGACCGATTAAGAGCGGCCTAAAACTTCACTGTTCAATCCTCTGTATTTCTCGTTCTTCTCTCTGAATTCATCTCTTGGCAAAGCGTCTTCGACGCGGCTCAATAGAGAGCAAAACATCTTCAAGTCGGCCCCTTGTCCACAGCCTCAGTCTCCCAACGCCGACTATCCCGAGAACGACGCAAGGAGCGACCAGGTCTCGTCCATCGTCTGATTCCTCTGCCATGGCAACTCTGGCCAGCAGAAGCACGTCTTCTGATTGGTCTTGCCTTGTTTTGGAGCCTGGCCGGGCTGGTCGTCTTGGGGTCAGCCAGCTGGTGGGTGGCTCTGCGTGAAATGGGNGATGGAGCCTTTTACGTCAAACGCCAGGCGGTCTGGCTNGTCGCAAGCTGGAGTCTGNTGGGACTAACGATCAGNACAAGCTTGAGAAGCTGGCTCAAATGGGCGGGACCAGCCCTCTGGATTGGATGCCTCATGATCGCGGCAACACTCGTGATGGGGACCACCGTCAATGGAGCGAGCCGCTGGTTGGTGATCGGCCCGCTTCAGATTCAACCCTCTGAATTGGTGAAGCCTTTCGTCGTTCTTCAGGCTGCCAATCTGTTTGCGCCTTGGAAAAGAATCGCTATCGATCAAAAATTGTTGTGGTTGACAAGTTTTGCAGCCCTGCTTCTGCTCATTCTCAAACAACCGAACCTTTCCACAGCAGGGCTGATCGGTCTCACCCTTTGGATGATGGCCTTGGCCGCCGGCCTGCGCCTTCGCAGCCTGTTTGGCACAGCACTAGCCGGCACTGCACTCGGAATGACCAGCATTCTCCTCAACGAATACCAACGGCTTCGCGTGGTGTCATTCCTGGACCCGTGGAAGGATCCGATGGGCGATGGTTATCANCTCGTTCAGAGCCTTCTCGCGATTGGATCCGGTGGAATGGCAGGCCAGGGTTATGGCCTATCCACGCAGAAACTTCAATATCTACCCATCCAAAGCACAGACTTTATTTACGCCGTCTTTGCTGAGGAATTTGGTTTTGTGGGGTCTCTGATGTTGCTGTTGTTTCTGATGCTGGTGGCCTGGGTTGGGCTACGGGTNGCACTGCGTTGCCGCAGCAACCAGGCACGANTGATCGCCATCGGATGTTGCACAATTTTGGTTGGCCAATCAATCCTCAACATTGCGGTTGCCTCTGGTGCGATGCCTACAACAGGGTTGCCGCTGCCCTTAATCAGTTACGGGGGGAACTCNCTGATGTCGAGCCTGGTCATCCTCGGCTTACTCATCCGTTGCTCGATGGAGTCCACCGGGCTCATCGGTGGGAGAGCAACAGCCAGAGACGGATCCAGCCTCCGAGCTCGATAGGCTCAAGACGTTTCATTGCTCCAACGTCCTGGACCTGCTGCTGCTCTCGGATCTGGCTCAACGCAGCGAGCAGCTGCTGAATGGTGCGTTGGCTGAGCCAGGGCCGCTCACTCTGGCCCTGGTCTTCGGGGCAGGCATCCTCACCAGCCTGGGGCCTTGTTCTCTCTCTCTCCTTCCAGTCACACTCGCCTATCTCGCCGGCTTTGAAGACAAACGTGCCCCTTGGCAACGCAGCCTGGCGTTCTGCGGGGGAATCGTTGGAGCCCTCGTCTTGTTGGGCAGTTTGAGTGGACTGCTCGGGCGCATCTATGGGCAAGTGCCCGCCTTGGTCCCAACGCTTGTGGCCCTTCTCGCTGTGGTGATGGGACTGAATCTGCTCGGGATTTTGCGCATCCGCCTGCCAAGCGGTCCAGATCCTGAAATCTGGCGGCAACGGGTCCCGCCTGCAATCGCCCCGCTGGCGGCAGGCCTCGCTTTCGGTCTTGCATCATCTCCTTGCACCACCCCTGTCTTGGCCGTCCTCTTGGGTTGGATTGCCCAAAGCGGCAGACCACTGGTGGGCGTGGCATGGCTCACCAGTTTTGGCGTCGGCCAAGTGCTGCCTCTTCTTCTAGCCGGAACATTTGCTGCAGCCGTTCCAAAGCTTCTAGCGCTCCGCCCTCTAGGTCGCTGGGTTCCTCCCCTCAGCGGAGTGATCCTGATCGCAAGCGGTGTCTTGACCCTCTTGGCGCGCTGGAGCTGAACGAACGATGTTGCTGAACCTTCGACGATTGGCCGCCTGGATCTCAGATCTACGCCTAGCCATTCTGCTGCTGCTCTGTATTGCCTTAGCGAGTGCCGTCGGCACTGCCATTCCGCAGGGAGATCCTGCGCAGAGCTACATCGATGCTTATCAAGACACTCCATGGTTGGGTCTCCTGAGCGGACAGCAGGTTCTGCAGCTGCAACTCGACCATGTGTATTCGAGCAGCTGGTTTTTAGCGCTACTGGCCTGGCTTGGACTGGCACTGATTTTGTGCAGCTGGCGTCGCCAATGGCCCGCCCTGCAGGCTGCTCGCCAATGGGTTGACTACCGCACACCTCGCCAACTGAGCAAACTATCGATTGCCGAAAGTCTTCCCTGCCGTGAACCGAAGACTTCTTTAGATCGACTCAGCAAATTGCTCAGATCCCGTGGTTGGCAATTACAGCAAACTGAGGGGAGGCTGGCGGCTCGACAAGGCGTCCTGGGCCGGACAGGGCCGCTCTTAGTTCATACCGGTCTCGTGCTGCTCATGCTTGGTGCTGCATGGGGATCACTGGCCGGAAACCGCTTGGAGCGATTTCTCGCGCCTGAACGATCTTTGGATCTTCTCAATCGCGATGGAGACAACCAACTGACGATCACGCTCGAATCGTTTGGAATCGATCGCGATCCAGCCGGCCGACCCGAACAATTTCGATCCATCCTCGCCCTCACCGACCCAAGCGAAAACAAGCCCAGCCAACACGAAATCAGCGTCAACCACCCCCTTCGCTACCGCGGCATCACCATCTATCAAGCGGACTGGTCTCTGGCCACGATCCGATTACAAATCGGCCGTAGCCCAGAACTTGAGTTGCCTTTGCAGACCTTTCCAGAACTCGGTGATCAAGTTTGGGGACTGGTCCTCCCCACTCGACCGGATGGCAGCCAACCTGTGCTGCTCAGCTTGGAGAGCGAGCAAGGGCCGATTCAAGTCTTTGATGCAAACGGGGAACGACTGGCACTGCTGAGACCGGGTGGAGCAGCAGTGGATGTCGAAGGCCTACCTCTACGGGTGGGATCCGTGCTGCCCGCTAGCGGATTGTTACTTAAACGTGATCCTGGAGTGCCCCTGGTTTATTTGGGTTTTGCCATCACGCTTTTAGGCGGTGGTTTGAGTCTGATTGCTACACGGCAGCTCTGGGCCATCGCCTCCAGCGATCAATTGCATGTCGGGGGTCTCTGCAATCGAAACTTGGCTGCTTTCTCCCAAGAGATGCCGCTGCTCCTCGCGGAAATTCAACAGGGTTGACGTGTGCCATGACTAACGCGGACAACTGTGTGGACATTGCCGCGAGGATTGAAATCTGCCTCTAACTGCATCCAAACCGGATCGCAGGCTGCGATCAGATCGTCAAGAATTCTGTTGGTGACTTCCTCATGGGAGATGGAACGATCGCGATAGCTGTTGATGTACAACTTGATCGCTTTCAACTCCACAACACGGGGACCAGGCTGATATGTCAGCCGAAGAACAGCAAAATCTGGATAACCAGAGTAAGGACATTTACACGTAAATTCCGGCAATTCAATCGAGACTTCGTAGGGACGACTCGGTTTCGGGTTGTCGAAACAGATCAACTCCGCTTCAGAGATCTGCCGCTCTCCATAAAGCGGGGTGCTTGTCTGCTGGTCGGTCACAAGTGCGGTCATGGGCAGACCTGATGCCGTTCAACAATCAACCTAAAAGGCTGCGACAGCACAGTTGTGTGACAGCAGGTACAACCGAACCGGCGAACCACGCCATGCTGGATGAAACGGATCGAATTCATGAGAAAGGTCGAAGCTGTCATTCGTCCCTTCAAGCTGGAGGACGTCAAAGTGGCACTCGTCGAAGCCGGCATCATCGGTATGACCGTGACCGAAGTCCGCGGTTTCGGTCGGCAGAAGGGGCAAGTCGAGCGTTATCGAGGGTCGGAATTCACCGTCGAGTTCCTCCAAAAGCTCAAGATCGAAGTCGTTGTTGAAGACAACCTTGTTGAGGAGGTGGTTAAAGCGATCGGAGACTCAGCCCGCACCGGTGAAATCGGTGACGGCAAGATCTTCATCTCACCGGTGGAATCGGTGATGCGGATTCGCACTGGAGACCGTGATAGCACCGCTCTCTAATCCAAAGATCTATCCACCCCGTCGTTCCCCGAGTTTGAGCGGTTGAAACGTCAACGAAATCCCGAATTCTTCAGCGAATTCAACAACGCGGCACCAGGCCCGATCTCCGCTTTGTGAAGGCCGAACAATCCCCGTCAAGATCACAGGTGCATCACGGCTCTGGAGAGACATCTCAAAACGGGGCCATCCAATGGACGCTTGCACCGAGTCGGCACGGTATGTCGGAGCTACATCCAAAGAACCGATCAGGATTCTGCGGAGATCGCCATCCCAACGATGGGAAATGTCATAGATCTCTAAGAGGTCAGCCACGAGTGCCCAAGACCGTCCTTGCTCATCCAATTGCACAGCAAGATCAACATGACGGGCTTGAATTGTTGTGACTCCGCCAAATTGCAACGGTTGATGTAACGACACCACAGAAGACTGGTTCAGCCCAAGATGTTCCCGAATTCTGGTGCGCAATTGTTCACCACCATTTGGGCTGCCATTTGGTTCGAGCTGCAGAAAATCCCAACGTTCGCCGCTGCCACCCCAAATCATTGGCCCATAGTTGTCGTGCATCACCCGTCCATCGAGGTTTGAGGCTGCCTCGGCATGGGTCATGACGCGCTCGATGGTGATGTCTTCAACATCCCAACGCCACTCACGACACAGTGCAGCTGTCTCAGCGCAAAGTGCTTCCACTTGCGCCTGGGTCGGTGGAATGCTCCATGGATCTGCCCGTCCTCCCATACAGGCACAGGACAAGGCAACGCTATTGCTGTTGCGCTGCCAGGTATGAGCCGGAAGGTCGACGCTATAGGCGTGAAGGCGGTGCACCTGACCATCACCACCAATGATGGAGTGATAATGACCAGGACGAATCCAGTCATAGCCCGTCGCAGTCCAGTGCAGATAAATAGTGGGAGCCATCAGATCAAAGTAATGAACAACATTTGCTGAAGAACAGATCGATCTTGTTCAACATCATTTGTGATTAGCTGCTCTGACCGATCGATTGCAGCGATGAAAGTTTCTTACCATGCCATCAAAGTGGTGTGGGCCAACCCAACATCTGTGAAGCTGCAACAGGGCACGACATCAACAAAAAGTGGTCCTGAATTCAGAAGGAGCCTGTCAAACAAATCCTGGCAGCACTCGGACTGTCAGGCCAGAACTAGCTTCGCCAAACAAGGACGTTTGAAGCCATAGATTCAAACGGTTGTGCAACTGCGTAGGCCGTTGATTGAGCGCTACACGCTGCCCGAAATGGGAGCTGTCTGGAATGAACAAGCAAAATTCCAGAGCTGGCTAGATGTTGAGATTGCTGCAACGGAGGCCAACTGCCGCCTGGGTCGGGTTCCTGAAGAGGCCCTCAACACCATCAAATCCAAAGCCTCCTTCTCGGTGGAGCGGATCCTCGAGATTGAAGCCGACGTGCGCCATGACGTGATCGCCTTCCTCACCAACGTGAACGAGCACGTGGGCGATGCCGGGCGGCACATCCATGTGGGCATGACCAGCTCAGACGTCCTGGACACAGGATTGGCCTTACAACTCAAGCGGTCGGTTGTGCTCCTGCGACAGGAATTAGATGCCCTCGCTGACGCGATTCGAAATCTCGCGCGCGAGCACAAGAGCACGGACATGATCGGTCGCTCCCATGCCATCCACGGTGAACCGATCACGTTTGGCTTCAAGTTGGCTGGCTGGTTGGCGGAAACAGAACGCAACCGCAGCCGGCTGGAACGACTAGAGAACGATGTATCCGTTGGACAAATCAGTGGTGCCATGGGCACCTATGCCAACACAGATCCGCAAGTTGAGCGCCTCACCTGCGAGATTCTCGGTCTGACGCCGGATACCGCCAGTACGCAAGTCATCTCCCGTGACCGTCACGCCGATTACGTGCAGACCCTGGCACTTGTTGGTGCCTCACTCGAACGGTTTTCAACTGAAATCCGCAACCTGCAACGCACCGACGTGCTGGAAGTCGAGGAGAGTTTCGCGAAAGGGCAAAAAGGCAGTAGCGCCATGCCTCACAAACGCAACCCAATCCGCAGCGAAAGGATCAGCGGCCTTGCACGTGTGTTGCGCAGTTATGTGATTGCAGCTCTCGAGAATGTCAGCCTCTGGCACGAACGAGATATCAGCCATAGCTCAACGGAGCGCATGATGCTGCCCGATGTCTCTGTAACACTTCATTTTATGCTGCGTGAAATGACAATCGTCATCAACGGCCTAGGCGTGTATCCCGAAAACATGCGCCGCAACATGAATACCTATGGTGGGGTTGTTTTCAGTCAAAGGGTTCTACTTGCACTTGTGGCAAAGGGCCTCAGTCGCGAAAAGGCCTACAGGATTGTGCAGAAGAATGCTCACGATGCCTGGAATACAGAAGCTGGCAATTTCCGATTCAATCTCGAATCAGATCCCGATGTGACATCGTCTCTTTCCAGTCAAGAATTGGCTGAATGCTTCAGCACAGAAGTCCATCAAGCCAATCTTGATGTGATCTGGAAACGGCTCAACATCTAAAATCAAAGACCAAGAAGACCAGTTACCGGTAAGCCAAGAATCCGAAAAATGCTCGTTGCTCTGATGATCGGATCGAGAGGTTCAAGGGCATCCTTGAGGCCATCCGTCATCCGAGCAAGCTGAGTACGGTTCACAACTAGAACATCACCTTGTCGCAAAGGGGGGTTGGTAGGACTACTCAAAACAGCCTTGGGATTGAATCCCATGCTTTTAACCGTCGGCTTGCCTTCTCCATCAACACGAATTAATTCAACTGTATTATCGCTTCCACGGCGTGTAATTCCCCCCGACGCGAGGATGGCCTGAGACAAAGGAGCATTGGAAGGCACCGACACAACGCCTGGCTTACTGACTTCACCAATCACATTCACCTTGATCGTTGCAGGTGCAAAATTCGACGACGCCGTTGTAATCATGTCGGCATTTTTTAAGTTTTCAGCTTTGTACACACGAATGCTATCTCCGTCATAAATCAACGGAATCGGTGCATGGCCACCATCACGCAAGACTGTTAGATAATCAAAGGTATAACTTTTGACAGCACCACCAGGTTTTCGAGCGGGTCGGATTACCTCCAACTTCGATAAATCTCCAGTTGCAGAGATACCTCCAGCTTTTTGAACCACTTCGACCAAGGTTGGCCAGCCATTTTCCTTTTTCGGGTTGAGTGTGAATACGCCTGGACGCTCCACCTCTCCTGTCACCGTCACCTTGATCGGACGAGGTGCCACCAAATCCAAATACACAAGCGGTCGTCTCAAAATTCGGGCATAGCCATCAGTAATTAGCTGCTTCGCCTCTTCGAGTGTGAGCCCCCAAACATCGACCGTTCCAAGCCGAGGCAGGTTGATCGTGCCGTCACTCAGAACCTCGACGCTTGCCTCATATCCCTCCATCTTGAATACCGTCATGTTCAGCTTGTCTCCTGGCGCCAAGCTGTAGCGATAAGGATCGGAACCGTCTGCAGCAGAAGCGCGTTGGACAGCTGCCACCGAAGGGGTTAAGCCGGTGATGACGCCCGTTGCAATCGGCATCATCACCAGGCCGCCCGCTAAAACCGACGCAAAAGTATTGACCGGGAAACCTGCGCGGAAGGTGAATGACATAGACAAGCGAGCGTGCTGGTGAAGACGAAATAGAACAAGGATCTAATCTTCCCTCAGATTGAGACGGAATGGGACATCCATGACACTGCCTGGTTCGTCCATCCCCCAGGAGGTGGCTCTCCCAGCAGCGTTAGTCGAAGCAAAGCTCAGCGGCGGACGGCTTTTTTCTATTGAGGGGCTGGAGCTCTTCCTGTTACCAGGGAGGGATTTTGCAGCTGTTGACGATGCCGTTGGCCGGTTGCGCGAAGCGACATACCGACAACAACTCTCTGGCTCGGGAGACAGTCGAGATCTGGATGGTCGTGATGCGCACTATGACCATCTGCTTCTGGTCGAAAAAAGCAGCGGAGCGTTAGCCGGTGCCGCCCGTTTGCAATTCATCCCTGGTGGCACAGCAACGGATGAACTCCCCGGGAGTGATGGGTCGTATCTCGAACATGTCTATCCAGGGATCAAAGCAACCCTGACCCAGCTCGGACATCACCTCGAGATTGGACGAGTGACCTTGTCCGCTCGCTTCCAACGACAACCTCACTCACTCATGGCCCTCTTTCGAGGCGGTCTTCTTATTGCAGCTCGCTCCGGCTACGGATCTCTGCACGGGTTGGTGTCGTACAACCACTTCGCCCATCCCGAAGCGGTGAACCAGGCATTTCTGAGTGCTCTCATGCGTCCGCCTTATCGACAATCCAGTCCTGAACTTCCGCCACCGCGCCATCCTGTTGAATCCATCTCGCCCAGTGATCTCCCTAACCCGGTCGCCAATGTTCAAGCCCTAGAGCTGAGTATCCGCAACGACTTATCAGACAACTTTCGACTTCCTGTCCTGCTTCGCCAATACTTCAATCTTATGGAAGCGCGCGTTTGCGACCTTTCTTTGGCTCGTGACTTCAACCAGATCACTGAAATCCTGATGGCGGCTGATCTGTCCCGTCTTCCTGATGAAAGGCTGCGTTATTTCATCGATGTAGAGCATGAACCGATCTACCAGCAGTTCAGCTGGTACCGAGGGGAAGCGTCGGCAGATCTGCACTGATACTTTGACTTCTACGAATCCGGGAGAAGCGGGATTGGGGAAAACGCTCCCTGAAAATCAGGAGCTGCAGGGGCGGCTAACTGAGATCCTGCATCGCATCTCTGGGGCGGATCCAGCCGTCATCACATCCGATGCACGGTTAATGGAGGACATCGGGATTGATTCGCTTGGTTTTTACGAAATCCTGATCGAAGCAGACACCTCGTTTGGCATCCGAATTAAGGAAGAGGATTTACTGAAATTCCGCACGGTCGGAGATATTCAACAACACCTGGAATCGCTGAACAGCCAGTCCACTCATGCGGACCCCAGCTAATCGCTCAGCCGTTGTCGGTTGGGGATCTATCACTCCACTCGGTGCTGATGCCGAGCAAACATGGATCAATGTGCAAGCAGAACGCTCAGGCGTTCAACGTCTGACAGATCCGTGGGCTGAAGACCTCAGCGTCTGCATTGGCGGACGAGTGCCTGAATCGGCACTCGATCAGCTCACACCACTGATCCGCCGCCGCTCCGATCGCTGTGCACAGTTGGCGATCCTTGCCGCTCGCCAAGCATGGGCGATGGTCGAGCCGCAACGACTCGGCATTGATCCGTCTCGGGTCGCCGTGGTGATCGGCACCGGAATCGGTGGTCTCACGACCATGCATGAGCAACATCTTCAGCTCACAACTGGCGGTCCCTCCCGCGTCAATCCACTGACGGTGCCCATGCTGATTCCCGATGCACCAGCCGGTCAAGTCGCCATCGATTTACAACTCAAAGGAGGAGCCCACACCCCTGTATCCGCTTGTGCCTCCGGCGCTGAGGCTCTGATGCTGGCCCAGATGCTGCTCAACGATCACCGGGCTGATCTTGTGCTCGCCGGAGGAACAGAAGCACCTGTGAATCGACTTGGCCTCGTGGGCTTCTCGGCGATGCGTGCCCTCTCGTCTCAAAACGAGGACCCCAGTCAAGCCTCACGCCCTTACGGGGCGAACAGAGACGGCTTTGTGCTCTCTGAAGGTGCTGGCGTTTTGGCCTTGATGCGAGACAGCGACGCCGTCTCTCTCCCTCCACTGGGATGGCTTCTGGCCTGTGGCAGCAGCAGCGATGCCCACCACATCGTTGCCCCAGAACCGCAAGGACTGCAGGCCAGTCGTGCCATCGACGATGCCCTACTGCGTGCAGATCTAAAGCCTGAAGATCTCAGCAGTGTTCAAGCCCATGCAACCGGCACAACGTTGGGAGATTTGGCAGAGGCCCGTGCCTTGCGCCGCAGTCTCGGAACCACCGCTGATCAACTACCGGTTAGCGCACCGAAAGGACAGCTTGGCCATCTTCTTGGCGGGGCAGGTGCTGTGGAGGCCATCATTGCCCTTCAATCGTTGCGACAGGGCTTGGTGCCAAGAAGCTTGAATGCCGACCCCCTCGATCCAGAGGTGCATCTTGCTGTCACCACCACCGGTTCTGTAGAACTCACGGCGACGTCAAGCCAACGAGTGTTGTTGAAAAACGCCTTTGGCTTTGGCGGACACAACATCAGCTTGGTTCTTGCAGCTCCCGCCTGTAGTACTCCTGCACAACCCGACTGAACCCCTCTCTGTCGCGTGGATCCTGAGGCAGAACAAGATCGCTGGAGCGACCCCGACGACACTGAATCGTTCCCAACGGGGCCGTCAGCCGACTCAACAGAAGCTTCCAGGGTTGATAACGAGCGCCCAGAGCATCGTCCATGCCCTCATAACGGAACACCCAAGGCACCAGCCGCCCCCCGTAATGACGCGCCAGCATCCAGGCACTGGCTGAAACCCGCTGTTCGATCGGGGTTATCAATGAGCCATTGGGGGCAATCATGATTTCGCCCTGTTCTCGTAGCAATGTGGAGGCGCTGATCAAACCTTCAACTCGCGACTCAGCCTTGCGATGGTCCAGCACAGCGGAACCGGCATTGCGAGCGGCAACGGCATAGCCCGGCAACACCCATCGCAAATGCAATTGGGCTGTGGTCAACCCGGGAAGTTTGAGCACCCCTTGAACCACCAACCCATCACAAGGGCTGCGGTGATTAAAAATGTGCACAAGCGGCACATCAGAGTCTTCGCTGCGCTGACTGTCATCAACCACCACCTGCACACCGAGAGCGCGGAGCGCTACTGCAGAGGCCATGGTCATGAACTTCGCTGCCCAGCCAGGCTGTCGCAACAACATGGCGGGGAGCTGCAGCCCGTAGAGCAGAAAGCCCAAACAGGCCCAGCCAAGGCGTGAGACCACACGCGCGACCAGAACCAACGGATTTCCAGAGGCCTCAGAAGGCTTGAGCAGCGGCAACTGTGGTCGAGGCTCCAACTGTCGAGCTTCCTGACCGATTGGGAAGGTCGTGCGAAAAGGAAAATCTCCATCGAAATTGCCATTCACCTGCGTTGTCTTCACCAGGTGGTTGTAAAAGCGATAAAAAAGTGGCCGTTCGCTTGGCTGCGGATCTCTCCAGAAATCATCGAGAGGCTTCTGATCAGTAAGACCCTCTAAATTGTAAAAAGTATTGCCCATTGTTTTCGTGGGCACAGCATGAAATAGCGCCTGAAGTCCGACAGTACTATTCACCGTAATCACACCTCGGCAAGTCCTTAAATAGCGACTTAAAGCACCATCATGAAAATAATGAACTCGACTGCTGACGCCATAGCGTCGGGCCAGCAGCGAAATCAAAGTTGAATAGTTGTTATATCCACGGTCGCGTGGGTGATGTTTAAACGCCAGATGATCTGAGGCGTGAGCATGAGCCGAAAAGGAACGAATCACATCCTCGATGAAATCATGCATGCCTCGATAAGGTGACCCCATCTGAATCTGACTATCACTCGAGACCTGAAGCACAGCCAAGAAAAAAGAGACATGCTCCAGCAATCGACGCTTGACCAATCGCTCCTGAGATCGATAGAGCCAATAACGCCAGCTGCCCCGCAGCTGGCACCACAGAAATCCAGGAGAAGGCTGAAGCTTGTGCTCTCCTTCGATGATCGGATACCGAGTGAATGCATGCTGAATAAACGTGGGCGCCTTCCAGGCTTTCCGCCAACGCCAACCAGGATCCAACACGATGTCGCGCGGCAAATCATCCACCGGCGGCAGAGAGCGGTAAAAATCAACCGGTTTATTCAAATTGGACCGAGCATTCACCCGGTCTTGCTCCAAAGTGACATAGTTAGGGCGTAAATATCCAAGCTCAAAAACCCATGCCTCCAAGCCCAGCTCATGGGCAAGATCTATCGCGATTCGATGAGGAATAATGAAATCGCCATACATAAAAATGTGGCGAATTTGTCGATCTAACAACAACTGCCGCAGAAACGGTCGCCACGCGTCCATCCCCCCCCGAAAAGGCACCCTGACCTCTGAAGGGAAACCGAATTCATGCAAAGGGAAGCTGACCTTGGTCACCGGGATGCCGCAACCGCGCAGGTAGCTGCAGAAACGGGCAAAAAACAGTCCGATTGGCCCCATCAGCAGTAAGACCGGCCCTTCAATGCGCACCTGCACCAATGCCGGCGCCCGTCCCCTAGCCAAACCGCGATCCAATCGATGGATTGATCTCAAATCCTTGCACGGCTTAGCGACGTCTCAATCGTCCCCAGTGGCGGAACAAAGCTTGCACCAAAGTGCGTCGTGGCAAGGGGGCATCCCGCCAAGCCACAAGCTCATCAATGGCTTGCTCAGGAGTGATGAACCAACCGCTGTGACGACTGACATAGCGGGGGTAATCGATCAGGGCAGCATGCACCAGTGCAGCCAGAGGAAGACGCCGATGTCTGCGTTCACAACACAACTGATCGTGGGTCAACCCCCATCCCGCATAGAAAGGAATCCCCCAGCAATGCACCTCGACTCCACGGAGCAACCCTTCAAAACCAGCCAGCGACGTCAACACATGCAAGGCATCAACTTGAGTAAACAGCTGCTGAATCGAACCCGTCGTTAGCACCTCGTCGCAGAACGAGGCTGCATTCGTCTCGTCCTCCCCAGCGCGACATAGACCGGCCACGACATCCGGATGAGGTTTATAGAGAAGGTATGTCTCCGGCTCAACCGCCCGCACTGCTTGAAGCAGTTGGAGATTGCTGCATATCCCAGGAGCACCGAAGCGGATCGAGGCGTCGCTTTCCACTTGTCCCACCACGAGTGCCACACGAGTCGCTCCAGCTGGTCGCGACCAGGGGGTCGCATCAAGGTTGTATTTCGTGATCGCCTCATCCACCAGCCGTTGGCGGAGCGCCAATGCACGCCTTAACTGGTCATCGCTCCAGATTGTCTGAGCCAGAAGCGTCTCGAGATCACTCGGGCCGGTTGCGTCGTAATACATCCCCGATCGATCGACCACCCAAGAAATCGGGGCGATGAGATCGGCCCCAAGACCCACTGATCTCAAAAAGCCATCTTCCACCCTCAACACTGGCAAGCCCCGATGACGCACCAAAGCGTTCAAACGTGAACTGATTCGTCGCCCCCAGACCACCACAGCATCACAGTCACGCCGGGGGCGTTGCCAGGGCCAACGAAAGCGCAGCTCACTGCCCGCAAGAAAGCGCTTGAGATGCTGTTGTTTCCAAGGCGTAAATCCGAACACCTCGAGGCGGGCAGGTGCAGCGGCCTGAAGACGTCGTTGCAGCCCAATCGCCTGCATCACATCTTCAATCTCACAACGCTGGTGACGATGCGGATCGATGCAACGTGGATAAGCGATCAAACAAGCATGAACAAGCGCAGTCAGCGACGGGCTCACGCTTGACCGGCGTCTGGGTGCTGGCAGGCGATCTTGCGTCAGCCCCCATCCGCCATAGAACGGCATGCCAAAGCAATGCACCGGACGCCCCCAAAGCAGGGCCTCAAAGCCCATTTGCGATGTCACGACGTAAACCGCTTGCGCTCGTTCCAACAGAGCAGCCGGATGCAAACCATCAGCACAAAGCTGAATGCGCGGATGGATCAAATCCTGGGATCTGAAATGACCACGAGCGCGACCGCGGATCACATCAGGATGAACTTTGACCACCACCGTGCAATCGGGATACTCCTCCAGGGCCGCTGCCAACATCCGGCGAAAGCTCCTGGCATCAGCCAAACCGAGGTCAATCGAGCGGTCTCCCGCCGATTGATCCACCACCAGCACAAAAGATTGATCAGGTGCCGGAGACTCCGCAGCGGTGTTCAGCTTGCTCAGCCTCTGACGACACCACAGCCGGCGCAACGCGTCAGCACGCTGCTGCTGCGCGGGCAGGAGGGGTGAACAAATGAGCTGCTCCAAGCGACTGGGGCAGTTGGCGTCGAAGTGAACGCCCAGATCATCGACAAGCAGACACAGAGGCGGATCAGACGGCCCTTTCCCAACAGATCGCAAAAAGCCATCCTCGAGGTGCCAGATCGGCACACCCCAGCGTCGCCCCAACGCCTCAACGCGCAGTGCACTCGGTCGTCGTCCCCAAGCCAGCAGCGCCTCCGGACGACCACTGCGGCACGCACGACGACCGATCAGCAGCTGGGCCGGAGCCAACAGCTTTGGGAGGGTCTGATGCACCAGCATCCCGGTGTCTGGCACCCCCAACCGCTTGGCATCCAGCCTTGTCATCAGCGAGGGCGGGAGTAAGAAGGGCGCATCGAATCCTCCCCGATGACGGCCTCCCCTGCCACTGCAGCTCTGGCGCTGATTCCCGCCCGCGGCGGCTCCAAAGGGATTCCTGGCAAGAATCTCCAAGACGTGGGTGGGATACCCCTGGTTGGCCGCAGTGTGCAAGCAGCACTCGCCAGTCGATATGTCACGCGTGTGGTCGTCAGCACCGACGACGACGCCATCGCCACTGCTGCCAAGGACCATGGCGGCGACGTTGTGCGCCGTCCAAAGGCCATCGCTGGCGACACCGCCAGCTCCGAATCCGCACTGCTCCATGCTCTCGAGGTTCTGGAGGTATCCGGCCCATTGCCAGCCAAGTTGGTGTTTTTGCAGTGCACGTCACCGTTCACCACGGCAGATCAAATCGATCGTGTCATCGCTGCGGTGAAGCCGCCAGCCATCAATAGCGCCTTCGCTGTTGCCGCTTGGCATGGTTTCCTATGGCGCGCGGACGGCCGTGGCATCAATCACGATCCCCAACAACCCCGGCAACGCCGCCAGGATCTAGAGCCTGCCTTTTTAGAAACCGGCGCGATCTACGCCATGGACACCGATTGCTTTCGCCGATCCAAAAGCCGTTTCTGCGCCCCTTGGCAGCCTGTGCTGATCGACAGCTGGCACCCTGAAATCGATTCGCCGGATGATTTAAGCCTCTGCCGCGCTCTTGCAGAGATGGCTCAGGGCTAGTTTTGCTGAGTTGTGATTCGAGGCCAATGGCGCCCGCAGACGACAAGCGCCTGGCCGGCCGAAAGGTTGTCGCGGTCGCCTGCTTCGATTCCTTCGGGAAAATGGCGATGACCCTGTTGGCGGCCTGCCGACGCGAAGGTGCGGAGACAACACTGCATTTATTAGAGATCTCCAACAGAGCTCTCTCCCGCAGACAAAAGCTTGAGATCCGTCGAATCGATCCCCGAACCCGAATCGAAAAAAGCAGCTGGAGCGATTTCCGCAAGATCACAGCCCCCATGGCCGGCGAAGTGGATGCGCTCGTGCTCGGTCTCGATGGACAGCGCAGCCGTGATGCCCTGCTGATGCTCAGCACGGAGTGGAAAAGTTCTGACCAGCGGCCGATTTTGATCAGCGCCTACCCCGGGATTTTGTTCCGCTTTGCCCTTGAAGGGATGCTGGATCGATCGGGCGCCGATTTGCTCTGTCTCAACAGTCCTCAGGATTTAGCCACGTACCAACAGGGGTGCGCGGCACTCGGCATGGACAGCAGCAATGCGGTGGTCACAGGTCTGCCGATTCTGTGGAACGTGCAAGCCCGCCAAAAGCAACCCGAAACGCCGTCGATTGTCTTCTTCGAGCAGCCTTCCATCCCCGTGCATCCTCTGCAGCGCCGATATCTCTGCAAACAGCTGAAAGAGTTGGCAGAGGCCTGGCCCAACCACTCCGTCATTTTCAAACCCCGAACATCCAGCATCGAGAGCACGCTGCATCGCCGCCATGGAGAGATGGCTGGCGTCATCGACAAGATGACGGAGAAAGTGCCCAACCTCCAGCTCAGTTTTAAGCCAGCAACCCGACTACTGCGGCAGTGTGGTTGTGCCATCACCGTCTCATCCACAGCAGCGCTCGAGGCGATGGCCATGGGGGTGAGCACGCGCATCGTTGGGGATCTGGGTGTCACAGAAACCTTGGGGAACCATTTCTTTGCGAGCTCTGGGGCGGTTGCAACATTTGCCGCCATCCGCGAGGAGCCATTCCAGCTCACCCATGCCCCGGAATGGCTACAACAAAATGGCTACCAACGCCACGGTGCGGATCACTTCATCGATGCACTCCAACAACGTTTGTTGTCGGACATTCGACCTTTACCCACCAATAACATCGGCCCTCATGCATGGGGAAGCAGCAGTTGGCAGGGTTACGCGATCCGTCAAGGAGGTCGGCGAATGTTAAGTAGTGGAGGGGCCCGATCAAGCCAACGCAAACGACATCAAACCCGTAGCCTGCTCAGGCGAATCAGAGATGGCTTGGTCGGATTTGGTTGGTTCTCCAAATTGTTGCGGGAGCGATGACCATTTATCTCGTTAGTTCAAACGCCAACAGTGCTTTTGCTTGTCACCTGCTCGCGGGTGAAATAAGACGGCGTGGTGAAGATTGCTTCACGGTTTCTCGGCTTGAACAACAGCGACTGACACCCTATCCAGCTGAAACGTTGGTAGCGGATGTCCCCCTCACTGCGAATGAGTTTCTCAATTCTCCATTAATCCATCAAGCCAATGCACTCGGCGTCTTCATCAATGCTGCTGATTTAGAGAAATTCACAACCATTTATCGTCAAATTTGTCGCCAGTTAGACAAACAGCCAGCTCCAATTTTTAGTGGTCCAACTTTTCCCTTGGTGGGAGATGCTCTGGTGTCTGATCTGATGTCGCGACAGTGTGCTGATTTACTCATTGTGCACGGCGAGAGGCAGGTGGAAGAAGCCGCCGCGATGACGTTTAACTGGAGCAATCCTTTTCCAAAAGTAATGACTGGCGGCCTCTGGTTTATGCCTGAGCGCCCCGCTATCGGCCAGCTCAGTGGCGTGAAAACCGTTAAAACACCTCACACCTTGGTGGTGTTGGCACAAAACTCAGCTCCAATTCTCAAAGGCGCCAAGCTTGATCTATATCGCCACTTGTGGACATGGGCAGAACGGTCACCCGAATGGAAAATCATGATTCAGATGGACCACCGACGAGAGGAGCCATCGGCCTGGACCAAGGACGAACGAGAGAACAAGCCTGAAAATCTGATTTTCTCGAGCCAGGAACAACTACTCGAGGTGATTGGTCGTTGCAGTGTTTGCATGACAGTCAGTTCTCCATGGATTTATTCTGCGATGGCATGGGGTCGGCCAAGCGTCATCATTGGCGACTACGGCATCCGCTCTGACCAGGGAAATCAAGCCTTTATTGGTTCAGGTTCAATGCACAATCTTGACCACTTCAAAACACTTGACGACTTACTTAAGATCAAGCGAACCAACTCATATTGGCTCAATTCCATGGGCTGGGGCATACATAACGGGCCGCAGAGGTTGCTGGATTCCCTCAACCATCTTCAACACGCTTCATCATGAGTCGCCCGATCCATCTTCTCCTCATTGGAGATAGCGATAGTCAACTCTTGGCCTGCGAAGCCCTCTGCCGTTTCCCTCAAGATCAAGAGATTAAAATAACGATTAATGCCATCCCTAAAGAAGGGACGCCAGACAATATCTTGACAAGAGCTGCAGCGCTTGGTCGTCTCTGGCAATTCAAAATTGGCCAAGTCTTTTCTCATCCTGAGCTCAAGAATTTTGATGCCATTGGTGTGTTTTTGACGGGCAGCAAAATTGCTGAATTCCGAAACGCTCTGAACCTCCTTCCTTATCAAAAACGACCGTTACTGTTCTGCGGTTTCAACGGGGTTGTCCTAGAGAAATTCAACGAAGGCTTGTCATGGCGACTTGGATATGACCTTCTCTGTCTCAACGGCCCTCGTGATCAGGAGGCCCTGGATCGGCTCATTCGCAAAACACCCTATGAAAATCAGCCAATCGCCTTGACAGGATTAAAGCGCAACGACGTCGCAACAATCACGCCTCAAGCAGAACGACCCAAAGAAATGGTCTTTACCGAGCAAGTTGTGATGCCGAAAAGCAATTCAGACCGGGCGCGAATGGTACGAATCCTGGCGCAACTCGCACAACGGTCTCCTAACTGGAACATTTTAATCAAGCCAAGAATTGCACCGAACGAAACAACGTTCCATGCGTTCACCGATCACATTCGTTACACGATTGATCAAACCCTTGGGCACGCGCCGACCAATCTTCGGATCGACTATTCCCCCCTTCCAGAGCTGCTTCAGCGGGCACGCATCATGGCAACCGTCTCGTCGACAGCTTTTTTTGACGCCCTCGATTTCGGCTGTAGACCCGTGGTGATGGCCGACTTTGGCATCAACCAGAGCAACGGTAGCCACGTGTTTGCGGGATGTGGTGTCTGGTGCCGTCTGGAGGACATTGAGGATCTCGATCAACTCGATCAAAACCTCGAGGCCCCGTCCCAAACCTGGCTGGATTGGATGGGATACAGCGAGGCCTGTCGGCCAGCGAATCTGATTTCAACCCTGGAAGCTTGTCTTGAACGGCGACAAGACACACCTGCCTCAGAGCATCAAAAGCCCATCCCGGCCGGCTATCTGATCAATTCCAGCTTGAGCTTCACACAGCTCCGCCGCAATGCTGAAGCCGCCATCGACGAACGCAATTACGAGGAAGCAAAAAGCCTGCTGCGTTTGGCGACGCTGCTTCGCCCCACACACCGCAATGTGGCGCGTCGACTGAGAGCCGTGCAGTGCAACAACCGGCCGCTTCGTAAGCTACTTCTGACGGTGACTTACAGAGACGTGGGGTAATGTCACACAGTTCACAAGCGGGACAGCCGACGGGCGAACTGTGAAGGGCATTCAAATCGAGCGAAACTTCACCCAGTTCGTCGTTTTCGCCGAAGACAGCATTTTGGCGGCCCTGAGCAAAATCACGGCCAACCAATCGCGACTCATTTTCATCGTCTCCGAAGCGGGCATCCTGCAAGGGGTGTTGACAGATGGAGATTTCCGTCGCTGGATTGCAGGCTGCGGTGATATTGATCTCAACAGACCGGTTACCGAAGCAATGAACCCCGACTGCCGTAGCGCCCCAGAGGGGACGCCTGCAGCAGAACTGGTCTCAGCACTGACCTCACGGATTATTGCGCTTCCCCTGCTGGACAGCCATGGTCGCATCGTTGCGGTCGCCCTCCCTGCAACTGAAGGTCTGCAACTTGGCAGTCGTCGCATTGGCGACGGTGAGCCGAGCTTCGTGATCGCCGAAATCGGGAACAACCACAATGGAAATATTGAGATTGCGCTGCAATTGATTGATGCGGCTCAAGCCGCAGGTGCCGATTGCGCCAAGTTCCAAATGCGGGACATGAGCAAGTTGTATCGCAATGCCGGAGACAGCAACGATATGGCGTCTGATCTTGGGACGCAATACACGCTAGACCTGCTGGAACGCTTCCAACTCACCGACGACGAATTATTCCGCTGTTTTGATTACACAGCCTCCAAGGGACTTATTCCTCTATGCACCCCATGGGATGAAACCAGCCTCGACAAATTGAATCGATGGGGCATGGAAGGGTTCAAGGTGGCTTCAGCCGATTTCACCAACCATGCCCTGATCAGTCAGTTGGCGGCCACGGGCAAGCCGTTGATTTGTTCCACCGGCATGGCCAGTGAGCTAGAGATTCGTGCGGGTATTCGTCATCTTCAACGGGAGGGAGCCTCCTACGTTCTTCTTCACTGCAACTCGACTTATCCAACACCATTCAAGGACGTCAATCTGCGTTATTTAGAACGTTTACGCGAACTCGCTGAGGGGCCAGTGGGATATTCAGGCCATGAACGTGGAATTGAAGTTCCCATCGCAGCCGTCGCACTTGGTGCAGCGGTGATTGAAAAACACATCACAGTCGACAGGGGGATGGAAGGAAATGATCACAAAGTGAGTTTGTTGCCAGATGAATTCAGCCAAATGATTCAGGGCATTCGTCGCATTGAAGAATCGATGGGGCAAGGAGGAGAAAGAAGCATTAGCCAAGGTGAAATGATGAACCGAGAAGTGCTTGCCAAGAGCCTCGTTGCGGCATGCGATATCCCTGCTGGAACCGAGATTATGGAGTCTATGATTCGGATTCAAAGTCCTGGTCAAGGCTTACAGCCGAACCGACTTTCTGATCTGATTGGACGCCGCCTACCTGGATCCAAATCTCAAGGTGATTTCTTCTTCCCTTCCGATCTAGAGACACCTGCTGCGTCACCCAAGCAGTATCAGTTTAATCAACCCTTTGGATTACCTGTTCGCTATCACGATATAAAAGTATTTTCTGAAGTTAGTAATCTTGATCTCGTTGAAATACACCTTAGTTATAAAGATCTCGACATCAAGCTGAACGATGTGCTCGACCAACCACAAAAGCTTGGTCTGGTCATCCACGCACCAGAACTGTTTGCCGGAGATCACACACTAGATCTCTGCACAGAAGACGCGTCCTACCGGGAGCATTCGATCAAAGAACTTCAAAGAGTGATCGATATCTCAAGAGATTTGAGAGGTCGTTTTCAATGCCCCAACCCCGTCTTATTAGTCACTAATGTAGGAGGATTCTCAGAACATCGCCATCTCGACAGAGATGAACGCGCACCTTTACGTCACCGCCTAATTGAAAGTCTTGCCAAGCTGAATACCGCAGGTGAAGTTGAGATCATTCCGCAAACAATGCCACCCTTCCCTTGGCATTTTGGAGGACAGAGATATCATAATCTATTTGTCGATAGTGATTTCATCAATCGCTTTTGCGAGGAGATGCAAATGCGTGTTTGCCTAGACGTTTCGCATTCAAAACTTGCTTGCAATCACCTGCACAGCCCATTCCGGGACTTTTTAAGGTCGATTCTTCCCCACACCGCCCATCTTCATCTAGCAGATGCCAAAGATGTTGATGGAGAAGGGCTACAAATTCAAGATGGTGAGATCGACTGGGTTCAACTTTTCGAGTTAATTGATCAACATTGCCCCAAGGCATCTTTTATTCCAGAAATCTGGCAAGGCCACAAAAATGGCGGAGAAGGTGCATGGCTCGCCCTCGAGCGACTTGAAGATTGCGCTCATCATGCACACTCCAACATCGAAGAGGACCGCTCAAAAGCAGCATGAGCCCGATCAGTCCGAAGTCTGTCATCATTCACTGTGGCTTACACAAAACAGGCAGCACCTATCTCCAAAAAAATCTCAACTTCAACAAATCATATCTTGCAAGGCATGGGATATTGTACATCGGCCCAAAAACATTAAAGCAAGATCTACGCCCTCTTTGGAATCACGTTCAATGGGGACTTAACGAGAAAATGGCGAGCCGAAAAGCCGCACAAAAAGTGGAAAAATCATTGCAACGCAAGACACCTGCAAAAAGAGAGATATCAACAATTTTAATATCATTTGAATCCATTTTTGGCACATTAAGAGGTGGACTCGTCGAAAAAGATAGACCACGCTGCATCAATGGCGAATCAGAGTTAGGTCTCTATCGTTACGCGAAAAATAGAACCGATCGCTTGATGTCTTCATTGGAGTATCTTTTCGATACTGATGACATCTGGTGGAGGATGGTGACCGTCAATCGCAAGCCAGAATCGTTTGCACGTTCTTGTTACGCTCAACTGATCAAAGAAGGGCACAATCTCTCCAAACAGCCTGTTGAAAGCTTTATTGAACATTTTGACTTTACTTTCACAACAAACACTGCTCTCCAAGCAAACTTACAGCCATTATCAGAAAAAAGGAATGTGGAACATTCCAGCCTGTCTTATGAAGCAAACATTGACAAGACAGATCCCTCGATTTACTTGTGGAGTTTCCTAAAACTTTCTCTCACCAATGTTCAAAGCATTGATTACGAAAAAATGATTGAAAATTTCAGAACCGGCAAGATTAATCGCCATAGTAATCCGAGCTTAAGCGAAAGAGGCCTCAAGCTTGCAATGGAGGCAAGGCCATTGTTCAAGCCCGAAGAGTGGAAACCCTTCAGAAAATTCCTTGAGCAAAACTATCCCAAAGGCAAGTAAACAATGTCTAGAACACATCACTTCATTCATTTCAAGCGAATTAATTTACTGTATGGCAGAGTGCCAAAAGTAGCCAATTCATCAATCAAGCATGCCTTATGCAAGTTATTGGAAGAAAAGCCAACCAAAGGGCTGAAAACAACATCTGACCGTTTTTGGAGAGACTATACCCATGACGAAACAGAACTGCTCAGCCCATTGCAAGCCAGAAAACTTAGAAACACTCACTTCAGTTTTTCTTTTGTTCGCAATCCGTTCGACCGCCTCGTTGCTGCCTATAACAATAAAGTGATTGAAATTGAAGCACCACCCTTACCGATGCAACGGATGGGCGTGAAGCATGGCATGACATTCGATGAATTTATTAATACTCTTCTAGACAATCCACTTGAAAACTTTGATGTACATATTCTGCCTCAATTTAAAATTCTCTGCACAGAAAATCATCTTGTACCTAAATTTATTGGCCGCATGGAGGAAATGGATCATCACTGGGCCAACCTGCGAAAAAGAATGTTGAAGCAAGGCATTAAGGTTGCCAAAACACCTCCACAAAAAAACGTTCGCAGGCTAGAGCGAAATAGCCTCAGGAAATATTTTCACTCGAGTGAAGTTGTCGACAAAACAATCAAACTGTATGGGAAAGATATCGAAATTTTCTATCCTGATGCCAGCATCGATGACTTGATCGAAAACAAACCTCTGGAGACAATTCATCCCAAAAAAATTAGCAAGTTACACAACCAAGCCAACAACGATAATGCCGTTGACGAGCCTTAAGAATCATGCCGATCATTAGGGAGCTGGTTCTAAACAAACTACTGCAAGATAGTCTCGAAGGAAAACATGATCATATTGTTGAGCCATTTCGACATTATTTGCCGAATTTTATTGTGATCGGTGCCGCCAAATCAGCAACAACAAGTTTAGCGGCTGTGTTTCGCCGGCATGACCAGATCCAATTCAGTAGCGCCAAAGAGCCTAAGTTTTTTGGCCGAAATTATGAGCGTGGTTGGAGCTGGTATGCAGATTTTTTTAAAAAGGGTGAGCACCTACCCTTACGAGGTGAAGCTACAACGATGTATTCGTCATCCAGTGGTAGTTTTCGTCTTACACCACAATTGATTAACCATCATCTTGGCTGCATTAAACTGATTTACTTGATCCGCCATCCGATGGAGCGTCTTGTTTCACAGTGGCGACATTACAAAGGACGACATCCAGATTGTTCTGATTTTAATCAAATTCTTGACTGCAAAGACTTACGCAAGCGCATCGTAGAAACATCGCTCTATTATGAGCAGCTGCAACGGTATCTTGCCGTTTTCCCGGCAGAGTCAATTCATTGCATGCTAACTGAGGAACTGATTGAATCTCCAAGGCAAACACTCAAACAGATGTTTCGATTTCTTGGTACGCCACCAAGACTGCAAACAGTCTTACGCAGAGGAAAACTTCCCGCCCACAACAAAGCTGGTTCGAAGGGCCGCAATTTGGTGCCCAAGCCTGAATGGCCAAAACCTCTAAAAGAAAGGGTGCTGGCATTGATTCAACCGGATGCAGAACGGATGCTTCGCTCGATGAATCGACCTCTCTCAACCTGGGATTGGACACTCTGACAACAACCAAGCTGGATCAACCAGCTCAATAGAACAAGCTCAGAGACCTTTAGATCGCCAACAACCCATGAATAGCTCGCCTCACTTCATTCTGTTCGAACAACTGCCATTGCTGTATGGCAGGGTTCCAAAGGTGGCCAACACATCGATCAAAGCAACCTTATCTAGGTTGTTAAAGGCCCCACCCGAAGAAGGGGTCCGCTCAACAACAGATGCATTTTGGTCAAAAAGTACGCATGGAGAGACGCGATTGATTACACCAACGCAAGCACGATCCTTTCGAGGTACACATTTTAGTTTTAGTTTTGTCCGCAATCCATTTGATCGCCTTGTTTCTGCTTATAACAACAAGATCTTAGAGCTAGATGACGTCACAAAACCAATGCAAGAGATGGGTTTGCGCCACAAGATGCCTTTCGAAGAGTTTCTTGAGCAAATAGTCAGTACCCAAGATGATCAATTGGACGTTCACCTTCTACCACAAACCAACATTCTTTGCATCGATGGAGAACTGATTCCATCCTTTGTTGGACAAATAGAACAAATTAATCTTCATTGGAATGAATTACAAAGCTGGCTTCGACGCGAGGGACTTCCAGAACTAGGCAGCCTGCCACAGAAAAACATGCGTCGCGGCGATGACCGCAGTGACCTCGGCCATTACTACGCCAATGGGAGAATCATTGAATTGGTGAAACAACGCTATGGCGACGATATCAATTTATTTTATGGAGACATGACAATCGAGCAATTGATCAATGGTGAAACAACCTATTCGAGCCCAGCAAAACATCCGTGGCTAGCCCTGAACTGAATAACGCACTGGACAATCCATCATCAGCATCATGATTGTGCTGCTGTTGATTAGCATAGGACTTCAATCTCAAATCACACATGGATTTTGTTCTCAAGCATCATTTTCTTGACAGCCACACAGAAACAATTGCAACGTTTCATGATGTGATTCATGCTGTCAAGCTGCTAGAAAAATGCGTTAAGGATGGCAAAAGTGCGAACGATGAAGATGCGATCGAACTAATCGCCACAGACTATGACGAGCTCAATCTTCGTATTCATTACCACTTATTTAATAAAAGTCCCTCTCCATAAAGCGATTTCAGACAAGAGCTATCAATGCAGGTTCAATCAAGGCATTGACATGACAACGTGCGAAACAGTCTCAAGTCATCCAACTTCAATCGATTAATCAATCAACGTCTGACGATATTGCTTGCGAGTGAAAAAACAGGCGACTCAGATCAAGACGACCAATAATCATGGTAATGATGTTAGCCTTCTTCTCAATTGAACGACAAAGTTACGTGATAACCCTCAAGCCAACGACAATGCTAAGCACTCTTATTAATGTATTATCGGTGAGTTTTAACGTTTCAATGTTCTGGAATCCAGTTTATTCAACCGAAACAATCTATACCTCACCAGATGGACAAGCCACCTACCAATGTGGATCTGAAGCGACATCTGCGATGGGATGTTTTAACTACTGGGTGCTGATGGATGGTCCAAAAGTTTCAGCGGAGGTGAAGAATCGATGGCGGCCTGCTAAATGTAGCAACCCAGATGGAACTCCATACCAAGGTCTCTGTTATCAAGGAGGCGTCGCCTGGTGGTATTGGCAAAAGGGAAAAATTGGCGATGCTGTCTTATATGACTTTAAACATCGCGACTATGCTGGCCCGGTGATCAATGGAATTTGGAGAAACGACAGCCCAAAAGGCAACGCCAGAAAAGACCACTCAAGGCCAGGCTGTTACATCGCCATGACAGAAACCTACTGCATGATTCCAATAGAATAATTGCCAAAGCATACCTTCGTGATTGCTCGAATCATTTCATCGCACCCTGGTCATCAGAGAGAGGCCATACAAATAGCGTGCTAATGATCAAAGGGATTTTCGTATTTAATCACCCAAGCAATGAAAAGCCATGAAAGAATCAGAAAATAAGTCATCATCCTTTGAGAACGTTTAATTCGAGCATGAGAAGAGCTAAAAAGGCAGTCGAAGCTGCCGCAATCAACATCACAAGAGCTAGAGAATCCATACCCTAAAACTGCGGCTGAAAATAATATGACTCATCCGCTCAATCAATGAGACAAATTTTGAGTGGAATTAGGTACGGCTTGCCAACCAGAAGTTGTTCGGATGTCCTTTTAACACCCGATCTCGTCACGCAAAAAATCGAAGTATGAAGCCTGAAGGCAAGGCTATTATTGACTTGTGATCAGCATGTATTGTGATGTCATAATGAACAACCATCTGCAATTAATCATCTTGGCATATGAACATGAATAAAGTCAGTTGACCAACAACACGCATGCGACAAGACCACTCACGTGATGTATGACGCGCCAGCATGTCTGAATTGATCAAGACGAGCCTTGCTATAAACGAGATCATGTGGGTAAAGCTTCACAATCAATGTTTGCCGTCACCCTGGGTCATTTAGTAATAAGCAATAACACTGCTGCGTTATTGGCTCTCACCTCCATCGCCTTTCTCAGTAGTTTCATCTTCATCTCTCAAACAAACGATATGGTGGGTGCGCTTCAGTCATTACTTCCAAAACGTGGAAAAGGTCCCTTACCTGGACCCAACGAAAGCACTGCTGCTGGATCCAGGTTAGAGAAAGCAAAATGAAGCCCATAATGAGGCTGGTTTTCTGTTGTGATCCAACTATAAAAATGACTATCTCTAACAGAGCAATCACATCTAGTGTCCAAAAATACACTTAATCCACAGCTATCACAACAGATCAATGAGGGATCATCTAAGTGATAAGCGAGTGGATACACACTGTTTTCCTTAGATCATAAATGCTAAGCTAGATAAGGAATTGCTCAGTTTAATAGAGCAGCATTATGCGGGACGACAACAACTTGTGATGCAATACCCTCAACCGTTGATCAAGAGTCTGCTGCTGACACTGATGTGTAGCAATGCTGCGACTGCCGTACCTCTTCCCTTCGTTTGTACCATCACTAGTCAAGAGGATCCAATGATTTCGATTCAACTAACGCAAAGAACACTAACAGCATTACATGGCGTGCTTATGCAAGACGAGACAGCCCTGGCACGTTTCGCGACAAGTCGACCAAAGCATCCCAAACAGACCATTTGGCACGTTTCAACAGAGGATGGAACTGAATCAGGCACGGCCATCTTGTTCCAGGATGATCACATCTGGAATCCCTACAGGCCTGTTCCACGACCACAAGACACCAACAAAATCCTGTTTGTTGGCTTAGATGTGGCTCTCTTTTCCTGGAAAACACCATTGTTCAGATCAAATCCAAACCTTTTGAAAGCAGCGGCTGGTTTCTGGGAGATCTCCAGCACTTGTCTTGGCGGAAGAATCAAGAAGGGCTGAAACAATTCAATGGTTGATCAGCAACAGAGCCTCGATCACAACTCCGCCCTTGGATCAAGTGGGGGCTTCTAGACCGGCCATCGCCGCGTTCACCACAACAGCTGCTGGCATGAAGCAATCAGGAAGATGCGTCAAAGCTGAAGCAAGGGGGATCCAGACTTAGAGCATGTGGAAACAACAGCCCGATTCCAAGCAACAGCCTGAAAAGCCAGATGGAGAGGGTTGGATCGTCAATGAAAGCCAACAGCTGGTTTGTCAGTTCAGCCCCGACAATGCGACGGACCATTCCCAATGGGTCACCATTCGCACCTTCCACTGGAGACTGCCGGATGATCCCATCCCGCAGTCCCGCCGGAGGATGCTCAGCCATCAAGCGGTTGAGGCCTGGCAAACGATGCGACACAGCGGCTGGAGGCGGTGCTCGCCACCAATGCGTTGATCCGCTGATTCGGCAGCTCGGATCTTTTACTGCCAAGTTCCTTTTTGAACGCATGATCTGAGCAAAAGCGAGCCACGTCGTGATATTGAACTGACGAACCATTCACCCTCTACCCCCAATACAAAGAACGGCTGAAGAAAACTCTGATTGTTCATGCAACTTACAAAACTGCTTGCTCAGCACAACTGGACGAAGGAGAAGGCTCTTTGGCCTACAGTGCAATCTCAATACATCGATAACGGGTCAATAAAAAAGAAAATCAACGATGCCATTTTGATGTTTATATCTTAACTGTAAGATCGTATTTGGTTGGTTTCCAGATCGCGAGAGTCTGCCCCTCAGCCAAGCATCTCGGAGCATGAGGGAACTAAAACTACAGCCAAAAAATCCGGTCGTGCCAAACACTGTTATTGGAATAAATATGAGACTAGTATTTGGATGATAGCTTTATCTTCGCGCATAGGCTCATAAGCTAGCTAAAATTAATTGTTTAAGTCATTAATCCAAGCGTCAATCACCGATTCGTGAGTGATCCATACAATACGTCTATTCAAAAATAATTGCCCATGGGATCTCAACTGTCACGCCAATCGAATCTACATAGAAAACGTGTGTGACAACAAACCATTTATCAGTGTACTCTGACGATTGATAAGATCACCCAATAATGTGAAATACCATTTCAAATTCGATACTTAGCGCCAGCGCGTGCTTAGTCAAGCCCCTGCATCAAACAGACTGCCAAGGGGAAGCATTAAGATTAATGTATATTGCAGTACTTTGAAACAACGGTCACACTATCTCTCGAGGGCTAAGATTTAAAATCAAAAAAAATAGCTTTATGGCATTAGTAAATCTCGAAGACGCTGTTTATTATGGCTACGCTGCTCAGTATTTTTCAAATTTATTTGCAGTTAATAGCATTGATGATATTAGTTATCTGAAAAAACCAATTAAATCTATTAAAGGCTCGACGACACTGTGTCCAGTGCCTGCTGCTTTTTCGGATGCGCCAGCTCCTCCTCTCTTTATTTCAACTAAATTCTCGTTGGGTTGTACCTCTCCAGACCCATTTAATTTTGTTGATATGGCAAGTGTTGATTATAATGCCTGGGCACGTATAGGTCCTAATGCAATAAATAATTATTTCAGGCAATATGGAGATGATGAATCGTCAGTCTTTGTATCTCATGTTTTAAACTATCCTGGGTTGGCTTATCCCTCTAGCCCCAATCCAAAGTATCCTTTTAAACTACCATTGGTTTATGGCGATCGATCGCAAATTACTCTTGGCCGTCAAGCGTTGATTGCGAGCGATTTGACCAAAGCAAATCTTAAAGAGAATGCCAATAATTTCAAGTACATGATTGAAAGCCAAAGCGAAGCAAGCCCATTGAGAATAGTTTATTCATATTGGCTTTATAATGATTTAGGCGGCTCGCGAGGTATATATAAAGACCTTGAATGGGATAATTGGCCCAGAGCCTTTCCTCGCGAGTTACATTTCCAGGGCCTCCCAGAGCCTATCTACATTGACCCGGTGGTTCTTCCCGATTGGGCTACTCCAATGCTTGACTTGGATTGGGCTACTCACTTGGAAGCAGGTTATGATAAAGATTATGATTTCGAGCAAAAATTATATTACAATGCAAATCGAGATGCACAAAAATATATGGCAAGAGACACCATAACATCTATCTCCTTCAATTCTACTGCTGTAAATGAGTTGCTTTCTCAGGAAATATATCTCGATAAAACTAATTTTAAACCTGAAAATGCAAAAATAATTGTCGACCAAGAGGCAAGGTTGCAAAGAGGACCAGGAGTTGTAGCTCACGATCAAACGACGATAGTATCTAGCGACACCTGCCGTATTAAATGGTTGGCAGGTAGTGAGGATCAATGCATTATCCAATATTCAATCGAACAAGGAACCACAGTAACAACAACAAACGGTACCGAATCATCCTCTAGCAACGAACAGGAAGCATCCATGGACATAGGCTTGGGGATTGAAACAGAGGCAGAACCATTCGGCATAGGCGTTAAGACAAGTTTGGAGGTAACGAACGGATATAAAAATTCAATTGAAAACCTTCAATCAGTAAACTTTTCGAAGCAAACAAGTTCAACAAAGAATAGCACCAGAACAGCGACACGACTTATTGATCGAGGATCTGTCAAAAAAAATAGTGACGGAACCTATCCTTATAAGGAAGGAGTTTTTTATAAGGCTTCAATTACTCAACTCCAGTCTAATATCAAAACTCCCTTTAAAGGTGACTATAAAATTGGAGGATATTTAGCCGGCACAATAGTAGATAGTAGTTCTGAAAAAAATCAAATTTCTATGTCACCAGCATTGGCATTAAATGTTGCTTTTGATAATAACTATCAACAAGTTGTCGGCAACGATATTAATAGCGTTGGAGATCTTGATCCAGATTTATTGGAAATTGATTTCCATGGCACAGCATCAGGATTGACGTTGTTATCTACAGAATCAAATGTAACTTTTACCGAAGACTCTAATCAAAGCGAATCTGGTTATTCAGGCCAGGATAATTCTACCAACACTGATGACTCTAGTCAAAGCACTTCTGGTACAGATCAGATACCAAGTGCTAGGAAATTCAAAAAGTCATCAAATGTTCACACTGACTTGAACGAATTTGATTCCACCAGGCGTGACCGCATTGGAGTTCACCATGTGTTCCCTAAAAAAAGTTTAGGTAGCAAATCTGTTTCAGGTACTGGCCATACAGACATTGTTTATGCATCTAAAAAGGGCAGTCATACTTTTAAAGACTTCAAAAATTCCTTCCTCCACGGCAATAAAAATAAAGACATCTATATTTTTGACAAAAATTCTTCAGGTAACAACATAGAGGCTTTCGCAGGTAATGATCGTATTAAATCTGCATCAACACAATACGCTGATTTAGGGCCAGGAGATGACACCTACAAAATTATGGCCAAAGCACGGCCTAATTCGTTTCATTCCTTCTTATCTGGTGATGGACACGACAAGTTGGTCGTGGCAAGTGATAAAGCAGAGTTTCGCATTGGCGACTTCAACCCATTTATGGATAAAGTCATCACAGGTGGCAGTTTAAAGCCTGAATTATTGACAAGCAAATTAGTGTCTAACTGGGATAAATATGATACCCTTGATAGCGCCCGAATTGATTTTAAATATGATGGCAATTTAATTGGGACGGCACACCTGTCTAGTGATCCCGATGTGATTAATTCGATGGCTAGTTCAAAGTTTCACAAAGAAATGGCCATTCTTAACCACAAATTTCACGGAGAAAAAATTGATGGAGTTGCCGTATTTGATATTCTTGCGACATCGGTTAAGAATGGCGTCACTCAAAAGAAACAGGTGACGCATGATGCTTGGCAGTCATTTAATAATAAGAAAAGATCGCGAATTATTCATCAATCCATCATCGGTACACAATCTGACAACACGAAAAAAGACTGGTTTAACTGGCTCGAAGCACATGACAATCCTGGCGAGTTCAGCCTTGATATGTTTAATCAGCAAACTTGACCATTCCTTATATTTCTCGATTCTAAGAGGTCTATCTTGATACTGATTAATATGATGCGTACTTCACGCCATCAAGCGCAACGATCACGGCTAAAGCATGTGTCATCAATGCCTTCTATTCCGTCCATAATGTAATCGTCTAAAAATCACATTATCATCGCACTGTGGCAACCATCTGCGCTGTTATTGTGATGATGATTTGATCAATCAATTGATCGTTGTACATTCAATTTGCGGCGCCCTAAGCTCTTCTCTTAGGAAACAACCGCAAAGCAAAGGTTTCTCTGCATGAAGCAGCCTCTCTCCACGAAAGATCCTGTGATATTTTTAGACATTTAATCGAATGATCAGGCTACAAAAAAGCCATTGAGCTTCTTGTGTGGAGTTTGATAATAAAAAGCCAGCTCAATTGCTGCGATTACATTGAATAGTCGAGCTTATTTCGTGAACGGCCTTATCGTGGAGGGGCATCTACTCAAAGATGCAATAACATAGCGACAAAATCAATACAAAAGAATGAAAAAACGTGCTGCATTTTCATGTGCCGGCATCTGCTTCTTGGGACCCTGCAAGCCCTATCAACCCACTCCACTGATGGATCGGGTCTAGACAACCGCTTGTCAGGGACGCGAACCCCTCCGGATAGAGGACGAGCTCGGTAGTCGCCGTTCGAAGCGGCGTTTCCACTGGATGACGCGAGCGGTGCCGCAGGCGATGATATTAAGGTCTCAAATGGATGGATCATGGGCAATGCTCGCGACCTGATCAACGCACACTTATTTCCAGTTCTGGGAGTGATTGCCACTGCGACATTGGTTGGAATCTTTCTACAGCTCGATGCCGCATTGAGCAATGGTGCGAACAGATCACAGCAAGCTAGAAATCACAACTTATGCGTGAAACAAATCATGGAATTACCGATAGAGCAAAAACCTAATGTTCTTGATCGAGGCGACCTGGCTGGTGCTGTGCGCTACTGCAACGGAGGTTAATCAATCGATCCATGCCCCACAGCCCGGACCTACCTGACATTCACGACTCAATTGCAATGCTTTAGTGTTAACGCTCTGGGGCTAAAAGCATACGACTAAGCTCTTCTGATTAGGAAGACTTTTAGCCCGATCAACAACTCAACAGCAAAAATAACACAGTTTTTTACGCGGCTAGCATTGTTAAATCAAGCCTCTCGATCCTACGAAGCATGTTTGAACGTGACTACCTGCATTGCATTTGTTTTGAGCCAGTTCACCAGTGAATCACCAGCAACCCGTTCAAGTCACACCATAAAAGGTGAGGCTGCCCTCAGAAAAGGGTGTGATCTTGTGAATGTTGGGACAACAAACACCCCCAACACATCACACTCACTCACTCACTCAGTTCAATGTTTACTCCAACCCAAGCCCAAGATGAAAAGGCACTCAAGGCTCTAACCGATGAGGAGCTGGAGGCGACGAATGGAGGGATTTCGATGATTCCAATCGTGGTTCCAATCATTGTCGATCTCCTGTTCGCAAAAAAACGCTGAAGGCAGCAAGCGATCAAGTCGCAAGAGCCCCGTCAGCAATGGCGGGGTTTGTCGTTAAGAGGGCTGTCCTGCATGGGATTTGAGGAAGGCGCTACTGCTTCACCATCGACCGACTGCTAAGAGGGCAGTTGATCTATCTAACGGGGACATCGCCGGCCAGGAATCACACCACTGTTGGGTCGTGGGGGGACGTGGAAAGACCAGCCGTTGAAAGGAGTTTTGGTCTCTGTGACCAACCTCACCGGGACTGCTGACGCAGGTCATCGAGTGAGCCAGTGATTCCGGAGATGGTGTGTGCATCGGAGGGGGACGACCCCAAAGACATCAATCACACATCCACAAGGTTCAAACCAATGGCACGCGAGTATTTCACCCTGACGAACAACAACGATGTTCACCGTTCCACTCGGAACAATCCTGAAGGATCCCAGGTTTATACGCTCAATGGTGATGACAAGGCCTGGGGTTCTGATGGCCCCGACGTGATGTGGGGTGGTGATGGAAAGGATTGGTTATTTGGC
>NZVB01000040.1 GCA_002701375.1 Cyanobium sp. NAT70 | reverse complement strand
GCTCCGCCGTCTGATCAAGGAATTTGAGCGTGAACTGGCGATCATTCGTGGCCGTGTTGATGGTCTTGAGGCTCGTGTTGGTGAACTGGAATCAACTCAATTCTCCACGACGACCAAGTTGAAGGGTCAAGCGGACTTCTTCACTGGTGCGATCAAGTATTCCGATCGTGATAAGTGCAACGATGAAGTGCCTGGTGAATGCACATCAGATGCATTTAACTTCTCCTACCGCTACACACTCAACCTAAATACTTCATTCACAGGTAAAGATCGCCTCTACACCCGTCTACGTGCGGGTAATATGAATAACCAGTGGACTGAATCCACCTCTTATCTCGCTGACGCTAAAAGCGGAGATAACACACTTAAAGTTGATAAGCTGTGGTACACATTCCCTGTAGGCAGTGAATTCAAAGTAACTGTTGGTGCTTTGATCGAAAATTACTATATGATTGAAACACCAACCCGTTACAAGCCTATCCTTAAAGCACTGAAGCTGGGTGGATACGGAGCATTGCTTGGTGCCAGCACTGGTCAAGGTTTCGGCGTTCAATGGCGTCAAAATGTTGCACCAGGAGATGCAGCATGGAACATCGCCGCCAACTATGTCGCCGATGGTGGTGACGGAGCTAAGGGCAATTCAAAAGAAGGCATGTTTGGTGAAAACACAGATGCCTACTTCCTGAGTCAGGTTGGTTATGGAAACCGTAAGTGGCACGTCTCTGCACTGTATGCACTTAAAAATGCAGGACAAAAACAAGTTTGCACAACAGATGCTGCAGGAGTAACAACTTGCACCATTGCGTCTGGGGCCAAAGCAGCGATGGGTTATTCAACCCCAACAGCAAAAGATCTTGGTCATCCACTCAGTGCCGTCGGCCTACGTGGTTTCTGGAGCCCTGATGATGCAGGCTGGATTCCTTCAATCAGTGCAGGTATTGACTTTGGTTGGGCAGAAGGCCAATTCGATGGCAACGCTGAAGCTGTCAAAGGCTGGATGGTTGGTATGAATTGGAAAGATGCCTTCTGGATGGGCAATAAGCTTGGATTGGGATTTGGTTCCTATTCCAGCTATGCAACAGAAGTCCAAGGGCAGGGCTATCCAGCTGATTCAAACTTCGCAATTGAGGGTTATTATGACTTCCGTGTAACTGATAACATTACAGTTACGCCTGCTATCTTCTGGATTGATAATGCACGTGGCCAGGATCAAACAGCTGGAGCTAATAAATTTGGTGGTCTTGTGAAATCAACGTTTAAATTCTGATTCAACACATTGTTGAACATGAGTTTATTGAGCGCCCGCAAGGGCGCTTTTTTTAGTTGTAAAAAAAACCACCCTTGCGAGTGGTTTGAAAAACTTTCGAAGATTTTATAATCACCAACAATTTTCACCCTCACCAATAGGCACACATACATCTTCTTCTTCAGCCTTCTGTTGAAGAGCAGCAGCATCATCATCAAGCTTACTCTTCTCTTCGACACCTTGATCCGTATTCCATTCTGTGAGACCACCTGCCTCTTGAGCCAAGGCCTGAGGAACCCCAGCTGACGTGACCAGTAGAGAAGAAGCCGCAAGGAAGACGGAAACTGGAGAGGCTTTTGCCATCTTCGGAATTCAAAACTTAATTATGTGAAAAGGGCAAAAAATTAGCTGAAGCATATAGGACTAGCGAAGGTATAAAATTATACAGGCTAAGCAGAGAGTCTTCTCACGGCATTTGAGTATGCCTGAAAGATGAGATCAAGCTCATCAGAACGGCCATGACGAGCGAGTAAACCCTTGGCACCCGCATCTAAATTGAACAGCATTAAACGGTCTTCGTGGGAGCGCACGTAACTTTCAATCCAACCAATGCAAGCAAAACGCGTGCCAGCGCTCACTTCACAAACACAATGCAAAGATGAACTGGGATAAATAATCATATCACCTGCGGGTAATTTAATCTGCTCAGAATCCTGAACGCCCTGAATCGACAATTCACCACCTTGATACTCGTCCACGTTCGAAAGAAATAATGTAAAGGAAAGATCGCGCCGACCTGTTTTAGTGAAAGGGTTATCAACATGCCATCCGTAAGCATCACCAGGATCACACCGTGAAAATGAAACAGAATGGACACGCTTAACCAAAGCAAAACTCTTAATCAAAGGATTTGCGCGAATCTTATTTTCAACCAGCTCAATTGCACGGGTTGATTGAACATAGGCGGGGTTTAGTTGCTTATTCTTCTTTACTTTAGCCGCGAATTCTCCAGCGGTAAGGCGACCATCGAGCCAGTTCCTATGATCTGCAGTAAGCAGCTGACGAAGCGCAGATACATCATCATCATCTAAAAGCTGCGCCCTCAAGGAGTCCATCGCGACCACAGGCTGATCTAGAAATCGTAAGCGAAAGGTAATTGAAACATTTTATACATGCAATAGGAACAAAAGTCACAGATCAAAATCCATCTCATTCCTACCGTTAAAAAATTACTCCACAAGCAAGATGAATCTATTGATAAAAACTGTGCTGGGGATAACGTCCATTTCGTTACTAGCAAGTGTATCTGCACAAGCGAGAGAAGTTCGAGTTTACTCCGGTAGGCATTACAATACAGACCGTCAAGTATACAAAGCATTTAGCAATCAAACAGGTATCAAAATTCGTTTGATTGAAGCCAGGGGAATTTCATTGGTGGAGCGGTTGAAGAGAGAAGGTAATAATTCAAAGGCAGATATTATTTTATTGGTAGATGCCGCTCGAATAAACAACGCTGCTGAAGCAGGACTTCTATCCCCAATACAATCTGCCCAACTGAACAAAGATGTTCCCGAAAAGTATCGTGATCCAAAAAATCGCTGGTTCGGCCTTACACGACGGGTCAGAGCGATTATTGTCAATCCAGATAAGGTAGATCCCAAATCAATCAAAACGTATGCAGATCTCGCCAAACCTAAATTCAAAGGACAATTGTGCCTACGAAAAAGGAAAAATGTTTACAATCAATCACTCGTAGCAGATCAAATAATATTGAAAGGGCAGACCAACGCAACAAAGTGGGTCAAAGGAATGGTAAATAATGTAAGCCAACCTTACTTTTCAGGAGATGTCTCATTAATCCGGGCAGTTGGACAGGGTAAATGTGGGATTGGCGTTGTCAATCATTATTACTTGGCTCGAATGAAAGCTGGTAAAACAGGCAGGAAAGATGAACAATTGACCAAGTCGATTAAACTAATAATGCCAGATCCTGCTCACGTTAATGTAAGTGCAGCTGGAATGGCTAAATCTGCGAAGAACAAAACAGAAGCCATTGCATTAATTGAATTTTTGGCATCAAGTAAAGGAAGTCAATTATTAGCAGGTCCAACCTATGAATATCCTCTGAAAGGATTTGGTTCAGCGGTGCAGCTNAAAGAATTTGGCAAATTCAAGCCAGACAATGTATCAATCAGTCAACTTGGTCAAACTCAAAAGAAAGCCATTCAGATCATGGCAGCAAATGGCTGGCAGTAACAAAAAAGCAAAGAAGAAGCCAATAGCTAAACGAATAAATTAATTAAAGGGAAAGAGTCTCATTAACAAGAAAATTGAAATTGAGAATGCCTATCATTAAACTAGGGTCAATACGCACATGTTGACGTCGAAGATGTTGCCAAAGAAGTAAAATTTGGTCATCATCTTTGTACCTAGACCAGACTACGAACCTCATGACATCATCAACCTCAAGCCTCGCAACTGCCTCTAGCGTCAAAACTGGCCCTGTTGGGCGGGCGATGGCTGAATCCATGGATTTAGAGCTGCTGAAGGCCATCCAACAGCACTTGAACATGGAGAGACAGGCTCATACTGCGTATTTTGCAGCCGCGATCTGGTTCGCCGAACGCGAGCTCCCTGGATTTGCTCAATATTTTCGGGAGGAGTCACAAAGCGAACATAATCATGCCGCGAAATTCGGTGAATATTTGATTGCACGTGGTCAGACCGTAGAACTACATCAGATTGAATCACCACGGCAGACCTGGGCAACACCTGAAGAAGTCATGGCAACATCATTTCTGATGGAGTCTGACGTGACCACCTCGCTTCATCAGCTGTACGCCATGGCTGAAAGATCAAGTGATATGCGAACAACCGTTTTCCTAGACCCGATGATCGAAGATCAAACACAATCAGAACATGAATTTGCATATCTGCTAGGAAGGGTGAAATTCGCAGCGAATCAACCATCAGCTCTCCTGATCATTGACAACGAACTGAATGAAGGAAAACATGAGCCAGCAGCACTACAAGCCTAAGCAAAGGTTGATAAAAACTGGCCATTAAAACCAATCGTTATTAACGCAAAACAGCTCTTTTAACGCTCGCAGATCATTAAGCATGCCTAAGTATTTGTTAAATCTGAACTTATTTATGTATCGCGATCATAGCAAATAAATAGTTTTTATACTGAATGGAGATGCATCTAGGCTAAAAAAATTTCCACAGTCCAAATTCGCAAGCAAAGCAGATAGCTTGGGGATCGCCATCTACCTCTAGATGCCCAGATTCCCATCGCTGACCCAATACCCTTATTACAAGAAGACTCAAAACTCTCGAGTTGAGTCCTTTGGAGTCGACCAGCAGGCTGCCAAAATGGATGACACCGGAGAAACGAGTGATAACACGATCAATAGATGTTATCAGCAAATATTTTTTCATGCCATGGAGTCGGATCGTGAACCCTATTGGGAATCACAATTAAGAACAGGTAGTATCACAGTAAGAGATTTTGTGAGGGGATTATNACTGTCTGAACGTTTTTATCGCGGCTATGTTCAATGCAACAACAATGAAAGACTGGTAGAACAAGTCGTTGGCAGAGTTCTAGGCAGACCAATCTACAACGAAGCAGAAAAAAAGTCACTTTCGATTAAAATTGCAGTGGATGGATTCAGCAAATTCATCGATTACATTCTGGACTGTGATGAGTACATGGANNGATTTGGCTACAATANAGTACCGAGCCAAATTAAACGTAAAATCCCTGGCAAAGCTCTAGGAGAGACACCAATCTATCAGGTATTACCTCGATATGCTGAATCATGGAGAGATCAATTAATCAGTCAGAAATTGATGATGTCGATAGATGAGCACAACAGATTCAAGCAAATGAAACTTGGTGTGTCTAAATGGTTGTATGAAAAGCCCAAAGGATTAGCTTATCAGGCGTGGATTTTAGGCGTCGGCTTAGTATCAGCCGGTAGCATTGCGCTGATTTTGAAACTATCAAATGAGATATTCACGATCCGTTAATAAGGTACCGGGAAAATAAATAGGGTACACTTCTTCGTCAAAAAAGCGACAAGCAGAAAGGCTGATCTTGCAATAATTAGATAAGAATATTGGAGAAATTGTCAGACCGTATTGAGATAGCATTCACAACTCAGGCCAGTCTAAAATATATTAAAAGTGGACAAGAACCTTTGCTCGGGGGCCAATTAAGGGACAAGGCAGTGTGGGTTGATGAACTTGCATGCATTGGCTGCCGATATTGCGCGCATGTGGCAACAAACACATTTTTGATGATGGCCGACAGTGGCAAATGTCGCGCGATTAGACAAGATGGGGATAGTGAAGATAAAATACGCGAAGCGATGGATACATGCCCCGTCGATTGTATTCATTGGGTCTCGTTTGAGCAGCTTAAAGATTTCACAAAAACATCAATTAAACCATATTAACATATTTTCGACTTGCAAAACAAAAAAGCCAGAAAGAATGATTAATCACGTTGACAATCTTGATTGATTGATTGATAAAACATTATCAAGGCCAAGAATGGCATGTGGTGATCAAATAAAAACAATCAATATTAAAAGAATAAAAAAATTAAAAAAACTAAGAGGAAAGTCAAGACTAAATCAAGGAATGCATTAAGTCAGTCTGATCATTTATCAGAGCTCGAAAGGAGAAGGGTAAGTTATTTAGAGACAGAATAATAATTCAATATAGGAATCAAAAAAGCTCCTGAAGGAAGACACGCAACAAGATCAAAGCAATCGCTATGGACGTGAAAGCAACCAAATGTATATTGGCTACATCAAAAACATTAAACTCAGCGCTACCACTCAAAGAGGGCCGATCTGACCAATAGGCATAAACAAATCCATTCTTAGCTTTAAGTTGTGCCGGTTTATTAGAATGGTTCAATCCATCACTAAGTCCTTTATTAGCATTCAAAGCAATCTTTGATTCACGAGTAAGCAATGATTGCAAGCCATTGCACAAACCAAGAATCATAAAAAATGTGGCGATGATGAAGGAAACGCCCACAATAGCATTTAAATAATTGCTCATGATCTAAGCTGCATAGTTTTTAGATTGGAATCCAGTCCGAGATTTAATAACATAACACTTGATGTCACGCATGATCGATTTTGGTGCAATGTAAAGATGTTCACCAATGGATTCATAAGTCCATCCTTGCTTTCTGAGAGCGACAGCAATCCTTAAACGCTTAGAACGCCATCCATGGATCGGTCCAAGACGATGGGATATTCGGCCAGATTGATGGTCCATGTGTAGAAACCAATTAAATAAAACATATCGCCTGCTGAGGAGAGGTAATGATCATCCATGACATATCCAGACGGCGGAAGATGCAACATGCAAATACAAAAAGCAGAATGCGGCAAAAGAAAGGAGACTTGTATGATTTGATTGTTAGCTTAGTGAATTTTCAGCCATCAANGCGTTGAACATGAAACAAGGGCTAAAGACAAACTCTTAAGATGGAAAATGATAATNCTGTTTAATGACAACCTTCAGAGTCGAATTACATACACCTTCAGGAGTCAGAGCATTTCAATGCCCTGACGATGAATATATTCTTGATGCCGCAGAAGAAGCTGGCATCGACATGACCTACTCATGTAGAGCCGGAGCCTGTAGCTCATGTGTTGCTAAAATTTTAAAAGGATCCTTAGATCAAACCGATCAAAGTTTTCTAGACGAGGAACAAATGGAATCTGGATATTCGTTACTATGCGTATCCTACGCAACTTCTGAATTAACAGTCAAGACGAATTGCGAAGACGAATTGTGGTAAGATGGCAATCATTAAAAAAGGACTAAAGCAAGTCTGATAACTGCAGAAGCAAATAATCAAATTAGCTCAACTTTTCTTTCGTTGCAACTTTATTCGGAAGCTTTTCTACGCTGCCTTTCTCAATCTTTGGTGAGACTTTCTTCTGACGCTGTGGTGAAGCAGATGGATTCTTCTTGGGTGTTTCAGGGGAAACACCGAATCGCTTTTCTAAAATAAAACCCAAACCCGCTAGAACTGGAATAGAGCTTAAACCACCCACTGCAATCTCGAATTCAGATAGAGGCATAACAAAATTAAAAATAAAGCGTACGCCGGGATGTGACGATGTATGTGCGTGATCACATCATCCAAAGTGCCTAATCATACAGAGCGAACCATATAAAAATACAAGTGTCGATGGAAGAATAAATCATAACCATTGAGATCTTAGGAAACATGAGCGTGTATAAATAATCAATTTTAACGCGCTTTATGATTCACAGGTGACAAGTAGTGTTAACTGAGTGATGAAGTGGAAGAGCTCAATGTTTACTCTTTTAATGCCCAACGCTCTTTTTCATGCAGTCCTATGGCAACCCATCAGTCACGTATGACTGGTGGGCAGGCAATTCTGGTGTTGCCAAACGTTCAGGCTCTTTCATTGCAGCCCACGCAGCACATGCAGGGTTGATCATGTTCTGGGCTGGTGCATTCACACTGTTCGAGCTAGCCCGCTACAACAGCGCTCTCCCAATGGGAGAACAAGGTTTGATTCTTCTGCCACATCTTGCAGGATTAGGAATTGGCCTAGGTGAGGGAGCTGTCATTGTTGATACAGAACCATATATCGCTATCGCAGCATTTCATATGGTTTCTTCAGCAGTTCTAGGTGCTGCAGGAATTTGGCATACATTACGTGCACCGAAAGATCTATCCAAAGCCGAAGGGCGTGCACAAAAGTTCCATTTTGAATGGGATGACCCCAAAAAACTCACCTTTATTCTCGGTCATCATTTAATCTTCCTGGGCCTAGGGGTCATTGCGTTCGTTGAATGGGCACAACGACATGGAATTTATGACAGCGCTATTGGTGCTGTTCGTAAAATCGAACCAAACTTTGACTTGGGTATGGTTTGGGGTTATCAAACAAACTTTTTGTCGATTAGCAGCCTAGAAGACGTCATAGGTGGACATGCTGTACTGGCATTTATTCTCACTATTGGTGGTGTTTGGCATATTGTTTCTAGTCCCTTTGGACCATTTAAGAAAGTCCTCATTTTTTCCGGTGAAGCCATTCTCTCCTATTCCTTGGCCGGCATCGCATTAATGGGATTCGTCACAAGCATCTGGTGCGCTCAAAACACAACTGTTTATCCAGTAGAATTGTATGGTGAAGCACTAAAGCTGAATTTCGCTTTCTCTCCCTACTTTAGCGACACTGTCGCACTCGCAGATGGACATACAGCGAGAGCTTGGTTAGCCAACACCCATTTCTACCTCGCCTTCTTCTTCCTTCAAGGACATTTTTGGCATGCTCTAAGGAGCATGGGATTCAACTTTAAGAGCGTCTCACAAGCTCTGGAAAATATGGATACTGCAAAAATCAGCTGAGCTTTAAATTTATAAACAGATCAATCCCTCCATAACGGGGGGATTTTTTTTGCGGTAGCGAGTGCCTATAGTTCAGGTAAGAACAAACCAATAGAAGAAGAGAATGCGAATAGAGCACTACACTGAGTACTAAAATCATAAATAACAATGGAGAAAAATCAGGCAATGATCTGATTTAGCAGTAAACAATACAAGCAAGGCAAAGAGACAGGTAGTAATGCTGGGCATAACATGCAATCTTCGAGACAGTCAGGGCGATCATTTGGGAGCTGATTGAATACCTTTCATGAGACAATTAAAGCCTGATCAGAAACAGCACGTCAAAACAATGAATCTGCAAGACAAGGCAAAAAACCTTTCAAATATCGTTTCCATCTACCTAGAAGCAGTCACAAGTCAAAAAATATCAGAGGTTGCCTATCAATACTTCCTTTCGCTCGAAGAACATGCTGACGAAGCCGAGCGTAGACTCATCACAGCCATTAGAAATCAGATTGCGATCAAAAAAATTAAAATTGATAGCCCCAATAATAGTGTATTTAATGATTCGAGTCATGTAGCTTTTTAATCATGGCACTGTGATCACAGGCCAATAAGAAGAAGAGGTTGGTACCAAAATAATTAAAACAGCGCCACATGAGCATCCCTGAGATCCTTTGGCTTGATCTACAACCAAGCTTATATTGCTTTAATTGTAGAGTAAGTCGATTGCTATCTCAATCAAGAATCGTTAAACGCTGGTCGTTTCAACACGATCCAGATGAGGCCTGCACCGTTGAAATTGTCCACGATCTCTTGCGTGAAACAATCACGAAGTCAAACCATCGCCCTCACATCGTTGCACATGGTATCAGTGGGACGATTGCATACTTATTTGCTGAAAAGCATCCCGATCTTATAAGCTCACTCACTGTTCTTGCTGTTGATACAGTATCTTCGAATCACTGGTCATCTCACTACCATATTATGAGGAGCCAGTTGCCCTGTTCAAGAAACCAAATATTAGAACATTTCACCTCACTACTCTTTGATGTTAAAGAAAAAAGATTATATGTTGCATTGGCAAAGTTACTGGCCCAATGTCTTGATTCAGATTTTGTGATCAGCTCACTATTTTCTAACGCCCTAAGTGGTGCACTGAAAAAAACAGCTGTTCCTACCTTTGTAATCAATGGAGACAACGATATAGTGGTTGATCGCAATGCGAAGACAAGATGGGAAAAGGTGCTCAAACCTGGTGATCGGTATGAATCAATTCAAGGAATGCGTCACTTTTTTCATTTTAATCAGCCGATTTCAGTCGCGGAAAAAATTAGTAATTTTCTAGATATGATTCCAACACATGATATTCCAGATCAAGCACCTACGCACATTCATTCACTACANCAAACAAATTCATGACTGACAGCAACAAAGAATATGACGTCGTGATCATCGGTGGCGGGCCTGCTGGGTGCAGTTGTGCACTATACACATCAAGGTCATCATTAAAGACTTGTATATTAGACAAAAATCCTGCCGTAGGCGCCTTAGCAATCACCCACAAAATTGCTAATTATCCAGGTGTAAGCAATGAAACAGCAGGCTCTGACTTACTAAAAGTGATGCGTGAACAGGCGATCACATATGGAACTGATTATCATCAAACTCAAGTCTATGGTGTGGACGTAACGGGAGACCTGAAGACAGTTTACACACCTGAAGGTGTGTTTAAAGGTCGTACACTTGTTCTTGCGACAGGTGCGATGGGACGCACCTCAACATTACCAGGAGAAAATGAATATTTGGGGCGCGGTGTGAGTTACTGCGCAACTTGTGACGGTGCCTTTTACAAACAGCAAGATGTTGCTGTTTATGGTTCCAACCAAGAGGCAGTTGATGAAGGTATCGTCTTAACAAAATTCGCAAAAACTGTCCATTGGATTACAAATACTCCACCAGGTAAAGCTGTTTCAGGTTCTGATTTATTATTGTCATCATCGAATGTAAAATGCTGGGAAAGAACTCGACTACTCTCAATTCAAGGAAATGAAGAAGGCGTCTATAGTGTTGAAGTTAAATCAAAAGACTCGCCTGAGACAATTGCAGTTGATGTAACGGGAGTTTTTATTTACTCAACAGGAACCCTACCAATTACAGATTTCTTACATGGACAAATTTCACTTAACTCAAAAGGTGGCGTCGAGGTCAACGAAAATATGATGACTAATATATCGGGAGTTTGGGCCATTGGCGATATCAGAAATACCCCATTTAAACAAGCCGTAGTTGCCTGCGCCGATGGTTGTATTGCTGCAATGGCGATCGACAAATTCCTTAATCAACGCAAGGATGTTCGTGTTGATTGGGTGCATAAATAAAATAAGCGCCCATACGGGCGCTTTCATCATTCAATCGAACAAAGTTAAGCTTCGGCGTTGATTTGCTGAACCCAAGAACTGAGACGCTCATCTGTTAATTCAGATTCGTTGTCTTCATCGATTGCAAGGCCACAAAACTTACCATCTATCACACTTTTAGATTCATCAAAAGTGTAGCTATCAGTAGGAACTTTTCCGATTAATTTAGCACCAGCCTGAAGGAACGCCGTATATAGTTCCTCCATAGCATCACAAAAATAATCGGAATAGCCAGACGAATCGCCAAGACCAACGATAGCAACAGGTTTCCCTGCAAAATCAAGATTAGGGATCTCCTGAACATGGTCATCCCAAGCTGTTCCAGAGCGNGCTTCATCAGCACCTGTATTCCATGTTGGGACACAGCAAATCAAGGCTTCCGCTTGCGCAAGCTCGTCTGCAGAGCTGAGATTATCCACATCTTTAGCAGCTGCACCTGGAATGAGCTCTTTCAGGCGATCAGCGACATCTTCTGTTTTACCGGTTGATGTTGCAAAAAAAATGGTGAAGGCCATAGGCTTTTTATTTGCATCTTTAGTGTCCCTTGTGGCAGCAAAGATGATTGATATGTTGATCAAATCTACTGTGTCTGAACATTCATTAAAAAGAAAATCGAATACCAAAGTCGGATGAATTTAATGCAGCAGAATCAATCATTTGCTACAGCACGGAAATATGTAGTTAATTATCAATGATTGGCAATTTACAATCAAGTTTNTCTTGACTTATAAACATTTTTTTGCATAAATTCGAGCAAAGCCATGTCAAAGCCAACCTCACGCACTCTGGCAAGCCACAACTGACGCTCAACTGCATCCGATTCAATATGGTCAATAAATTTCTCTATAAACCTCGTTCCGTCGAAGAACATGGGTGAGCGGAGGCGACTCAAAAATATATTTATTTTATTTGAACGGAAACGGCATTTACGAAGACTACGACTTTCTTGAGTATCACATTACACTTTAAAAAGACGTTATTTAGCGCAACAAAGCAATTAAGAAATCATGCTATTTAATGTGTATTTGTCGTTTAAATATTTCATATGAATGAGTGTTCAAAGTCAAATCAGAAACCCCCCTCCACCCCTGTCGATTCACCAGCGACAGGGGTAGGTAGTTGTGGGGCTGTCGATCCCGTCCATGGATGACTTTCCTATTTTGGATCAACAGAACTAGATAGCTGTTGACAATGTGTGATAGAAGTGTATCCAATGAATCCACGACAGCTATCACAACTTCAAAATAGCTTGTACAGTTAAAGCGATCCCTCAGCATTCTTCAAGGCAAAGAAAGCTGAGATGAATTGACGATCGCTCCCGAGAGGGTTGTCGCTCCGACTCTCGGAATGGTCCCCTGATGTGAACCATCTCCATTGTTAAGCTTTGGCTTCTAATTGGTTGTCATGCCTGAGCTAAAGGCAAGTGGCAGATGAATCAGATAGACGTTCTTTCAGAGACAACTCTCCTGTTCACAACTCAACATTGAATATGTTCACCCCTTTGATCCGAAGAAACTTGCTTAAAGCCCAACTGGCATGTCATTAAACATTTATTGACAACAGAAAAACATCAAGCACTTACACATTGCGCAATGACGAGTCAAAGGTAAACTGCAGATAAACTCCATGTCAAAGCTGCAGACCTAAAAAAAAGGTCAATAAAAGATAATAGTGTCGACAAAATCAACTAATTTTATCGAGAAATAAATTGATCACAGCAAAACCACCGATTCTAGTCATGATGCATGAGTCAAATGTCGATGCAATAGTGATCTATTCACAAGCTCATTCAGAAGCGACAATTGTATTGAATCAGCAAACCCTTTATTTTCAAGATCGAAACCAATCATACGTATTTCAATGCAACGTTTCCAGAGGCTTTGAATTTCCGATTCTAGCCTAAAAAATAATTTCTCACTATTGCAATTGGGTTGTGTACGACGGACGGCACCTACCCGTCGCCAAATCCATTCAGCCTCCCTNCAGAGACCTGTTAAGACACTGTCGGACATTGCTTAGACCAATCAAAAGCTGAGAGGCGAGCTATCAATCAGCTCGGGAGAAAAGCGCATGGTGAGGTCGCCACCGCTCATATCCAACAAACCAGCCTGACGCCATTTCGACAACAGACGGGTCGTGGTAACACGAGTCGCTCCAATCAGTTCTCCAAAACGATCATGCGTGAGTCGAAAAGGCAACTGAAAAGCATCACTACAACGCAATCCAAGTCGATTCACCAAAAGTGCAAGCAACGCATGGAGGCGCTGTTCAGACTGGCCAAGGTGTCGAACACGCAGTAATTGAAGTGTCCATTCGTTGACTGCGTCCATGCCAAGTTCATCGGAACCAACAGCATCACGACGGAACTTCAAAGCAGTCAAAGCTTCGACGCATGCACCGTCGCTACATAAACGATCGGTGCGCAGTCGGTCACCGGACTGCAAAAACGCCAACGTCATCCCTTCTGTTTCTTCGCAAGGGCAATAAACACGACAAACACCCTCCATCACCTCAAGAACAGTGGCTTGCCCCCGGCCAGCTGGATCAAGCAGGACAGTCTGAAGCCGAGGCATTGCCATCGGAGCAACCGGGTCATCCGGCAAAAAACGGTACGCAGACAGAGTCACCAGCTAATGAAATTGAGAATTGCTTTCAACAGTAATGGCACGCAAGCGAAAATGCAAGTCATTCTCAATTGCGAGAAGACCAATCATTGATGNACTTCGCCTTGCCAACAAATTTAACGAAGTAATGTGTCGTATGAACAAACCTGGCGTGCGCTTCGTACAGGGCATTAGGGGAAGCGCGCTAATGATCGACCAAGTCAGTAGCGCCAACCTTTTTTAAGCCAAATCAGGACTAACCCAAACCATGGCTGTACCAAGACTGCTCGAAAATGATTCAGTCGACTCACCCATCAGCCCGCCAAACCAACGGGATGTCATGAAATCTGAACTGGGATCAACCTCTAGGAAGACCGCAACGGTGCATATTTCGCAGAGTCCTGTAGCAAATGACGCACCTACCATTAATGAACCAACGATCAAAGCCAAACCTTCCACCAATATTCAATCTAAAAAACAGTGGGGTAGACACGAAATCCAAACAAGGAGTACCAGTCAGCAAGCAAAGAAGTGCAGAACAGCATGTGGGAATGCATATGATCCCCAAAAATAGTTGTCATAAAGATATACAAGAGACCTATCAACACATTTAATGGAGTGATCCGTGCTTCACTTGAAAAGAATCAAATTTGAGTTCACAGAAATGGAACAGATCGCTTGCTAAATCATCATTAAAAGAGAAACAAGAAAAGATAACTGCTACAAAATCTTCGAGCTGAGCACGTCAAAGCGAATGACCAATTAAAATAACAACAGATTAACGAAAGCAAAGCAGTCCAACAGTTTAATGGCAATAGTTTTGATCAATTATTAATCATTAAGCCGCATAAATCCAACGCACCCACTCTGAACTTGCCACAAACCCTCTGCAGCAGCAATGAGGGAGAGATTATCGCGATAATCTCCATAATAAAGAGTAGAGCCCAAACCGACTAATAAAAAACGATCGGCCTTATGAACTCCAGATAAACTGGCCGTTGGACGATTGCCAAAAAATGGAATCAAGTGCTCAGAACGACCTTTAGAATTCTCCAACGACCAGACAATACTGCCATAACCCATCATTTTAGATGTCGTTAATGTTGCTATTTTCTTATTAGAAAGCATCAATTCACCACGCCATACTCCGTTTGGTGCCCCAACCCGATTGGGTAAAAAAAAGCGGATTTTAGCCTTCGGCATTTGCTCTGATTGAATTATGCACGGTTCAATAGCCAGCGCGGGAGGTATAGCCGACCACAAGGGAGTCAACAGAGCGGAAGAAGCCAAAGCAAAAGCCAATCTAAAATTCATTCAAAAAAAAAGACAATGACATCAGGCTAATGCCAGCCCATTAAGAAATAGCCTTATATTAACACTTAAAACAATAACAACTACAATGAATAAAATCACGAAACGCATCAAGATGATCTTAAGTGGGGCACGATACCTCAACAAGGCAATCTAATCACAAGCAAAATACATCCAAAACCAGCAGAAAAACCGAAACACTTAGTTCCAATAAGTATAAATTTTAGTCCATTCCTTAGCATCGAATTGTATCAAGAGAAACGATGACAAACAAGTCGAAAATCTGCACACCAAGGCAATCATATACAGGCATCATCTGCTTTGATTACCAGAATGATGATAAACAAATGCCAAGTCAAAACCGCAGAATCAGATTTTCAACTCTTGCCTGCATCTCAACTTGTTCAATCTTCGGACAGTCGTCAGCTCTCGCTGAGACCATCACAGTCACGTTAATCAACGGCGATGTGTTGCGTGGTGAACGAATAGAGCAAGACAACGCGGAAGATACCATCATTCTAATCCACCCCCAATTGGGCAAGATTGTCTTAAAACCATCTCAAATCAAAACATCCACACAACCAAAAGTATGGACTGGCAGCCTATCTCTAGGTATTAGCGGAGGTAATACAGGTGGAGATCGCAGTGGAAATGGCACCATTTCATCAACATGGGACTACAAGAAAAGCAAAAACGAATTAAAGTTAGCTGGGAACTGGAACTACGAGTTCTCTCGAGATGCAGGTGAGAGTAACATCTCGGTCGACACGAACAAAGCAACATTTTTAGCTCGCTATGATAGAAAATTATCACAAAAATTAAGTGCCTACGTCTCAACTGATTACCTCATGGATGCCAAAAATACAGTTGCAGTTAATGACCTTACAACATCAATTGGATTGGGCTATGAACTTCTCAAAACAAAAACAAGTAAGCTAAAAGTTTCTATTGGACCTTCATTGCAATGGCTCTCAGGTGGCTCAGAGTGCGATAGCGATCCAAATTGTGGCAATGCCTATGCCGCAAGCACTTTTACAACAGAGTTCACCTGGAAGCCGAGCAAAAGATTCCAATTAAGTTTAATCGAAAAATTAACCGGAGCCTATGTGAACGGAGTTACACCATCAAGCAATTTTATAGCTTCATTCAAGATAGTTCCTCACATTGATTCCAAAGTTTTTACTACATTGAACCTGCAATCAATGTATCAGCCATTGCAACAACCAAAATACGACAACAGTGTTTCCATGCAAGTAGGTACAGAATTTTAATCTGCTATTCTTAAAAGAACAACCGCGAAAAAACTCTTAGCGAAGAATTAAGCCTTGTCAAACTAGCACTACATGCCATTAGCCTGAGTACGGTATACAGAGACAACGACGATAACCGCCCCTTGAGATTCACCTCATGCAGGATATAACCAAGAGAATTCAGCCATGATTGATCCGTTGAGTTTGTGCTAAGCAACGCAAGCCATTGCTCAAACGTTGCATCGCCTCTTCAAAATCCCTCTCATTTAACATCCCATAACTAATTCGAAAACTGCTGGCGTTGATTCCAAAACTATGTCCGCTAACAACACCCACGCCAAATTTCTGGACAAGAGTTTCCATCAATTCATAGGGTCCCTGCTCAAATCTGTGTGACAAGCCATCTGGTAAACCAACCAAACCATAAAAAGCACCATCGCTATTAGTAAGCAGTTGCCAAGGTATATCCATTTGACGAAACATATTAAGCATCATATGACGATTTGGCTCCAAAGTTTTCACTTTTTGCTCAACCCATGATGACGGGACATTGAGAGCAGCAAGAGCAGCACGTTGCATCGGACGGCTCGGACAGATTGCAATGGTGTCCTGTACCTTGGACAAGGATGACAATAACTGTTGAGGTGCCACCATATAACCCAATCTCCAGCCAGCCATTCCATGACTTTTAGAGAAGGAACGTAGCGTGACAGTGTGACCGCCACTGCCACTTGAAGAGCCTGGACTCCAATGCAAAATTTCACCGTGACAAAAAGCAGCATATGCTTCATCGTGGATATGAAACAAGCCATTTGCTTCACAGATCCGGTTGATCTCTTTTAACCGTGACTCCGGCAGTACGACACCACTCGGATTACCTGGCGAGATGGTAACAATTGCACGCGTTCGCGATGTTATTGATGTTTGNAATCGTTCTGGATCTAATAAAAGTCCCGCATCAACTGGAAGTGCTTCAGCACCCGCCAGCTGCACAGCCATGACATGATTAAAATAATATGGGATAGGTAGAATAATCTGATCGCCTGGATCACAAATCACCTGAGCAATTGCATTGAAAGCCATATTGCTACCTGCAGTCGCAATAAGACAACTTTCANCCAAATCGAACTTATAGCGCATTCGTAAAACATCAGTGAGTCTCTCAATCAACTCAGGATCCCCACCCATTGGACCGTAATGATCAATTGATCCTGATTGAGTCGTGAGATTAGATAATGCAGAACGCACGGACTCAGGAGGGCCCCAAGACACAATTCCCTGACCCAGGGATAACGATCCTGGATGATCACGCAGCAGGCGCCCCAACTTGGGAATCACAGGATGAAGAACGGACGATAAACGTCGGGCGGCCTGGGGCTTAATCATGATTAAACATCAAGGCAAACAATCCATCGGCCAAAGGATCCAACATAGACAAGCTAGACCAGTATCCTCTAAAAAAACCAAACGATTCAATGACACAAAAAAAAATGGCATAAAGCATAAGAATAATTCAAATGTTTTGATTCTTAGCAACAGACAATGTCATTCATTCATCTTGCTTGCAAAAGCATTTCACCTGAATACACAGTCAAAGACTAATCACACAACGCGTCATAATCCTCAAAACCAACCAAGGAGCGGAGTTCAGAGAACGACAGCATCCGTTCGGGAGTGCGACCTACAGCAAGAGCGGCTAGAGCCTCACGCATCGCAAATGCCGCAGAGGAGAGAAGCGTGAGCGGATAAGCCAAAAGTTTGAATCCCATCGCAGCAAGTGCATCAGGGGGAAGCAATGGAGTGATGCCACCTTCTAGAAGATTGGCCATCCGCCAACCAGGCACCTCAACACAAAAGCGACGCATTTCAACCTCCGAGCGCGGCGCCTCAAGAAACAGGACATCAGCGCCAAGATCTGCAAAGGCTTTCAATCTCCAAATCGCCTCATCAAGAGCAGCCTGATCGCCATCAGTCACAGCCAGAGCAGAGCGAGCATCGGTACGAGCAACAATCACCAAATCAGCACCTTGTGATCGAGCTTCAACAGCCGCTTTAATCCTGGCAAGCGCTAACTCCCGATTCACAACATCCTTTACCCCAGTGTGGCCACAGCGTTTAGGTGCGACTTGGTCCTCAAGCATAATTCCAGCAAAACCAGCATTGGCAAATTGCTGGACCGTTCGGCGAACATTCGCCTCATTGCCATGACCGGTATCACCATCTCCAATGACCGGGATTCGCACAGCTTCGCAAATCGAACGTCCCTGATCGAGCATTTCTGTAACCGTTAACAAGCCTGTATCTGGAAGGGCAGACCGGGCTGCGGCCACGGAGAACCCGCTCATAAAACTCAGATGAAAACCAGCCTGTTCCACCAATCGTGCTGACAATGCATCAAAACAACATGGCATCAAACGACAAGCATCTTGAGCCAGAAGCGTTCTGAGCTGATCTGCGGGTGATGGGTATGCCTGCATCTTCAAATTGCATGTATCTTTTAAACTTGCCAAATGTTCATTTAAGCAGTCTACGACTTTCGAAAAACTTAAGGACAAGTGGCTCTGTTTCGGTTTTAAGAGATACGAGCCATGAACGATCATGTCATGACACGATTCAAAGTATATGCCAGGCGAAACACTTGATCGGTTTAAAACAACCGCAAAGAGCTCGATAGTCCATCCTCCATCACTAACAAGCACGAGTGAATCAAACCACGCGCATGACTCATGCCTACAAATAAACACAAGGCAAAGATCTTTATTGATGTACACATTCATATTATCGGTTGAGCACAGGAGTAAGAGCTTGGCATGAATTGATTAGCAGCCAGCCATTGACTGTTGAACAACAAATTGTCCCTTTCTTTTTCAAATCGTACAAAGTCGACAATACAGGTAAGCCACGTAATCAACTAGCTTCTACAAATCATGTTCTTCATTCAGTGCTTTAATAGCATTGATACGCCAGGCAAGAGTAACTCCATTCTCGCTCCCTTTTTGTGGATTGATACATTCGCTTGAATCGACCCTATTACAAACTAATCCTGCCAAATCTTCCTCGAGAGCAGGCTGTCCTGTAGCCCAGTAGAGCTGACCATCGATCCATGTCGCTCCACAGTTCGGACAAGTTCTTGATTTCATGAATTAATTTTAGCGGACCAATCGCTTGAGCCAAACCTCGTTTGCACAAATGGCAACCAATAAAAACTGTCTTAAAGACTACGGTTATAATCATTATTGAACGCAAAGCGCAATGGCTGCTTCGACATAATCAGACACACAAGAAAGGTGTCAACGATGCCAACAATGGACTGAGCAAGAAGATTGATTCAAAAGTCATTCAAGTCAGATCCAGCTTTCAAACCAGAATAGAACTGATCAAACGTATATTGATTCTCGCCCAGAACAACTGTTTCCACGGAATCAGCGATCACGAGTCTAGGAGTTACATCGATTGTTTTAAGAGACCTACTTGTAAAAGGGACCTCCGCATCCTGCGGGGACCCACTAATTTTGACGACTCGNGGTGTATCCTGATTGCTTTCATCCGAGCCAAACAATAGCGTTGCTGTTCCAGTCAAACCATCCACGGAATCAATATTAATCTCATCTTGACCTAATCCGCCATAAATCAAAAAGTCATAACCCGCTGTCGCCTTTAGATGCTTACCACTAAAGTAAAAAATATCATCATTGTCATCACCATCAATGATCATCTTTGTAATTCCAGAGAAGCCTTTTTCTTGCCGACCATTCCAAGAACGAGCATCGGTNACATTACTCTTCTTCCCTAATCTAAGCTTCACTGGACCTTGATGATCTTTGAGATCTAATTCTGCAATCTCACTAGGAATAACATTAAATTCTACCCCTTTATGAACCTTGATTGTTGTCAGTCTATCATCTACTCCTTTGCCTCTGTTGAGCTTTTTCTGTTCAAAGTTACTTTTTTCAGGATCGACACCAGCCTGATCAGAGCGATCACCAACCTCATTCCCCCACCAATAATTCAGCGCAGCAAGATCTGATGATGTATAGCCAAAATACACTTCATTACCATTGCTATCGAAATTCAGGTTTGAAGACATAATTGTGTCAGCACTTGAATACTCAGGCTGGGTACCACGCCCGAACGGGCGACCAAGCCCAAGCGCATCGGCAATCACATACTCGATCGTTGCGCGAGAATCAACATGCAGATCTTTTTTGCCATCTTTTTCAGAAAAACCAATATAGGTGCCCCATGACTCGGGAGTCATATAAGCAAAGTAGTCAGAATGATCTTGAGTCTTCTGAATCACAATGCTGGCTTGGTTGATATCAGACACCTGGATCGGCTGAAGAGCAGTGACTGATCCAATCCGACCCATTACATTTTTAATCAATTTTTTTTCTTTGCGATTCATCGCAATTGGCTTATTTTTTCCTTCGACAATTGAATTCCCCTTGCCGTCAATAAAGTAATTAAAATCGCTACGATTAAGTTGATTCTGAAAAAGATAAGCCAAATCGTAATCAATAAGACCTTTACTGTCAATCGCCATGACCTAGATGTGAAACTGTGTAAAAACAAGCTTAGCGATAAAAGTCAACCACCAAAGCACAATCCACCTTCTCTCAATGCATCACGGAAGAATGGCCAGGTAAAAATACCCAAAAAAACCCAATTTCCTGCTCACCAATCCCCTTTGCCTTGACAATTAACGTTGAAAGAGCAAGACAAGAAGAATATACACAAATACAGAAGAGAGCTATACGTATTCGTTGCATTGGAGGTGCAATTACACTGATTAAATCGCCCAATCACATAGGAAAAGTCTCAATAGCTAAAATTAGAACGAGTCATTAATGCAATCGTGGCCACATTTAAATCTGCAAAGCTAAAGGTAATACAGCCTTCTTCAAGCTTCAGCAATGTTCAAAAATCCCGGGAGAGCTTGTATCCACTGAACTGTCATCAGCTTGTCCACGCTGAAGATAGGCCTCATCTGCATCGGTCATCGCTTCTGCATCGTGCTGGTCCCAGCAGCCATACATCAAATTGAGCACGCGATCCACATCAAGATCACGATCGCTGACGTCCTGCCACAACCGCTGGGTCAGCTCAGCATCAGCCAACTGAAACTGAGCGTTGGCCAAGTTTCTTGCACATGAGAAATAAATCTCACGCTCACGTGCCGCAGGGGACGTGTAGGTGAGGAGTCTGGTTTGGATCGCTTGCAAAAAAACCACCGTTGCCAAGACAGCTGACTCCATCTTGGGTATCGATCGATACAAGTTCAATCAGCATTAACGCTTGTTCAACGATGGAGAGCGAGTCTTCAGGCCTGGACTGGCTTTAGCCGCCTTAGGCGCCCAGAGTTTTCATGAACTTAGATGAAAGGGAGTGGGTTAACCATCCTCGACTGAGGCGAATGGGGATGTCCGCCGAGACCCCATGGCTCCAAGATGGATCTCCGACGCGAGCCAAGAATCAGATCATCGATAGGCTTCCAAGAACAAAGCACGCGTCTGAAGTCAAACCGTGAGGGCAGGGTCGTCCTAGATCCTGTATGAAACAGGATCCAACCAAACGGATCGATCCAAGCCTGGCCAATGCATTCGTTGATCCGCAAGATCAGAACAGCACTGCGTCCTCTACGGATCAGACAACTGCGTTGGGCTCGACGCTGGAACGATTGGCGTGATCATGTTCACTTCGCAAAACACCAATCACTTACGCCATTATCTGTGAGGCTTCACCGTCATCAATCTCTGCTTCTCAGGAAATTAGGACATACAGATCCCCAACTTCAGCACAACAAAATTGTTAATCTCTCACTAGCGATTCCGCCTCTTCATGGATTGCTGATCCGACCAGGTGAAACGCTTTCTATCTGGAGTCGGGTTGGTCAACCGACTGCCAAAAAGGGCTATTTGGATGGAGTACAACTCTCGCAAGGTCGTGTCATCGTCGGTGTTGGAGGTGGTTTATGCCAATTGGCAAACCTCATTCACTGGATGGCCCTTCATACTCCATTGGACTTAGTTGAACGGCATCACCACAGTTTTGATCCGTTCCCTGATGAAGGTCGTGTCCTGCCCTTTGGCAGTGGTGCCAGTTTATTTTACAACTATATTGATCTCCGTTTTCGCAATCCTACGAATCAAAATCTACAACTATTAATATGGCTCAGTGACACCCATCTTTGTGGCGAAATAAGAGCTGATCATTTGCCGCCACTGGCTTATCACATCCTGGAACAAGATCACCATTTTGAAGAACAGGGTGACGACCTGTACCGATGCAATACCATCTGGCAACGGCAAGTTGATCGCCAGAACGGACAAACAGTTGCCACACGACAGCTTTATCACAATCGATCTCGTGTGATGTATTAATGCAATTCAAAATACATGCTTCGAAGCATCAGATTTCTTCACTTCAACGCAATCAAATTGTCGGCCCATACCGCACGACGACAGGCGATCAATCAGTGCATCTAAAAAGAAACTCTATTTTCCGTGGGGAAGCAAACCTGCCACAATCAACCAGACAGCTTCGACGAAACAGCGTCCTCAGTGCAAAGCAAAGCATTTAGGATGAAAAATCTTGAAATAGCTCAATCCGAGCTTGCAACAAAGNCACGCGCGACGTAAAAGCGACTATGACCAGTGCCATTTTGACGACTTGTTCATCAACGCTCCAAGCTTGAACCCTTGAGCGGTGACCTGACCCACTGATTATCAGTTTTTTTATTCTTGCGCTGCTTGTGTGACCAAGATCAAACCTTTAAACGACTCGTCCAAACCCACCACCACCTGGTGTTTGGAGTTGAAGTGCTTCACCAGCACGAAGATTCAGCTGCGTACAACCAGGCAAAGATTCGTGGGAACCATTCAAGCGAATCACCTGGTTCCGCCCAGTCTTCCCAGGTTCACCACCTTGCAACCCGAAGGGTGGAATACGCCGAGAACCACTAATTACTGAAACTTGCATTGGTTCAAGAAACCGAAATTGACGCACAAGTCCATCTCCACCTCGCCAGCGACCTTCCCCACCACTTCCTGAACGAAAAGAAAACTGTTCCAAACGCACGGGATAACGCGCTTCGAGCACCTCCGGATCTGTGAGCCGCGAATTCGTCATGTGCACCTGAATTCCCTGAGAACCACAAAACCCTTTCCCAGCGCCCCCACCTCCGGCCAGGGTTTCGTAATACTGCCGATCGCGATCTCCAAACGTGACGTTATTCATCGTGCCCTGCCCTGCCGCCTGAACACCAAACGCGCCAAGCAAAAGATTGCACAGAGCCTGTGAGACCTCAACGTTGCCAGCCACGACAGCAGCGGGAGGTCTTGGGTTCAACAGAGATCCCAAGGGAACAATGATGTCAATCGGTGTGAAACATCCTTCATTGAGCGGGATGTCACTCTCCAAAAGTGAGCGAATCACATACAAAATCACCGCTTTTGTGACGGCAAACGGTGCATTGAAATTGCCAGGTCGCTGAACTGATGTTCCTGAAAAATCCAACCGCAATCGTTGTCTATCTCGATCAACATCGACGCGAACCAACAATTCAGCCCCATCGTCTAGCTCGAGCTGCCAACGGGATGGCTCAAGTCGCTGAATCAGTTGGCGCACAGAGCAAGCAGCTCGATCTTTTAAAAACGCCATCTGCTGACTCACCACCGCTTCACCCTCACGCTCGACCAATCGTTGCAACCCAGTCACACCAGCCTGATTGGCAGCCACCTGGGCCTGCAGATCCGCCAACAACTCACTGGAATTGCGAGGTGGTTGACCCATCTGTGAACAGATCGACGCGAAGAGCGCATGGTCAAGGCGTCCTTGACGAACAAACAGCACATTGCGAAGCAAAAGACCTTCCTCATCAATCGAACGACTGAAGGAAGGCATGGAACCTGGGCTGATCCCACCGATATCGGCATGGTGCCCTCGACTCGCCACAAAAAAACTGGCGTCTGGCCGACCGCAGAACACCGGCGTGATCGCCGTGATGTCGGGCAGGTGAGTGCCGCCGTGAAACGGGTCATTGCTCAACACCGTGTCGCCATCTTGCAAAGGTCGCTGCCGCCCTGCGGCAATCTCCGCGAGCCAATCCCTAACGCTCTCCCCCATGGATCCGAGGTGAACCGGAATGTGGGGGGCGTTGGCGACCAGTTCACCCCGTGCATCAAACAGTGCACAGGAAAAATCAAGTCGCTCGCGAATATTCACAGAGCGACTGCTTTGCCGAAGACGCTCCCCCATCTGCTCTGCAATCGCCATGAAACGATGCCGGAACAGTTCCGCCTGCAATGGGTCCTGATCTTTCGCTGCGGCCGACTGCTGAGCACGCCGCGATGGAACAAGGCGGCGAAGCACCAAGGCGGACTGGGAATCCACGGTGGCGACCCAATCCGCTTCCAACACAATGCAACCGGTCGCTTCCGCAAGGAGCGCCGGGCCGGTGACGGATTGGCCAGGTTGCAATGTTTCACGATCGAACACAGGCACCTCTCGCCAGCCGACACCGAGTTGATGCAGACGGGCTGCGGTGCCTGCCTTGGGCGCATCCAGCGATGGCATCACGTTGACCGCCACAGGAGGTTCGAACTGCTGCGGTGCCGCTAAATCCAACGTGACCATCTCCACCACCAGAGCCTGATCCAACCCAGCGCAGTAGCCGAACCGTCGCTGATGCAACTGTTGAAACTCCAGCTCCAGTTCACGGCTATCACTGTCCGGGGACCAGGACAGCATCAACGTCTGATCAGAGGAGCGATAACGCAGATCCAAACCGATCCAAGCGTTGGAGAGCGCTTGATCTGAATCGGCTAAATCGCCCTGTTCCATCAGTTGTTGACGGGCATCGCTCTCTAACTCAGCCACGACTGCGGGCAAGCTCTGCAAGAACTCGAAGGTCAACGGATGACCAAGATGACGTTGACGTCGTATCCGCTGGCGAGCCTGACCCATGCCGTAGGCCGATAACACCCCAGCCATGGGGTGCAACAAGACAGCAGGTAAACCCAACTCGTCTGCCAAGCGGCAAGCATGTTGACCAGCGGCACCGCCGTAAGCCACCAAAACGCCACCTCGTATGTCTTGACCGCGATGCAAAGAGACGCGACGGATCGCATCCGCCATCCGCTCAATCGTTAATTGCAGCGCTCCTTCCGCAAGCTGTTCAGGACTGCGCAACAAGGCCTCAGCAAGCGCAGCAAATTGATCCTGGACAACCTTCAGATCTGGCGGTTGATCAGCATGAGGGCCGAAGACAGCGGGGAATCGATCCAGCTGTAGGCGGCCGAGCAGCAGATTGGCATCGGTGATCGTGAGAGGCCCTCCAGCCCGATAACAGGCAGGTCCTGGGCGGGCACCAGCTGAACGTGGACCTACCTGGAGGCGGTCGCCTTCACGCTCTAAGACCGAGCCACCTCCAGCCGCGACGGTTTCAATCGGCAAACGGGTCGCAAGCAGCTGCAATCCAGCGATCTCGGTTTGCTCTTGCACCTGTCGCAATGAGGACTCTGAGGCGGAGGCGACACAGAACACATCGGTCGACGTGCCACCCATGTCGAACCCCAAAACAGGCACATGATCAAATCCAGACGCGCGCGCCGCTGCAATCGCCCCCACCATTCCCGCAGCAGGTCCAGACAGGATGGTGTCCTTGGCTAACAAACCATCTGGTGACTGGAGAGCTCCACTCGATGTCATCACCCGCAAAGGGGTGTCAGCCATGAGCCCCTTGCGAAGCTTGGACAGGTAGCCCTGCAACACAGGTGCGACCGCCGCCTCGACCAGAGCAGTCTGTCCGCGTGAAACCAAGCGCGGCTTAGCACTCACCTGATGGGAGCAGACCACGCTGGAAAAGCCCAAGTTCAACAACACATGGGCGGCGGCTCGCTCATGCATCGCGTTGCGTGAAGCATGCAGAAACGCCACGACGGCATGACGCACCCCTGAGGCCAAGACACGACGAAGCGAGATTTGAAGATCGTCATCACAAACGATTGGCTCCAGTTCCTGCCCCTGAGAATCGAGGCGACCGGGCATCTCCAACACAGTGCCAGCCAGAAAAGGGGCCAACGTTTGCTTCAGGGAAAACAGCTCGGGACGGTGCTGATCTCCAATACGCAACACATCGGCTAAGCCGACATTGGTCACCAGCAACAATTCCGCACCATCCCCTTCGAGTAGGGCATTGGTCGCGACGGTTGTCCCGATGCGCACACTATCGATCGCACCAAAGGGCAGACCCGAGGGCTGCTCAAGCTTCAACAGATCACGAATCGCTGCCACGGCTGGATCCGCACCAACGGGCACGGCATCAGTTAACAACTTGCGGACATGCAAGGAGCCGTCAGGGGCACAACCGACGAGATCGGTGAATGTGCCACCACGATCCACCCAAAATCGCCAACCCAATTGAGCGCAACGGGCAGAGCCATGAATCGCCTCTAGCGTCAGCTTGTTGTCGTCGCTCTCCATGTCACCCATCCGCCAGCGTCAGATTTCAGCAGTGCTACTGATCGTTGCCTCGGTCGCTGCCATTTTGCTGCCATTCGTCTCGGGCACACTGCTCACGATTGGAATAGGCGGCATTGCATTCGCTGCCGGCATCAGTCAACTCCTGCGTCTCGGCAATGACAACGCCAAAGGCAAGTTATTCCGATCATTGTCAGCTTTGCTTTATATCGGAGGGTCAATATTTATTTTAATTGATCCGATTGATAGTGAAATAAGTCTCACACTTTTTGCCGGTGTTGTGCTGCTGTTCGAAGGAATCATGGAACTGGCGAATGGTGCCACATCCCATCAACCTGCCGGCGGCCTCGTTGTTCTCGATGGCTTGGTGACCGCGATCATCGGACTACTCCTCGTCCTCGAATGGCCCACGGACAGCCTTTGGGCTCTCGGGACCTTCTTTGGCGTCGCCCTGTTCTTATCGGCCCTAAACATGCTGAAGACTGATCCGTCATCAGAAAGCTGAAGGCAATCAGGTCCAGACCTCGCCGCAGATGGAGAGACTCTCAACAGCCTGGGCCATTTTTCAGGGGCTCCTTTTAGAAGCGATGCCCTTTCTTTTGATGGGGGTCATCATTTCAGGGCTAGCCCGCTGGCTCGTCCCCCAAGGGGCCTGGATTGAACGGCTGCCCAAAAATCCATTGCTTGCACCCATCACTGGCGCCTTGATGGGTTTCGCCCTGCCGGCCTGTGAATGCGGCAATGTGCCTGTAGCCAGACGCCTCCTCGCCAGTGGAGCCCCCCTCGGCACGGCATTTGGATTTTTATTCGCAGCTCCAGTGCTCAATCCGATTGTGTTGGCGAGCACCTGGGCCGCCTTCCCGGATCAACAGTGGTTGTTGATTGCTCGACCACTGGGAGCATTTCTGCTGGCNATCCTGCTGAGTGTTCTGCTTGTGCAATTGCCAGAACAACAGCTTCTGGCAACGGCTCTTTTGAGTGAACGACGCATGAGCCAGCCCTTAAGTCAACTTGGGCTTTTGGAGCGCAACAGCGGCTTAATTGGTAACCAGCCCAGCTTGGCTGAACCAAGACTCAACAGCGACCGGCCACCACTGGGTCTGGTACTCGATCAAAGCAGCCGTGAATTCCTCGATTTACTCGCCTTGCTTGTGCTTGGCAGCGTGATTGCCGCGATCGTTCAAACCTGGCTCCCCCGCAGCTGGCTCTTGGCCGTGGGAGGTGCGCCAACCCTTTCAATCCTGGCGCTGATGCTGCTGGCGATTGTGGTGTCTGTCTGTTCCAGCGTTGATGCCTTCTTGGCCCTGGGATTCGCGGCCCAAGTCACCCCAGGGGCTCTCTTGGCCTTCCTGCTGCTTGGCCCAGTGGTCGATTTAAAACTGGCTGGACTATTCACGGTGCTCCTACGACCACGAGCGATTGCGATCACAGCCATCGCTGCCATTTGCGGAGTTCTACTAATCGGTCAATGGGTGAATCTTTGGCAGCTGTAAAAACCAAACCATGCACATCCCTACTCGTTCAAGCAAAGCACGCATCAACCCTTGAATGGCCCCATCATCGAACCCGCTCAGGACGCCCATGCCATCTTGGCGAGATCCAATCAGGTCTTTCTCCACACGATGACTTGTCAGTGTCCTGATCTTGCTCAAGACGAGCATTGAACAAGGTGAATTTCAATCATGATTCGGCTGGGATGGCAACAAAATTGAGCAGAGGAGTTCCCAAAATGCGACCAAAAACAAGTTCACAGACTCATACTTTGCCATCGCCGTTGTTTATCCACCAGCAATAGTACGATGAGCAGCAACTTCTCAAGCCACCAATGCTTTACTTTTTCACCGAATGATTAGGGGCTTTTTGCTATTGCTTTGGGGCTGGATTGTGCTGTGGAGTGTTCACTCTGGACGACTTGATCTTTTGCTCCGTGGCGTCTTTCACAGCTTGGTCGGCGTCTCAGGGCTTGTCCTTGCAGTGGCGGGCGTCGCCGTGGTGCAACGCAACCTGGATTCTTGGGACAAGCCCAGATGGCCATGGCTCGCCGCTGGCGCGATGGCCTTTCTTGTTCTGCTGTTACCGCCCAATCCCTCGTTCAGCGATTTGGCGTCGACCCGACCACAAGGTCTCCCAGAACCACCTGATCTTGCTTTTGTCCTACCACCAGAACAACGCACACTGACCGAGTGGGTCCGGCTGCTCCGTAGTCAACCAGATCCGGATCTTGTCGACGGAAATCCAGTCAATATCAGCGGTTTTGTTTTAAGCCGAAAGGGTCAGCCTCCCCAAATCGCCCGGCTCACAGTGCGCTGCTGCCTTGCCGATGCCACGCCGGCGGGGCTGCCGGTGGATTGGCCTCAAACGATGACACCACGGGTCAATCAGTGGCTCAAGATCAAGGGCAAAATGGGAGTTGAAACACATTTGGGGCAACGTCGGGCCATCGTGATCCCCGAGACAATCACCCCGATTCCGAGACCTAAGCGCCCTCTCGAACCATGACACGGCGCCTCTGGCTGCTGCTGCTCTTGGCTTGCGGCTTGGTTTTGGCACAACAACAGTTACTGCGTCACCGGCCACCTCGCCTGGTGAGGCGAATTCCCCAGCCGATTCACTCCGGGACTGCTGCCCTTGATCTGGCCTTCAGTCGTCCGATGCAGCGCCAGAGCATCGCGACATCGTCCAAGCTGCAGCCAGATTTCAGCCACCGCTGGCTCGGACAAGACAACCCGTTGCGTTTGGTCGTAGATGCACAACAAGGCATCACCGCTGCCATCGAACTCTCTCTTTCTGGAGAAGACCAGCGCGGCCAACACCTGACGAAACAGCGTTGGTGGTGGGATCCAAGACCATGGATTGTGGTCTCAAGAGCCGTCGACAGCGGTGAACAGCTGCAGCTGCTCGATCGTGCGGGTGACTGGATCCCTCTGAGCCCGATCTGGCCACAGATTCAGAACGTGGTGCCTTTCGGCAACGGGCGTGGAATTGCCTTAGTGAGCAGTAACGCTCGGGGAGAAGAGCGAATCTGGTGGCAACGGTTGACGCCACGCTCGATTGGCAATCGAGCCAGCGATTTAACGAGGCCGACAGCCCACAGGATGAAACCCCTGCTGGACAGGGATGTTCTCTTCGCCCATCTCAGCAGCAATCTGAACGGTGACCTGCTCGTTCAAACCGGAGGATTCACCCCAGGCAGTGAACGCATCGAACTGATCGAAGCGGACGGCACGCGACGCCAGCTCGATCTGTTGTCTTCTGGCCCAATGCAGTTACTACCGGCGGGGGGAGGACTGGTGGTACCGGCCTACAACGGCTTGACCTTGAGGCCGCTGATCGACACGGGGAAGCCCCCTCAAATGCTTCCAGGCAGTCGTGAGCTCGGGGCTTTCTGCGCCGCCTCTGGGCGCGCTGTCCTCATTCGTCACTGGCCTGACTATCGCCGGTCCATTGAATTGGTCATTCCTGGTCTTGCACCTCGACAATTGCACTTAAGTGAGCAAGCCGTTCTTGCCGTGGCTTGCGATAACAGCGGTCAGCGCATCTGGGCCGTACTGGGGCGCTGGCAAGGACAGAAGGGAGAGCACGAGATTGTGTTGATGGATGGGATCGGCAAGGTTTTACAACGTCGATCACTTGCTCCTTGGACATTAAAAGCTGGAACACCACTGCAGCTTGACCCCGTGAGCCGCCAGCTGCTGATGACCGTGACCCAAAAATCACTCGAGAATGGGAGAGCTGCATTACTCGATGCTGATTCTCTGGAATGGAATCAAGTCTTGCCAATCGCCATTCATGAAGCGCAATGGCTCACAGCTGGTTAACGAATAGCGTCATTGATTTTAAGAACGCTCAAGCTGAAGTCCAGCCGAATCAAAGTTAGCGATCATCCCTCAACATTCAAACAGCCAACAGAATTGGAATGATTGAATCAAACATCAGGAGAAGATCTCGAGACAATCAAAAGATTCAGCCTTCCAAGCCAAACATCGAGCGGCATGAAAACGATCAAACAAGAATGAAATCACAAAGCTTAAGCGATCGATCCTTATTCAAATCCGTTCACCGCGAGTCTCTAGGCTGCCATATTAATCCCTGAAAAGTCCGATCTCACCGCATAACCACGAGGAAAATCTACACGGTTAAAACAAGAATAAAAACTTTATTCGCTCGATTGCGACAATACTTTCAAGTTCATCCCATCAAGATCATTTTTGGATTGCAATGGGCAAAAAGGGAACAACTCAAACAACAACAATTAATCGCCCTCATCCACTGACCGACGATTAGGTTCTGCCAGCAGATGAGACGCGAGATGAACTCAGAAGCTGAATGTGACGCCTGTGCCGATATGGTGCTGCCAGCCTTGCCCCCAACCAGGCGCATCATCTGGACTGTATGTGGGTTGCCAGTGTGCAAACAGCTGGGCGTTGTCACTGAGTGGGAGAGAAATCTCGAGCTCACCAGCAAAATCGGTCCGCTGGTTTAAACCCGAGTAACTACCCGGCGTGTAAAAGCGCGGGCCAGCATCAATCGTGACATTGAGCAAATCGATATTGAATCCAATACCAATACGCGGGTCTGTGTAATTCCCGATCCAGGTTCCATCAGATTCCCAGCCTTGACGATGATCGAGGGACAGAAAGACACCATCAACGATATCTTCAATACCGTCACCAAGAGCAAAGTTCACATCCCCATCACCAAGCGCCCAAGTCACATTGGCCCCTAGTTCATTCTTAAGACCCTGAATGTCGTCTCCTTGATCTTGGGTGACGTAATAAGGATTCCAAGAAACAGCGAAACTCAGGCGATCGTTAGGTGCATAACGCACCTGCATGAAACCACGGATGTCGGTGCGCTTGTAGTCGGTGTCATGACCATGGGCGTGATCGTGGTGATCGTCATGTCCCTCATGATCATCATGGTCGTCATGATCCGCATGATCTGCGTGATCTGCGTGATCGTGATCATCATGATCGTCATGATCCGCATGATCGTGATCATCATGATCGTCATGATCCGCATGATCGTGATCATCATGGTCGTCATGATCTGCGTGATCGTGATCATCATGGTCGTCATGATCTGCGTGATCGTGATCATCATGCTCATCGTCATGATCTGCATGATCGTGATCATCATGCTCATCGCCATGATCATCATGGGTGTGAACCTTGCCATAAAAGTGCTCAGCTTCTCCCCAGACCAACGATGGGCCTACAGCCGCCTCAATCGTGAGACTGGCTCCATGACCCAGTCCCCACTCAAAAACACCTCCGAACAGACCATCCAAGGCGTAATGCTTAGGACTCCCCTCCAAATTGGTGTCAAAACCACCGTGACCCTCAACAGTGATCACAGGAGTGAAGTCGAACTCACCAGCTTCAAGCGCTTCATCCCCACCACCACCATGGGAGCCGTGAGCCAAAGCCTGAGGAGCTTGAACGAGTGGAACGAGAAGTAAAGCCAGCAACAACGTGCGGGTGCGAGACATCAGAGAAAACACGGAACGGAAGAGAAGGGAAGAGACAAAAAATGAGATGAATCAGCGAATGGCTTTCCAGCGCTCGGCCAGTTGTTCTGCAGTGACCTGATCACAGCTTCCACCTTGACCCTTCACCACAGTGCAGATGTTCAAAGTTGCTGTAGAAACCGATGTTTGACCTGGCGCAACACCCTCGGCGAAGAGAGGCTTGGAAGCGATTGGTAAACCAGTGCTACGGCTGATCCGCTTGAGGGTCTTCGTTGCGGGTAGCGAACCAGCAAAAATAGTTTTAGCGTCAGAAGCCTTCACCGCACTGGTAATTTTACGAAGGCTTGAGGGCCTCAGCACTCCACCAGTTGTATAACTATCAAGCATGGTGATTTGCTCAATGCCGTAGCGATCGGCGAGATGGCTATAGGCCTTGTGATCAGTCACTAAAACCCGATCATTTTTGGGGAGCGCATTGAATTGCGAGGCACCCCAACGACCAAGCGCGTTGAAGACTGATGCCGCTCTGACCGCACGAGCGGATAGCGCAGCTTGCTCACCCACAGGCAGAACAGGAGCCATGCTCTTAGCAACCACTGTCACCATCGCGGCAGAATTGGCTGGGTCGTGCCAAACGTGAGGATCATTCCCCTTGTAATTCGGCAACGCCACCTCTCCAACGGCAACAACCGTTCCTGAGCTGGTCATCTTCTTTGCTGCGGGTGTCAAACCAAAACCCGTGTGCAAGACCAATGCAGCCTTCGCCAAAGCCTGGCGGTCACTTGGCTTCAAGCGATAACTATGGGGATCTCCACCAGGTGGAATCAAGCAGGTCACCTGGGCAGCACTTCCAGCAAGAGTGCNGGCTAAATCACATAACGTGCCATCGACTGCGACTACAATTGGCTTTGCAGCTTGGGCGGAAATCGGTGCAACGCTGATCAGCAAAAGAGAAGACAGAGCGCCTCTGCTAAGCCAGGCCTGAACGAACACTGGACGAAAAATTGAGAATCATTATCATTTTGCTGGGAATAAGGGTGCGGCAAGCCCCAAATGACCGCATGATGAACTGAACCACCCAGCCCTGTGACAACTCCNCCTTTGTCCACNAACACATGCCTTCGGGCGAGGGACATTTGTTTCACATATGGCGGCCGGCAGGCCATCAAGAACGTCAACTTGGATCTTCAAACCGGAACGCTTAACGCCCTGGTTGGGCCCAATGGTGCCGGCAAATCAACCCTGCTTCACTTACTACAAGGGCGGCTCAATGCGAGTCAAGGCACAGTTGAATCCAAATGCAGCATTGCCTTAATGCCCCAGAGAGCAGCCATTGACTGGACCTTTCCGATCACAGTGACTCAGATGGTGAATCTCGGCCGCCCTGCTTTCTCTAAAAAGCAACGAGAGCCCCTAGAAGCAAACGAGGTATTGGGACGAGTCGGCATGAATGACATGGGAGCAAGGCGGTTGAGTCAACTCTCAGGCGGTCAGCAGCAACGGGTGCTTCTTGCTCGGGCTTTGATGCAGCAAACAGGGGTCCTACTTCTCGATGAACCCTGTAGTGCCATCGATCCACCAACCCGTGAATACCTGCTCATGGTGATGCGAGAGCAAGCCCAAACAGGCCAAACACTGTTGGTGAGCAGTCATGACTGGGGCAGCGCCCTAGATAGCTATGACAGGGTTGTCGTTCTCGATAACAAAGTCCTGGCTGATGGCACCCCAGATCAAGTGCGCAAAAAATTGAGCGACATGACATGCATGATGGGAAGTCATTGCTGTGATTGAACAAAACATTTGGTGGCTGACACCACTCATCTTGGCGTTATTGATCGGTTTAATTTGCCCGGCAACAGGGTCATTGTTGATCACCCAAAGGCGCATTTTATTGGCCAACCTGATGGCCCATTCTGTGTTACCCGGATTGGTGATCGCCTTGGCCTTCGAATTCGATCCGACCATTGGAGGGCTGATCAGTGGGCTGCTTGGAGCCTTACTCGCAGAGCGATTGAACCAACACTTCAAGGGTCGCGAAGAAGGGGCAATGAACACCGTTTTGGCCGGATTTACAGCCCTGGGCGTATTGCTCGTGCCCTTGCTGCAGGCTCGNGTCGACCTAGAAACCGTGTTATTCGGCGATCTTCTAGCTGCGAATAGCAGCGATCTAATTCGTACAGGCATCGCTGCCGCTGCTTTATTACTGCTGCTGCTGAGCCGATATCAAGATCTAGTCTTTCTCGGGGTTGATCCCGAAGGCGCAGTAGCAGCGAAACGCCCGGTAGCCCAGATCCGCTTTATTGCCATCGTCATTACAGCCCTGGTGGTGATCAGCGCGATTACAGCTGTTGGAATTGTGCTGGTGATCGCTTTGCTGTGCGCCCCAGTCCTGATTCACATTGAACGCAGCACGAGTTTACTCAATCTGATGTTGAGATCTGCAGGAACAGGTTTATTACTATGCGGAGGTGGCATGATGCTTGCGGTGCTTGGAGATTTACCACCTGGCCCTCTAATCGGTGTCATGTGCGTACTGCTGTTGCTATTCAAAAAAAAATGAAATAAATTGCCTTGAAGGATGAAAAGCAGGGAAACAATCGAGATTATAAATACACATCAAATCAAATCCAGAAGAATCAAATCAGTAAAAACCAAAGNTCTAAAGACTGAACGTGAATCGCAAAAACGACATCAACAGCCAATAAAAATAGAACTACTTTTTCAATAATATCATCATAAGAGCAATGTCTAAAAAATCAAAAAACATTTCGAACAACCCTTAATCAACCAAATTTGACCTGAGAGCACGAACAGCACAATGTGTGCGGTTACGAGCATCAAGCTTAAACATCACTGCACTGACATGATCACGAGCGGTCGACTCACGTATCGTGAGTTCAACAGCGATCTCACGATTAGAAAGGCCTTGCACAATCAAACGCAGAACGTCATTTTCGCGCCGAGTAAGAGCAACCATAACAAGTAGAGCAATGTACATGGAAGTGGACATTTCAACTATCGCGAAACAATTGAAGCAAATCAGGCATAACCATGGTGAAACAAGCCATGAATGCTGGTGAAGATCCGGTGAAAACAAATAAAAACAATGAGTAACCGATACGATTCATGCTAAATTTATAGAGCAACGATCAATGAATTAAAGTGGCATTTTTCCTGAGTGATTCAAAATATTACGAATTAGAGCTTGATTCCAATGGCAATGTTGTATATGGCGATTCGTCCGGATGGAGTCTTATAGGACTAAATACTGAACGCATCCTCGACACGGTATGGAGCAAGTTGAAATACAGCCGTCCTGGTAGAAGAGTCATTGCTGATCAACAGTTGAGTGTTACAGGCAATATTTACTACCCCCATGAAGATTCTGAACGGGAAACAGAAAAGACAGATTTTTATCTTGATTTATGGGGTGAGTTCAATCTATCTATTCCTCAAAAAAGTGTTCCAGGCGAAAAAGACTTGAGTGGAAAAATCAATTCCTTTGAATGGGCAATTTATCATTGGAACTCACAAGGGACAGATGCAGGAATAGAAAGTAGAATGAATGTTAATCTAGTTGAGAATATTGTGCAGGTTTCAGGAATGAAACTTGATTTAGAAAAGTTCCNGATAACATCAAACCCAAAGAAGCGCTTAAAAATGCTAACCAATGGCAATGATGTATTGGTTGGCAGTAACAGAGATGATGCGCCCGATCACTTGATCGGCGGCAATGGAAAGGACTACCTGATCGGTCGACGTGGCGATGACATTCTTGAAGGCGGCAATGGTAAAGACACCTACTTCCTTTCCGGATCAGTAGGAGATCGAACAGTGATCGGCTTTGAAAAAGATAAGGACAAACTAGAGATCAAAAATGCAAACTATACGATCAAAAATTTCAATGAAGATTCAGTGCTAACGGTCAAGAAGGCCTCTTATTTATTCAAGGGCGTCGACAATCTCACTACTGATGATATTCTCTTAGTTGAGTCTCCTACTATTGATGGGCCAACCAGCGTGATCGCATCATGACAAAACGGCGGCAATGACAATGAGTGAAGCCAAATGATAAATTCTATCGCTTAAACACAACAAAAGTCACTCATGTATCAATGTTAGATGTAATCCATTCGGAGTAGCATAACTCTTCAATAACAAAGCAACCAATCAATCCAAAGGCATACACAAAACTCTGCAAGAGTAGAAGCCATCAATAAAAAGCTGGCTAANGATTTCGTTGGTCAGCAGAAGAGCAAGAGCTAACAAAAATAGATTTCGAGCTAAAGAATCAAGCAAAAGAAATCAAATGAGCCTTAAAAAGCAAAATNATTTGAAGAGAAAGAGTGCACTCAAGAAAAAATATCATCTTGCAAACCAAGGGGAGATCTAAGACCCTTCAGCACAGCATAAATATAGTCGTCATCTCCGATGTATGCCTTTTTCCCTTCAACCCAGCAATAGACATCCTGAAGATTTGATGCGTCAATACGATCAAATCCAGGCAGAAAATCCTTAATCACAACATAGCCATATTCATCCAAAACGACAGTATCGTAACCCGGTCCAGTTCTAACGATATCCTTTTTCCGATTAAACTCTCCGGGATAGATGATATCGTCACCAGCCTTAGCGTTTATTTTGTCATCACCTGCATACGCATAAATCTCATCATTGCCATTGGTCCCTTTGAGCTTATCTTTTTTATTTCCTCCTTTGATGAGAGTGGGAGCAAAGGACGTGCCTTGANTTGATGTCTGAGGGNTGAGAGATGGAGATGATGCAATTGGTACTTGTGTTGTGGTTGATTCCGATATTGCAAGTGGTGTTTGAACACCCCAAATTGATTGTAGTGCCTGTAAATCAAGCGTCGAGTACCATGTTCGCCACTGGCCATCATCTCCTTCGTTATAAGACATCACTGTATCCGCAGTGTCCCAATCTGAGTTAAATCCATCGCCTTCTGGGTGATCGATACCAAGCGCATGACCGATCTCATGAACGATTGTATTTTTATCGTTAGAGGTAAATGTGCTNAGTTTGTCGTCTGAATCCTTCCAAAGAATCTCAACCCAATCATCGTTAAAATACGTTGTGCCTAAATCATCATCTTGCCAATCNGTATTTGAATCGGCAAAGTAAAGTTCAATATCTGCCTCTTGATAGTCAGAAGTTTCTCGAAAGGATACTGNAAGAATTCGATCTAATCGCTGAAAGGTATTAACAATAAAATTGAGCCGGTCACCCGACAGACCAATCGTCGTAAAAACAAACTCATCATCATCTCCTTCTTTAACAGTAACTTCCCAATCCTCCTTCTCTATAAAATAAGTCAGGACTGCAGAGTCGGTGTCATAAATCGTTCCGTCCGGATCAAGGATAGAGTTTATTCTAAAAGTCATGTTTAAAAGGAAGTTAATTAGCGGAGCAACAGCNCATGCATTATTTATAGCACAATGACCATCGGCAAGACAATCACTTGCTCATATCAAAGGCTCGGNTTACGAGTACAATCAGATTGCAAGCAAAATAATACCCAGATCAATTTACACCGAAGGAGAAACAAAATATAAATCATATATCACCATCAATTGATATGCTTAATCCTGCGAGCANGTGCAATCATAGATCAATATNAAAGCNAAATCTAAAGTCAATTAGCAGGAACTGTAAACTCCGTAAAGGTCGTAATCGACCCAGTTTTAGAGCGGAGAACAACACCATTCCCTCGAATGTCCCATATGCCAGGAGTCAGATCCATTCGCCCCTCCCCGTCCTTACTGAATATTTCCACCGTGCCACTACGCCAGAAGACATAAGAAGCATTGTAACCGTCGGAGAATTTCACATCGACAACCTGATGTCCTCTGGAGTTGGTTCGAACAGCTCTGGTATAGGAGAAGGTCTCTAGTTTATCTGGTGTTTTGTAGCTTTGGAACGTTGCTTCACCTGAATTAGATGATGNAATCGAAGGACCATTTGATTCAGACGGAGCAGATGGGACCGATGATATTGGTGCTGGAAGAATAGGAGCTTTTGGTGGTGCCATAGGAGTGGGGTTTGGAACAGTTAATGACGGAGAGTTAGGTGTTGATTCCGAATGAGATGGAGTAGTTAATGCCTCTGGTGAGACTGGTTGAGCACTGTTTGAATCCGAGCTATTGTCNGATTGAGAGCCAATAACCAGTGTCGTCACCAATGCGATCAAACCTATAAGTCCAGTCATAGCTATTATTCCACAAATAATTAATATTTTCTTCAGTGACACTTCGGACAAAGTATTAACAGAATTGGGCGCAGAGAGTGAATTGTCATTGTTCTCATCAAAACAATCAGCAGAAGAAGGGCTATCATCAAAGTCATCAGACATGNTCGGAGCCTGTATGCATCAAGACATTTAGGATAATTCATCTCCACTTCGACGCAACAATAAACAGCTATAAATCTTAAATTGCTTGAGGACTAACTTCATGCATTATTGCAAAATAGAGTAAATTTTCCAAGTAGATGGCACTCTCATGTGAACATCTCGATGTAAAACCAAGGGTGAATGTACTCGTCACATGAGATAATAAGGAAGCATGACAAAGCATGCCAATGAAAATGCTTCTCTCTTCTCTAGCCATTTACTCCATACTGATAAATACTTTTGCATCAAACCCAGTGCAAGCAAATCAATCCAACCAGAGAAAGCCGCAAGAACCAGAGGTCAAGAGATACAATCAACCGTCTAAATGTATCGATGCCGCAAAGAAAGTCACGTACAAATACGCAACACCGAGTGGNAAACCTTCAGGTCGTAAAAGCAAAAATGGCCATTACACATACATTGAAGGCTATTATTTAGAACGTGGCAAGATAATCCAAGTTAGCCAACGCATGAACAGCAATCCTAGCTCATACTTGAACAATGATTTAATCAACNACGCAGAATGCATCATTAGGTCCTACGATTTAAAGATACTATTTGATAAAATAGAAATGCAGTTATGAATAGTGTTCTAAAAGAAAGTGAGTGAGGTGAAGCTAGCGCCTCAGACAACAAAATAGCCTTAAAGCCAAACGGGATCAAAAGATCAGAAGTGGGAAGACNTGGNACGACACGCTCCCTGGCAATAAACTCGTTATAATCAANAAAAATGTAAAATCTGGACANCATCTCGTGGTCATCCTACATAGCAATTGTGNTAAGAGTTAAGCCTAGAAGGTGGCATCAAAAGGTCACGTACCGGTCAAAATAGAGCAAAGAAACACAATTGTCGCTGTATAGACTTAATCATGATCAAAAGAATTCAAGGCATAGCAAGAAATAGATTTACTGGCCTCTACCCTTAAAAAANATATAGCCTCGACAAATAAGATNAAAATAGATTAACACCTATATTTTGAGGCGGAAAACAACAAATCTGCTATCAAAAAAGAACAATCATCAAGATACTTATCTAGTACTGAGAAGCAATCTCAATTTAGTAAAAATGTCAAGAGTATAAAACGCGGGGTGTAAATTGGCTGGAACTATGTTGCGCTTGGCATTAAGAAGATCATAGAAGTTCTGTTGATTGGCACTATTCTCATCTGGCCACAATACATCGTATGACTGTGGAAGCAGCAGTGAAAGGGGATCTCACTCCAAATCCCCTCTCTGAGGTTGTTGGTAGTCGAATGAAAAGCCCCCCTTAATGACAGGTATCAACCAGGTCTTAGCCTTTCAGCTCCAACGATGGATGGAAGTGTGACACGGGATAATTTTGTTGTCCAGTTGTGGCAAGGAGTATAAGAATATATCCCCCAAATGGGTGATGCGTTGGGTTGATATCCAATGCATCATTACAAATAACGATCTCATTATAGAACATGATTCATTTGCTTAAAGAGTATGCGATTCCACTCGCAGTGATGGTATGTGGATTCTATTGCGTCTTCACAATCGTCAGATCAAGCGCATTTCTGGATTACTTAGAAGTTGAGACCAGTCATAGCTGGAAGACTGAATTAACTAACTTCTATGATTAAGACAGTGAAACCAAAAACCCACAGCAAGATCTCACTGCGATTATCACCATTGTATTGTTCAAAAATTCCTGGACTCAAGTCATGATCAGGGACTCAAGCAACGATCAGTATTGAGGTAGATGATAGTTGTAGAAAAGAGTTCCACAATATCGAACTTCAACTCAAACACCCTAAAAAACTCTATCTGGGTGGTGAACTTGATCTCGACACAGCAGGTTGCGACGGGTCAAAAACAGGCGAGCATAATGATAGTCGAGTGGTCAGTGTAAAATTGTCGGATGGATACACCAATACATTTGGTTTCTGAAAATTTAATTCTGATGACAAGGTCACCCTTCGTTCCTAAACTAATTGTATAATGACCATCTGTTGCTTGGCCCGAGCAACAAACGAATGAAATTCCTTGTAGCAACGCTGCTTTCAACTGCAACATTATTGATCGCATCACCGGCCTATTCTCAGCGCCCATATTGGGATCGAGAGCCATGGGAATACGATATGGATCTAGATCCCGTAAGGTGTGATAATGATGGTTGGTGTATGGCACTTGAAAAGGAATTATCTGATCGTAGAGTTAACACTCGCTATAAATTTGACCGCACATATACGCAATATCCTCGTATTCAATACGCAGTAGAGGTAACACAGAAGCAACAACATGAAGTGGATTGTCAAAATTATCTTGTAAGGCGGGCACCNAGTTACCCACTACGTCAATTCTCAAAATGGGAACCCATCAAAAGTGACTCTGTGACAATGTCTATTGCAAAATCACTATGCAAAAGTTTTCAAAACTGAGTGTGAGTCATTGTATGCTTTCACATCAGTCCAATCGCATCCCACAATAAAACTCTTCTCTCGTTTTGTCTCANTTGCACGAGGTCTCTCCGTCATCACTCTTGCAAGTGCTGCAAACAAAACGTAGAAGTTTCTTGGAATTCGAGATTTTTCCATGGCAAAATAAGTTAGACATAAACCGCATATACNTATCGATAAGTATAGTTNTCACCAGTTGAAGTGTTAATTAATTAGATTTTGGTTTGACGTTGTGGCANCTCTGCACCTCTTCTTCAATCACCCTGAAGGATGCNGAATGCTTCTTAAAGTTGATTTTACCAACTTTATCATTGCCCATCCTAGATGAAGATGTACCTTTCAAAAGCATCCACAATATTGGATATTCTCTGAAGAAGATGATTATTCACAACAACAATCAATCAGGTCGCACCAATTTATATCAAGGCAGTTCGGATCGCTAACNCAATCAATCACTTCCTAGTCTGCTCAAGTGCAAATGCTCATACCTTTTCCGCCTTCACTGTCTTGGACGAATGGGAACCAGAGCGGGATCAAAAGCTTCNATTCGGTTCAAGTGAGACTCGTTGGATTAATCGCTTTCGTAGTTGGTATTAGAACGTTTACATAGCACTTCTGTAGATGGTGAAGCTGGGATTGAATTCTAGATTCATGGCAAATCCATTCTCCTGACTCTTTTAAGTCCTCTAACAGTGGGACTTCAACATATTGAAATACCCAATAATCCTCTGAAGATATGTTCTCAAACGTAGTCATATCTATCAGGGTTAGGTCCAACCGGAAGAGACCAATTTTGTGAGTACATTGGAAGATGCTGCGATTAAGTCGTCTAATCCAG
>NZVB01000039.1 GCA_002701375.1 Cyanobium sp. NAT70 | reverse complement strand
TATCGCCTTGCGCCGTTAGTTCAGTTGGTAGAACGCAGGTCTCCAAAACCTGATGTCGGGGGTTCGAGTCCTCCACGGCGCGTCCGGTAACCCCATCGTGCAGTTTCCCGGTTCTGAGCATGGAGTTGGATCTTCAACCTGGTGATGTGGTCAAGGTTCTTGAATCAGCCGCTCTCGGCTGGGTCAGAGCCCGAGTCATTCGCGTCAAGTCAGGTGGTCGCGTTGTTGTCCAAAGCGACCAGGGTCGGGAATTTACCGCCCGAGGCAATCAGGTCCGCCTGATCGAGCCAGCTGGCTTCCGTCCTTAGGCGGAAGTCGAGAACAATCAGATTACGTGTGGTCCCGATGACAATGTCATCGGGGCTTTTTTTCATGACCCTCTGTGATCAACAATCCAGGTTCTCTTCTGCAACCAAATTGTTGACGGGGGGTGGGTAGACAGTCGATACTTTCTGAGTCGCGCAGGCGACACAGACAAGGTTTCTCCGGGCGAGTCCTGGATTAGAGGCCGGTCTGGGACCGTAGTTCAATTGGTTAGAGCACCGCCCTGTCACGGCGGAAGTTGCGGGTTCGAACCCCGTCGGTCCCGTTTTTATTCCCAGAATTTCGCCATGGTGCGCGTTCGTCTGGCCCCCAGCCCTACGGGCACGCTCCATATCGGCACAGCAAGAACAGCCGTTTTCAACTGGCTGTTCGCTCGGCATGAAAAGGGTGTCTTTCTGATTCGCATTGAAGACACCGATAAAGAACGTTCCAAACCGGAGTTCACAGAAAACATCTTGGAGGGACTCACTTGGCTTGGCATCGATTGGGACGAGCCGCCCCTGATCCAAAGCGAACGGTTGCAGGAACATCGACAAGCCATCCAAACATTGCTCGATCAAGGGCTGGCCTATCGCTGCTACGCCAGCGAAGACGAACTCCATGCCATGAGAGAGGTCCAGAAAGCAGCGAAGCAAGCCCCTCGTTATGACAACCGACACCGCAATCTGACGACCGATCAAGAACAGGCCTTTCAAGACGAAGGGCGAGAGGCTGTGGTGCGTTTCCGCATCGATGACAACAGGGAGATCCGGTGGAACGACCTCGTGCGCGGGCCCATGCAATGGAGCGGCTCTGATCTCGGGGGAGACATGGTGATCGCTCGCAAAGCACCCGCCGATCAGATCGGCGACCCTCTCTACAACCTTGTTGTGGTTGTGGACGATGCCGCCATGGGCATTAGTCATGTCATCCGCGGTGAAGACCACATCGCCAACACCGCCAAACAACTGTTGCTCTATGAAGCCCTTGGATTGGAGACTCCAACCTTTGCCCATGCACCGTTAATCCTCAATGCTGAGGGCCGGAAGTTATCCAAACGGGATGGCGTCACCTCAATCAATGACTTTCGATCTATGGGATATACCGCTGAGGCCATTGCGAATTACATGACGTTGTTGGGTTGGTCCGTTCCTGAAGGCATGGATGAACGCTTCACCCTGACCGAAGCTGCCTCAACGTTCACATTTGATCGGGTCAACAAAGCTGGAGCACGTTTTGATTGGGACAAGCTCAACTGGCTCAACGCTCAGGTTCTGCACAGCTGGCCTGCCGAACAACTGCTCGACACCCTCACACCGTTGTGGCAACAACAGGGCTGGCAACGTCCCGACGACACTTGGTGCATCAAGCTCTGCGCATTACTGGGTCCATCCCTCACGCTTCTCTTAGACGGCGTCGATCAGGCCAAACCCTTTTTCGAGATGCCTGCACTGGAAGAAGACGGTGAAAAGCAACTGTCGATCGAGGGAGCCAGAGAAGCCATCGAAACCCTTGCCCAAATGATCGAGGATGCACCTTGGGATGGACTTGAGATGGATCGGGCTCAAGCGCTGCTCGCAGAGACCGCCAAGTCGGCTGGTGTCAAAAAAGGCCTTCTGATGAAATCTCTTCGTGCTGCCCTATTAGGCAAATTACAAGGCCCAGACCTACTAACCACCTGGTCTCTTTTGGCCCAAATCAAACAAGATTTACCCCGCCTACGACGCTGTTTCAGCTGAACTCAAGTCGGAGGAAGGCTTTTCCTCAACATCATCAACTTCGATCAAACCCAAAGCCTGTGCCAAGGGCTGCGCCGTCAGCCCTTGCAGACCAACCGTCATCAAGATGGTCAGAAACACCAAACCCTGCAAACGTCCTGCCCCAAGGATTCCAGCCTGCTCTAACCGGATTGAAAACAAGGACGCCACAGCAGCCGTGACGATGCCCCGAGGGGCCAACCAACCAATGAACAGCTTCTGGCGAAAATCCAAAGGAAGACCAGCTGTGGCGACACCCACCGCCATCGGACGAACCAGAACCATCAAAACCAAAACACAGCTAATCCCACCCCATCCCAATGGACTTAATTCCGCCCAGGACACATCAGCCGCCAACAAAGGAAACAACATGGTGATGGCCAGCTGAGCGAGCTCTTGGATCAGTGCATCTAGCTCTGCTGTATGCGGTGAATGCCTGCGTCCCACAACGATCCCGGCGGCTACAGATGCGGGCAGAGCGGATTCAGGCAGACACCATTCGCTCAGGCCATACATCAAGAAGAGCAAGCCGAGACTGAGCTGCAAAGGCAATCCGGAAGCTTGGTTCGGCTGCAACCGTCGCAACAACTCAGACAACAGCCATCCGACACTGGCTCCAAGAACCACCCCGCCTCCAAGCCGCGACAGCAATCCGAAGGCCAGTTCTCGCCATCCATGCAAATTGCCGAGAACCAGCTCCAACAACAACAGAGCCAGCACAGCCCCAATCGGTTCCAAGACGAGTCCTTCCGCCTCCAGCACATCCCCGAGGGGAGGTGCCAAACGGATCTGACGAACCAGTGGAGTGACCACCGTCGGGCCGGTGGCCAGCACGATGGCGCTGTAGACAGCCGCAACAGACCAATTCAAACCCGCCAACCAATGGGCGGCCAGCAAACCGGCACCGAGAGAGAGCAGCAGCCGCAGCACAGTGATGCGCTGCACAGTTGTCTTGATGGTGTCTCCTGGTAACCGCAGGTTGAGGCCGCCGTCAAACAACACAAGGCTGACCAACAAACCGACCACGGTTCCCAAACCAGGCCCAAGATCAAGAGGCTCCACCAAGCCAAGCCCCGAGCGGCCTATTAACAGGCCAGACAGAAGCAACAACACCACTCCCGGCAGCCCGGACACGGATGCCAGAAGACGCGCTGCTGCACCTGCAAAGACGGTGACACCCCAGAGCAGACCCAGCCGCTCAGGCGTCATCGACCGAGGAGAACTGAGGTTCTACACGCACTCCAATCACAGCCTCAGGCCGAACCACTAGATATTCCCCATCAAGATCGCTAAGAGGCACATTGACAAATCCCCCTTGCCCCTGAGCATTCACAACACCCTGATACCACTCCTGGAACATCTCTAATTTTGGGAAATGAACCCGCTCGGTTTGACCTCCGACGAGATGAAGATGCACCGCATAGCGGCGGGGAGTGCGAGGCATCAGAGGGAGCAACAGTCCGTTGGAGTGTTCTCAGGATGGCGGATGGATCGATCTCCTGCCCAGACAAACGGTCGGAGAGACACCGTTCTTGGCGCGTAAAGCGGATGACGGGGATAACCAGCTCGAGTCCGACCAATCAACTGAGGACCAGCTGCCGCAGGATGCAAGCGCCGACGACGCTGGAGAAACGGCATCAGCAAATCGATCACGTCACGATCCCGACCACCACGACCTCCCGAGACGCCCCAACCACACCACAACTCAAGTTCAGCTTGATTGGCCCAAGCCTCAGCCCAATGGATGAGATGGGCGTCATTGCAGCGTCCTACTGGATCACCTACGCGCATTAATGCAGCGGGAGAGCTTGAGATGCGAGCAAACAAATTGAGCACCACTAAGTCGCGAAATCCCCAGCCCTGCGCAAAACGGCAAAGACGTCGAAGCGTCGGATCATCACGTTGGCCATCAGCAGCGGAGGGGTTGAGCCCAATGAACATCAACGTGCCCTGTCCAGACCGCCAAGATCGACGTAACCACCATCGATAACAACGGTCCTGACTGAACCCTGCCTCAGATGCCGAGATGCTGTCGACAGAGTTCAAGGATGCGACCACTGGCCTGACCATCTCCGAATGGATTAACAGCTCGGGACATCGCTTCGTAGGCATCGGCATTGTCCAGCAACTTGGAAGCCTCCTCAAGGATGCTCTCAGGATCAGTTCCCACCAATCGCGCCGTGCCGGCCTCAACCGCTTCAGGACGTTCTGTAGTGCGACGCAACACCAAGACAGGCTTGCCAAGCGCTGGGGCCTCCTCCTGAAGACCACCGGAATCTGTGAGGAGCAACGTGCATCCCTTCATGGCAGCGACCAAACGGTCGTAATCGAGCGGCTCAGTCAGAACCACACGGGGATGATCTCCAAGCAGAGCTTGAAGAGGCTCACGCACGGTTGGATTGCGATGTAAAGGAAGCAAAAGAGCCGTATCGGGATGACGTTCGAGCAGTTGAAGCATGCCTCTGGCGATGTCCTTGAGCCGATCCCCCCAGTTCTCCCGTCGATGCACCGTGGCAAGGATGACGCGCTGCCCGCTCCAATCCAACCGGTCGAGATTTAACTCGGGTGCCGTTTTCGCCATCAGCACAAGAGCGTCAATCACAGTGTTGCCCGTGACAGACAAGCCACCCACCACGCCAGAAGCACGAAGGTTGGCCTCCGCCTTCACAGTCGGTGCGAAATGGAGGCTGGCGATCTGGGAGATCAAACGACGATTGGCCTCCTCTGGGAAAGGATCCAACAGGTTGTCGGTCCGCAAACCCGCTTCGACATGGCCCACTGGAATCTGTTCATAGAAGGCAGCGAGAGCAGCTGCAAATGCGGTGGTTGTATCTCCCTGCACCAACACCATCTGTGGTGGATAAGCCTGAAAATCCTCACGTAAGCCTTGCAGCGCTGCACAGGTGACATGCGTCAACGTCTGACGGGGAGCCATCAGATTCAGATCAAAATCAGCTTTCAGGTCAAACAGATCCATCACCTGAGCCACCATTTCTTGATGTTGACCGGTGAGGACGACCCGCGTTCTCAAGGCTTCACATGCTTGGAAGACTCGGATCACTGGGGCGAGCTTGATGGCCTCCGGCCGAGTGCCGAGAACGATCGTGACGCGAGGCTGATCGGCCATAACAGACGCCGAAGTGCCGGGATCCTACGGACGTTTTTCGGCATCCTGATAGCAACTGATTTCAGGTGTCGTGTCGCAGCCGGTCTTCCCCCCCAGTTTTCCGCCGCGGCCACCAGAACCCGCCTCAACACCGTCCACGGCCGCTGCAACCACTCCGATCAACCCGGCACGGACGCCAGCCACAACACGATCCATCGGCCATCCCTCACTTGAGGAAATCGTCAAAGTCGCCCACGACGCGGGGCACTCAGACATTCACCTTGGCGTTGGCGAGACGCCGCGTTACCGCGCCAGAGGGGAGATGATCCGCACGCAGTGGCCCGTCACGGATCAAACCGTGTTTCAAAGTTGGCTCGCAGAAATTCTTTCACCACAGCAAATCGATGAATTCTTTCGCCAAAAAGAATTCGACGGCTCCCATGCGTTCCCCTTTGTACGGATCAGAATCAACTTGTTGGATTCATTGCGCGGACCGGCGATGGTGCTGCGTTTAATTCCGCAGACCATCCTCACCATGGAGCAGCTCAATCTGCCCCAGGTCTTGGAAGAGTTAGCCGCTCGCCCCAAGGGACTCATCTTGGTTACGGGACCGACAGGATCGGGGAAAAGTACGACTTTGGCCGCAATGATCGATTGGATCAATCGGAACGAAACCCGCCACATTCTCACCATTGAAGATCCAGTTGAATTTGTGCATGAGAGCAAACAATCTCTGATTCGACATCGCGAAGTTGGGATGCATACGCTCAAATTTCACAACGCCTTGCGAGCCGCCCTACGAGAAGACCCAGACGTCATCCTGGTGGGAGAAATTCGAGATCAAGAAACCCTTTCAACAGCACTTGAAGCTGCCCAAACCGGGCATTTGGTGTTCGGAACTCTGCACACCAATTCAGCAGTGAAGACCGTGGAGAGGGTTTTGGGTATGTTTCCACCTGAAGAGCAAGACAGTGTGCGACGCTCTTTATCGGAATCATTGTTGGGAGTCATCGCTCAAGGTCTGATCCGAACAACCGATGGAAAGCGCGCGGCGTATCACGACATTTTACTGAACACAGATGCCTGTAAGGATTACATCCAGAGAGGGGCTCTTGATGAGGTGGAAGAAATTATGGAACGGAGTGGATTTGACGGAATGGTGACCACCAATCAGTCACTACAAGCCTTGGTCGAATCCGGGCGAGTTGAAGGCGAGAAAGCGGTTAGCGTTAGCTTGAAACCAAATGAATTAGCGCAGGCCTTACGAGGACGAAGTTGAACAAATGCGCTGCTATGGATGTTTTTCAAGCACGACTTAGCAGACGAACCAAGAGCACGACAGCCAAACCGATCGACAAACCAATCATGGCCAGCCTGCCGTTCCAAATTTCAGCCTGAGGCGTAAATCCACGCCTCCAAGAGTTGAGCTCCTCGGCGCCGACAAGCTTGGAGGTATCTCCATCAAGCTGACCAGTTTGCTCGGCCATGGAAGTAATTTCTGAGTCTGGTCACCATAAACAGTGAAATTTCAAAACGGCGGCAACTCTCCGTACAAGGCATTGGCTTGATCCAGAGGCCAGCGAGCGGATACTCCGGTTTTGAGTGAAGTCTCGATGGCTTGTCGCTCCAGGCGTCCGAGAGCAGCCGCACCAATCATGGCCGCATTGTCAGTGCAAAACGCGAGAGGGGCAATCGAAACATCGACAGCTTGAGCGATGCCTTCTTCGCGCATCAAATGGCGCAAGCGTTGATTTGCAGCAACCCCCCCCACCATCACGATGTTCCTCAGGTTGTGATCCATGGCACAACGCATGGTCCGCTCCACGAGGACATCAGCAACAACCTGTTCAAAACTTGCCGCCAGATCTTGCACGGGGAGATCCTTCATCTCCTCCTGCAAAGACTCGACGGTACGCAACATGGCTGTTTTCAACCCGCTGAATGAAAAGTCGTAAGGGTGGAAACCTCCCTCCGGCCGAGACACCCGACCCTTCGGAAGACGGAACCGCGTTGAATCACCACCCTCAGCGATCTGCTGAATTGCTGGCCCACCGGGATAACCAAGACCAAGCAGACGGGCAACTTTGTCGAACGCTTCACCAGCTGCATCGTCATGGCTGCGACCGAGCCGTTGCATCGATCCGTGGTCACCAACCCGAATCAATTCGGTGTGCCCACCACTAACAAGCAGAACCAAATAAGGGGGATCAGGGGCGTGATTCCCCAAGCGAACAGAAGCCAGATGCCCCTCTAAGTGATGCACACCAATGAAGGGGCGGCCATGCAGCGCCGCCAGTGTTCTACCGGTGACTGAAGCGACCATCAATGCTCCTGCGAGACCAGGGGCAACCGTTGCTGCCACAGCGTCCAGCTGATCGACGCGACATTCAGCCTCACTCAGCACACAGCCAATGAGTGATGGCAAAGCCTCGACATGCCGCCTGGAGGCAATTTCTGGAACCACTCCGCCCCAGCGAGCGTGTTCCTCAACTTGAGACGCGATCCTGGAGGCCAAAACCTCAAGTGTTCCGCCGCGATTCTGAACAATGGCAACGGCCGACTCGTCACAACTTGTTTCGAGGGCCAGGACTGACGGCATTGTGGCCAAGGACCTCCCCTACTCTCCGCTAGTGGACATCCTGCCCTCCAGGGGCACCTCTCAACAGGAATCGATCCGATGCGTCGTCTTTTCGCCGTTGTGCTTTCGGCCCTGCTGGTGTTCGGCTTCGCCCCCGTCGCCAAGGCGGATGTGGCTGGCTTAACAACCTGCTCCGAAAGCCCCCGCTTTCAACAGCGTGCCGCTGCTGCAGACACTTCGCAGGCCAAGGCACGTTTTGATATGTACAGCAAGGCCTCCTGTGGTGAGGACGGTCTCCCCCGTTTGATCGTTGATGGTCGTTTGAACCATGCCGGAGATTTCATCATTCCCGGCATCATGTTCCTCTACATCAATGGGTGTATTGGATGGGCTGGTCGTGAGTACCTCAAGGCAACTCGCGGAAAGAATGCTGCCATGAGCGAAATTCAAATCGACACTTCAATTGCCCTGAAGAGCGTGCTGGCTTCTGCCACCTGGCCCTTGGCCGCCTTCGCTGAGCACACCAGCGGAAAACTCGTTGAAGCTGATAGCAAAGTCACCGTTTCTCCTCGCTGATTATCCAAAACTTTTATCTTTTTCTAATCACTAAAAATCATGCAAAAGTTTCTAACAACGGCACCTGTGGTTGCTGCCATTTGGTTCACTCTGACTGCTGGGATCATGATTGAGTGGAATCGTTTCTTCCCTGATCTTCTTTTCCATCCAATGGGTTGAATCCTCAAAGGTTTCTTCTTTTGAAGTCTTGGGTCCCTGTGAAGGGACCCTTTTTTTTATCAAGAGAGAGACATCAATCGTTCCAATTCGCGCAGTGAATCATCCAGGCAATCGTTGATCACGACAGCATCAAATTCATCCTGCGACTTGAGTTCCTGCCGAGCCCGTTCCAAACGACGCTGAATCGCCTGTTCTGAATCGGTGCCCCGTCCTCGAATTCGGCGCTCCAGTTCTTGATAAGTGGGTGGAGCAAGAAAAATTTGAAACCCATCCGGAAAGCTGCGACGCACCTGCCTGGCACCCTCCAGCTCGATTTCCAGCAACACAGGCCGACCAGATTGAAGCTGCAGCTCAACAGGTTCCCTTGGAGTCCCGTAACAGTTGCCAGCGAATTCAGCCCACTCCAACAAGCCGCCGGACTCCACCAAGGCGGAAAAACGTTCACGACCGTGAAAGTAGTAACTCACGCCATCCAGCTCACCCTCTCGAGGGGCACGCGTCGTTGCCGAGACAGACAACCAAACGTTGGGATGACGCTCCAGTAAACGCTGCACAAGCGTGCCCTTGCCAACACCGCTCGGGCCTGTGATCACCGTGAGACGTCCACTCCTATTACTCCTATTGCCATCCATAGACGCTTCGATCGGGCCTGCAGAGTAGGAAGGTCTCTGGTATTGAACGCTGAGTGGCAGCGATGGCCTCAGCCATGCTTCAGCTGATGGATCTCACCGCCCTTCGGGCGGTGCTCAGTGATCTTCGGCCCAGGCTTCTGCCAAGCCGCTTTGAGAAGGCCCAACAACCCGCTCCCAATACCCTGCAGATCGGATTCCGCAGCCTGCGCGGAATGGCATGGCTGGAACTGAGTTGGCAAGCCGATGCTCCGCGCCTCGTTCAGGTCCCTCCACCAGAGCGCCAAGGTGCTGGAAGCACCTTGGCGCAGCAGTTCCAACACAGTTTGCGACTGCTGGCGCTCGTGGACTTGTACCAGGATGGTTACGAACGCGTGGTGGAGTTCCGTTTCGCATCGAGACCCGGTGAAGCCATTCAACGGGTCGTTGTCTTGGAACTGATGGGACGACACAGCAATGTTCTACTGCTGGACGAACAACGCCGGGTCATTGCCCTTGGGCGGCAAGTCCGCGATCACCAATCAAGGATCAGGCCGATCGCAACTGGAGATGTGTATGGGCCGCCACCACCGTTGCAAGGTCAACCGCCTCAACCCGAGGAATCGTTTCAACGTTGGCGCGAGAGGCTGGAACTGATTCCGGTTTCCCTGAAAAAAGCTCTGCAGCAAACGTATCAAGGGATGAGTCCAACTCTCGTGGAACAACTGGCCGGCAACCTGATGACAACTCCGGTCAATCACATTCAAACCTCAGAGTGGGAACAGTTACATCTCTCTTGGTGTTTATGGCTCAAATGCCTGGCGCAGGAATCGTTCTGCCTGCAATTTGAGCCGAACAACCGTTACAGACTCTGGGGGACCAAACAAAACGAAAGCGCGGGCGATCTCTCTCTCAGGCTTGGGCGCTGGTATCGGCAGAAACTCGACCAACGTTCACTCGAACAGGTCAATGAAGAGGTGAATCAACGGCTCAAGCGTTGGCGGCTGAAAGAGGAAACCTGTCTGATCGATCAACAACAGCGTCTCCAGGCCAGCGCCAACAGCAGCAACTTGCAAGAAAAGGCTGATGCGCTGCTCTGTCTGCGCAAGCCAAGCCGAGATCAAGTAGAGCAAGCCCAAAAGCTGTACCACAGGGCTCGCAAGTTACGTCGATCCGTTTCCGTGCTTCAGGAGCGGATTCAGCATCATGAGCAGCGTTTGCGCTTGATTGAGGGAAGTGAAGCCTTCCTCGAAGATTTGCGCATGGCGTCCTGGCAGGACGCGGCACCACGTTTAAGTGCTCTGCAAGACCTGCGTCATGAACTCGAGGAGCTTTTAGATCAAAACCAACAAACCAAGGGACGACGTCGAAAACAAGCCCCGACACCGCAGCCACTTGAGCTCATCGGACCCGGAGGACTGGTGTTGCAGGTTGGCCGTAACCACCGCCAAAACGATTGGATCAGCCTTCGCCAAGCCCGCAACGGAGACCTTTGGTTTCATGCTCAGGAATGTCCAGGCAGCCATGTCGTTCTGAAAGCGTCTTGCGGGCTTGCCGACGAGGAAGATCTGCAATTGGCAACCGATTTAGCCGCTCATTTCAGCCGTGCCCGAGGGAACTCCCATGTTCCTGTCGTCATGGTCCCCATTGACCAACTGCAACGAATTCCTGGCGCTGGACCAGGAACGGTCCGACATCGGGGGGGAGAGATCCGCTGGGGGCAACCAAGACGGGCGGAACAACAACTTGCCGACGGACAGCTCTTACCCTGACAACACTTAGGGCTGTCACGCCGGTCCAGCCCCCCCTCAGCGTTCGTGTCCGAGCAGCAAGACGGTCCCTCCCTCAAGCCACCTCCACCGATCCGCATTGGACGCGGACAAGACAGCAGTGAATTACGCCATGAGGTCGAGATGCCCTTGGTGGATCACCTCGAGGAATTGCGGCAAAGGGTGCTGCGCAGCCTTGTAGCTGTGGTGGTGGGTGCCTTGCTTTGTTTGGTGATGGTTAAACCCCTGGTACGCCTCTTAGAAGCCCCAGCAGAAGGCATTCATTTTTTGCAACTGGCACCTGGGGAGTTTTTATTTGTGTCTTTCAAAGTGGCTGGATACGCCGGCTTAACGCTGGCACTCCCGTATGTGTTGTTTCAAATTTTGGCGTTTGTGCTGCCAGGTCTAACGCTGGGGGAACGACGACTCATCGCCCCCGCCGTTGCAGGATCTGCTGTGCTGTTTATGGCCGGTCTTGCCTTTGCCTGGTGGGCCCTGGTTCCCGCTGCACTTCGCTTTTTGGTCAGCTATGGAGCTGATGTGGTTGAGCCCCTGTGGTCGATCGAGCGATATCTAGATTTTGTATTGCTGTTGATGCTGGCGACAGGGCTTGCCTTCCAATTGCCCGTGCTGCAGCTGCTGCTTGGCGTGCTGGGTCTCGTGAACTGGCAGACGATGCTGAGCTCCTGGCGCTGGGTAGTGCTCGCCGCCTCACTGGCTGGAGCTGTGCTCACCCCCTCAACGGATCCCATCACGATGCTGCTGCTGGCCGGTGCAATCACAGCTCTCTTCCTGATTGGTGTGGCTCTCGTGGCCTTCGCCGAGCAACTCAAACCAAAAACTCTCTAAGCAGCCCTTCCGCCTCCGGGCCCTTCGCCTGCAATTGAAAGCTGAGGGCTTTACCCAATCGTGGTTTGTCCCGAGTTGTCGCCAACCAGTGGCGCACCTCCCCAGCCAAACCAAGACGATTCACAACATCCAAAACTTCAGCGATGTGGATGCGATAGGTGCTTTCGTCCATTGGGAACGATTGTTGCTCGAGATATGCCCACATCACCTGCAGATAAAGCCGCTGCCGACGCACCACGAGTTGCAAGTCGTAAGTCGCGTGCCAGCGCTCTCTGAGACAGGCGATGAGGTCATCCACCCCAAGGGGTTCGGCGTCGGGGTCAGGTCGAATGTCAAGCACAGAAACAGCGAAGCGGGGGCAGCAAAAGGCCAGTCGTTGCAAAGCGTGACAGGCACTTAAGCGTCCATAATGGTCGCCACTGAGTGCTGGATGAACGTCCGCCATGACCCAACTTTCCTCGAGCGATGTGCCCGGAATGGGTCGTCGGCAGTTCATGAATCTGCTGACTTTCGGCTCAGTCACGGGAGTTGCCCTCGGAGCCTTGTATCCGGTGGTGAGCTACTTCATCCCACCCCGTGCAAGCGGTAGCGGCGGTGGAACTAGCGCAAAAGACGAACTGGGCAACGCCGTCACAGCGACCGGATGGCTTTCCAGCCATCCAGAAGGGGACCGAAGCTTGGTGCAGGGTCTTAAAGGAGATCCCACGTACCTCATCGTCGAGGGTGATGACGCCATCGGCAGCTACGGAATCAATGCCATCTGCACCCATCTGGGATGCGTCGTGCCGTGGAACAGCGGCGCCAACAAGTTCATGTGCCCTTGCCATGGAAGTCAGTACGACGCAACTGGCAAGGTTGTGCGCGGCCCGGCGCCCCTCTCCCTCGCCCTGGCCAATGTGAGCGTTGAGAACGACAACGTGTTCATCAGCCAATGGACTGAGACCGATTTCCGAACCGGCGACAAACCCTGGTGGGTCTAATTCGCTGTCCCATCGCTCCCACCTTCATCTCACCGTTCCATGCGTCGCCATCTTTCTCTGCTCTTCGGCTCCCTGGTCATCAGCCTGGCCATCCTCATTGCCCCTTCAGCCAGCTGGGCATACCCNTTCTGGGCNCANCAGAANTACGACAGCCCNCGGGANGCNACCGGCAAGATTGTNTGCGCCAACTGNCANCTGGCCCANAANCTGACCCAGGCNGAAGTNCCNCANNCGGTTCTNCCNGACAGCGTNTTCANNGCCAGCGTCAAAATTCCTTATCAGGAGGGAACCCAGGAGATTGGAGCTGATGGGAGCCAAGTTCCTCTCCAGGTTGGCGCTGTCGTGATGCTCCCCGATGGCTTCACATTGGCACCGCAAGAGCGTTGGACTGACGAAATCAAGGAAGAAACTGAGGGGGTCTTTTTCAGCCAATACAGCCCAGATCAACCCAACATCCTTCTCGTAGGACCGATTCCAGGCGATCAGCATCAAGAGATTGTTTTCCCTGTGCTTTCACCTGATCCTGCCAAGGACAGCAATATTCATTTTGGCAAGTACCAACTTCATATTGGTGGCAACCGTGGACGTGGCCAGGTCTATCCAACAGGTGAAAAATCCAACAACACGTCGTTTACAGCATCAGTCGCCGGAACCATTTCCAGCATCGACCCCGATGACAATGGTGCCAGTGTTGTCACGATCGACACGGCTGATGGTTCCAGCACAAGCGAAACAATTCCCGTTGGTCCATCCCTAGTGGTGAATGTTGGTGATTCTGTTGAAGCTGGAGCTGTTTTAACTGACGACCCAAATGTGGGCGGTTTTGGTCAGCTCGATGCTGAGGTTGTCCTCCAAAATCCAGTACGCATCTATGGACTACTTGCTTTCTTCGCTGCAGTAGCAATTGCACAAATCATGCTGGTGCTGAAGAAGAAGCAAGTTGAGAAGGTGCAGGCCGCCGAAGGCTTCTGAGTCAATGTTCACTTCGCCGGGCCCAGAGCTATTTCAGCTTGGGCCCTTCATCATTCGATGGTATGGGCTTCTCATTGCAACTGCTGTTCTGATCGGCCTCTTTCTATCGAGCCGATTGGCTCGTTTAAGGCAGCTCGAGAACGGTCTTATCAGCGATCTCCTACCTCTTCTTGTTCTTGTAGCCATCATCGGTGCACGCATTTATTACGTCGCTTTTGAATGGCCGAATTACACGGGCGCTAATTTCTGGTCTCAGATCAATATCCTTTGGATTTCAATGTCCATACCAAGGGCAATTTTGATTTGGCAAGGTGGCATCGCTATTCACGGCGCCTTAATTGCAGGCACTATCTTGCTCATCTTGTTTTGTCGATGGAGACGTCAACCATTTTGGGACGTTCTCGATGTACTCGTTCCCTCTGTTGCCTTGGGACAAGCAATCGGCCGGTGGGGGAATTTCTTCAATTCNGAGGCTTTTGGAGTACCAACTGATCTGCTGTGGAAACTAAAAATTCCATTTGAATTACAATCNGACGATGTTCGTAGAGCATTTTCAACACCAGGCGCCATTCAAGAATTCTTCCATCCAACCTTCCTTTACGAGTCAATCTGGAACTTATTTCTTTTTGTCCTGTTGTTACTTGTATTCCGTCGTGGCTTACGCAAAGTCGGCAGCGTTCCAGCAGGAGCTATGAGCTGCCTTTATCTCATCGGCTACAGCTTGGGTCGNGTTTGGATTGAAGGCCTCCGCATCGATCCTCTTTGCATTGGAGCCCTCCCTCCAGCCTGCGAAGGAGGCTTNCGCATCGCTCAGCTGATGAGNTGTTTGCTGGCGGTCCTCGGAGGCATCGGGCTGTGGTGGTTGTATGGCCGAAAGAAACCCTTACCGGATCCGAGCATGAGCGCGTCTTAACGCCAAGCTCAACAAGTCATTCAGCATTGTTGCCCATGCATCCAGTCAGTTTCGTGGGCGCAGGGCCTGGTGCAAAAGACCTGATCACCCTGCGTGCCGCCAATCGACTGCATTCAGCCGAGGTCCTGGTCTGGACCGATTCGCTTGTGTGTCCTGACATCGTGCAGATGGCCCCAGTGGATTGCGAGCGAGTGAAGACCAGCACGATGACCCTGGAGCAAGTCGTTCCATTGCTGATCGATCGACAGCGCCAAGGGAAACGGGTTGTTCGTCTACACGACGGAGACACCGCTCTATACAGCGCCATCAACGAACAAATCTGTGCTCTCGCTGACCATGACATCCCAGTCGAAGTNNTCCCTGGNGTCAGTGCCTACCAAGCCACCGCAGCAGCTCTCAATCGAGAACTCACCATCCCAGGCTTGGTTCAAACCATCGTGCTCAGCCGCGCAGGCGGTCGAACTGGCGTTCCACCCCGAGAGAATTTGCAGCATTTAGCAGCGATCGGAGCCAGCCTNTGCCTGTACCTCAGCGCAAGGCATATCGACGAGGTGCAAGACACACTTTTGCAGCACTATCCGGCAGATACCCCCGTTGCGATTGGTCATCGCATCAGTTGGCCTGATGAATGGATCACGGTTGCTCCATTGCATTCCATGGCAGCTGTAAGCNATGAAAAAAAGCTGATCCGAACAACTCTGTATATCGTCAGCCCTGCCCTAGCCCAAAGTCCAAAACGTTCCAAGCTTTATTCGCCTGATCACGACCATCTGTTCCGTCCAAAGACCGGAATTGCTTGAGGAGCAGTGGTTTAAGATCGCCTTGTGCGGGCGATTAGCACAGTGGTAGCGCACTTCCTTCACACGGAAGGGGTCACTGGTTCGAATCCAGTATCGCCCATATTAGACATCTTTTTGGATCGTAGGCCCATCGAATTGCTTCAACATATCCAAATTCTGTCAAGCGACTAAAAAACAGTTATTTTCCATGGAATAGCTTCCTTCGACGTTCATGGTTCCCCAGGACGCCCAACAGGAACTCATCAACAGATCATTGAACGCATCGTCACTCAACGACGTTGGTCATTGCATCAAAGCCGAACGTGAGCGCTGTGGGTTATCTGCCGAGTCCTTGGCTGCATCCCTCCATATGGGAGTCGAACAGTTGCGCGCACTGGAACAAGGTGATCTTGACGCCCTGCCTGAGCCGGTCTTTGTCCGAGCCATGGTTCGACGCATTGCGAGCCATTTGAAACTCGACGCAGATGCTCTTGTCCTCGAGCTTGCCCCAGCGAAAGAAACAGCCCGCTCAACACGAGCGAAAAAACCGTCACCCATCAAAGTCCCATCTCAAGCATCTTTCGCGGCAGCCGATGCGAGCGGCCGACCTCGACGCCAATTGTTATTGATCTTGCCTGTCGCATTACTTTTTGGCGGTGCTGGCCTCACCCTCTGGCAGAAGCAACTTGAACCAGCTCCAGACAGGAATTCCAATCAACATGCGGCAATTCTGAAGTCAACTTCAATTCCTCAAGAATTACCACCATTGTCGATTGAGTCTGCAAAAGCAACAACATTAAACGCCAAACCAGCACCACAAATTAACGTCCTCCAAATCAATAGTTCCGAACCCAGCTGGATCAGACTGCGGCGCAAAGGGACCGTTGAATTTGAAGGCACCCTCGATGGAACAAGGAGCATCAAAGAGCCANATTCCGTAGAAATTTTAGCTGGCAGACCAGACCTGGTCACCATCATCAAAACAGGTGAAAAGCCCCGAATTTTGGGCAGAATTGATCAAGTTCGTTGGTATCAACTTGATCAACCCTGAACGGAAACGATCAATTTCACTCCTGAAGCTTCTCGAAGAACATCAGCACAACTCTCAAGACTCCATTGCTCAAGACTTAAATTTTGATTCAAACGCTCTGGCACTAGCTCAATTTTTAGTTTTCCTGATGAGGCCATCACTCGAACGGATTCAACAACAGGTTCCGGTCGTCGATCCAAGGCAGCTGCGAGTCGAAGCATCAGGGCCATTTCGCTGACCAATCGACGATCGTCGCGGGTGGCGAGAGCCTGCCAAGATTCATGCCGTTTCTTTGGAAGACTGCGGCGGTGGTAGCGAGCAATAGCAGCAACCATCAGATGCTCTGCTTCGGAATAGCCGAGAAGCTCTCCATGTCGAATCAAATACCAAGAGTGTTTGTGATAAGCACTGAGATTGATGTGCTGACCACAGGCATGCAGCATGGCTGCAGCCCAGAGAAGTTCGCGTCCCTCCCCGGAGTCTTGATGCATCAATCCACGAGTGTTGTCATAAAGCGTGAGGGCATGAGAAGCCACNCGTTCCGCTCGTCGCTGATTGACAGCAAANCGCTGCACTTGATGAATCACTGTGCGNTGACGAATACTGCTCTGAAAACTGAAACGATCCTCAAGTAANCCGTGACGCAGCATCCAGTCGACAATTAAGCCTTCTCTCAAAGCACGCTCGCTCAANACCAATTCTTCNACNGCNAGCATTTGCATCGTGGTCTGCAAAATCAAGGCTCCCGGAACGATAATTTCAGCGCGCCTGTCATTAATTGGCGCTAAATCGCGACGCTGCTCAGGAGACATCTCCACCAACTTCTCTACAACGCGATCGAGACGTTGCCGCGAAATTCGATAGCCGTGGAGCTTGAGCGGTGGACGATCATCCTCACTGGCCGCGAGGGCACCGATCGCCATAGCCGTGCCGCTTGTGGCTACCAACACAGGAATCTCTCCAGGTTTGATCCGTCGATGAACCTTGTCCACCGCTGGCTCCAGTGATCCCTGGATAAAGGCCTTTAAAAAAGCTCGACGCTGAGGTGGAATCGGATCATCTTTGACGAAATCCCTTTGCAGACGAACGGNGCCGACCCGTGTGCTGGTCAACGCGCGAGCATCTCGGCCATCCGCCAAGATCAATTCGGTGGAGCCGCCGCCGATGTCAAGCAAAAGATGCGGCCGATCACCAAAGGGCATCCCGGAAAGAACACCTAGATAAATCAGGCGTGCCTCCTCAGGCCCGCTGACGAGATCAACATCAAGATCGAGCCCTTCCTTAATCCGCTCCAAAAAATCTCTGCCATTTGGAGCTTCCCGAACAGCGCTGGTCGCAGCTGTAACGATCTGCTCAACCTNGTGACTCGCAGCGAGATCACGGAACCGTCTCAAGGTTTCATANCCGCGTTGCATGGCTGCATCCGCAAGGTGCCCCGTGTCGGGATCGCGCTCACCGAGTCGAGTTGTGGATTTTTCCGCTTGATCAATCCGGAAGGTTCGCAGGGTGGTATCAACNGATGCCACCAAAAGGTGCGTTGAGTTGGTGCCAATGTCGATCGCTGCGACACGGCGAAACGAATGCCCGTTGATCGATTGCGAACGACCTGTTGCAGATAAGGCCATTGCAGTGGACGCTCCAGGGACCGGAGCTGCGGTCTCACCCTCCGGCATCAACAGCTCTGAAGACTGCCTCACCACTTTGCCATTCGCATCAAAAGGGGCGAGGCCATTCCTATGGTTCTTCAAACCAATATCGAAGTGAATCGTCGTCGTCCATTCGCCGGACTCCTGCCCTGGATTGAGCTGCTTCGCTGGAACAAACCAACAGGCCGGCTCATTCTGCTCATTCCAGCTGGCTGGGCTTTATGGCTGAGTCCGTCTGCTCCGCCGACTCCCCTCTTGATTGTTCAGATCTTGGTTGGAGGACTGGCTGTCAGTGGAGCGGGCTGCATTGCCAATGATCTCTGGGATCAACGCATTGATCGGCGAGTTGAACGCACCAAATTGCGCCCCCTCGCCCGCGGTGCCATCCGAGCTAACCAAGCATTGGCCTTGCTCGTGGCGATGCTGGCACTGAGCCTGATCGTGGTGCTCAGCCTTCCTCCAGCCAGTTTGAGGATCTGCCTGAGCTTGGCTTTCGCCGCTTTACCGCCGATCCTGCTCTACCCATCCGCCAAACGCTGGTTCCCATTCCCACAAGCAATCCTCGCCATCTGCTGGGGCTTTGCTGTGCTCATTCCTTGGGCTGCTGCTGAAGCCAGTATTTCGAGCAGCTGGGCCCTGATGGGTTGCTGGATGGCAGCGATGGTTTGGACCTTCGGATTTGACACCGTTTACGCCATGGCGGACCGTCGCGACGATGCCAGCCTCGGCTTGCGCAGCAGTGCCCTCACCCTTGGCCCTGCAACGGTTCGAACCGTCAGGATTTGCTATGGAATCACCATCGTCTTAATGGCAGTCGCTGCTTTAGCTGCTGAGATTGGCCCCCTGTTTTGGCCCTGTTGGTTCGCGACAGGACTGCTCATGCAAAGCAGCTGCGCCTCACTGAGTCATTCGAACAACACCATGGCTGTCTTCGGTCGCCATTTCAGCCAACAGGTTCAGCTCGGCAGCCTTTTGCTCCTCGGTTTAATCCTCGGACACTTTTTTTAATGCTGATTCGCCATCCAGCACCCCCTTTACAACATGGGGATGATGTCGTCACGGTGGCGGCAAGCTCTGCCCTGGCTGATGGAGAGGCGCTGGCGCAAGGATTGCAGTTGCTGGAGAGCTGGGGTTTGCACTGCCGACCTAGTGCAGTGGTGGGACGCCATTGGGGCTACCTGGCGGGGATCGATAGTGAACGACGCAGCGATCTTCTACCGGAAGGGCCTAGTCCACTGCTCGCCTGTGCCCGTGGTGGCTGGGGAGCTGCCCGTCTGATCGAGCAGCCAATGCCATGGCAGCCAGGATGGTTGCTGGGGTTCTCCGATGTCACTGCCCTGCTGTGGAGCCGTCTCGCCGCTGGATTTGGAGGCAATGTGCATGGACCTCTACTCACCACACTGGCCACTGAACCCAGTTGGAGCTGTGAACGGCTTCGGGACCTTCTCTTTGGCAAACCATTACAGGACCTCAAGGGAACTGGCTGGGGTGGTGGGTCAGCCACCGGCCCTCTCATTGTTGGCAATCTGACCGTGGCGACGCATCTGCTGGGATCAAGGCATGTCCCGAATCTCAACGGAGCGATTCTGATCTTCGAAGATGTTGGGGAGGAGCCTTACAGGATTGATCGCATGCTCACGCACTGGCGTTTGTGCGGAGCCTTACAGCGTGTAGCTGCCATTGGTTTTGGGGCGTTCCAAAACTGCAACGATGATGACCGGCCAGACACACTGCGGTTCAACCTCGAGCAGGTGCTTCGAGAACGAACGGCCGACCTGGCGATTCCCTTAGTCGCCGATCTACCACTGGGCCATCGTCCTGGAAATGCAGCTCTTCCCCTAGGCCAGATGGCCAGGCTGGATGGCCAACGCGGACAACTCAGCTTGCTTGCCTCCGCTGAAGCACCGCTTCAGCCACGGTGAGATCAAAAGGTGTGGTCACTTTGATATTGGAGGGACCAGCATCCAAGACCTGAACAGGCCATCCAAGGCGCTCGAACAGAGACGCATCATCGGTCACCACCCAACCCTGAGCCATCGCCTCCGCATGCCCTCGCCGAAGCTGCTCAACATTGAAACCTTGCGGCGTCTGTGCCGCCCATAGTTCAGAGCGATCGGGAGTTGTGGTGATCCGATGCTCTGCATCAACCCTTTTGATCGTGTCCGTAACAGGCGTCGCAGCAATCAAGGCCTGGCCCGCCTCGACGCAATCAGCGCAGCGATCAAACAGTGCTGGTTCTACTAAGCATCGCGCTCCGTCATGGATCAACACGTGCTCCGCCTCGGGCGGTAAGGCCGCCAAACCAAGCTGTACAGACTCTTGACGGGTGCTACCGCCCTGGATCCAAACCACCTGTCTTGCACCTACCTCTGGGAGTGCTGCGTCCATCAGTGAGGTCATGGCAGCCCGATCAATCTCCTGGCCAACGATCCCGATCCAACTGATCCGCTTCGCCGCCAAGGCCGCTTTCAATGTCCAGGCAATGACACAACGACCGGCCAGTGGTAGCAGCAACTTATTGCGATCTGCTCCCATGCGGCGACCGCTGCCGGCGGCGGCGATCAACAGATGCACAAGCGACTCCTGCCTCAAGCAGGGTGAAACGGTCTCCATACAATCAGTTCAAAGGCCTCCTGTGGCAGATCGATGCGAGTTCTTGCCCTCAGCCCGGGTCCGCTGCGGGACCAACTCAAACGATTGCCTGCAATAGCAACCATTTGCAGCAGCTTGGACGCCACGCTTCAGGTGGCATGCGATCCAAGCGTTAAAGCGGTTTGGACAATGCTCCCAGCCATGGAGAAGCTGATTCCGTTCAACTTTGAGGACAATCCAACCCTCGCCGACTGGGCCAATCTGCTCGGTTGTGTCCGAGAACCCGACTTTCAGATTTGCCTCAATTTTGCTGAAGGTCAGCAGGTCAATCTGATGCTCTCGATGAGCCACATCCCCACACGGGTCGCTCGTTCTGGATTTGCTTGCACCGACAAGGTGGACGTCGGCAGCGGTTGGCCCCCCCAAAGTCTTGCCTCCTGGCTACAACCCTTAGGGCTCGAACTCGATGCTGAAGGGTTTCGTTTGATGTTGCCCACATCAGAGCTCGATCAGGTGCGTACAGAGCAACCAAGCGGAGACGGACCGCTCTTACTCATGGCTCCAAATGGGGAAGCATGGGATTGGCCAGAGCACAGCTGGAGCGGACTACCCGAGGCCATCCATACGCGCCTGCCAGACCTACGCACAGTCAATCTCAGCCCACAACTCCCTTTACGACGCAAAGCAGCCGCTGTGGCCTGTGCCGATGTGGTCCTGAGCAGCTGTCCAGTCACGCAACTGCTAGCCGTGTATTGCGGCGTTCCCTTAGTTGCTCTTGGCGCGGCCCAGGAGACCCTGCCGGAGCGTTCAGACCTTCGCTGCCTTGGAGAGGCCAGATCACTCTCAATGCTGCAGCAGGCCGAGGTTCTCAGCGCCCTGGGATTCTGAACACCAGGCGATGACACGTGGTCGCCGCGCCTTCAAGACTCAACAACAACTTCAAGCTCTCACAGCCCCCTGGCGCGGACCGATCGCAGCATTGTCGGTGGTGATCTTGGCTGGAGCCGCCGGCTACAGGATTACGGAGGGATGGGACTGGGGAGATTGCTTATGGATGGTGCTGATCACGATCAGCACCATCGGCTACGGCGAAATCGAACCGCTATCGCCGCAAGGTCGACTGGTGACCGTCTTGATCGTGGTGGGCGGTCTGCTCGTCGTACAAGTTGCGATTCAACGGGTGCTAGGTCTCGCAGAATCCGGTTACTTTCGTCGTCTAAGAGAGTTTCGTATCCATCGGATGCTTCAGCGCATGCGGGATCACGTCATTCTTTGCGGCTATGGCCGAATGGGCCAGGAGATTGCCGCCCAGCTGCAAAAGGATGCCGTCGAATTAGTTGTCATTGAGAACGATCCGGATCGTCGCGATGTCGCGGCGGTCAACGGCCTTCATGTTCTGCTGGCGGACGCCACATTGGACGAAACGCTGCTCGATGCTGGCTTGGCCCGCTGCCGCAGCCTTGTGGTGGCTTTACCTGGAGATGCTTCGAACCTCTATGTGGTTCTCAGCGCCAAAGATCTGCGTCCGAATTGTCGACTGATCGCCCGCGCCAACAGTGGGGAAGGGGCAGCGAAGCTGCGGCTGGCAGGAGCCAGTGTTGTCGTCAGTCCGTATGTCGCTGGCGGCCGGGTGATGGCAGCCTCTGCCTTGCGGCCACTAGCCGTCAACTTCATGGAACTGCTGACCGGCTCGGATTATGAAATTGAAGAAGTTCAACTCAGTCATGACCAGCGGTTGCTTGGGCAAATCCATCACCGATCCCTTGCAGAACTGCAGTTAGGACGTCGCAGCGGAGCCATGGTGCTTGCCATTCGCGATGGTGATCGACTGATTGCCAATCCAGGCGGAGAGATGCAACTCGGCCCTGGACAATTGCTCATCGTGCTGGGCAGTAAAGACCAACTCAAGCTGTTTGAGCAGCTCTTGGGCGAGGCGGTAGAAACGGTTGACACGATGCCGGGTTGAACCAAGCGATTGAGATAGTCCGACGGATCTCTACGATCCTGCGAGCCTTTAATCCTCCATGACCTCTTCTGCTTCCCTCACCGGTCAGACCGCGCTGGTGACGGGCGGTGGACGAGGGATTGGACGGGCAATCGCCTTCGCGCTGGCAGCGAGCGGTGCAGAAGTGGTCGTGAATTACTCCAGTTCCGCTGAAGCCGCGGAGGAGGTTGTTCGTTTAATCACCGAGAAAGGTGAAAAGGCCTACGCAGTTCAAGCCAATGTGTCGATCGAAGACGAGGTAGACGGATTGATTAAAACCGTGCTCGAACGAAGCGGCCGCCTCGATGTCCTGGTGAATAACGCCGGCATTACTCGTGACGGCCTACTGATGCGCATGAAAACAAGCGATTGGCAGGCCGTGATCAACCTCAATCTCACGGGTGTCTTTCTCTGTAGCCGAGCAGTTGCACGGCCAATGCTCAAACAAAAGAGTGGCCGAATCATCAACATCACCTCGGTGGTGGGATTGATGGGCAATGCAGGGCAGGCAAACTATGCGGCCGCCAAAGCCGGCGTTGTTGGCCTCACGAAAAGCACCGCCAAGGAACTCGCTAGTCGTGGCATCACGGTCAATGCTGTAGCCCCTGGCTTTATCGCCACGGACATGACCAAGGACCTCGATGCGGACGCCATTTTGAGAGATATCCCATTAGGCACGTTTGGTACACAGGAGCAGGTTGCCGGAGCGGTTCGGTTTTTGGCCGCCGATCCAGCGGCCGCTTACATCACCGGCCAGGTCTTGCAAGTGGACGGAGGGATGGTGATGGCCTAGTCGGCAGACAGCACCCGTTAAGCATCCAACGGTTGAGCCAGTTCCTCACGAAGCCTGCGAATGCGTTGCAACAAACGCAATCGTCGACTTCTTGCTGTAGCGGTTAAAAAAATCCGCAATGGCACATAAACCAAGGCCATTGATGCCGCCAGTCCCGCCATGAGGACAAAGAAAAGAGCACCTGAATCCGTCATGGTTTGACGTTAATCAGGCTGTGCAGTTGCGCCATCCCCCGGAGCAACACATTCGGCTTTCCCCACCACAACCCCTCTCCACTTGATGTGATCCGCTATGGGACATTGATCTGCGGCGGATCCGTGACCATGGCAAAACTTCTTTCCTTCTCTGACGAATCCCGCAGCTCTCTCGAGAGGGGTGTCGATGCACTCGCTGACGCTGTGCGCGTCACCATCGGTCCCCGTGGCCGCAATGTGGTGCTCGAGAAGAAATTCGGTGCGCCTGACATCGTCAATGACGGCGACACAATCGCCAAGGAAATCGAACTCGATGACCCTTTCGAAAATCTTGGCGCCAAGTTGATCCAGCAAGTGGCCTCCAAAACAAAAGACAAGGCTGGCGATGGCACAACCACGGCCACTGTTTTGGCTCAAGCCATGGTGCGAGAGGGATTGCGCAACACCGCTGCAGGAGCCAGTCCGGTCGAACTCAGGCGTGGCATGGAAAAAGCCGTCTCGCACGTCGTCCAGGCCCTGGCGCAACGCAGCACGGATGTTGATGGAGATGCCATCCGACAAGTTGCCACCGTTAGTGCCGGGGGAGATGACGAGATCGGTCAAATGGTGAAAGAAGCCATGGACCGCGTCAACGTCGATGGAGTGATCACTGTTGAGGAATCAAAATCACTGGCAACGGAATTAGAAGTTACGGAGGGGATGGCCTTCGATCGTGGCTACAGCTCTCCCTATTTCGTCACTGATTCAGATCGGCAAATCTGTGAATTTGAGAATCCGCTGATCCTTTTGACAGACCGCAAAATCAGTGCAGTCGCTGATCTTGTTCCAGTCCTCGAGGCCGTTCAAAAAGCGGGTTCCCCCTTGCTGGTTCTCGCCGAGGAAGTCGACGGCGAAGCCCTTGCAACGCTTGTAGTCAACAAAAATCGTGGCGTCCTTCAAGTAGCAGCCGTACGGGCTCCGTCCTTTGGAGAACGCCGCAAAGCAGCACTCGCCGACATCGCCATCCTCACCGGTGGAACATTGATCAGCGAAGACCGATCGATGACTCTCGAAAAAGTCACTCTTGAGGATCTTGGCAAGGCTCATCGTGTGACGATCAGCAAGGAGAGCACCACGATCGTGGCCAATGACGCACACAGTCAGGCCGTCAACGATCGTGTCGCTGCAATCAAACGCGAACTAGACGCGACGGATTCCGACTACGACCGCGAGAAACTGAATGAACGCATCGCCAAACTTGCCGGAGGCGTTGCAGTGATCAAAGTCGGTGCTCCCACCGAGACCGAACTTAAGAACAGAAAACTGAGGATTGAGGACGCCCTCAATGCAACTCGTGCCGCGATCGAAGAAGGGATAGTTGCTGGTGGTGGCAGCACATTGTTGCAATTGGCCGATGGTCTCAATGACCTCATCGCAACAGTCGATGGTGCTCAACGCACAGGCGTCGAGATTGTGCAAAGAGCGCTCTCAGCTCCTGTTCATCAGATCGCTGCCAATGCCGGGCGAAATGGAGATGTGGTGATTGCCGAGATGAGAAAAAGTGGCAAAGGGTTTAACGCGATGACAGGTCAATACGAAGACCTCATGGTGTCCGGCATTGTTGATGCTGCCAAGGTGATCCGTTTAGCGGTTCAAGATGCTGTCTCCATCGCAGCTCTTTTGATCACGACAGAAGTCGTCATCGCCGACAAGCCAGAGCCACCAGCACCAGCACCTGAAGCAGGTGGTGATCCGATGGGTGGTATGGGCGGTATGGGTGGTATGGGTATGCCTGGAATGGGTGGAATGGGTGGAATGGGTATGCCTGGAATGGGCGGCATGGGCGGTATGGGTATGCCTGGAATGATGTAAGAAACATCACCCCTTCATGCACTTGCAGTAGTTGTGAACTTGTTGATCAACTCCGGTAATTGCTGTTCCCACGACCACATTATCTGCTCCAGCCTTCAGGGCTGATTGAGCTTCTGAAGGAGAAGAAATACCTCCTTCACAGATCAACCGCACTGATGCATTGAGCTCTTTCCTCAGCAACGGTAAGAGCTCAAGCCCTGGCGGATTTTGTTCAGAGGTGGCCTCTGTGTAGCCATACAGAGTTGTCCCAACCCATTCACATCCGAGGTCGGCCGCCCTCAAACCATTTTCCACACTGTCAATATCTGCCATCACCGGAGCCCTCAATTCAGCATGGGCTCGCTTAATCAAGTCATCCAACTTCTCCCCTCCAGGTCTTGAACGTTCTGTCGCGTCAATGGCTACAACATCGGCTCCAGCAGACCAGACCATTTGAATCTCCTTCCAGCCAGGAGTGATGTAAACAGAACTATCGCTGTAAGTGCATTTCCAGAGGCCAATGATCAACGCCTCAGGACAACGCCGTCGTACAGCACCGATATGTTCAGGGCTTTCCAACCGAACAGCAACCGCTCCATTCCGCAGAGATGACTCCGCCATCGCGGCGATCACATCTGGATGACGCATCGGCGAACCCGGAGGAGCCTGAACAGAAACAATGAGGCCCTGATCCAAAACCTCTGATGACAACAACATGATGTCTTTAAGAGGCTTGAGGGAAGCCTTGATCAGCACCGGGCAGCCAGCGCCGAAGCGAACGTGGTGTGCTGAGAGGAGGAGCAGGCACACTGCCTCTACTGACGCTGGTCAAATCAGCCTTCATGGCGATAGGTGACGTCTTCGACACGTCGCTTTCGCTCTGAGGACTCCATTCCTCCGATTGATGATGGACTTCATCCGTTATCAAAGCCGTTGCGATCCCATCGTCTTCTGGACTCTCTTCGAGACGTGAAACGGGTTGATTGGACGAGTCCTCCACCAGCTTTGAGGCGTTCGGTAGGGAAGCGATGCCATAGCGATGCACCCATTGACTTTGAAGAGCCGTCAACTGGTGGAGATCAGCGCGACTTTCTGCCACTTCAATTTGACTGGCCAAGATGTTTTGGCGTGAAGACGGCTGCTGAAACGGAGAAAACGACACGGGTTTAGGAAAGCTTGCGATTGAGCAGTGGACGAATCAACAGAAACAGTCCAATCGTGAGCACCACCAGAACGGATAGGCAGGCAAAACCCGAAACATCGCCGTAAGGAGCCTCGAAAAGCACCGCAGAGAGATCGAGAGGGCCGCGATAGGCAGCTCGGATGGGTTCAATCGCGAAGGTAAGAGGATTCAGGGCCGCAAGCCAGCCCAACCAACTCGGCATAAAGGACAAAGGTGCCAAAGCGGTGCTCGCAAATAGCAACGGGAGATTGGTCACGAAGATGACAGCGATCAACTCGATGTGGCCAGGCAGTGCAAAAGCCAATCCCAAACTCAAGGCTGTCACCGCAAACACCAACAGCAGCAGCGTGACCATCACCAGGAGTAAACCAGCCGCCCCAGGCCAGCCGTAGCCCAGAAGAGCTGCGGTAAGCATGATCGCCAAACTTTGCAGCAAACTGATTGCTGTGATGTAAATCACGGAAGCCAGGACAATCGAACTACGGCTGCGCAGTGGCGCAACAAGCAGCCGATTGAGGAAGCCGAACTCCCGGTCAAACATCACGGGAAGACCAGCATTGAGAGCACCGCTGAACGCCGTGAACACAATCACGCCTGCACCAAGAAACCTGCCATAACTCATTCCACCTGGGAGCAGCCCATCCGGTGCATTCGCAAATAAAGCTCCGAACAGAATCAGCCAAATCAGGGGCTGCAAAACACCAGCGATGAGGGTGGACGGGCGCCGAATCAACTGAAGGAAGAGACGCCTAGTCAGAGCAAGGGTCTCCTGACTGAGCTCAGCAAATGCGCCTCGCTCTTGTTCAGAGATAGGAGCAGAACAACCAGAGGAGGTCATGGGCAAATCCCGTAAGTGGAAGGAAAGGCAGGACGACGCGAACGAACGGATCTGACGTCTTCACATGGACTGACGCCGCTCCTGTTTGACATCCCGTTGACCAGCCACGGCCAACTCGGCATCCATCAGTGTGCGACCAGTGGCTTGGAGGTAGACATCATCAAGACTGGGACGACTCTGAGCGAGAGCAAAGACAGGAATCTCTGCATCCGCAAGCCGGCCTCTCAAACGATCCACCACCGCATCGTTCTCGATGACCAGGTTGAGGGAATGGCCCTGAGCCCGGTTGACCACCACTTGAATCACACCCTCTACGCCGTTCAAAAGTTGCTGCACACGCTGAGACTCGTCTTCATCACTGAATTCCCTCACACGAAGAGTGACGCGATCGCCACCCAATCGACGCTTCAAGTCGTCAGGCGAGCCTTCCGCAATCACCGTTCCTCCATCAATGATCGCCATTCGATCCGCCAAAGCCTCGACTTCCTCGAGGTAATGACTGCTCAACAAAACACTTGTTCCCTGGCTGACAAGTCGTCGCAGCAGGTCCCAGATGGCAGCTCGACTTTCAATATCGAGACCCACCGTTGGTTCATCAAGCACAAGCAGCCTCGGACGATGCAGCAATCCGGTGGCGAGATCTAGACGACGACGCATCCCACCTGAGTAAGTGCCGCAACGACGATCAATCCAGTCACTCATCCCCAAGCGTTCCACCAAATCAGCAATTCGTGCATCCCTATCGCGAGGAAGCATGTGATACAGATCCCCTTGAAGCCGCATCAATTCACGGCCGGTGAGGATCTTGTCGATCGCAACCTCTTGGGCAACATATCCAAGAGCCCGTCTGACAGCTCGAGGATTCTCAAGAGCATTCAAACCAGCCACTTGAACATCTCCAGAGTCGGGAGAAAGCAAGGTGGCCAGGATCCGCAGTGTGGTGGTCTTGCCGGCGCCATTCGGACCGAGAAAACCAAACAGACATCCCTCCTGTACCGACAGGTTGAGATCCCGCAGAGCAATAACGGAGCCGTAGGACTTGTTGAGCTGCCGCAATTCAATCAACGCCATTGAGGGATCGCTGTCTGCCGCTAAAGGATCCACAAATGACTCTAAGAAGAATTAACTCATCTGCAGCTGAGCCGCAAACATCCATATCTGCTGATCGAACAGAGTTGCTTGTGAGGTGCGACTCAAAATCAAGAGAAGGCAAATACCAAAGAGATAAAGAATCGACCAACGAAACAGGCCCTTCGCCCGCGGCAAGCTATCGGGATCCTCCGCAAGGCGGTTGACCATTTGAAGCAGTCGACCGTTGAAAGGAAGCAGCATCAGACCGTAAAACACCCCTCCAGTCGGCAAAGCAAAAACACCTAGAGAACTCAGCACAACCGTCGCCCAGCCGTAGCGATGAATCGCCCTTGCCGTGACCACGGGCCCTTTCACCACAGGCAACATCGGGATGCCAACAGCCCTGTAGTCCTCCCTCAAGAGCAAGGCAAGAGCCCAGAAATGAGCGGGAGTCCAGACCATGACCAAGGCGAACAGCCACCAACCGCCCAAGCCGACATGACCGGTCGCAGCCGCTGCTCCTACCAAGGGTGGAATCGCACCGGCAACCCCACCAATCACAATGTTCTGTGGGGTACGCGGCTTCAACAGAGCCGTGTAAAGCAGGACATAGCTACAAAGACCGAGCAGAGACAGTCCAGCAGCTAAACAATTCACGCCACTGACCAGCAGCATCGCTGCAGCAAGGGTGCAGGCAATCGCACCGATAAATGCGTTGGTGGGTGAAAGCCGACCTGAAGGAAGAGCACGACCGCTGGTACGGGCCATGCGTCCATCGAGATCCTGCTCCCAAAGGCAATTCAAGACACCGGCTGCCGCAGAAGCCAAGGCGCCTCCACCCAGGGTGCAAACCAAGCGGGGCGAAGAGAGAGGCCAACCTTCGGTTAATGCCATGCCTCCGAGGGTCGTGGCCAGCAACAAAGGAATGAGCCTTGGTTTAGCCACTTCAAGCCAAGGGGGAAGTTTGACCCTCTTGCGCGATGGCACAACCTCTTCACGAGAGAGGGTGGTCGGAGCTGAAGCGGAAATCGAACTAGCCATGACAAGGCTCCAGAGAGGTGTCTTCGAGAACAGCAGGAGATCGAGAGGGAAGCGCTTGCGGCGTGCGGGCGATGAGAGCCGACAACAAAGCAACAAGCAGAACAGCGACGAGCTGATGGGCGACCGTGACGAGCGGCTGAGCCAAGCCAAGTCGGAGTGTCAGAACCCCCAATGCAATCTGAGTCGACAAAAGCAAGACGACTCCGAGCAGAAAAGGCCATTGACGACGACTCCAACCACTGACAAGAAGAGCCGTAATCACAAATCCCAACACCACGAGGGCCACTGGTGTAGCCGTAGAGCGGTGCCAAAGCAGCCAGCGGCAAGCCTCTCCACCGGCCAAACAGCGCTGAGCCGCCCAAGATGTAGCCATACGAGCCCCAAGCAACGACTGGCAGAAGACCCCCAGCAGAGCCAAACCCGCCAAACATCGCCACCAGATCGGCGCTTCAGATTGAGGGGAGGGTTGCATCAGACGTTGCGTCAAACCGCTGAGCAAGGCCACGAGGGTCATGGCTAATGCCAGATGAGCCGTCACAACACCTGACGGCAACAACTGCAACACGGTCAATGCACCAAGGGCGCCTTGAAAGGCGACCAACATGACAAGGCCAGCGCACAACCAGGGGAGCCATCTAGGCAATAAACGCCTCCACACGAGGGAGGCGATAGCCATCACAAGCAGAGCAATGCCGACCAGGAAAGCGTCGAGACGATGAAACCATTCCAGAAAAACCTGGAGATTCATCTGACGGCCTGGCAGAAATGACCCATAACAAAGAGGCCAGTCTGGACAGGCGAGACCAGCTTCCATCACTCTTGTGGCGCCACCAATCACGACAAGGGCAACCAAGGCGACCACCAAATGGGACGAAAGAAGAGCCAGTCGCCGACGAATCGGAGACATGGAGGAAACTGTCACCGAAACCTCACGAATCAAGACATGCAAAGAAGTGTTATTTGGACAGTAGCGATCTGATCTGAGCCGTCACGTTGCATGGACGACTGAAACATGATGAAAAAAGAATGAGTCCACCTTTGCTGACATGTGAACAGTGGAAACAGGCTTGATTGGGAGTCCCCGCATCGATTTCCAGGCCGCCTTAACAATCACATCATGAAGATTGGTGGCGTCCTCCATAGGCTGAGTGCAGTCAGGGATTCCAAGAATGCAAATCCCTTCAACGATCATCACCCTTGTGATTGGGATGGTCCTTGTTCTGGGAGGAATGTGGGTTGGCCAGAACATCAATCTTCTGCCGATTGATGCCAGCGTTAATGCCCCGATCTACGACGAACTTTTTCAGGTTTTATTCACGATTGGCACGATCCTTTTCGTCGGCATCCTTGGCCTACTCGTGTTTAGCTTGATTCGATTTCGACGCCGAGCCGATCAGATTGGCGACGGTGTTGCCATTGAGGGCAATCTTCCGCTTGAGATTTTTTGGACAGCAGTACCAGCTGTTGTTGTGCTCTTTGTCGGTCTTTACAGCTACGACATTTATGACCGCATGGGGGGGATGGTTCCTCTCGCGCACGACCACATGGCCGGAGCCTCAGAAGAACGTGTCTGGGGTGGAATCAGTTCTGGGTCAATCGCAAACGAAGCTGCCGCTAATACATTGCCGATTGACGTCACAGCAATGCAGTTCGCTTTTTTGTTCCATTACCCACAGGGTGAGATTTTATCTGGAGAATTACATGTTCCCGCTGGTCGACCAGTCACTCTTCATATGGAAGCAAAGGATGTCATCCATGCTTTTTGGGTGCCTGAATTCCGTCTCAAACAAGACGTTATCCCCGGCCAACCGACCCAACTCAGTTTTACTCCAACACGACCAGGTCGTTATCCAATTGTTTGCGCAGAGCTCTGCGGCCCGTATCACGGAGGCATGCGGTCAACTGTGGTCGTAGAGGAACCTGAAGCCTGGGATGAATGGTTCAACAACAACAGCACTATCGACGTCTCCACAACTTGACATGACTGTCGCGACATCTCCACAAGTGGTTGCACCCAAACCACGACTTCAACCGACAGGCTGGCTGCGTTATTTCAGCTTTAGCGTTGATCACAAGGTGATCGGCCTTCAATACCTGGTTTGTGGATTCATTTTCTATCTGATCGGTGGCCTTCTAGCTGGCGCAATTCGTACAGAGTTAGTCAGCCCAATGTCCGATTTCATGGCCAGGGACGTCTACAACCAGGTGCTGACAATGCATGGCACCATCATGATTTTTCTTTGGATCGTGCCGGTCGTGAATGGTGCCTTTGGCAACTACCTGATTCCTTTTTACGTCGGTGCCAGAGACATGGCCTTCCCACGACTCAATGCCGTGGCATTTTGGTTGATTCCACCCGCTGGATTACTTCTGATCACCAGTTATTTTCTTACTGGTGCTGCTCAGTCTGGATGGACAGCCTATCCACCTTTAAGCATTACAACACCAGCGGCAGGCCAAATCGTCTGGATCCTTAGCGTTCTGCTTTTGGGTGGAAGCTCAATTTTTGGCGGAATTAACTTCATCGCAACAATCCTGAAATTGCGTCGTCCAGGATTGAAGCTTATGCAGCTACCAATGTACTGCTGGGCAATGCTTGGAACCAGCCTTCTTGTTGTTCTATCAACTCCTGTTTTAGCAGGAACCCTGGTCTTACTGAGTTTCGATATCATCGCACATACTGGTTTTTTCAATCCAACTCTTGGCGGCAATGTTGTTGTCTATCAACATCTTTTCTGGTTTTATTCACATCCAGCTGTTTACATTATGGTTTTACCAGCGTTCGGTTTAGTTAGTGAAATCCTACCAGTGCACGCCCGTAAACCCTTATTTGGATACACCACAATGGTGTATTCAATCATGGCGATCGTTTTTCTTGGCTTAATCGTTTGGGCTCACCATATGTTCACAAGCGGCACACCCCCTTGGATGCGTCTCTTCTTCACCATTGCGACAGCATTCATTGCCGTGCCAACTGGCATCAAATTTTTCAATTGGTTAGCAACACTTTGGGGTGGTCGAATCAGCCTCAATAGCGCCCTGCTGTTCTCGTGCGGATTCATCGTCAACTTCGTGCTGGGCGGCATCACAGGTGTGGCTCTCGCCCAGGTCCCATTCGACATTCATGTGCATGACACCTACTTCGTGGTGGCACATTTCCACTACATCGTCTTCGGTGGATCGGTTTTCGTGATCTTTGCCTCCGTTTACCACTGGTATCCAAAATTCACAGGACGGATGCTGAACGAAAATCTCGGAAGACTCCATTTCGCCCTCACATTCATCGGCTTCAACCTCTGTTTTGGTCCCCAACATTGGCTGGGACTGAATGGCATGCCACGACGCGTCGCGGAATATGACCCGCAATTCACTCTGATCAATCAAATCAGTTCCGCAGGAGCCCTGTTAATGGCAATCAGCACACTGCCTTTCCTCTGGAATGTCATCCAAAGCGCCATTGCCGGACCTCCAGCCGGAGACAACCCGTGGAACGCCCTCACCCCTGAATGGCTGACCAGCTCTCCACCACCCGTCGAAAACTGGACTGGTGAGGCTCCTCTTGTCGAAGAGCCCTATGGCTATGGCGTGCCAGTAGAGGACTTCGACTTAACAGCCATTAGCGGTCGTGATCTCTGGAGCAGCGGCAAATGACCACACTTCCAATCGAAACAGATGAGCATCATTCCGATCACCATCACGATGAAGAACACCCTGATCATCGGCTGTTCGGCTTAGCGACTTTCCTCGTTGCCGATGGGATGACGTTTGCTGGTTTTTTTGCCGCTTATCTCACCTTCAAAGCAGTGAACCCACTGCCTACAGGTGCTGTTTATGAGCTGGAACTGCCACTGCCAATCCTCAACACGGTGCTGCTGCTGGTGAGTAGTGCCACCTTTCATCAAGCGGGCAAAGCCTTACATCAGAACGCCACCAATCGCTGTCGAAACTGGCTTTTGATCACCGCCGCACTTGGGCTCGCCTTTCTGGTCAGTCAGATGGTGGAGTACTTCACACTTCCGTTTGGACTCACCGACAACCTTTTTGCAAGCACGTTCTATGCTGCAACAGGGTTTCATGGCCTTCACGTCACACTTGGCGCCCTGATGATTCTGATTGTGTGGTGGCAAACACGACCTCAGTCAGGACGTGTCACCCATAACAATCCCTTCCCACTGGAAGCTGCTGAACTGTACTGGCACTTCGTGGATGGAATCTGGGTCATTCTATTTGTGATCCTCTATCTGATCTGAATCCCTTGCCTAAGTAGGCGAAAATGGTCAGAATTCATTTGAATCAGTGGGCACAATGCTGGTCGGAAACGATCTTCTTGACAAGGCCAGATCCCTCAGCAACAGGCCTGAGGATGAAATTGCTCGCGGATGTGGTTATGTCGGGCCAAGTGGTCGGGTTCTTCGCAAGAGCTTTTACAAGGCCCTCGTTGAGGCGAAAGGCTACAAAGTGCCTTCCACTGCGTCTAGCGGCGGTAGCGGTACACGTGGGCGGCAAGCCGAATATCGAACCCGTGTTCATGGCAACGGCAACCTGCTGATCGGCCATGCCTACACCCGTCGTCTCGGTTTAGAACCTGGTCAGGAATTTCGGATTGAATTGAATCGGGATTCGGGCTCGATATGCCTGCTTCCTCTGGGACAGGACACTGATTCGCTTAAACCTTTAGCCGACGACGTCAGCCCTGAATAAAACATCTGCCTGCCTGTGATCAGTGCCAACCATGGGCAGCAAGCCACTCGGAGGACAAATCCGGGGAGGTGACAGAAGGTTCACTCGCGTGAACGCGATTCGCATCAAGCAGACGTTCAGCGTATCGAGCTAATTGATCGACTTCTAGATTGACCCGATCTCCGACGTTGAGATGATTCAGCGATGTTGCAGCCCAAGTGTGGGGAATCACCGCAACCCTGAAACAAACTCCGTCCGCTGCGCAGCTCGCCACGGTGAGACTGATTCCATCGATAGCGATGCTGGCTTTTTCACAGACATAACGACCGAAACGTGGCTCATGCCATCGCACGTCTAGATGCCAGGAATGGCGAAGCGATTCCACAGCCATCACCTCACCACAGCCATCGACATGACCACTAACCAAATGTCCGCCTAGTCGGTCACTTAACCGCAAAGCAGGCTCCAAATTCACCACTCCACCACGAGCAGCTTTCGCGCCGAGCGTGGTTCGCGCCAAGGTTTCCTCGCTTACATCAGCATGGAATGAATCGTGATTGAGCTCTGCTGCGGTCAAACAAACACCATCGACCGCAACACTGTCACCAATCTGCAATGGAGCAATTGGCGAGCAGCCTTCCACCAAGACGCCACCTGCCCTTTTTTGAAGACGTCCGACCGCCTGAACCAACCCCGTGAACATGTCTACTCGCCCAAAGGGATTCAACTAGTCATAATCGGACATGGTCGCAGCGTCGCCATGGTTGAAATGAGCGTCGCAGGGATTGCTCTTGATGCGGCGAGCCGTACGCCGATTGTGTTGCTGAGAGATCCATCCGGTCGTCGCCAAGTGCCGATTTGGATCGATCAAGCCCAAGCTCACAACATCATGGCCGGGCTGCAAGACACAGAGCCGCCGAGGCCATTAAGCCATGACCTGATGGCATCACTTCTCATCGCTGGGGGGCTTGAACTCAAGCGTGTCATCGTCCACGCCATCGAGCAGAGCACCTTCCACGCCGTTCTCAAGCTGCTGCCCATTACCAACGAACCAGACCAATCCTCAGAACAATCCACAACCAGCGTCGAGAACAAAGCCACGAGTGAGCAACCTTCCATTGCAGAAGCCGATCTGATTGAAGTCGATGCCCGCCCAAGCGATGCCATCGCATTAGCCGTGCGAACCGGCAGCAGCATCTGGATGCTTGAGGAGGTCGTCGCCGAAGCATCGATACCCGTTGATGCAGAAGCCGACGCAGAAGACCAAAGCGCCTTTAACCGTTTTGTCGACGACCTCAGTCCTGCTGCTCTGGTGCGTCACTTACGCCGACGCGAAGACAGTGGTTCCGAAACAGATGAACACGAACCAGATGGAGGTGAGTCGGACCATCCCCCCTCCAATGACGAGTGAGACGCGTCTTCGGAAAGGGACGACCAGTCAGCCTTTTTACGCTCGGCACAATGCGGGCATTAGGGTCTGCCGAACAGATGACGGCGGTCCTGCGAGCTGCTGCTCTCGCAGGGATCAACCACCTCGAAACAGCCCCGGCCTACGGACCGGCTGAGCGATTCCTTGGAGAAGCGATCAGCACTCTTCGCCAACAAGGCTTAACGCCTCCTGGTGATTGGGTGATCACCAGCAAACTTCTGCCTGGATTGGAGTTAGCCCATGGACAACGTCAACTGATTGCAATCCTGAAACGACTCGGGCTTGAACGTCTCGACAACCTTGCGGTCCATGGCATCAATTGCGCCGAACACCTGGCTTGGGCAGTGCATGGTGATGGCAGCGCGCTATTGGATTGGGCGACGACCAACGGACTGGTCGAGCAAGTGGGTTTCAGCAGCCACGGGTCTCAACAGCTCATCCATGCCGCCATCGATGCAAAGCGATTCGACTTTTGCTGCCTGCATCTCCACCTTCTCGACCCTCAGAGGCTGCCTATTGCCGCAAAGGCCCGACAAGCAGGAATGGGAGTTCTGGCGATTTCTCCTGCTGACAAAGGAGGTCGTCTTCAGTCCCCCAGCACAACACTGATCGAGGACTGTCATCCGATTGCACCGCTCAAGTTGGCGTATCGCTATCTGCTGGCCGCTGGCATTACGACATTGACCGTGGGTGCTGCCACAGCAAGTGATCTTGATCTTGCGGCAGAACTGGCAGAAGCTGCAGGCCCACTGGATACCCACGAGCAAGCTGCCTTGGATCGCCTGCATCAACAACGTCGCCAACGACTTGGAGATGACTTGTGTCAACAATGCCGCGCCTGTCTGCCCTGCCCTCAGTCGGTCCCGATTCCTGAACTACTAAACCTCCGCAATCTCACAATCGGCCATGACTTGATTGGCTTCACGCAAGAGCGATACAACTTGATCGGACAGGCGGGGCACTGGTGGGAAAGCGTCAATGCATCGTCATGCAACAGGTGTGGGGACTGTCTGCCGAGATGTCCTCACAACCTTGCCATCCCTGATCTCCTTAAGGACACCCATCAACGTCTACAAGCAGCTCCTCGCCGCCGTTTATGGGGATGATGCACGCCATTGATCCACCATCAACGCTTGCTGTTGCAAGGTCAAGGGAGGCAACGACCAACAACGGTTCCAGACCTGTTCCGGTGGCAACAGCAGCGTGCGCAGGCGCTTCGGTAAATCGATGCCAAGCGGCTTGAGCTCGAGATCCCTCAGAGGGGGACGCCATCCCGTCGCAAGCAATCGCGTTTGCAGCGGTGGCTCCCAGGCCGCCTCAACCCAGGCTCGAGGTATTGGTTCACGCGTCTGAGACGGACGAACAAGCAGGGTCCAATGCAGAGGAGCACCGCTTTCAGGCAGAACAGCTTGCAGTCGTGGATCTCGACGTAACACTGTGATGCAGCGTTGCAACGGTAGAACCACGACACGGGCCCGATCCTTCAACAACCAATTCATCCCTTGTCTGTCGTCAAAGCTGAGCACCTGCTGGCGAAGCCGTGGCAAAGCATCCGCTTCAGTGATCCGAGCCGCTAGGTCGATCACCAGGCGTGGACTGGCAGGCAACACAACCCGTCCTTTCAGAGCAGGATCCAAAAGCACATTCCAATTGAGAGGCTTCGCCGCAGACTGCAAAGCATCGCCATGGCGCATCAACATCACCCATGGGCTGACGCCAACCGGCAACACTTGAGAAGCCCGTATCGAGCCAAGGCTCCTCAAATAACGTTTGGCTGCTTCGTCCAACAGTGTTGGCAGAGAACCAGCCTCAACCGGTTGCAATTGATCTTCAGGACAGACCGACAACCATCCATCCGTCACAGCCACCAGGTCAACCTGCTCCCTGGTCACGGCCGCCCAAAAGACTTGCGCATCCTCGGGCTTCAGCGGCAAAAGTCGCCAAGGTTCCGGCAGCGTTGATTGCCACAGCTTTGGCAGAGTTTCCGCTGCTGCCATCAGCCTTGGCGCCGAATTAGAACCACGGCATCCCGCCAAGACAACCAATCCACTGCCACCCAAGAGCTGGAGCAGACGTCTCCGACTGAACAGAGCAGTTCCAGGCCGAGGACGACTCATGCCGGTGACGTAACGGGGGCTGTTACGGGGGCTGCCAGCAGCGCATCCATCGCTCGGTCACACCCCACTACAAGCTCCTCGGTCGAAGCCCCCTGAAGCTGTGCGAAAAGCAACAAGGCCCCAGCGCCAACCCCCTCCTTCACGAATCCCAATTCGTAATCCCTCAACGGTTGATGCCGACTGGCATCGAAGTGCACACCGCATGCCAACACCGTCAAAGGGACACCGCAGTGCTCACACGCCGCATCAACCAATCGACCCAACATCGACCCAGCGCCATCGTGATGATCCTCCTGAGCCAACCAGGCTGTTGTGCCAATGATGAGTCGCTTGGCAAGGTTCTCTCGTTCCTGAACTGGAAGGGCCATCAAGGCCAGTGCTGCAACGGCGATCATCTGACTACCACCCCCCAACAGCACGGGCTGATCACTCCGAGCCGCACCAACAAGCAAACCGGCAGCCACCGCCTGAAATGGATCTCCCACGGCAGCCAACACAGCCTGAGACGAAGGAGATGATCCAAGAGCTGCTCGAACCAAACCAGCCTCCACAAGAGAGCGTTTTAAGGCTTGAGGCGGCTGACGAGCACTGCCGCTCACAAGACCGCTCACCTTTAAACCAAGAGCACTCAACACGGCCTGGGCCGTGGTCGTCCCGCCGGGGACACATTCTGCAAGCACCAGAGGGCGCCGGAGCCTGCGGCCAAGACGCTCCCCCTGTCGCCAGAGCCTGATCACCCGTTGCCGCGTCATCGCGTGACCATCCGAGAGGCAAGCAGCAGGGCCCTCGCCAGGCGGTTCCAGACGCATATGCATGAAATCTGGAGACAGAGGCAAACCGATGGCAGCGACCAGAGGATTCAGCCCAAGCCGTTTGACGACAACATGGCTGATCAACGCTGGCGACACTCCAGCAGGGAGAGCTGGTAAGGACCAACGGCGTCTGACCGCCGGCCCTCGTTGAAGCAGTTCCGCATCGGCAAGAGCGGTCAGACGCCTGGATGCTGCAGTGCAACCAGCAGCAGAGATGCCGGGATGTTCCGCAGTCTTCGTTGCCGCCAAAAGCAGCAGTAGATCAGCTTTCAGAGCTGGCTTCTGCCACCACTTCAGCTGATGATCAAGGTTGACGCCTCCTCGATGAGAACCCAGCATCCTGCAACTGGCAGGCAGACGACCAGGATCAGAGCGGGTCAAGGGCCACGATCCCATGGAGCAGACGGGGAGGGGCTGGAAGAGCAGATCCCAACCTTGGAAAAATCCAGAACGCCAAGGCATGCAGGGATAGGACATAAATGACTTCCTGCGTGACCACCAACGCCAGGGCCATCAACTGAACCTGGACCAAATCTGGAGAGAAGGGCAAGTGGAGCAACACCACCAAACGATCTAAAAGCCCAGCGCCCGCTCGTGTGATCACCACCCAAAGGTTTTCCCCTACCAAGACAGACATAACCATCACGCGGACCAGAAAACCTGTTGTTCCCAACAGCACACCCAACCCCCAACTAAGCCACCAACTCACCCGTTTTGACCAGCACCATCCAAGCCAAAGTGCGAGCAAGCCATAGGGGAACAGCAGCAAGGGACCGCGAACCGGGCCCATCAACGCCGTAAGTAGCAGCACAGCGAGCAACAACCCTTCCGAACCGGAACGCCGCCCCCGTCTGACCTGGAGCAAAGCCAGCGGCAGGGGCAGGGCTAAACGAAACAAGGCTCCACCCACGGGCAAGTAATACAGGGCCAGCCAAATCAGACCAGTCGTCGCGGCGAGATAGGCCCCTTCGATCAATCTCAACGCCTGCTGCCGACTTAACGGCACCTCGTCAGTCGTCATGGCTTGGTTGGAGGAAGCGAAGCAGGGTCGCCTTCAATTCGTTCAATCCGCTCAACGGAGAAAGCAACATCGGCACGACGCAAAGCGTTGGTGACTGCTTCGGCAGGAGCAGATGGATCAGACGCTGCCAAACGAATGATGATTCGATAGGGCACCGACGCCTGACTAGAGAGTGATTGCACCTTTGACGGCACTCTCGAATGCTGCGTTGGTTCAACCTTCACGGCAGAAGATGAGTCCGCTTGGGGCTCAGACTTTGGGGGCTCAGCCTTTGGGGGCTCAGACTTTGGGGGCTCAGACTTGATCTCAGACCTGTTCTCGATCGCCACACTTTTAGTCTGCTCAGTGGTCTGATTGCTGATCTGATCATTGGGCTTGGCGGTGGTCCGTGCCGCAGGTGCTGCGTTTTGCGCCGCTTTTGGCGCGTCAGATGATGCTGAAGGTTTTGGCCGATCTGTATCAAAACTCTCTTCCAATTGCTCTGCCACTGGAGTCCCAGCACAGCCCTGAAGAACCATCACGGTCAGAAAGAGCCAGCTCCGAAAGCGGAAACGCATCAACGGTCGCCAGGCTTAATGACACGCACTGCACTGGCACGCAAGCGGCCAGTTTTGGTCGTAGCAGGAGGTTTCTTCGCGGCGGGTTTCTTCGCGGCGGGGTTCTTGGCAGAACTGCTCTTCGACGCTGCACTCTTCCGTCCACTTTTTTTACTCGCCACTTTGGCGGCGAGAAGCTCGACCGCCTCTTCCAAAGACACATCATCCGCCCCCTTGCCCTCGGGCAGTGAGGCGTTCACCTTGCCTTGCTTCACATAAAGCCCGTAAGGACCGTCGTACACCTGAATCGTCTCCTCACTGCCCTCAGGCTTCCCAAGATCCTTCAAAGCCGTTCGACCACCACGTCCCCGTTTCGGCATCGCCAAAAGCTCCATCGCCCTACTGAGGCCGACCACCAGCACGTCGTCGTCACCCTTTAGAGATCGATAGTCCTTCTCACCCTTTCCCTTGTCCCACACCACATAGGGCCCAAACCGGCCCAGACCAGCCTGAACCTTGCCGCCATCAGGATGCTCACCCAGCAACCGCGGCAAACGCAACAAGCCGAGCGCATCGTCGAGGCTGAGATCTTCGGGTTTCACCCCTTTGGGCAAAGATGCGCGCTTGGGCTTTGGGTTCTCGTCACTCACCTGCCCCCGCTGCACATAGGGGCCGTACTGACCAAACAGCAAATAAATCAAATCTCCCGTCTCTGGATCCTCACCCAATGCTTCAGGCCCATCAGCCTTCTGCTTGAGGATCAGTTCGGCCTGATCTGCATCAAGGTCTGCCGGGGTGATCTCTCTGGGGAGTGTGGCCTTAATCAACTCCTCCTCCCCGTCATCACTCACGCGCTTTGCCTCTAAGTAAGCGCCAAACCGACCGATGCGAACCACACAAGACAACCCTTCCAGGTCAATGGTTCTCGATGCACCTGGATCAATGTCTCCTTCTCTTTGATGGACTTGTGTCTCCAGACCTTGATCGCCTTTATAAAACCCTTCGAGATAAGGCAACCACTGAACCTTGCCATGGGAAATCTCGTCCAGTGTGTTCTCCATCCGAGCCGTGAAACTGGTGTCCACGAGATCAGGGAAATGCTCCTCTAGAAGAGCGGTCACCGCAAATGCCGTGAAGCTGGGAGTGAGCGAATTGCCCTGCAGTGTGGAGTAACCGCGATCAACGATGGTGCCAATGATCGAGGCGTAGGTGGAAGGACGCCCAATACCTTCTTTCTCGAGCATCTTGACGAGTGAAGCCTCGCTGAAGCGAGCCGGCGGCTGGGTCTGGTGCCCAAGGGGCTCCACCTTTTTCGGTGTCGGAGCATCTCCGACTTGAAGGGTCGGCAACAACACCTCTTGCCCCTCCAATGCGGCATCGGGATCGTCGCTTCCTTCGACATAGGCCCGAAAAAATCCAGGGAAATCAATCCGTTTGCCGTTCGCTCGGAAACCCGCTTCGGCCACGCTCAGATCAATCGAAAGCATGGTGAGACGTGCCTCTGCCATTTGGCTCGCCACGGTTCGCTTCCAAATCAACTCATAAACAGCGAGGTCACGTCCTTCCAAACCGGTGTCCCCAGGCGTCCGAAAACTTGCGCCTGACGGCCGAATCGCCTCATGAGCCTCCTGCGCATTTCGAGCCTTCGTGCTGAATTGCCGCGGCCCCTTGCTCAGATAGGCCTTGCCGTAAAGCGACTCAACACAGCTGCGCGAAGCGCTGATCGCTTGATCCGACAAATGCACCGAATCTGTGCGCATGTAAGTGATAAAACCACGCTCATAAAGGCCCTGAGCGCAACGCATCGTTTCCCTAGCCGAAAGGCGCAACTTGCGGTTCGCCTCCTGCTGAAGCGTGCTGGTCGTGAAGGGTGGAACTGGTTTTCGAGTGGTTGGCTTCTCCTCAACAGATTTCACTGTCCAAGACTTTTGCCGCACCGTTTCCGCCAGAGCAGTTGCCTCCTGCTCTGTCAGCAACCGCACATCACTACCAGGCTTAAGCCCACCAGTGGTCTCATCAAAATCACTGCCGTTGGCGATCCGTTGACCAGCGACATGAATGAGCTTGGCATCAAATCCACTACCGGCCTGATCGAGGTGCGCTTTGAGATCCCAATAACTGCCACTGCGAAACGCCCGCCGCGCTCGCTCTCTCTGCACCAACAGCCGCACGGCAACGGACTGAACCCGCCCTGCTGAGAGTCCCCAAGCGACTTTTTTCCAAAGCAAAGGGGAGAGGGTGTCCCCCACAAGCCGATCCAAAATTCGTCGCGTTTCCTGGGCATGGACCAATTCCATATCCAGATCACGGGTCTGATCCAGGGCTTTGCCGATGGCCTCCTTGGTGATCTCGTGAAACACCATTCGCTTCACAGGGACCTTGGGAGACAGCAATTGCATTAAGTGCCAGCTAATGCTCTCCCCTTCACGGTCCTCGTCTGTCGCAAGAAGGAGTTGATCAGCACCTTTGAGGGCATCTTTCAGCTCACGAACAATCTTCTTCTTGTCTTTGGGAACCACGTAGAGAGGTTCGAAATCCTCTTCAGTGTTGACTCCAAGATTGGCCCATTTTTGGCCTTTGGCTGCAGCAGGAATCTCACTCGCGTTATTCGGGAGATCACGCACATGACCCATTGAGGCCTCGACCTGGAAGCCCTTCGGCAGGAACCCGCGAATGGTGCGGGCCTTGGTGGGGCTTTCAACGATGACGAGGGTGTGCGCCACAGGCAGGCGATGAACCGTTGTTCCTTCTTTATCGCACCGACCAGCACCCTGCATCCCAAAGTGGCGAAGGACCGCCGCTAAAGTTCCAACAGGACGTTGGATCCGAAGCAGGTCATGCCCGAGTTGGGTGCTCTCTCATTCGCCACCCAGACCCTGGCAGCCCCCGGCGAGCTGCTGAATCTTTCTTTAAATGCATCAGCGGTTCTGCCAGAAGCGGCTGTGCTGCTGGCGATGATTACAACTCTGCTGATTGATTTGGCAGGTGAAAAAGTNGCAGCTCGGTGGGTTCCTCCGACCTGTTACCTGGGACTGGGCACTGCGCTGGTTCTCTTGGCATTCCAGTGGAATGCACCGTTGGAATCGTCGTTTCTTGGTGCGTTCCTGGCCGACAACTTGGCGGTTGCTTTTCGAGCGGTTATTGCCCTTTCAACATTTTTGTCTCTTCTGATCAGCTGGCGTTACGCAGAACAGAGCGGCACACCTGTTGGCGAATACGCAGCGATTCTGCTCGCAGCAACCCTCGGAGCCATGCTCCTTTGTGGTGCAACAGATCTTGTCAGCGTCTTCATATCCCTGGAGACCCTTTCTGTCGCCAGTTATCTCCTGTCCGGATACATGAAGAGGGATGCCCGCAGTTCTGAAGCGGCNCTGAAATATCTTCTAGTTGGATCTGCGGCTGCCGCAGTTTTTCTCTATGGCTCATCGCTCCTGTACGGCTTAAGCGGCAGCACAAGCCTTGATGCCATTGGTATCGCCTTACAGACCAGCACGACCCCTTTGGCGGCCCTTGCCTTGGTCTTTGTCTTGGCCACAGTGGCCTTCAAGATTGCAGCTGTTCCGTTTCACCAATGGACTCCCGACGTCTATGAAGGCTCACCAACTCCTGTGGTCGCCTTCCTGTCGGTCGGATCAAAAGCAGCAGGATTTGCTTTAGCGCTTCGCATCTTGGTGGGATGCTTCGGTGCTTTTGATGGTCAGTGGAAACTGCTTTTTACAGTCTTGGCCGTGCTGAGCATGACGCTCGGCAACGTGGTGGCGTTAGCTCAAACGTCGATGAAGCGAATGCTGGCCTATAGCTCCATCGGCCAAGCAGGTTTCGTGATGATTGGCATGGTTTGCGGAACTGAAGATGGCTTCGCGGCGATGGTGCTTTATATGGCGGCTTATCTATTTATGAATCTTGGTGCTTTCGCCTGCATCATTCTGTTCTCAATCCGCACTGGCAGCGATCGCATTTCCGATTACGCGGGTTTATATCAAAAAGATCCATTAATTACTCTGGGTCTCAGCCTTTGCTTGTTATCTCTTGGCGGNATACCTCCGATGCTCGGCTTTTTTGGCAAGATCTATCTCTTTTTTGCTGGCTGGGCAGACCACCAATATTTACTCGTTGTCGTTGGCCTCATCACCTCAGTGGTATCGATCTATTACTACATTTCGGTCATCAAGATGATGGTCGTCAAAGAACCTCAAGAAGCTTCTGATGTTGTAAAGGATTACCCAGAGGTGGAGTGGTCATTGCTCGGAATGCAACCCTTGCGTACAGCCCTCATCGGTTGTGTCGCAGTGACTGCAGTTGGAGGAATCTTGTCCAATCCTCTGTTCCAATGGGCCAGTGCTGCAGTCACTGGCACCCCACTCCTACAAGAAGCTATTGCGCTCGCCAATCAACAAGGCATTGGCTGAGCTTCACCACCGCTCAATCCAACCTGTTGCTGAGCTGATTGGGATCAACAAGGTTTATGGCCAGGGTGATCTGAGTGTGAAAGCGCTGGATCAGCTCAATCTCACTGTTCACGATGGCGATTACTTGGCCGTCATGGGTGCAAGCGGCTCGGGGAAAAGCACAGCCATGAACATTCTTGGATGTCTCGATCGACCCACCAGTGGCAGCTACCTCTTGAACGGTGTCATGGTTGAACAACTCGATGACGATGCCCTGGCTGAAGTACGCAACCGTTCACTGGGTTTCGTGTTTCAGCAGTTTCATCTCCTGCCCCAGGCAACAGCCTTGGAAAATGTGATCCTTCCCATGATCTATGCCGGCATTCCTGCAGTGGAACGTCGACATCGTGCTGTTGAGGCCCTGAAACGGGTTGGTCTTGGCAAACGTTTAGACAACAAACCCAACCAACTCTCTGGCGGACAACAACAACGTGTGGCCATCGCCAGAGCGATTATTAACCGTCCTGCTCTGCTGCTGGCTGATGAGCCCACTGGAGCACTGGATTCCAGCACCACAGCGGAGGTTCTGGATTTGTTCGATGATTTGCATGCTCAAGGCATCACGCTCGTCATGGTGACCCATGAAGATGATGTTGCTGCACGTGCTCAACGCATCGCTCGCTTCCAGGACGGCAGGGTGAAGGAGATCTCCAGCAGCGGCAAACCGCTCAGAGTCAACCCCTGAGACCGGAACAATGCAGAAGCAGGAAAGATCACTTTTGATCGCTGTTGTGGAAGACAATCCACGCATTCGTCAGCTTCTTGAAGAAGAAATCTTGGATGAAGGCCATCGAATGCTCTCATTTCCTACCGCGGAAGAGTTCCTGGCAACCTTCGATCAGCAGGCGATTGATCTGGTCTTGCTGGATTTGATGCTGCCTGGCATGGATGGCTTGAGTTGTTTGCAACAACTCACAGAACGTCAATCCACAAACTGCAAACCTCGTGTGGTCATCGTGACCGCCTTAAACGACGACGAAAAACGCCAACAAGCTCTCGCGGCAGGCGCGGAAGATTATGTGCTGAAACCAGATCTCTTTCTGCGACTCCCCGAAATCCTCAATTCGTCTGCTCAAGACTGAGAGGAACGGACACACTCACACGGGTCATCGTGACAACGCTGCCCTTGCTTTCAAGTGTGTCCGTTAACTGCTGATTGAGATGGAGTTCACCACCCCAGGCCTCCACAAGCTGACTGACAAGAGCCAGACCCAGCCCGGGGCCCTCAGCCTCTGAACCATCGCGCTGAGCAAGCCCCCGAGAAAAAGGCATCAGCCAGTTCTGCAAGTCCTGAGGCTCAACGGGTGGCCCATCGGCATAACTAGACAACTCCAAACGACAATGATTATCAGCAATCGAACGAGTGACCTGCAGCTTCACAGGATGCGAATCAGACCCATGTCGCAGGGCATTGTCGAGCAGCTGATCCAAGACGAGCAACAGAGCATTGGCATCAACTCGCACTATCGACAACGACTCACCGGTGGGTGGATCGATCACAAGATGCTTTTGCGACGCATCAGAACACTGATTTTTCCATTGCTGCAGCAACGGGAACAGGGGTTGATCCCTCAAGCCAAGCCAGGCCGAATCAACCTCAAGTCGTGTCATCAAAGACAGATGTTCCAGCAAGCGATGAATCCTGTTCACCTCCTCGCACGCCATGGTCAGCTGTGCAGCCATCCGGCTCGATAAGCCTTTGTCCCTCTGCAAACGAAGAAGACTCCCAGACACAATCGCCAAAGGGGTTCGCAGTTCATGGGTGAGATCCACCATGAAGCGCTGCTGCTGTTGGAGCGCTTGTTGCTCAGGGCTCAGATCCCGAATCGACAGGAGTAAATGGGGAACATGAAGCATTTGGACGGGTTGCCAACGCACCTGCTGAACAGGAGTGAACACTCCTGACGACAGATGAAGCACAAAGCGTCCCTCCCCCATCTGAGAGGGCAGATCACGTTGGGGATGAAGCGGATGATCGGCACCAATCGGCTGGCCATCTTCCGTACAGAAACTGATCAGGCCGGCTAAGTTCCGATTCATCACTTGAATCGGAACACCATCCACAAGCAGAGCGGCTGAGGATTGATTCGCCCAATGAACATCATGGTTTTCATCCACAATCAACATCGCCTCCACCGCCGCATCAAACGCAACCTGCAGCATCCCCAGCGACTGGCGAAGCTGCTCAACTAAAGGGATTTCAGGTGATGGTGTGGAGGATGACACGTCTGCAAGATGGGCGGTCGGTCAACTCGAACCATCGAGAGGTCGAAGCGTTGCGGCAAAACACCAAGTTCCATCGCTGTTCCGCTCAGCCACAATGAAATGCTCACTATCGATCGATCGGCCGTCTGAACAGAACGTCGCCAAAGTCAACGGATGATTCAGCACCTTGGATACCTCCGTCAATTTGAAACGAGCGAAACCTGCATGATGGGAATCCCGAAATGACGGCGGCAAAATCAAGCCAAGAGATTGACCAAGAAGATCTTCATCCGTCCAGCCGTAGACGTCACGGAAACGCTGATTGATCTCTGTCACCATTCCATCAGCATTGGCTTTGACAAAGGGAAGATCCCATTGTTCACGCAAACGTCTGATCGACTCGAGCGTCCATGATTCAGACGTCTGCATAGGACGTAAATCTCTGCTGCAAGCGTAGAAAGGAAAGAAGCACCGACCAAGAAATTGATTAAACTGGATAAAGGTTCCACAGCCTCGATGGCTTCTGAGTCTCCTCCACGTCTNCGAGTTCTAGTGGTGGATGACGAAACAAAGTTGACGGAACTGCTCAAGCTCGAACTCAATGTCGAGGGCTATGACGTCGATGTTGCCAGTGATGGCGCCAGCGGGTTGATCCGATCACGGACCGAGCCATCACCAGATCTGGTGATCCTTGACTGGAATCTGCCCGATTTCAGCGGCATTGACATTTGCCAACGGATCCGAGCCAGCGGTGTGACGACACCAATCCTGATGCTCACGGGTCACGACGAAATCACCGATCGGGTCAAAGCACTCGATGCCGGGGTCGACGACTATCTGATCAAACCGTTTTCGATCGACGAACTGATGGCCCGGCTCCGAGCGATGCATCGACGAGCCGAATCCTTTTCAGGTGGAGGAAGCAATGAACAATTGCCTCAACAACTGCAAGTTGCTGATCTGGTCATGGACACGCGAACCAGAGATGTCTCGCGAGGTGGCCGAACCATTCAATTGTCCGTCAAAGAGTATGAGCTCCTCAATTTCCTCATGCGCGGAGCAGGACGAGTGCTTGAAAGAGCAGAGATCATGCGTGGTGTTTGGGGTGAGAACTTTTTCGGCGATGACAATCTTCTCGACGTCTACATCCGCTACTTGCGCCAAAAAGTAGAAAGCAAAGATGCCGTCACTTTGATCCACACGATTCGGGGAGTTGGATTCATTCTGCGAGAAGGAGAATCGACTTAGCCTTTGCCAGTTTGAGCTTTCTCGGGACGTTCCAGTGAATGCAAAAGCTGGGCCATCAAGATCGAGACAGCATCATGTTTTCCGTCCTTCATCGTTTTGACGAGATGGGACATATCCAAATCACCGGGATTTTCGGCAAGCCAACCACCACCATTCGGGCGTCTTAGTTCAAAATGAAGATGGGGACCGGTACTGAGACCAGTACTACCGACACGACCAATGACGTCGCCTTGGCTCACCTTTTGGCCAGTCTTGACATACAACTCAGACAAGTGCCCGTATAGCGTCTGACGGCGAGGTGCCTGATGCTCGAGCACCACAGTGATGCCGTATCCACCGGCCAACCCGCTGCTGACAACACGACCAGAGAGAGCAGCCACCACAGGCGATCCCTGTGGTGCCGCAAAATCACGACCAGCATGCATCAGCCAATTGCCCAGAATTGGATGAAGGCGCCAGCCGAAGCCACTACTGGTCACCGCTTGCCCCACCACAGGGAACAACAGCCTGCGATCACCATTACCAGGCCTGGACAAGGGCCGAGGTGTCACGGCAAAAACCGATTCCAAGCTGAAGCTTCCTCCTGATCCGGCAAGAAGGGCTGACACCGGCACCGTCAATGGAGTTGTTAAGGCGCGGACGTTTGCTCTTCTCTGACCCACCCGCCTCAAATCGAGCTGGGACTGTCCCTGAAAATGCACCCTTGGCATTGGCGTTCGTGCTCGCAAAGGCCGGCCAATCCCCGTCTCACACTCACGAGGGGTGAGGGCTCCCTGATCACAGGCCCGCTGAAGATCCTTGGCTGGGACAACAGCGCCAGGCGATGCGTTGATGCCATGCTCAAGTCGTGAGCGCTCCTGAGGCGTGATCACTCGCTTCCGCTCAAGCTGATCCAGAGATTGATCAAAGCTGAGGCGTCCAGACGCAACCGAAGCGTGTTGAACAGGCTTATGAAGAGGCTTCGGCGCCGCCTCAGAGGCCAGCGACCAAATCAGAGGCAGCCAATGCAGCACTGTCAGAAGCCATCAGATTTAAAGCATAAGCATGAATTCCTAGGGTCAGGGCCATCGCAACCAGCGGCTGGTTTGAAAGCCGTGACGCAACAGAAGTGCACCATCAGCAGCGATTCCTTCGATGTCCCAGATCCGACCATCGACAGGGTCTTTCACCCAGTCACACCACAGACGACGCTCCGCCTCAGGCAGACACCAACGTTGATCAAGCGCCATTGATAGGCAGCGATCCAAGGCGAGGAGGAGCTCTCCACCCCAAAATTCAGGTGACCCATGACCTGNTCCAAGGAGCTGCCTCAGGGCAATACCTTCATGCGGCACAGAATTTCCAACGTTGAGACCAACGCCGATCCGGACAAGCCGCAATCGGGGACCACGATGGATCAGACGCGGTAACAGTCCAGCCAATTTGCGACCATCAACAAGCAGATCATTGGGCCACTTGATCTGAATGGTCAGACCCCGTCGTTCAAGACGCTCTGCCATTGATACGGCCAATGCCAAACCAATTAATCCTGCGCTCACTGGTGACTGAGCCACCCAGGGCATAGCGACACTCATCCACAGACCACCAAAGGGTGAAAACCAACGGCGATTCCATTGACCAACAGCCCTGGTCTGACGACCAGCGATCAGGGCACGCGGATGATCAGAGAGCGGTTTTTGACTGAGCCAGTGTGAAAGCAGTGGTTCTGTACTGGAACAGATGGGCACACGACGCACCACCCATGCCTTGGCCGCAAAACCGGCCGCTTGGCGGTACTGGGCCAGAACTGCTCCACCACCGCGCTCACGATTAGGCCATGGCATCAACGGCATCCATCAAACGCGACGCAGCCTGTTCGAGTTCGGGTAACGGTTTCACAAGGGCCATTCGCAACCAGTCCCGACCACCATCACCGAAACCAGAGCCAGGAGTGAGCGCCACGCCACTGCGCTGCAGCAACTCCATGGCAACGCGTTCGTCATTCCACCCCAAAGCGCGAGTGGAGTCTGGTGTAGGCATCCAGAGATAAAGCGCCATTTCCGGACGAGGCACCGACCAGCCACGAGATGCCAGACAATCAACGACACGATCACGGCGCTCTCGATAGATCTGGCAGAGCGTGCTTGGCCAATCAGCACAGACATCCAACGCATGAATCGCACCGCATTGCAACGCCAGTGACTGATTGAAGTCAACGATGGACTTGACCTGTCGCAGGGCCGTAATCAGGGGTTCGGCACCAACCGCAAAAGCCAGTCGAAAACCACCCAGACACCATCCCTTAGACAACGAGAAAAATTCGATTCCCCATTGTTTCCAGCCAGGACTGCGCAGCAGTGTTGGCGCCTCACCATCAAGCGCCAAATCGACATAAGGGTTGTCATGAGCAATCACAACCTCCTGACTCTTGCCACGTTCCATCACGCGATTGAGTAGCTCCTGATCTCCGACACGAGCTGTTGGATTATGTGGATACCCAAAAACAAACAAACGCACCTGGTCCCAAACACTGCTTGGCACGCTGTCCAGATCAGGACGCCAATCTTGGTGCTGATGCAATTTCAGAGGAATCAACTGGGCATCTGCCAGCAACAACCCACCACGATGAGAGGGATAACAAGGATCAAGCAGAAGGGCGGCGTCGCCAGGATCCAACACCGCCAATGGCAAGTGAGCCGTCCCTTCCTGGGAGCCAACGAGGAGCTGCACTTCCCGCTCCGGGTCAACCTCAACGTCAAAGCGACGTCGGCACCAGGCCGCCACCGCGTCCCGAAATGGAGCCGTAGCAGCCAAAAGGCAATAAGCAGAACTAGACGGATGCTCGACCGCTCGCCCCATGGCCTCGAGCACTCCAGCCGGTGGACTCAAATCAGACGAGCCGAGGGAAAGATCGACTAAGTCAAGGGCATNATTCCGCTGGGCAGCGATTCTGTAAGCCTGCTTGTGTTGGTCATTGCGGGCGAAAACACCACTGCCAATTGCGGCAAGTCGCCTAGAAGTGTGCATCCAGGAATGTCTGAAGCTGGGGTTTGGAGATCGCGCCTTCATGGCGCGCCAACTCCTCGCCATCCCGAAGCAATATCAAAGTTGGGATGCCTTGCACTTTGTAGCGGTCCCGAATCAACGGATTGGCATCAACCTCCAATTTGCCCACCGTTAAGCGATCTGAATAGGTTTCAGCAGCCCATTCCATGAGCGGCGCAATCAGTCGGCAAGGGCCACACCATGGAGCCCAAAAATCCACCAAAACAGTTCCAGAAACCTGAAGCACGTCCTCGACGAACCCGGAATCAGTGAAATCGGCAACAGCTTTGGACAAGATCGAAGACGTGAAACAAAGGATCTTATGGAGCCCCGGGGTCCAGCAGAAAGGACAGTCAGAGCTTGTCGATGGATCGCTTCAGACTTTCCAGGTCAGCATCAACCTCCTCGACCTTGACAGGCTTCACATCCGAGGAACTCTCTGCAGCCGGCAGAGCCACCGCTTCTGGACCTCCCTTGAGCTTCTGACGTAGTGATGCCAAATCATCATCAACATCACTGCCACTCTCCAAAGCAGCAAATTGACTTTCTAAATCGGCACCAGCCAGTTCCGCAGCGGCCTGACCGGTCGCTTCCATCGACTCAACCTTGTCCTCCATCCGCTCGAAAGCGGCCATCGCTGAATCGGTGCCGATATTTCCAACAGCGCTCTGCAGCTGTTGTTGAGCCTTTGCCGCTTCGGCGCGGGCTTTAAGCATGTCTTTCTTCGTCTTGGCCTGCGCGATCTTGCCCTCTAAGGCAACCAGGCTCTTCTTGAGCGTCTCGACCTGACCATCCTGTGCTTGAACCTGAGCCGTCAGAGACGTAGCGGTCTCCTCATAGGTTTTACGACGGGTGAGCGCCTCACGCGCCAAATCCTCTTGCCCATCTTTAAGAGCTAGCTCAGCGCGCTGGTACCAAGTTTTGGACTTGGACTGTGCTTCTTCAGCTTGGTTGCGAAGCCTTTTCTGACCCGCGATTGCTAAGGCAACCGCCTGACGCAGCTTCACCAGATCCGCCTGCATGTCCGCGACGGATTGATCCAGGATCTTTGCTGGATCCTCCATGCTGCTGACAGCGGCATTGGCGTTAGCGCGCACCAAGCGGCTTAGGCGATCGAAGAAGCCCATGGTTCAGGAGTGGATCCAGCCTGAGGGTAGCGAGATCCAAGCCGATCTCCCCTTACTCTCGGATCATGGCTGTGGCTCCTGATTCGCAACGCCGTCGCCTGAAGGGCCTGGAACTCCTTCAACCGGCTCCGCACTCACCTCCCGCTCCGCTGAGCGACTGTCTTGACAATCTGCGCAGCGACTGGAGAAAGGGCGGAAGCCTTGCTGGCCTATGGCAAGACTGGCCGGGGATCGCAGGCGATCAACTCGCACCCCATTGCAGACCTTTATCGCTTCATCGTGGAGTGCTGACGATTGGAGCCAGTCATCCCCAGTGGCGTCAAGCACTTCAGTACAACCGTTTGCAGCTCTTGGCAGCTTTAAAGCGTGCTGGACATCCCGTCAGGGATCTTCGAATCCAGCAGCATCACAACCCGGCAAGACCTGAACAGGACAGCGAAGCCAGCATCTGGGCACGCCATCCGAGCCGCATCGATGTGCATGGCATGGGGATCTGTCCCCGCTGTGAACGGCCGTCCCCAAACGGAGAGATCAACCTCTGGCAAGTGTGCGGCTTTTGTCATAGGCAACGTTTCAGCCCATGAGCCTGATTCTTCTTGAGCAGAAGCTGATTTTTCTGCACATTCCTAAATGCGCCGGCCAATCCGTCCAAAAAGCACTTGGGGTTAAGCACCATCATCGCCACCACAAACGCAATGATTTACCGGATGATTGGCAATCATTCCTGCGATTTACCTTCGTTCGCCATCCGGTCAGCCGCTTTCTCTCAGCCTGCAATTACAACCGACGCGTTGCCCTTCAGACCAAACATCAGCTCAAGAAACTGCCTAGCTCACAACTGAGCCCGACCAAGCGTTACCGCCTGCATTTGGCAGAAAATCGCCCTTCCCTCACCTCCATGGTGGACGACCTACATCGAGGACGATTGCGTCGACTCATCACTTACAAACCTCAATCGTTGTGGTTGCAAGCCGGACAACCGCAGTTCATCGGGCGTGTGGAAAGCTTCGATCAGGATTTCCAAGCATTAATGCGGTTCATCGATCCGAATGGAAAATTTCCTTCACGCCCTCCCCACACCAATCGCTCGGCGAGTTTTTACACAGAGTCTGAACTGAGTGCCGACGATCTACGTCAAATCAAGCGCTATTACGCCGATGATTTCAGGATGACCGGATACGTCAGGACTTCGACTTAACACTGATTTCAAAATCTCTCGGGTCTTGGCACCCGCCAATCGGCTTCAACCCCATCGGCCTCTAACTCCTTTGCGCGACGCTTTAAACGTCGCCGGTCCATTCTCCAAAGCTCGTAGATGCCATATCGACCCAAAACCTCGGGGTTCAAACCAGACCAGTGCTTTTGTTTTGCTGTTCCGCGATCAATCACCATCAGAACCGTCGAGGAAGCATCAGGAGCACTGAGTGGACGACCGCTCCAACCGCGTCGCCGTTCATAAGCGAGGCGATCAACCAGATTGACAAGGGCTCCATCAGATCGTCCCTCGTACAACACCACCTGTCCGGTATGAAAATGCAAAGACGGTTTCATCGCCCCCACCATGGCAATGGGCTCACCTGAACGACGAACCGTCTTCATTTGTGCCGCAGCTTGTCGAACAGGGACCTGACGCAATTGGTCTCCGAGCTCAGCAATCGGGATTAACGCCGTGATGTGAAACAGGAACAGCGGCATTTGCATGACCAGCAATCGCATGACGCCAGTCCGGTTGAGCACCATGCCCAGGACAACTGCAAGCGAAAACCAAACCGCTGCTCGAAGCACCAAGCCACTTGACATCAGATCAACCGCCAAGGTCGGCATCTCTGGATCATTGATTAGGGGAATCCACTGAGGCGACAGCCAAAAGCCAAGGGCTAGAGCGAAGGTCAGCAGAAGCGTGACGATCCAAGTCAGCGTGAAGAGTCGTCCTCGACCTTTTGCTGCGAACACGATGAGAAGGGAAGCGGCAGGAGTAGCCGGCAGCCAATAGCTAGGGAGTTTGGTAGCTGCTGAGGTGAACAACAGCAAAACAGCCAACAACCAGCAGGCTGCGAACTGATGCAAAGACTGATCAGGAGCAGGCCGTCCTCGTGGGATCTCAACGAGACCCAAAAGCAGAAGCGCAGTGAACGGCAAAGCAGCAATCAACATCACCGGACCAAAAAACCACCAAGGCTGAAGGTGGTCATTGACGACCGAGGTGAAGCGCTGAAGATTGTGATACCCAAAAAAGCTGTCCCAGAACGGTTGGCCCTCCACCACCAACTCAGCGACATACCAGGGAAGGCTGATCAAAGCCGTCAGCAACAGACCGGGCAACGGCTTAAGCCGTTGCCATGGCGTCAGCACATCCCAACGAATCGCGGAAAACAGCAACAGGGTGATCCCGCTCAAGACCACTGCAACAGGTCCTTTGGCGAGGACAGCCAGGCCCAAGACCAACCAAGCAGGCCACCAACGCACCCGCTCGGGATCCGCAAAGCGCCGCCACTGAAGAAGCAGGCTGAGGCCAAGAAGTGCGGTGAGCAATGCATCGCTCACAGCCGTCCGACTCCAAACCAGCACCAGTGGTGAAAGAGCGAACGCCAGGGCTGTCGCCAAAGCGGTCTGGCCAGGGCTGGCGTCTTGTCGCTGCGGCCAGCGCAACAACGTATCTGCCAGCCCGAGCATCATTGCCATGCTGGCCAAAGCGGACGGAAGACGTGCGGCGACGCTGCCAAGGGGGTCCCAAACAGCCGCACCTGGAAAGGAATAGCCAAGCGCCATCAACCAGTACACCAGTGGCGGCTTGTCGTAACGAGGCAGCCCGTTCACCCTGGGTGTCAACCAATCACCGGTCTCAGCCATCGCCCGGCCGGCTGCGGCAAATAGCGGCGGTGTTTCATCCGTCCCCCCTGTGACACCAACGCGCCATAGGCAAACGATCCCCCCTACAAAGAACACAAGCCACAACACCCGTTGCCGCTGTCGGCTGGACACCACCACCACCCCGACCCCTCACTGCATGGCGGTGATGTTGCCATCCGCCATTAGCCCTGCTCGAATCCAAGCCTCGATACGACGACTCAAGACCTCGTACGTGGCATGGCTCTCAACCCATTGACGACAGGCAAAACGATCGATGCGATCGCAACGGGTAATCGCCGATTCAAGAGCCACGACATCGTCTGGCGGCACAAGCCAGCCATTCAAGCCCGGTTCGATCAATTCACCAGGCCCACCACGGTCATAAGCGATCACTGGAACACCACAAGCCATGGCCTCGACCACCACATTTCCATAAGCCTCATTCCACTTCGGCGTGTTGATCAAGGCACGGCAAAGACCTAGATCCTGCTGCAGCTCAGGAGTTGCCAGGAACCCTCGCCACTCAATCGTTCCTGATGGAACGGTGGCCTCGACATGCTCTGCATAGGCTTCATCCTCCCGAAATCCCCACACCAACAGTCGATCCCCCAGCGCAGCAGCAGCAGCAGCAGCGTCTTCAAGCCCCTTCTCAGGAGCAATTCGGCCGGCCCAACCCAATGGACCTCCACCTTTGGGTTGAAACACGTAATTGGTCACATCAAAGCCATTCCCCACCACAACGGCAGGAGCTGGCAAGCTGAAATCAGCAGCCTGACGTCGCGTGTGAAACGCGAGGCGCCGGTCATCCCAGCGACCAAGTGTTTCGATGGCCTCACGCATCACCTCGGTGACGGCACCCATGCTGATCAGGTGAAACAAGCGCTGAGGCAGAAAAGGAGTGATCCAAAGCGGCAGCCAGTCGTAGCCAAAATTCAAAACAGCATCGGCATGGGCCGACCGCGACAACGCTGCCTGCCAAAGCTGCGGCAACAAGCTATGTCGAGGCATAACAACAGGGGCGTCGGAGTTTGCGTGCTGCCAACTCGGCTGATCCTCCCCATCTACTTCCACAAGGGCCACATCACTGCACCCTCTGGGCAGTTTCGAGCCACGGCCAGTGACAACAGTTAGTCGATGCCCGCGTTCCACCAACCCCTGGATCACTGAACGAAAGGTCAGTTCGACACCGCCACCACGGCCACTACCAAGACAACCGATCGGAGTATTCACCAGCACCAAATCCAGCCGCGAGTCCGTCATGACTCCAGCCTGCCGACGGGCTCCCACAAACGCCTCCTCTGGCTGACACAAATCACCGATAACAGCACCATGACAACACCAATCCACTGAAGTGGTTCAAGCCGCTCCCCAAGGAACATTCCGCCCGTGGTGAGTGCAAAAACAGGTGTCAGGAAGCCCAGACTGCTGAAACTCGTTAGATCACTGCGATTGGCAAACCAAAAAAACAAGCCATACGCCAGTGCACTACCCAAGACGCTGGCGTAGATCATCCGCGCCCAATCGAGTCCGGACCAAACTGGAAGAAAGAAACCATGGCTGAATTCAGCAATGATCAAGAGAGGTAAACCTCCGATCAACATGTGCCAACCCGTGATCGCAACTGGATCGCTGTAGCGAGATGCAAAGCGGATCAGCACGGTGCCAAAGGCCATCGCCAGCGCTGCAAAAAGCATCGTGACTTCTCCTGGCTGAAGAACCTGGCTGACCACGGGCAGGTCTGGGAATAGCCACCAATGACCAAGCAGTTCAGCCGGCACACCCAAACAAAAAATTCCGGCAAGGCCGCAACCAAGACCGACCCAGCCGACAGGATTAATCGATTCAGCAAACAGCGCCCGAGCCAATAAGGCAACCACCAATGGTTGGCAATCGATCAGCACAGAGCCAAGCCCAGCCCCTGTCCCTTCCAAACCATGGGCCAACAAGCCTTGAAACAAACAAGCATCAATCAGGGTGAACAGGGCAAACCAGCCCAAATCGCGCCGATCAATCGCCAGACGGCGACCGCTGAACACGACCCAACCCAGCAAGGCAGCACCAGCCGGAAGCAGCCGCAAACTGGCAACCAACCAGCTACCACCTGAGGAGAGCAAAGGCGCCATCGCAGTCATCGCCGTTCCCCAGAGCACAAACGGAAGCACCATCAGGAGCCGAAGGCGGATGACGGACATGGAAGACGGCAAGAGGAGCCTTTTTTAAGATCCAGATTCCAGCAGACGCAAAGCATGTTCTGGCCCTGGCGCCGCAAATCCCGCCGTCGGATGGCACGCGTCGTTCTGGATGGCCCCATTACCGGAAGCACACGTCAAAGGGTGTTGAAGGCACTGCAAGAGGTCGAAGAGCGTGAATTCCCAGCTTTATTGCTTCGGATCGATAGTCCTGGGGGAACCGTCGGTGACAGCCAAGAAATTCATGCAGCTCTCCTCCGACTGCGAGGGAAGGGATGTCATGTCGTCGCAAGCTTCGGGAACATTTCTGCCTCCGGAGGTGTCTACATCGGTGTGGCCGCTGAGAAAATTGTCTCCAATCCAGGCACGATCACAGGCTCGATCGGGGTCATTCTTCGAGGCAACGACTTATCCAAATTGTTTGAGCGGATTGGAATCCGCTTCGACACAGTGAAAAGCGGCTTGTTTAAAGACATCCTGTCGCCGGATCGCCCTCTCAGCGACGCGGAGCGAGAGCTGCTGCAGCAATTGATTGACAGCAGCTACAACCAATTCGTCGGTGTTGTTGCAGAAGGTCGAGGCCTGAGCGAAGAGGTTGTTCGCTCCTTTGCAGATGGTCGTGTCTTCAGCGGCGCCCAAGCCAAAGATCTTGGCCTGGTGGATGAGTTGGGAGATGAAGAGCATGCCCGCCGCCTCGCCGCACGTCTGGCTGAGCTCGATGAAGAAGATGTTCGACCGGTCACTCTGGGCAAGTCCCGCCGGAAAATCTCTGATCTTCTACCCGGCTCCAGAGTGATGAACCAGCTTGGAGAGCGACTGAACTTAGAACTAATGGGTAACGGCCAGATTCTCTGGCTGTATCGACCATGAGTGACTCCGGACTGCGATTGATTGGCCTACGAGGAGCAACCACCTGCCCCGCCAATAGTGTTTCGGCCATTGAGACAGCTGTCGCCGCGCTGATCGACGCCCTTGTGGAGCGGAACAATCTCATTCCAGAACGCATCGTTTCACTCACGTTTTCCGTAACAACAGATCTCGATGCCTGTTTCCCGGCAGCCGTTGCCCGTCGGAGAGAAGGATGGGAGTCCGTGGCTCTTCTGGACTGTCAACAAATGGCTGTCGCAGGGGATCTCAAGCGATGCATCCGTTTGCTCGCTCATGTCTGGATTCCTGACGATCACCTCCCCTGTCACCCCTACCTCGAACAGGCCAGCTTGCTGCGCCCAGACAGACTCAGTCACGACTGACAGCTCGGGCGCCGGCCCATCGCATCGTCTGACCGGCATTGGACTCAGGAGAATCTCCTTAAATTCATCCTGGTCAAGATGCATATTTTTTCGAAAAACGCACTTCGACGCAATGTGTTGATCGGAACAGCCGTAGGAACGCTGGCGACAACGAGCGCCTTCATTGGATTAGCCCCTGACCAAGCACTGGCCCAAGGAACCCCTGGCTTGCTCGAATTTCGTTGGGATTCCGATCGCGACTACCGCAAGTTGTATTACTACCAAACGTCGACCGTGCCCAATGACCGTGCCGAGTGGTACTTGACCCTGCGTGCCAAAGATCGCAAAACCGCTTTTATGAAACTAACGGTGACGGTTCCGGATTACTTCGATTCCAAACTCAAACCCAATCGCATGACCCTATGCCGTGTCACAAAAGGCAGCATGCTGAGTCGGTCGCGCTGTTTGGAAGAGGTTCCAGCCACTATCGAAGTGAATCAAAAGCAAACGGCGATCGAAATCTTTCCTGATCAGCCCGTGTCCGTGGAGGGGGACTATGCCCTGCGCATCAAAATGTTTAACCCACAAGGGCAGCGGATGTACCAGTTCAATGCTTTGATCCAAGCCCCTGGAGACGTTCCCATGTCTGGCTACGTCGGCAGTTGGTTGGTTGACATGGACTGACTGGTAAGTTCTTTGATTCCGTACGGCCGCCGGACGCCACACAACAGAAATGTCAAAACGCACCCTTGGAGGAACGAGTAGGAAGCGCAAGAGGGTCTCCGGTTTTCGGGTCCGCATGCGTTCCCATACCGGGCGACGTGTCATCCGTACACGGCGGAAGCGTGGCAGGACCCGCCTTGCTGTTTAGGCATCCGCCTCTCGGCATCACCACTTGGAAATGGCTCTGCCCGCTTCGATGAGACTGAGAGGGCAGCGCTGTTTCAACAGACTGCAACGCTCTGCCAAAAGGCATCACGGCCAAGCCATGGTGTTGCGCGTCATGCACGGGGATTGTTCTTTACTCAGGCCAGTCTTGAGAAACATGACACCGGAACGTTGTCGATGTGCAGTGGTGATCAGCAACAAAGTGAGCAAGCGATCAGTCCGCCGCAATCGGCTGCGACGCTTGTTTCACGATCACTTGCGCTCGCACCTTGAACATCGCTCTGACCTTGCTGGAATCTGGCTGTTGATCAGCCTGAAACCTGGGGCAGCAGCTCTACAGCCCTCGCACTTGCTCGAAGAATGCGACAGTCTTCTTCAATTCGCCGGACTGGACACGCATGACAGTCACATCCACTGAAGAGGTTCACTACGAGGGTGGCCCCGCTCGTGGCGATTTGATCTTCAATATCCTCATGGGCTTTACTCTGATCGCTCTTCCTTTCACGGTCGGGGCGATCGTTCGGGCCATTTGGCTGCGTTTCCGCATTACCAGTCGACGTGTCTCAGTGACTGGTGGCTGGATGGGCAAGGACAAGACTCAGGTCGTCTACAGCCAGATCGATGAAGTGCGCTGTGTTCCCCGTGGCTTCGGCGGCTGGGGTGACATGGTGCTGGTGCTTAAGGATGGCGCTCGTCTCGAACTGCGTTCTTTGCCCCGTTTCCGAGAGATGGAGGCTTACATCCTCGAACGCATGACTGAACGCAGATCCGCTGCCAACAACAAGTCAGTCGAAGGCTTTGCTGCTTGAAGCCCCTGTTGTTGCACACTGGCTGAACAACGACTCCAACCCACGGGACCTCCATCGTGATCGGGTACATCTCTGACAACCTGCTGATCCCGATCCTGGATTTCTTCTACGGATTGGTTCCCAGTTATGGACTGGCGATCGTGGCACTGACCTTGGTGATCAGAGTCGCCCTGTATCCGCTCAGTGCCGGCTCGATCCGCAGTGCGCGCCGCATGCGCATCGCTCAGCCAGTGATGCAAAAAAGGCAGGCGGACATCAAAAGCCGCTACGCCAACAACATGCAGAAGCAGCAAGAGGAACTTGGCAAGGTCATGAAGGAGTTCGGCAGTCCCTTAGCGGGATGCCTACCTCTGCTGGTTCAAATGCCAATTCTGTTTGCTCTATTTGCAACCCTGCGTGGTTCACCCTTTGCGGATGTCCCTTACAACGTGAATCTCAAGGTTCTTCCGTCCGATCAAATCGCTGCGGTCGAACCAAAACCGTTCAGCAGTGCGAGTCACTCAATTTTTATCGGTGAAACGGATCACGTTCCCGTCATTGCGAGCCTTCCACGCGGTACCAAAATTGGCGTGGGCGATCAGGCCACGATCAAACTGCAAACCAAGGATGGGCGTCCGTTCTCCGACGTCCTCAACGATGTCGATGATCCATCCCGTTTCTCCCCCCGATGGAGCCTGACGAAAGGGGAAGGTGTGGTGAGCATCACTGACGATGGATCCGTCACTGCTATCACCCCAGGCGATGCGACCGTAGAAGCCAAAATTCCAGGTCTCGCGGCTCGTAGTGGTTTCCTTTTCATCAAGGCTCTAGGCCAAGTTGGTTTCTATGCCGATGGAGCGATTAATTGGGACATCGCAATTTTGGTCGGAACCTTTGGCTTAACCCTGTTTTTATCCCAGCTGCTTTCTGGGATGGGCATGCCCGCAAATCCTCAGCAAGCCACGGCCAACAAGATCACCCCGTTCATGATTACCGGGATGTTCCTGTTTTTCCCTCTGCCAGCTGGTGTGCTGCTCTACATGGTGATTGCCAACATCTTCCAGGCCTTACAAACCTTCCTCCTTTCACGAGAAGCACTTCCCGAAAACCTTCAAAAAATTCTGGATCAACAGATCGCCCAGCAGGCGGCAACAGCGTCAGCTTCAGGAACGTCTGGCACGAGTTCATCCCGTCTTCCATTTGAGCCCAAAGGCGGAAAATGATTAAGGGCCTTGAGCCAGTGCCCCTCAAAGATCTCAGAGCTCTCGGCGCTCCAAAGCAATGGATTGTTGAGGGGCATCTGGAGACCCTTCCCTCCCTAACCCCGGTCCGAGGCCATCTCACAGCAGAACACCGTGGCAACGTGCTTGCCGTTGAAGGGGTTCTGCAAACGATCGTCACGCTGAGCTGCGATCGTTGCCTTGGTCAGTTCAACCAACAGATCACCAGCAAACCTGCCGAGTTGATTTGGCTCGGCGTCACCCTGCCCGGCGACGAACCACTGCAAGCCGAAACAGACATTGAACACGTGAATGGGTGGGTTGAGTGTCTCGACCCTCGTGGCTGCTTCGATCCGGAACAGTGGGTTTTTGAACAGCTCAATCTTCAGCTCCCTGTGGTCAATTCCTGCGGTGATCACTGCCCTGGCCCAGCGATTCCTTTGACGGAACGTCAAAACAACGTTTTGGATGAGGAGGCTGATCCGCGATGGGCCGTCCTGCGCCAGCTCCGCGAACCATGAGCATTAACCAGTGGAGTGATCATCTCGACCTGNTGATTCGATCGCGAACACCACTGATCTGGATTCGGAGCAGTGAGGAGGATCGCGTCGCGTCGCTCGTCGAGCAGGCCTCTAAAAGGTTGCAACGCCGGCTCGCCTGNTGGGACTTCATCGAGGGCCTCAGCGGCGTCCTCAATACCAATGGACTGGGAAGCCGACAACCGATGGCGGTCTTGGAGTGGCTCCAGAAACTCGATGCCAACAGTCCAACCGTTCTGCTGGTGAAAGATTTTCATCGCTTTTGCGAGGACCCCGGCGTCGCCAGGATGTTGCGAAATCTCAACAACAGCCTGCGTCGCTCTCCCCACACTCTTGTGTTGTGTTGTGGCAGCTGGACGCCCCCCGCGGATCTCGATGAAGCCCTCACATTGCTAGACCTNCCTCTGCCAGATGCTGATGACCTACGCCAACTCATCGGCAGCATCAGTTCCAGCAGTGGAAGTTCTCTACAGCCTTCAATTCTCGAGGACCTCACCCAAGCGTGTAGCGGGCTCAGCGAAATGCGGGTCAGGCAAGTGGCAGCGAGAGCTCTCGCACGCCGTGGCCGCCTCGGCCCCGAGGACCTCGAGGAGGTTCTCGAGGAAAAGCGTCAGGCGGTTGCCCGCAGCGAAGTGCTGGAATTTTGCGCGACAGAGAGCGGCACCGAAGCGATCGGTGGGCTTGATGCGCTGAAGCACTGGTTGGAGCAACGTCACCGAGCCTTTTCGGAAGAAGCACGCCGCTTCGGTCTTCCACGTCCACGAGGCGTCTTGCTCATTGGCCCTCAAGGCACCGGCAAATCAATGACGGCCAAAGCGATTGCCCGCAACTGGTCAATGCCTCTCTTGAGATTGGATGTAGGACGACTCTTCGCCGGTCTTGTCGGCGCCAGTGAAGCTCGCACGCGAGAAACAATTCAGCGTGCTGAAGCTATGGCTCCATGTGTGTTGTGGATTGATGAAATCGATAAAGGTTTCGGTGGCGATGGCCGCAGCGACGGTGGTACCACCCAACGCGTTCTAGCCAGCGTCTTGACATGGATGGCAGAAAAAACCTCACCAGTTTTTGTGGTTGCAACGGCCAATGGCGTGGATCGCCTTCCTCCCGAATTGCTGAGGAAAGGAAGATTCGATGAAATTTTTCTACTCGAGCTACCCAGTACTGAAGAGCGTTTGAGCATCCTTACCCTCCATCTCGCCCGACGGAGGCCAGGCGTGACCTTACCCCTCGAAACAGTGGTCAGTCGCAGTGCAGGATTTTCTGGGGCTGAGCTCGAGCAAACCGTGATTGAAGCGATGCATCTCGCCTTTGCCGAAGGTCGGGAATTAAATGAAACAGACCTGATTCGAGCAGCATCCCAATTAATTCCCCTATCACGAACTGCCCATGAACAGCTGGAAGCCCTCAAGCAATGGGCTTCCGGAGGACGTGCCAGGCCAGCCTCCATTGCGGCAAGTAACGAACTCTGACGCGGCGTAACGAAGCCCGGGAATGATGAAGACTGGATTAAGCCAGATCTCTACGGTCCACGAAAGAGCGATTGATCTGTGGAGCGCCAAAAAGACATCAGCACACAACTTTGCGTCGCTTGCCTGGGAGCTGGGGTGATTACAACCATCGCGGTTGCTCAGGGCCAAAGCCCGATTACGGCACTCGGCATCACCGTCTTCTCCGCGGTCGCAGCTGTAATGCTCGGCCAGGTTCTCTGAAGCGGCCTGCCATAGGCTGCCGGCTCTGCCGTAGTTGAAACTGTGCTCGACCAGCGCCTTGTGCGTGAAAACCCAGATGTAATCAGCAGCCAACTGGGGCGGCGAGGCAAGACCGTTGACTTAACGCGGTTGCATTTGATGGCGAAACAACAGCGCCAGCTTGAGGAGGAGCGAAGCATTCTTCAAGCAGAGGGCAACCGCGTCGGCAAGGACGTGGGCCATCGAATCAAGTCGGGATCAGATCCCAAAGGCGATGAAATCGCAGATTTGCGGCATCAGGGCAATGTGATCAAGCAAAAAGTGGCGGTGCTGGAAGACGAGGAAAAAAAGCTCAATGCTCAGCTTCGCGACCAACTCCTCACATTCCCAAATCTCCCGTCACCGCATTGCCCTGACGGCAAAGATGAGAGTGACAACGTTGAAGTGCGCCGCTGGGGAACACCCCGCGAAGAGACGGGACTCGAAGAACATTGGCAGATCGCCGAGCGTCTCAAGCTGTTCGAATCTGAACGTTCGGCACGCATTGCCCAGAGTCGTTTCGTCACGTTGTTCGGCCAAGGCGCTCGCCTCGAACGAGCCTTAATCAACTTCATGCTTGACCTGCACACAAGCAAGGGGTACAGCGAAGTGCTCCCACCTGTGCTGGTCAACACAGCAAGCCTGACAGGGTCCGGACAACTCCCCAAATTCGCCGAGGAAAGCTTTCGCTGCGCCGACGACGACCTATGGCTCACTCCAACAGCAGAGGTTCCTGTGACCTCATTTCATCGTGATGAAATCATTCCCGCCGACCAACTACCGCTGCGCTACGCCGCCTACAGCCCCTGCTTCCGGCGCGAAGCCGGAAGTTATGGCCGCGACACCCGTGGCCTGATCCGACTACATCAATTCAACAAGGTTGAGCTGTATTGGTTCGTCCATCCCGACCACTCGGAGGCGGCACATCAACAGATCACGGCCGATGCCGAATCAGTCCTGCAAGCCCTCAAGCTGCCTTACCGCGTCCTTGACCTCTGTACTGGTGATCTCGGCTTCTCCGCGCAGCGCACCTACGACCTTGAGGTTTGGTTACCCGGCGCTGGTGCCTTTCGGGAGATTTCGAGCTGCAGTATTTGCGGAGACTTTCAAGCAAGACGTTCGGCCATTCGGACGAAAGAAGGCAAACACACCAAGTTGGTGCACACACTGAATGGCAGCGGTCTGGCAGTGGGACGCACGATGGCGGCCCTTCTTGAAACCGGACAACAACCTGATGGCAGTGTTCTGCTCCCCGAAGTGCTGATTCCTTACGTCGGTAGCGAACGGTTACAGCCACAATGAACCGATTCTTCCCATAACGACCGGATGAATGTGTTCGCGGCCATCGCGGTCCTTGCGCTCCTCATCGTGGTGCATGAGGCGGGCCACTTTTTTGCCGCAACCCTGCAGGGCATNCGCGTCAGTGGTTTCTCGGTTGGATTTGGACCAGCACTGATCAAACGCCAGCGGCGCGGCGTGACCTACGCCATCCGCCTTTTACCACTGGGTGGATTTGTCTCCTTCCCCGACGACGAGGACGACAATCCGATCCCAGCAGATGATCCAGATCTGATGCGCAACCGCCCCATCCCCCAGCGGGCTCTGGTGGTTGCTGCTGGTGTGATGGCCAACCTTTTACTCGCCCTTGTTGTGCTGTTTGGTCAAACCGCCTTCGGCGGTTTACCTGCTTCGCCAGATCCCGGCGTGATGATCGTGGAGGTCCAACAAGGAGCCGCCGCCGAACATGCAGGACTTCTTCCAGGGGACAAGATCCTGGCCATTGATGGCCATCCCCTCGATCCCGGTCAAGCGGGAGTCCAGGCGATGGTGCGATTGATCAAATCAGCACCCAATCAAAATTTGTTGATCGAGCGCGAGCGAGGAGTTGAGCAACAACGCATTGAGTTGCGTCCAACAAATCAAGATGGAGTGGGCCGCATCGGAGCTCAACTTCAAGCGAATGTCAGCGGAGGCACTCGGCCTGCAGCAGGTTTTGGTGAAGTTGTCACCTACACAGGCTCAGAATTCGTGCATCTACTAAGACAAACGGTCTCTGGTTATGCGGGCTTAATCACCGACTTCCAAACCAACGCAAGTCAGTTGAGCGGACCGGTGAAGATTGTTGAGATTGGAGCTCAACTGAGTGAACAGGGTGGCTCAGGCCTGATTCTGTTTACGGCGCTGATCTCGATCAATCTGGCAGTGCTGAATGCGCTTCCTCTACCCCTGCTCGATGGCGGACAAATGATGATCCTGGTGATTGAAGCCATCCAGGGTCGTCCTGTTCCGGAACGCCTACAACTGGCCTTTGTTCAATCAGGCTTTCTGCTGTTGATGGGTCTGACGATCATTCTGGTCGTGCGTGACACCAGTCAACTTTCTGTTGTTCAGCACTTGATTCATCATTAAGCCTGAACTGAATCAGGCGAACGAGAAAAGCCAACCTGTATCGTGAGGTTTCGTTTACTTGCTGACCTCAGCTGCATGGCCAAAAAGTCGATGATCGCCCGCGACGTCAAGAGAAAAAAGATGGTCGAGCGCTATGCAGCCAAGCGTTCAGCTCTTTTGGCTGCCTTTAACTCAGCTGATGATCCGATGGATCGGCTGGAAATTCATCGCAAGATTCAGGCCCTCCCTCGGAACAGTGCTCCCAGTCGTGTGCGTAACCGCTGCTGGGCCACCGGCAAACCCAGGGGTGTGTATCGCGATTTTGGATTGTGCCGTAATCAATTGCGCGAGCGGGCTCACAAGGGAGAACTTCCCGGAGTTGTCAAATCAAGCTGGTAACAAAGACCGCGAGCAGCGCACAACATCGCTCAATCACTTCAATTCAGACGATTGGAGTGTTTGCAATGCAGCAAAGGGGAGGGTCATGCCTCCCCTTTGCTGTCACCACACACCATGAAATGCCAAAATGGTGATTGACAAAAGGACATAAACAGTCGTGCAAGGACAGACACAGTCAATCTCTTTTGATGGACGCGAGATTCGACTGACCACAGGACGCTTCGCCCCTCAGGCTGGTGGATCCGTTTTGGTGGAGTGCGGGGACACCTCAGTATTGGTGACCGCGACCCGATCCACAGGACGTGAGGGCATTGATTTCCTCCCTCTCGTTTGTGACTACGAGGAACGCCTCTATGCGGCAGGACGAATCCCTGGCAGCTTTCAACGCNGGGAAGGTCGCCCACCAGAGCGCGCAACACTGACCTGTCGCCTGATGGACCGGCCGATCCGACCCCTGTTTCCAGGTTGGTTACGCGACGACCTACAGGTCGTCGCGACCTGCCTTTCTTTGGATGAACGGGTTCCGGCAGATGTGCTGGCCGTAACAGGATCATCCATCGCAACTTTGCTCGCTCAAATCCCCTTTAACGGCCCAATGGCGGCCGTGCGTGTGGGACTCCTGGGCGATGACTTTGTGCTCAATCCCAGTTACCGAGAAATTGAACGCGGAGACCTGGACCTCGTGGTTGCGGGAACGCCTGATGGCGTTGTGATGGTTGAAGCCGGTGCCAATCAATTGCCGGAAGGCGATGTCATCGAAGCCATCGATTTCGGATATGAGGCGATTTGTGAGCTAATTAAGGCCCAACAGGGCTTGCTCAAGGATCTCGGGATCGAACAGGTGAAGCCTGAAGCTCCAGCAGAGGACAAAACAATCCCGACGTTTCTGGAAAAACAATGCACCAAACCGATCAGCGAGGCGCTCAAGCAATTTGATCAATCCAAGGAACAGCGTGACAAAGCCTTGGAGCAGGTCAAAAGCGACGCGATGGAGGCCGTCTCCTCATTAAAAGAAGATGACCCCGTCCGCAAACTGGTCTCCACTAGCCCCAAGCAACTGGCCACCAGCTTCAAAGCGCTGACCAAAACCCTGATGCGTCAGCAGATTCTCAAGGATGGCAAGCGCGTAGATGGACGGGGTCTTGATGAAGTTCGTCCGATTAGCGCCATGGCCGGTGTGCTGCCACGACGCGTTCATGGCTCGGGATTGTTCCAACGCGGACTCACCCAGGTGCTGTCCACAGCCACTCTTGGCACCCCGAGTGATGCTCAAGAGATGGATGATCTTCACCCCAACACCGAGAAGACCTACCTCCATCACTACAACTTCCCGCCTTATTCCGTCGGTGAAACGCGTCCGATGCGAACCCCAGGTCGACGTGAAATTGGACATGGCGCTTTAGCGGAACGTGCCATCGTCCCTGTCCTGCCCGCAAAAGATACCTTCCCCTATGTGATCCGAGTGGTCAGCGAAGTCCTCAGCTCAAATGGCTCGACATCGATGGGATCGGTGTGCGGCAGCACACTGTCCCTCATGGATGCAGGCGTCCCTCTGAAGGCACCTGTGAGCGGCGCAGCCATGGGGCTTATTAAAGAAGGGAAAGAGGTGCGGATCCTGACCGACATTCAAGGCATTGAGGATTTCCTCGGTGATATGGATTTCAAAGTGGCAGGAACTGAAAAGGGCATCACCGCTCTCCAAATGGACATGAAGATCACGGGTCTAGCTGTGAGCACAGTGTCCGAAGCGATCATGCAGGCGCGTCCCGCTCGTCTTCACATTCTCGAGAAAATGCTCGAGGCGATCGACACCCCACGTGATGTGTTGTCTCCGCATGCACCACGTCTACTCAGTTTCCGGATTGATCCGGAATTGATTGGCACAGTGATTGGCCCAGGAGGACGCACGATCAAAGGAATTACGGAACGTACAAACACCAAGATCGATATCGAAGACAGCGGCATCGTCACCATCGCCTCTCACGACGGTGCGGCAGCCGAAGAAGCACAACGAATCATCGAAGGGCTTACTCGCAAAGTAAACGAAGGGGAATTGTTCAATGGTTCGATTACTCGCATCATTCCGATTGGCGCCTTTGTCGAAATTCTTCCCGGCAAAGAGGGAATGATTCACATCTCTCAACTCTCAGAAGCCAGGGTCGAAAAGGTAGAAGATGTTGTCAAGGTGGGTGACGAAGTTACCGTACGTGTGCGCGAAATTGACAACCGTGGTCGCATCAACCTCACATTGCGTGGCGTGCCACAAAATGGAGAAGTTGGCGATCACGATCCAATGCCAACTCCAGTTGCGCCTCTCAGCTAAAGCCCAGACGATTTAAATCATCCAAACATTCCAAGGTTATTCATTGTGACATTATCAATGAATAACCTTTTTTAGTGCCCGACAACTACTCGCATTCCATCTCAGCCACAGCGATACATCCATCAAGCCGCAAAAAGTCTTTACAGACTCAGACAGCATCGACCCGCGCAATTGATTAGCAAATAGTTGTCGTCAAAAATTACGCTCAAAAAGAAAAGAGTTAAAAAACAAAGCAGATCGCCTTGCAACATCATTCTCGCTAAAGTGACAACTTAAATGTTGCTTGGATCCTTGCAATGATTAATGCAAATAAAATAACTACAACCACTCTTCTTCCCCATCAACTGAGCCAACTCAAACTGGAAAACCTGGGTCGATCTCTGCCATTGCCTGGGTCGCACGCTCAGCCAAGACAGCATGAGATTTTCCATGACTTGCAATCAGGCAACCGGCTTGACGCACATCTCCGGTGTTGTAAAGGAGATCAGCTTGATCAGCATGGGTAAAGCGACCGCCTGCCGCGAGAAGGACCGCCTCCGGCGCTGCCATATCCCAATCTTTCGGAGCGCTGCGTCCCGAGAGAGAGACATAGAGATCGGTTTCGCCCCGCAAAATGGTGGCGACCTTGCAACCGACACTGCCAACAGCTTTCGACCCAGCCAGACCTAAAGCAGCAATCAGCTTCTCAAGACGATCATCTCGATGGCTTCGACTCGCCACAAGAATCAAATCGGCCAGGGAACTGCGTTGGCTAAAGCGAACCGGGGATCGCTCACCTTGACGATTTTCACACCAAGCACCCTCGCCGATCAAGCCAAGCCAAAGCTCCTCCGCTTCCGGCAACAGCACAACGCCAAGCACCGGCCTCTTCCCACGCACAAGGGCAAGATGCACCGCATACTCACCCGTGCCTTGCAAAAAATCCTTCGTACCGTCTAGCGGATCAAGAATCCACAACCACTCACCCGGTAAAGGTTCTCCCTCCGTCAGCTGCTCCTTCGCGGTCTCTTCACTCAGCAAGGTCCATCCGGCATCAGGGAAAGCAGCCATCAATCCGTCCAATAACCATTGATTGACCGCCAAATCGGCTGCTGAGACAGGCCCCTCACCGCCGTTGTCAACGCTCAAAGCCTTCGGGAACCCATGAGGAGGCTGCTCGCCTCGGGCATAGGCACGAAGAATATCGGCTGCACCCCAGCTGAGTCGACGCAACTGCTCCAGTAACTCCGTCTGGGAAACGCCCTCAGGAAAAACAGCAGAGCTCGGCATCGTGAAGCGATCAGGCGCAGCCATTGTGAAGCAAGGACTTCACCAACCGGCTACGTCAAACCATTGCAAGACTTCAATGCTCATTCTCAAGCCGAACAGGAACCGCTAAGAACCGATTAAGCACCTCGACACAGGAAGGACAACAGAGTTAGAACACAAGTACTGGAGAGAGCCATGATTGCCACATCGTGTCGCTCATTGACGAAATTTCGCCAAGGAGATCTGATTCTGGTTCAACCGGACCACGAGTGTCCTGATCCTTTAAGTCAGGACTGGTGGTTGGGCTGGATCGTCAGGATCGACTCAGTACGACGAGAGCCAAAGGCTCCTGTTCTGTTCCAAGTTGCCGATTGCGACAGTGGAGATTTGTTTTGGGTCAGTGCGAAGGAAGCCACGCGGTTGGTCCTGCGTGGGCTCAATTTTGACAACGTGATCCCACTGTTTTGATCCGACACGCAGCACTGCCAGGCTGTGTTGCGATGCCAGCTCAGCAAGCAACGCCAGCTTCAAATTTCAGGCAAAGTAGTAATGAGCATAAAAAATCCCTCAGTTCCCAGCTGAGGGATCCATGCTCGACGCTGGCTGGGTGACGCCAATCTCCCAGCCACAGAATTGTGCCTGATTGAACTGAGTGTTTCTGCCTCCCTTGAAACAAGTTTCGGTTTAACGACATTGAGACGATCCTCAGAAAAGCCAGCGAAATCAGTTGCCAGAACTAGAGTTTGGCCATCGGAATGAGGATGATGCAACGACAGGAGCCTGCTCCGGGAACGTTGTATCTGGTTGGCACCCCGATCGGACATCTCGGCGATCTCTCCTCGCGAGCCACGGCCCTATTGGCATCAGTGGACGTGATTGCCTGTGAAGACACTCGCCACAGCGGCCAGCTGCTCCGCAAGATCGGTGCTGTCGGGCGACGACTCAGCTTCCATCAGCACAACACCTGCACGCGTTTGCCCCAATTGCTCCAGCTGCTGGAACAACAACAAAGCCTGGCTGTCATTAGTGATGCCGGCCTCCCAGGAATCAGCGACCCGGGGGAAGATCTGGCAGCAGCGGCCCGACAGGCCGGGCATGAGGTGATTTGCATCCCGGGCCCATGTGCCGCCACAACAGCACTGGTCTGCAGCGGGATGCCAAGCGCGCGATTCTGCTTCGAGGGCTTCTTACCTGCGAAAGGTCGCGAACGGCGTGAGCGCCTTCAAAAACTGGCACTTGAAACGCGAACAACGATTCTCTACGAGGCACCTCATCGTCTGCTCAGCCTGCTGGACGACCTGCAACAGCACTGCGGTCTTGATCGTCCCCTCCACGTCGCACGAGAACTGACTAAGCGCCATGAACAACACGTAGGACAGACCATTTCATCCGTACGAAATCACTTCCACCATCACCGCCCACAGGGAGAATTCACCTTGGTTCTCGGAGGCGCAGCGCCAGCCATGCCAAGTGAACTGAGCGATGACGATCTGCTTGAACGTCTTCAGCAATGCATCAACGCAGGAGCGAGTGCTAGCGAAGCAGCTCGTCAATTAGCCCACGACACGGGTCGTTCACGCCGTGCCCTCTATGACCTCTTACATCAACAGACTCCAGACTGAAGGCTGAGGTCGTGTATCACCATGCTCGTTCGTTTACGCCTACTCACCCTGAGCTACGGAGGAGCATTACTCCTCCTATTCATGCTTTGTTTAGGTGCACAGAATCTGAACGAACGTCACAGCATCCGGTTTGGGTCAGCGCGATCAGCCGAATTACCCAGCGGCTTCATTCTGGGGATTTCGCTAGTGATGGGAATGATCAGTGGTGGCAGTGTGGCGACGATCCTGTTACCCGAGCGTTTGGATTAAGGCGTCCCGACATCAGAGCTCATGGTCAAGGGCGATCACGGTACCGTCCATCACCAATCGCGTAATACCTCGAGCCAGCAAGTAAGAACTGGTGCGCCGAAAAACAGCGGTGTCCGGCACCTTGATCACCCTTTGGCTGCGTCCACACTGGCGCTTGGCCGTGCGAGGACTGGTGAACAAATAAAGACCGTTCCGTTCCCCTTCTGAATCATCCAGTCGCCCCAACTCAGCAAACTCCTTGAGAGGACGGGCATCCAACTCAACCACCTTGTCAACGAGCATATACACACTGTCGGGAAGAACATCTGGGCTCAGCGGCAGTGGATCGAGATGATCACGGTCCTCAAAAACACTGACATCGGTGAGAGGGACCAGTTCCTGGAACGCATTCTGCGAGGGAGAAGCCATGTCTTCCTCCTCCTTCGTATCGTCCTCTGACTCATCCTCAGGATCAACACCGAAATCATCGGCATCATCCAGAGCCAAACTGCTGGGATCCTCCTCCTCTGCCACCTCGACTACAACGAGCGAATCCTCAGCCGGAGTGTCGGACTCAGGATCAGGATCATGAGTCTCTGCAGTAATGGACGAGGCTGAGGCGCCCGCAGGCTCATCAGATTGCGCCTGTTCGAGAGGGGTCTGTTCGGGAGGGGTCTGTTCGGACTGTGAAAGGTCAGAGGGTGAAGTTGTTGATCCACGTTGGCGACTGATTTTCAGCGCGCTGTATTCATCCGCGGGTATCAGGGCCTTGACCGTGCGGCTGATGGTGTTCGGGCTGCAACCAAAAGCGTCGGCGAGAGCAATGGTGCTTTCCCCATCTCTGTAACGAGCAACGATGTCTTGCTTCTCGCTGTCGCTGAGACGCCGCGGGGCCATCCAAAGCCGATGTTCAACGATCAACATAGGAGCAGTTGAGCGGCAGAAACCATCTGGCCTGACAAAATGGTCTGAATTGCTCCCTTAGCTCAGCTGGATAGAGCAACTGCCTTCTAAGCAGTCGGTCGATGGTTCGAATCCATCAGGGGGCGTTGAGAACTCAGAGGATGCGTTTTCTGAGTTTGCTTTTTTACGGGCTGTACGGCCACTCTCCTCAATCAGGCCAAGGGGTCGACATCGATCCAGGTCACCCTCATCTCTCCATGTCCTGTGATGAGAATTGCCCGGATGGGCAGCCCGCGTTCATGTCAACACTTCTTGAATGGCGAAGACTAACGACAGTTCTTCACTCCGATTGTGATCACCTTGAAAGAAGGGGGAAAGACTCCACCGGGCATGGCATAAAGACGAAAGGTCAAGTCATGCCCACCCAGTGAGCCCTCATGAAAACCGTGCAGCGACTAGTGAACTAACCCCTCACCTTGATTTGCATTGCTTGGAGGCAAAAGACAAGCAATCAGTGCTCATTCTGTGGAATCTTCGATCTCCCGATTCACCCGTCCGATCGTCATGCTCAATTCTGACGTCTCTCTCCATAGTCAGCCGACTGGGAACAGTGAATCGGCTAACCCATCTGGTTCAACACACGTAGTGATCTGCCATGTTTAACGGATTAAAGAACTGAAAAAGCAGGGAGCACATGCAAAATCAGCAGAGCTCCCTTTCATCAACATGTCATTGATGACGTTCTTGATCTGCTCCTTATCTTCCACTGATTAGTTCTGTTCCTTCGCTCGTCATCAGACGGATTGGCGTTGATCAGTTGCGTGAAGGCTTCAGACTTGAGATCCAATCCATGCGAGCGAACCAACCACCCCAAGATCAGGCAAGATCAGGCAGAAGTACGGCATTCAACATATCGGGATCTAGCTCATCAGGCGATTGCGGACCCACTGGCATGGAAATGGTCTCCCGTCGGAACCGTCCTCTGGGCTGCACATCAACATCGATTCCATTGTCTGTGGTTAACGTGAGTGTCGAGCGCACTCCGTACTGACACACAGCCCCAAAGGTCGGCATGGTGCACGCCCCTACAGTGGATTGTTCCCTTTGCAATTGGATCAAACCGCTGCGATTCATCAATGCATCGATGACATCAACATTCTGCGGATCGGTACAGCCCTTGAAAATCAACTCATCTCGGGTGAACAAATCGTCGCCATTCTGATCGACGTACAAGCGCAGCTTGGCTCGACGACCGCCTCGACTTGATGAGATCGAGAGGGAGCCAGGCAGGTCTTTCCACTCCTTACCGCGAGAGAAAATGAACTCTCCCGCCTCGAAATCGCCCTGATGATTGCTGAGCTTTCGCCACTGCCTGTTGAATCGTTTCATGGTCATTGTGTTCTAAACCTGAGTCAATCTTGCAGAGTTTTTTCCTGTAATTCGTGACACAGATCGGCTCTGGCCGTGAGATAGATCACAACGAGACAAGGATCATCGAGAGATCAGTTCCTCAGCCTATACGAGTTGATAGAGACATTAAGGTAATTGGAGTGATGTTCATGGCAAAACCGATCTGCTGAAGGCAACAATGCGATTTAACCCAACACAGCCTTCGTCCACGTGGATCCAAAAGAGCCAAGGTCATCTTATGACTTAACATGTCTAGACAAGTGAATCATTGACGAGAATTCAATCAGCGATCAGCACAAGTGAAGGGCGCAAAGCTAGAACACTTCGCCAATGGTGTTTAAATGTTAGAGAATGCCTTCTGTCGTGGGTCAGACAAAAGAGATGACATTGATAAACATTCTGAAAACATGGCTTCCTCTGATTGTGTGTCTACAACAATTAGCAAATAAGGATCACTGCATCTCACAAGGGTCTTCCAACAAGACTCAGCACACACAGAAGCGCCATCCAGCAAGACTGACCAAACGGCATGGGCATGCCTTGATGTGGAGTAAAAATCCTAGAGCATCAATCCCTACACATCAATCACAGCCATCTGCAAAAGCTGCCAGGGTGCTTTACAACAATGCCGATCTAAGCAATTCCCCTCAGGCTATGTATTGAGTAATATAAAATACATCGTTCTAGCCTGACAACAGATAGACCTTTTAAAAGCGAGAATTCTAATGTTTCTCTCTGAGATATCTGGCGCAAACCAACTCATTCTTGAGCTAGTCAAATCTGGATGGCGAAAATCAGTTGATCAGAATCCTCTTCAAGACGATCCCAGAGCGCCCTATTTCAGAGCCGTCAACATCGATACCGTCGTGGGGGGCACCTTCGACCATGATTACCTCAGACGAGTCGACATTTATCCGCAAGGAGAAAACCTCACTGAGGGAATTGGATTGACTGCCCTGGTTGGATACGATGGAAACATCATCCGATGGGAGATTTTCTGTCATTACTCAGGTTCTTATTTATTAAAGACAAATCTATCAAACCTTGAGCTCTGCCCAGAATCTCTCCGCGCATGTCTGGTGGAATGGGTCAAAAAGAATCCATAGGGACCAGATTTCCATTCCAACAACCCTTTATAGGGAAGCTCAACATGCGATCAAAGGATCAACAAGAGATCACGACGGTGATGGACGTGTTTGGGCGTGGCGTCAACCGTTCATAGAAGCAGAAATTATTAACTGAATTGCCAACCAAATGAGCCTAGTCCCAGTTCAATCATTCCCGCAATTTTTGATCACAGGGGAGGGAGGGTAACAGCGTTTTTGAGCAGAGCTTCTGAAAGGAGAAATAAGAATCTTCAATCCCGTTGATCAGCTTAAATGCCATAGAAGGACTGATCGAGCGCAGCCTAGAGAGTCTCTAAAAAATGGATCAAACCCAGACATGGACACTGTGCAATAATGAGGCCATTGCAACAAAAAAATCACCAAAATAAGATTTTCTTTGCCACGGATTCAATAAAGGTCTATTGACTGAAGCAGATCGCTCATCAGAAAGTCGCGACCAAACAAACACACTCAAATGGCCAACAAAGATGTCCAATCCCGAGTCATTACACATCAAAATAGGTATGAGTCGACTTGGAGGGCCTGACAAATGCTCCGTTGAGGTCTCCTGATCTGCCTAAGTAAATACTGTGTGTTCAAAAACAACTCTATGAGACAGATCAGCTCAGGGATCCTGAAGGCTTGCAGCTATAGACCTCTAAGTGTTGTGAACCACCACCGGCCCCGAAACAGGATCAGTCACACCAAGCTCTGGAGACAGTTCCTCAAGGAACTCTCGCACTGAGTTCAGATGTTCAATCATGAAAGGACGTGCGGCCACAAGCTTCTCCTCGCTGTCCCAGAGTCCGACGAAGCAATAACGACGCTCACCAGTCTTGGCCAGATAACGATCCGACATACCGTCTGGAGTAGCCCATGCCTCAACCGCTGCCAGGTACTGCTGTTCGCAACCCTCCTTGACGATCACGCGAACATTGTTGAGGTATTGAGCTGCCAAGGAAATCTCCCTTTTAACAACAGCTTGCCAGAATTTTCAAAAACCATGGTGATTGATCGAACAGCATCAGTCACAGTGGGCAAATTCGTCGCAAGCCAGCTTGCAGAGCATTCTCTAGATTGTAATAAAAAGTGTTTCGAAGGACAAATTCCTCACAAACAAGAGCTAATAGCCCAAATGACCTCCAATTCTTAAAGGTACATGTGTACAGGGGAAGAACTCGGTTCAAATTTTGGATCAGCCGATCATAAAGTTTGACAATTTCTGCAATTTATCAATCAAGCCTTTGAGCAAACAGGAGAGAAAATTGCGCTCTGCATGAAAAGGCAATCGTTTTTGATGCTGAAGAGTCAAAATAATTGATCTCATCAATCAGAGGTCCTTATCATTCAAGAATGAGCGATGGCTGTCGAAGCCTGCTGATGAATGCCTGACATCGTATTTTTGAGGTTGCCAATATCCATCAGACCATTGGCATCAAACCATGGCGCAGTATCCCAATCGAAACCTTCTCCAAAAGTATTGTCGGGAGCAACCACATACCAGTGACAATCCACATCAGGTGCATCGACAGAACACTTGGACCAGTCGTCTTGCCATTGAGGAACCTGTACCCACATCACAGCCGCAAGCAGTACCGAAAACAGGCTTTGGAGCATGACTTCATCGGACGAAGGGCGTCGAAGATAGCTAGTTTTTTAAATTTTTGATTTGAACTCAGCGAAACCTGTCTCAATGACGCCAACTGTTCTCTGCGGTCTGTGCTCGCGCAATCGCGCCTTCCAAGGCTCATCAGAAGCAGACGAAGGCAGTTGTTTTATACCCAACAACATTTCCGAAGCCTGAAGGCAAGTTGAACAATGCCCATTTCAAACAAGCCTCGGAGCTTTGACATCGCTTGTAAAAATTTGATCCAAATCATGCCTGCCCATAAAGAGGAGGCCGCCCCTCCCAGATGGAAGAGACGGCCTAACTCGCTCGTTTGTGCATGTCGCTAACCAACGATTCAGTGAAGCTGTATCCGTGAAGCG